>BQIV01000023.1 GCA_021604005.1 Nitrospirales bacterium | reverse complement strand
CGCCCCAGTTCGTTGACAAGGGGAAAAAAGCGATTCATAATGGGGCCGAGTGCCGAAGTGGTGGAATGGCAGACACGCACGTTTAAGGGGCGTGTGGCGCAAGCCGTGCGGGTTCAAGTCCCGCCTTCGGCACCAAACTCTCTCTTCCTCGCGATATCCTCTCCTTCTTTTCAGATAATACCGAGTACTCGATTTGAGAGGTAATCCCTTGCCTGAACGTACAAGTGTGCGTTCGAATAGGTTCGGGGTTGTTGTGAATTTCAAATTGACGGATGCAGGGGGGCAGTGTAGTATTTCTATGGTATACCAGTTTGGTATTACTTCCTGGGTCGGAGGGGGAGCATGAGCACGAGTCGAATGACTGAAAAGGGCCAAATCACCATACCGAAACTGTTACGAAACCGCCTAGGGCTACACCCTGGCGATGAGGTTGAATTGAGAGAGGTGAAAGGTGGAATTCGAGTGCAAAAAAAAGCATCTCCCACCCGCTTTGCAAAATATCGAGGCTTTTTAAAACCGCTAAAAGGAAAAACCTCGGATGAGCTTATTGAAGATATGCGTGGACAATGATTACGGCGGTTGATACCAATATTCTTCTTGATCTGCTCATCCCCGGTTCTTCAAATGTCGAGGAAGCTCAGCATCAATTAGACGATGCGAGTGAAAAGGGTCAGGTGATCCTTAGCGAAGTCGTTTTAGCCGAACTCGCTGCATATTTCCCTAATTCTCATGCATTAGAGGCATTTCTCGTTGACACCAGGCTTGAACTTCTGACGGGGGACCAGAAAGTATGGGTTCGTGCTGGGCAAGCCTGGGGAATGTATGCCAAACGTCGAAAGAGCGTCATGGTTTGTGCAAAATGTGGGAGGAACCAACAGGTGCATTGTATGCAATGCCAAGCCCCACTACGGAGTCGACAGCATATCGTGGCTGACTTTTTGATAGGAGCGCATGCGGAACTTCGAGCCGATCAGCTATTAACCCGAGATCGCGGATATTACCGCACCTATTTCCCAAACCTTTCTCTCGTCTTATCGTAGTCTCGATGTCTCCCTGAGAATTTCATTTCCGACATCACATGTAGGCATAGAGGGCAACAAAAAACTTATAAGCCCTTGATTTTAGACATTTTCACTCATTTGAAATCTCTTAATCTTTAACCTTACTTAAACATCTATAGTCTTGTTCCCATGGACATCAATATCCATCACTTTTCCTCAAAGAAGGCTCTTAGGCTTCGTATTTTCTAAACGCTACGCCACGTCGCACCTAAAAATTTACACCTCCCCTGCGTTCGCTCCTCCAACCCTTTCATGATGCCTCCCTTTGTGGAAAACTCACGCGCCTATCCTTGGTGTTTTGAACATTCCCATTCATACTTTCAGCATGATTTCTGCTGCGTCTCTCCGGCCCCCATTTCATGCCGCTGTTAAGAGTAACAAAACAGCCAAAATTTCACCGCGCCGCCGGGGTCACAAATTCTTTTATTCAAAGTTTGATCTCAAACTCCCGCCTCCAGTCCGAAAACCCCGTGTCAGGAAACACACCCCGAAACCCAAGTGGACAAAATAACATTTTCTCTCGACAGCCTGCATTTCCTGTTTTAAGTTTTTCTCATCCCATCTAGTTTGAGTAAAGAGAGTACCGCTATGTCTGATCCGAAAAAAGAATATTTCCCTATTGAAGCGTATATCAAAGGCCAAAAGAAAAAGGTTGGTTATGCCTATATGACCGAACGGGGTTCTCTTTGCATCAGAGCCGATGAAGTCGTTGATGCCGCGCAAGTTGGCCGGTTAATGAAAAAACACGGATTGTATAGTGAAGAACTTGGGCGAAAAATTCGTAAAAACGAATGTTCCTGCGCTGCCGATGACTACGACACAACCTTTAACAACAACGCTGCTTGATCCGATGTAACGGAATACTCGGTTCTGTTACTATTTAACCAAAAACATTCTTTCTTATCATCTGCTACCCCTATAGTCGATGCACTCTTTATTTATCCCAACATCATCCCTCACAGCATTAATGAAAGCGAGAGCCATATTTCTTATTGTTTCCCACTCAACTGTCTTCCCATCGTAAATAATGCTCAACAAGCAATCCATCAAGGTGTCTTGAGCATCCATAACTTTTTGAGGAGCAAACATACCTAAATAGCCATATGCTCGATATCTTTTTCTTTCAAACGACTTAAGAAGTTCGTCGGGTAGCGTTTCTTGCTTCCCTAATACAATTCCTTCCAATTCCGACAACATGGTTGCAACGATATCAATGACATCTCTGTAAATAACGATTTTTTCAGAATGTTCTTTTAGATGGGTTTCCTTGAATATATGTAAATCATTTTTGAGAGTTTCAATGCGTTCATTTTGTCGAGTTTGCAAATCATCTCGTAGTTTAAGTAAATCCTCCGCATGTTTTGCACGTTCCTTTTCCATGAGCCGCTCTGCCCACAATTTCCCAAGCCAGTTGGATAGCGCAAATACAATGACCACACCACCTCCGAGCGAGGCGAGAATAGTAGTTGCAATGAACAGGACATCCTCAACTGGCATTTCTTACCTCCTACACTAAAAATAGGCTGGACATTAAATCGTTGCATGTAACGGAATGGGTCAGTCTGTTACATTTTCCGACCTGGCCGTAAAACCGCATCCTTCAAAACCCGTAGGGTTTCAACATTTTCAAATTATGTGATGGCGCAAAATGTAACCGTTCCTTTAGGGGAAGTGTTACATATTCGTTGAAAAAAATCTTCTTCGGAAAACGCGTTAGAGTTTGATCCGCTTGGCGAGGTCGAGCGCCTTGCGTTGATCGACGCCCAGATACACGGCGGTGCTGCCGATACTCTTGTGTCCTAAGAGTTGCTGACAGGCCGCGAGGTTTTGGGTTTGGTCATAGGTGACTGCCGATTTCGTGCGACGGATGGAATGGGTACTGTGCCGATTGGGATTGAGACGAGCTAGTTCCGCCCACTGTTTGACGAGATTCGCGTATTGACCTCGACTGAGATGCGTTTCAGTTTTTCGATTCCCAATACTCGTCCACACAGACTCGGTGCCGCGCTTGCCGCTCTGGAGCAACCAGTCAGCCACACTTTCTTGCGTGGCCGGGGACAGCGCGACGAGATGGCCCTGCCCCGTCTTCCGTTGTCTGATCTGGATTTCACTCACAATCGCGCCTTGATGATCGGTCACATCCGCGACCGTGAGGGTGGGCAAGTCCGAGGCACGCAGCATCGTATCAAACCCGACATTGAACAATCACTCACGGGGGTGGCCTAATGGCTGCCCTCCTTTTTTTGAACAATTGGCAGCGAATGCATCGTACAGCAAATACCAGATTTATCAGTAAAAAGATGTCGTCCCTGAAAAACCTTTTGAAGCCGCAACTGCATGACTCCTCGTTGAAATCGATATTGTGAATCATCTCAGCGAAGCAGGCGTCAATCAAATTCTCAATATTTGGTGAAGTTTTTCGATACCGTGTAGCTGATTTCCTGGTTTGTGGCCTTTTTGATCTCTAACCGGGCACCTTTATAATTAACAACGTTACCCTCGGTAAGATCCATGGTGAAGTTGGTGGTAAAAGGCGCTGAAATTCGGTCACGAGTAAATATCGCGATAGATAAAATTTAGGATGTTTCCAGCTTTACCGTTATATTCAATAATTTGCTGCAACGTACTGGGTTTTGAACAGGTACTATCAGGCTTATAGGTATAGCTGCCAAATGAGCTATCAAAACAGCCGGACCAAAAATCGTCAATGCAGATTTCATTGTCAGATTTTTTATAGCTGACGACACTCCCAAAACCGCGGATTCCACCAACAAAGTTTATAAACCGGATGGCCCTGCGATCAAAACTGAAGAACTCTGTCGATTTGGGGCTGTACCGGCAGAACGTTGCATTTTCAATTTCCGCATACTTTCCTGTAATTTTATTGACCTCCAGAACATCGGTTCTAAAGCCCTTGCCCTGCATTAATAATCGGTCGCCGAGATAAGCGGTGCTGGGAACATTGAGTGGAGGATAGGAAATATTCTGGTAGGCAATATCTGGCGTACTTGAACAGCCCGAAAATATTAATAATATAACCAATACCGCAAGTAATTTAGGCATAAACTATTCCTTTCTGCTATTAACTCGATAAATGGCGTAGCTTTTCCGTGAATGGCGTATATGTCAGGGTAATAAATCCAATGTTGATGCCCATCTATCTAATGTGGATAGCCAAACTAAACCACTTTATGAGGGTTTTAAACAAGCCAAAATTGCCGATACGGGGGAATTGAAAAACCGGCGCGCATCCTTGACGTACATAGCCTTGCCTCCACCGCGCATCTAGGCTTCTGATAATTGGCATTATCGCGCAAGATTTTCTGCATATCTTGACCGACTTTTTGGGACTATTGTTCTTCCCTTCTTCAGTCACTAAATTCTCTGTGCTCTGTTTAGATAGATGGGGAACAGGTATCGACAAAGGGCTGAGATGAGGGCTTTTCACCTAGCCCGCATATCGGCAGGACACTTTCAAGGATACGTGATACCAATGGTAGATCAATCTGCGTTGTGTCCGAAGTGATAATTCATTTTGCTGATCAGTTTATTCTTACCTGGTGAATCTCAGTGGTCAATATTGCCATTTAATGCTTACGGCTTTATGGACTCTATGCCTAATACTTGCAGTCAAAATGACCGTATGGTAGATGAACCCTATGCACAGAATATCAATGAAATGGTTTACCTGTAGGCATCTTCGTATTGCGATGCTGTTAGGTACGTTGAGTCTTCTGTTGATCCTGGCTTCGTGTGCTTCGACGCCTGGAATATCAACCGAAGTCCAAGACTTTCAGGTTGGACAAATTATTGAAGTAAAGACAGGGAAGGTTCTTGAATTTGAAACACTCAAGTCTGAATTGGCGGGTGCGGATGTCGTGTATATAGGGGAGGAACACTATACGCCTTCCCACATTGATGCGGCTGTCCAGGTGTTAGATACGTTAGTGGTTTCCGGTCAGAAACCGGCCTTGGCGATGGAAATGTTCAGTTGGAACGGTCAAGCTGCACTCGATCAATACACGCAGCAGCATGCTCTCACTGAGGCTCAGTTTCTGAAGGATTCGCATTGGGAAGAAAATTGGGGCCCTGATTTTACCGGCTATGAACGGTTAGTCCAGTTTGCCAAGGAACATCGGCTTCCACTCTATGCGCTCAATCCCCCACGTTCGTTGGTGCGGATGGTTTCTAAGCAAGGGCTCGAGGCGGCATTGCGTGACCCCGAGATGGAGAAGTGGGGAGTCAAGAAAGACATGTCGTTGAAAGATCCTGAATATGAACAGGTGATTTTTAAACCCATAGAACTCTGTCATCCTGGATTACCAAAAAAAATGTATGATAGGTATTATCAAGCCTCCATTTTTCGAGATGAAGGGATGGCCAAGATTATTACGGAATATATCAATAGGAAGTCCCAGGACCAGGGTCCGCTGATCAGCTACACTGGCGGTGGGCATATTCAATATGAGGTTCCCGTTCCCAAGCGAGTCAGGCGAGATGCTTCTTCGACGTTAAAAGATATCTCAATTTATCTTATCGCTTTAGATCCTGTGCGCGAAGAAGACGTGCAGGAAGCGATTGATGAAGGTATTGCCGATTACATTTGGTTGACAGCATTAGGTCCCAACGGTCCACAGCCTCGCTGTGGTTAAAAAGCGTCACACCTATTTCGTCAAAGACAAAGAACGATTACCGCTGACTCGAGATGAGACGTTGATTTCCTCTGTTGATTTTTGGCGTCTTGATTCATCAGAATACAAAATTCGTTGTTGTTTGATTATTTTGAAGGAGGAACAATGGGAGATCCGATTATTATTCCCCAAAAGCTACCGTACATTTTGGAAATGGAACCAGGAACCTACTATTGGTGTAAATGCGGGCGATCGAAAACTCAACCGTTTTGTGACGGGTCACACACCGGAACCGAACATACGCCAATGGAAGTCGAATTGAAGGATGCAAAACGTGTGGCATGGTGTGGCTGTAAACACACAAAAAGGCCGCCTTTTTGCGACGGTACGCATTCACGAATTGAAGAGTAGCGTCAGCATGCGTATTGAGTTTTACGTATTATCAATGCGTAATTTCATTAAAAGTCTAACTTTTTCAATTGTTTAGGTGGTAGGATTCGCGTGAGTTTATAATCGAGCGCCTGTGTTGAAAAAGTAAGGTCCGGTTATTGCGAAAGGTCTAGTAAGTTTTATAAAATTCCACTCTATTTAAGATTCAACTCTTGAATGATACATTAGAAATCAAAGAGAAAAAGGAGGGACCCGCAATGAAAGGCATATCAAAAGGTTTTCTGGGATCGGTCATGGCTCTCGCACTCAGCGCTTCTCCGGCATTGGCCAATGCGCCCGGTGGTAGCTATGAGGGCATTACCGCCATGTATGTCGGTTTTATCGCAGCGATTCTTGGGTACGGCGTCTACGACATTTTCTTTAAGAAATCATAAGTCACGCCGCGAACAAACACATTCTCAAAAACCTTCCGGATCTGCGTTCTGTCGGATCCGGAAGGTTTTTTTATGTCCGCTGTGCTAATGCGTGTCTTACGACGTGCTAGAGAGTGGCGCACGTAGGAGCGGTTCTAAGTACGTCATGAGATGTTCGACGACGATGGCATAACCTTCTCCGGTTGGGTGGATGCCGTCTGCTTGATTGAGGGATCGATGTGCGGCCACGTCTTCTAAAAAAAATGGCATAAAGGCCACATCAAACTCGTCCGCTAATTGGGGGAATATTTCCGAAAATTGTGATGTGTAGTCGAACCCATAGTTTGGGGGAATTTTCATGCCAGTGAGCAAGATATGTACTTGACGATCTTTAAGGCGTTGAAGAATTTTCTGAAGATTTCCATGAATGGTCTTGATGGGTTGCCCACGGAGCCCATCATTCGCCCCTAATTCTAGAATAACAATGCTGGGTTGGTTTTTCAGGACCCAATCCAAACGACGAAGCGCACCGGCTGTGGTATCGCCGCTCACACCCGCGTTCACGACATGGTACGAATATCCAGCCTGATCTAAATGCCGTTGCAAGCGGGAAGGGTACGATTCATCAGGTGGAACCCCGAGTCCAGCGGTTAAGCTATCGCCAAGTGCCACGATTCGCGGCCGGTCCTCTTTCGCAGGGGTGGTGTGTGTGTCGGAACGAGTGGTTGTCGCGACGTTGGTCGTAGTGGGAGGTAAGGTCTGGTCATTTGCCGTATCACATCCTGCAGCGGCCATGCAGAGTGCAAAAAATATTGGTATCATAAGAACCAGGTGGTGTGGGCGAGTTTTTGGGCAGTGTTTCATGATTCGCTCGGTTGCGCTGTTCGCGATGATGGACCTCCTGTATTCTGCATTCACATGTCCCTCGTACTTTCCCTTCTCTTTACCATAACGAATTTATGATTGTTGTCCAGAATCTCGTGATGGAATTAAGAGCGGGGAGTCACGTCGTTCCCATTCTCAATGATATCACTTTTGAAATTCCTCAAAAGCAAGTCGTAGCCATTATTGGTCCATCAGGAAGTGGGAAGTCTACACTCCTTGGCCTGCTTGCCGGTTTAGATAAGCCGACTCGAGGGGCGATCACGATTCATGGGACGAATATTACGGCATTATCTGAAACGGAGATGGTGCATCATCGCCGGCAGTATATCGGGTATATTTTCCAATCGTTTCATCTTATCCCAACCCTCACCGCTCTGGAAAATGTGGCGCTTCCCCTTGAACTGAATGGTGATCCGGGGGCGATGGAGCGAGCGAGAGAATTGTTACAGGCCGTTGGGTTGGAAGATCGTCAGGACCATTATCCGGTGCAACTCTCAGGGGGTGAGCAGCAGCGTGTTGCGGTTGCGCGGGCTTTTTCGACAAAACCTCCGGTGTTGTTGGCCGACGAACCTACAGGAAATTTAGACAGTACAACGGGAGAGCGTGTCATTCACTTGCTCTTTCGTTTAAATCAAGATCATGGGAGTACGATGGTCTTGGTGACTCACGATCAGTCGTTAGCCGACCGGACCGAGCGCATCATTGCTTTACGAGATGGAGAAATACACGCAGATACCATGGTGGGGTCCTGATGAACATAATGTGATCGACCCAAAGAAAATAGGCAAGTAGCGGTCAGGGAATGAAATCTCAGGTGCTTGAAGCGCACGTGTCATTAGAAGGTCACAGCTAATGCACGTCTTTCTTTGGTAGTGAGCCAGTAAGCGACTGAATATGAAATCTCAGGTGCGCTTTGCAATAATTATGGCGTGGCGGGAGGCTCGGGCTAGCTGGCACCGTTTTGTCTTTTTCTTTGTGTGTATCGCGATTGGTGTGGGTGCGATCGTCGGCGTAGGATTATTTGCGGCCAACGTGGAAGACGCCATTTTCCATGACGCGAAAAGCTTGCTCGGCGGCGACCTCGAAGTCTCATCCCGCCGGTTCATGAGTGAGGACAGCCGGGAAGTCCTGAACGCGCTTCAAGCACGAGAGATAGAGATTTCCCATGTCAGTGAATTGGCGGCGATGGTTGCCGTTACAAACAAAAATGCGGAGCCCTCCAGCCTGGCACCGGCCACACAATTAGTTGAACTCAAAGCTGTTGAACCCTCCTACCCACTCTATGGGGCCATTGAGACGCGTCCCGAGTCGTCACTGGCTTCGCTGTTTACTCGTCAAGCATCGAATTGCGAAGTGATTCCATGTTTTGGGGCGATTGTACAAAAATCTCTGTTGATCAGTCTCCATGTGGACATTGGCGATCAGATCATGATTGGCCAAGCACACTTCAGTATCACCGGGATCATCAAAAAAGAGCCCGATCGTGTCGCAAGTGCCTTTAGCCTTGGTCCTCGAGTGTTGATTTCTCGTCAAGCGCTTGAGGCTACGGAACTGCTTCAGCCTGGAAGCCGAATTCGCGAGCGCTATCGGCTTCGTGTCCCACCGTCGCAATCGTTGAGGCCACTATTAGGTGAACTGCGAGGACGTCTAGCCAAAGAGGGCGTCCGAGTTGTGAGTTTCCAAGACGCTCAACCTCGGGTGCGGCGTTTTCTGGACCAGTTATCCACGTACCTTGGGTTGATTGGTCTGACAACCTTGTTTATCGGTGGCATTGGAGTCGCAAGTACGATTCAAGGATATCTTTCTCAAAAAATGGCGAGTATTGCCATTCTGAAAACGATTGGAGCCGAGACAAGCTTTATCATTAAGACATACTTGTTCCAAAGCCTTCTCATGGGCGGCATTGGGAGTATCCTCGGTGTTGTGCTTGGCATGGCGTTTCAAACGGTCATGCCCGCTCTTCTTGGAGGATTATTGCCATTTTCTATTGATTGGACACTTTCGTTCACTCCCGTGTTGAAGGGGCTCATTTTGGGATTGCTCTCCACTGCGGTTTTTACACTCTGGCCATTGCTGACTATTAGACATGTACCGCCGGCTTTAGTGTTTCGAAGAGAAATTGACCGGGCCAATCCGTCTGGTGATTCGGAGTCCTACTGGCATCGATTGCGCAACAGTATCAAAGGTGTGGTGCACGATCGAATTCGTCTGATGACGGGCGGTGTGATGGGTGTCTGTTTGGCTGGGTTGGCCATGTGGCAGGCGAATTCAATTGCATTAGGGCTGTTTTTTATTGCCGCCTTTTTGGTGGCTTTGCTGTTTCTGTTGCTTGCGGCGAAATTGCTGCTGTATGTGCTGATGCTCTTGCCGCGTTCCCGAACGTTTACAATACGCAATGCGATCAGCAATCTTCGCCGACCAGGGAATTACACTGCCGGTATGACCGTTGCTATTGGAGTCGGCGTGATGGTGATTATGTCCATCGTGGTAATTAAAACCTCTCTTCTCGATGCCCTGAGTGAGCGGATGCCAGCCAAAGCTCCGTCATTTTTCTTTATCGATATTCAGCCTGACCAACGAGAGATGTTTGAGCAGACGCTTCAGCAGTGGGTGGACCGTGGAAACTATCAATTGTCGCCGGTCGTCCGATCCCGGTTGACGGCACTTGAGGGTACCCGTATTGATCCGGCGGCACATAAGGGCAAACGAAACGGGTGGTACTTCACTCGAGATTATGTCTTGACGGCGCTCGCTGATTTGCCCAAGGACAATACCATTGTCACAGGGAGTTGGTGGGATCGTGATGATGCCTCTTCACCCACGCTCCTCGCTTCAAATCCTGAGAATCCAGCACGCTTATCGATTGAGGAAGAAGCGGCGAAAAATCTTGGTCTTGATCTTGGTTCCATTGTCGAACTTGATATTCAAGGGGTTCCTCTATTCGCAAAAATTGAAAGCACGCGAAAAGTGGATTGGGGGAGTTTTTCAACCAATTTTTTCATGATCCTATTTCCGGGGGCATTGGATGGTGCCCCCATGACCTATATTGCGACAGCACGAGTCTCGCCAGACAATGAGATTCCCTTGCAAGAAGCCCTGGTGGCCCGTGTGCCGAATGTGACGGCCATAAATGTGGGCGACGTCTTAGAGAATATCGCCAATCTGTTGCAGCAGTTGTCCTGGGCCATTCAGGGGATGGCGTTGTTATGTATTATTAATGGCACGATTGTAATGACGGCAGTTCTCGCCACGACGCGATACCGACGTCTCTATGAAGCGGCCATCTTAAAAGCTCTCGGAAGTACTCGCCGCATGATTGCGCAATCGCTTGCCCTTGAATTTGGATTACTCGGCAGTGTGGCTGGGATTATTGGCATTCTGTTGGCCTGTGCATTGTCTTGGGGAGTTCTTCACTTTTTCTTGGACCTGACGTGGTCTGTTCCGATCGTTCCTCTGGTTATTGCCTGCTTATTGACCATTCTTCTCACGCTTATCGTTGGGTTTTTCAGTACATATCGTCTGCTTGCTCACCCGCCGCTTACGGTCTTGCGAGAGGAGTAGCGACGCATTTTCTGCAAGCAAATCTGGTATGGGCACCCTTCTCATCCTTTCTCGTTTCTTTTGATATCTATTTTGATACGTGGTGTGTGCAATTGGATAACACGTGTTTGACTATTTGTGGGTACCGGTCGCCTGATGATCCAAAAATAAAAAATAAAGTCAATAACTACAGATAGTTAGAGATGCTCAACCTGGTAGGTTTGCTTGACTCATCCTTGGTATGTCCCTTGCTTTATTACAGATCTGTCAATCGTGTTCAATGTGTGATGCGAGGAGCAAGGCGATGGAAATACTTATAGTTGCAATCATCACAGGACTCGGACTTCTCTTAGGTATGTTTTTCATTTGGCAGGATTATCATCCTTCTACTGTTTTGCCGAACGTGTCGGACGAGCCGGGAAGCGATAACAATCTTGAGAAGTGAAAACCAATAAAACGTTTTTCACGTAATAAATGTCAAAGAGTCCGATGAAAATGTCTTTATTCTTTTACCCGCTTAAGACGCTAAGGGAGAATCGACATGGATTATGTTGAGCCGGTATCCACCACTGTTGGATTGAATCCACTCTATTGTTCCAGGAAATGCATTCTAATTATTGATGACGATCCATTGGCCAGGTCAATTCTTCGTCTACTTTTCGAAACGGATGGCTATCAATGCATAGAGGCTGAAAATGGAGCCGTCGGGCTGGCCATGCTGGAGCACCATCAGCCGGATCTTGTGGTGACGGACCAGCATATGCCGGTTCTTACGGGGGTTGAGTTTCTTGAATGTCTGAGGAAAAAGAGTCGACGCAAAGTTCCTGCCGTTATTTTCGTGTCTGGAGATTCGAGCTTGGAACTGAAAACACAAGCACTGCAGTCTGGTGCCAGGGCCGTTCTTGAGAAACCGTACGATATTGATGAAATTCGCACATTGGCCAATTGGCTTCTCGGGTCGGAAGAGACTGTTTCATTTGGTACGTCTTTGGTGAATTGACCTCATTGGTGAACATATAGCCATGTCAATTACACAGAAAGACTGTTGCGGCCAAGAATGTGATGTGACTTGCGTGAATCACGCATCCTATCGGACTATGCCTATTAGGCAGCAGGACGAGCCAATGGCCAGACATGTTGTCTTGAGGATCCGGTAACACATCCATATCGTTATGGATGGTGTTCAGTCTCGCTAACGTGGTGCTGCAAGTTGTCCGGGCACGTACCTTCCCATATTCTTTGGTAGGTTCATCCACCCTTTTCATGTAATTCCCCAGTATTTCTCTAAAAAATGTAGGTATTTTACACGTTGGTGAAGGGAGGACCCTTCGCTTCGAATGGCGGGTCCTGCTCGGAGTGTAACTTGTAACTATATGATTTTAAAATGATTGTATCGAATACGAAAATCGGCATTACGTTTGCTTTCTTATAGTAAAGTCCCTGCTGAATGAGCGAAATGTTTTTTTCCAAGTCAGCGATAGCTGCTTTGTGATGATGTCTTGATCGATTGAAAGGTTTGTTTGATGGATTATCTCCAATCCCCTCCCTTATTGAGCCTACCGGATTTCTTCTTTATTCAAAGTCCTCAGGCCTTAGGTCCTTGTGGATTTTCTCATCATGACTATATCCCTCCTGCGTATAATTTAAGATGTGTATCTTGAATATGTACGAGCCTGCCATGTAAGCCGGGGATTGGATGAAGGCACTGGGGTCCACACCCCAGTGCCGCGCTTCTTCAAAGGCTGGACCCGTCTTTTCTTTCTGTTCTCTCCAAAATTTCACACTTTGTAGACAATCGACTTCTCACGTCAGAGGTCGAACCGATCTTGTAAACTTTGCTGTCGACACGAGGTGATTCATCAGGTATGTTTCATGGCGATTATTCTCTGAACGTGAAGGATGCATAGTGAGTGAAAGTCAAGAAATAGAGGAATTGCCCCTCCGCCATCTTGTCCTCATAGATGCGTCGAGCTTCATCTTTCGGGCCTATCATGCCATTAGGCCGCTGAATGCCCCTGATGGAACCCCGGTGAATGCTGTCTACGGATTTATGCAAATGCTGATGAAGCAATTGGACGATATGGAACCAAAGCATGTTGCCGTGGTGTTTGACGTTGCGAGGATCACCTTTCGAAATGACCTGTCTCCGGAATATAAAGCCAATCGCCCTGATCCACCCGATGAATTGATTCCGCAATTTGCACTCGTTCGCGATGCGACGCGGGCGTTTAATCTTGATTGTATCGAATCCCCGGGATTTGAAGCCGATGATCTGATTGCGACCTATACGCATTTGGCGCTTCAAACGGAGGCGACGGTGACGATTGTGTCGTCCGACAAAGATCTCATGCAGTTGGTGTCCGATCGTGTCAGGATGTACGACGGGATTAAGAATCGGTTTATTGGGACCAAAGAAGTCAAGGAGAAATTTGGCGTACCGCCTGAAAAGGTTGTCGATGTGCAAGCCTTGGCTGGGGACGCCACCGATAATGTTCCTGGCGTGCCCGGCATAGGGATTAAGACCGCGGCGCAACTCATTAATGAATATGGCGAACTCGATACGTTGTTGGCTCGAGCATCGGAAATCAAGCAGACGAAGCGTCGGGAAAACTTAATTGCGCATGCTGATAAGGCCCGCCTGTCTCGTGAACTGGTCCGGCTCAGAAAAGATGTCCCGCTGACGGTGCCGCTAGAAAGTCTTGCCCGGCGGCCGGTTGATCGAGAGATGTTAATGGATTTTCTCTCCAAGCTGGATTTCAAAGCCATCATCGATCGAATTCAACATAAGTACCCTGCAGCAGATCCTATCTCGAATCCAGCGGTACTTCCCGTTCAACCGTCACGCACGTCAACCAAATATGAACTTGTTCACACTCTATCGGCTCTTCAAGGTTGGGTTGAGCGTGCGTATTGCGCAGGATATGTGGCTGTCGATACGGAGACGACATCGTTAGATCAAAGCCGTGCCGAGCTTGTTGGGATTTCTCTGAGTGTCGAATCGACTCAGGCCTGTTATATCCCGGTGGGACATGGTAATCCTCAGACGCCGGGCGATGCCGCGCCTCAACAAATTCCACTCAATGAGGTGTTAGAGGTACTTCGTCCGTTATTGGCCGATCCGTCAGTCATAAAAATCGGTCACAACATTAAGTATGACATGGTTGTGCTGGCCCGTTATGACATGGTGGTCACGCCTGTCGATGATACGATGTTGCTCTCCTACGTGTTGGAGGGAGGAAGTCATGGGCACGGTATGGATGAACTTGCCGAACTCTACCTTGGCCATACAACGATTAAGTACAAAGATGTCACAGGAAGTGGAAAGGCGCAAGTGACGTTTGATCAAGTTCCGCTCGATCGGGCCGTCGATTATGCGGCAGAAGATGCCGACATCACGCGTACACTGTACCAAATACTTAAACCCCGATTAGTTCGAGAGCATATGGCGACGACCTATGAAACGCTCGAGCGGCCGCTCATTCCCGTGCTTGCCGCAATGGAAAGTGAAGGGATAAAAGTTGATCTCGCACAACTGACACGGCTGAGCGCGGACTTTATGACACGTCAAGGGGAATTAGAGAAAGCCATTCATCAACTTGCAGGACGATCCTTTAATGTTGGGTCACCCAAGCAACTTGGCGAAATACTCTTCGATGAGTTGGGACTTGAAGGCGGTCAGAAAGGCAAATCCGGGACGTACACCACCAGTGCCGATGTGCTGGAGTCTCTTGCAGGGCAAGGCCATGACCTCCCGACAAAAGTATTGGAATGGCGTCACCTGGATAAACTGAGAAGTACCTATACCGAAGCGTTAGTCGAACAGATCAACCCTGTCACCAAACGGATCCATACATCCTATGCCATGGCATCCGCGTCTACGGGCCGTTTGTCATCGACCAATCCCAACCTGCAAAACATTCCGATTCGAACAGAAGAAGGACGGAAAATTCGTCAGGCCTTTGTCGCAGAAACTGGGCATGTCCTTCTTTCTCTCGACTATTCGCAAATTGAACTGCGTCTCCTTGCCCATATCGCCGATATTGATGTCCTCAAGCATGCGTTTCGAGAGGGGCAGGACATTCATGCTCTGACAGCCAGTCAAGTCTTTGGTGTTGATGTCGAAAAGGTCGACGCGTCAATGCGTCGAAAGGCCAAGGCCATTAACTTTGGCATTATCTATGGCATCAGTGCCTTTGGGTTAGCGCGTCAACTCAGTGTTGAGCAACGTGAAGCGGCGACATACATGAAAACGTACTTTGAACAATATCCTGGTATTCAAGATTATATGGAACGCACCAAGCAATTCTGCCGGGAACATGGCTATGTGCAAACGCTATTTGGCCGACGGTGCCATGTGCCGGGAATTCTTGACAAAAATCCCGCAAAACGAAATTTTGCCGAACGTGCGGCTATTAACGCGCCTATTCAAGGTGCTGCGGCTGATGTGCTGAAACGTGCCATGATTCGAGTCCCGCCGGCCCTGAAAGAGCATGGCTTGGATAGCAAAGCCTATATGCTCTTAACCGTTCATGATGAGTTAATCTTTGAAGTCGCCGAATCGGCCGTTGAACAGACATCACAGGTCATCAAGCAGGTAATGGAATCGGCCACGTTGCCGGCACTTAAATTATCAGTGCCACTTGTCGTAGACGTTGGCCAAGGATCTTCATGGGACGAAGCGCATTGATCTTTGCTAATTATTGTCATGAACTATGGTCAACGGTAAATATTTGGAGAAAATCATGGAGACCATTCCAGCTCTGACAGTATTGTTGAAACGAAGTCCACATAACCCATTCTGCTAAGAAGAGATTCCAAGATGGATATCTCACAATCAAGCAAGCTGACGGCATTGTATGCGGGTACATAATAAAACAAGTGAACTGACCTCAATCAGACAAGATTCCCTACTGATTTGTTCTGCAAGATGAGAAGGGCGTAGCAGAGCGTGTCAAAAAAAAGAATGTCCCTTTGTTCTAAACGAGCAATTTCAAAGGACCGTGCGAAGTCCTAAATAGCGAACCATTGGGTCAAAATCTCGATCGGAGTAGAGGAGAGGGAGGTCTTGAGCAATACAAAAGGTCCCAATCATAACATCGATTGTTTTGCGGACCGTGACGCCACGTTTGCGAAGGGTTCGGTAGTGTTGTGCGCTCGTAAGGGCAAGAGATGGCCCCAGCATTGGCACGAGGGGAAACACATGGAGAAGTTTTCGCGCAGTCTCGAAATGAGCATCGTGCTGAAATCCTTGTAAGACTTCAGTCAGAATAAGGTCTCCAAGCAAGACCTCTTGACTACCCAACAGGTCATCAAAGACTTCGGTTTCTTGCGTGGAGACGTCGTTGAAATAATCAATCCACACGGAGGTATCCATAACGGTCATAATTTGGTATCACGTCTCATGGCTGCGAGGTTTCCGGTCCACCTAAGCTTGCCGCGATACTTCTTGACTGCCTGTTGTCGTTGAAGGCGAAGCAGGACCTTCAGCCCTTCTTCTACCACTCCCTTCTTGGTTGTAATGCCCGTGATGCGTTGTGCATCGGCGAGCAATTGGTCGTCTATAACGATATTGGTATGCATGGTAAACTCCTGTAATGTGTATGATTATATAGTATTATACACGTTAGGATTTGGCAGGGCGTGTGGTTGACATGATGACGATCTGAGCATGTGGATCCGTCTATCGTGAGTAAACGGGCGGGCTTCGGAATGAAATTCACGGGTCTTCGACGTCAAACCTTGGTAACGCATTGTAGATGGCTTGTCGCGAGTAGGATTGAGGGCTACATGGAACCTGACCCTGATACCATTCCACATGAATGCAACCTCATAGGTTTCGACAGGATTCGGGGGAGTCGCGAGCTGGGACGAGGACTGAAGGGACTTACCCTGAGAGTGCATGCATTGGATGGTATGGGAAGTCTTCATAGCCGCCACCATACAGCGAATTTATCACATCAGGCAAATCCCACCTGCTGTTTTTAGGATCATAGGGGAACGGGAAAACCTTATAAAGCTAGTCTTGTTCCTAGTCCCGTGGTGCACTATCTGATTGAATGTCGCAGAAGAGACTGGTTTCCTCCAATAGCAACCTAAGCCCAATGCCGCTGTTGTGGAAAACAGTAGGGTGTACTACAATAATTCAGACTTTTTCGCTTTCCTCAACACAATGAGAGCACTCCTTATGGCACGCTCAACGACTCAATGGATTGTAGCTGATCCGGAACACCTTGGGGGTGTCCCGCGTATCCAGGGTGCGCGAATTTCTGTGGCGTTACTTCTGGAGCTTCTGTCGTGTGGAATGACCATTCCTGAGATTGTGAAAGAATATCCCAGTCTCACGGAAGAAGCCGTTCGAGGAACACTGGACGAACTGGCTCACTCCGATCTCCTACGGGCTTCGTGAGAATATTGCTTGACGAAAATCTGCCAGAATCATTGGCCCATCCGCTTCGCGAATGTGGCCATCACGTCGACACCATCAACAGTCTACGTCTCAAGGGGCTTGATAACGGTACGCTGTACCGCCACGTGGCCCAAAACTATGATGTGTGTTCTACCAAAGACGCAGGCTTTGCGCACAATGTTCGTCAAATGCAAGAAGCCTCTACAGTGACATTACTGCGGGTTGCTCTACCTCAACAACCCGTAAAACCGTTTGTGACCACCTTTCTAGAACATTTCCACCAGACAGACTGGCAGAAGTATTCGAATGGCAGTGATTGGCCATAATGCCAGCCAGGCGTGAGAGTAAGAATGATTGCAGATTGTGACAATAGGGGTAAGTCTAGTTTTATATAATAGTGTTGCCATGGGTGGGGCGTACTGGGCAGTGAGAGGATAAATTTATGAGATGAGCCAATGATCGCTATCTATGGTGAGAAAGCGAAATCTGCTCGACTTTTCTTTATCTTGGCTATAATAAAACTAGTCTTGACCCTAAGTTCTAAGTTCAACAGATCATCAAAGACTTCGATTTCTTGCGTGGAGACGTCGTTGAAATAATCAATCCACACGGAGGTATCCACAACGGTCATAATTTGGTATCACGTCTCATGGCTGCGAGGTTTCCGGTCCACCTAAGCTTGCCGCGATACTTCTTGACCGCCTGTTGTCGTTGAAGGCGAAGCAAGACCTTGAGCCCTTCTTCTACCACCCCCTTCTTGGTTGTAATCCCCGTGATACGGTGAACGCATTGGATGGTATGGGAAGTCTTCATAGCCGCCACCATACAGCGAACTCATCACATCAGGCAAATCCCAACTGCCGTTTTTAGGATCATAGGGAGACAGGAAAATATTATAAAACTAGTCTTGACCCCATTTCGACCCCATTTTCTGGCCTCTAGTTTCGCCCTAAGCGGTATCGCAGCGTTTTACTGGTCCGTCACGAGGTTCAATCGGTCGTCACACCGTACTACTCACCGTTCAGCGCTGCGGCGATCGCCGTCTATTTAATTGTCCTGACCAACCCAAGGGCCGCAAAGATTGCTGACAAGATCATCTGTATTCTTGACCAGCTTTAATCATGACGTTCTCTATAACTTCCTGTAACTGTCCCCTAACATCCGGCAGTGCTTTCTCTGCCTCTGCCTCTGCCTCAGAATTATACGGTCCAAACTCTTCGTCGTGCTTGATCTCAAACCGGATAAACCACTGTAACGTCCCTTCCTGGTTAACCTTTGAAAATATCTTTGGCTTAAATTTAGACTTGACATCTACCTCGTGCCTTGGGTTCATAAATCCTCCATAGTCCAAATTAGAAATTCGACCCCAACAAGATTCTCACAGAAATTGTATACTCGACGTCAGGCCGCGTAAAGGTCGATCAATTTAGAGCCGAGATAATGTCAAATGTAGTGTCTGAGCCGTTGGTCACGCGGCGACTGGGTCTCGTCTTGCGTCCTCGCTTCCATCAACAAATTGAATACCCTGGAGCACTTGGGCTAATTGCTTGAAGCCGCGAAGGTGTCGCCAGATCTTCTCCGCACACTGGCCTAACTTGTTAAAAGGGTCAAGTCTAGTTTTATATATTAATGTTGCCATGTGTGGGTCGTGATAGGCAGTTAGGGAATACATTTGTGGGATGGGTCAATCGATCGCTATCAATCGTGAGTAATCGAAGTCTACTCGACCCTTCTTTGTTTTTGTTATTATAAAACTAGACTTGTCCTCACTTTAGCTTATGTGCAATTCGCATAGCATTTCTTATGAGGATATTATTACCCCCGCTTCCGACAAAGGGGTAATTTACTTCTTTAATATGAATGTAATTTATGTAGTTAAAAAATCAACTTGCCCCTTTTCTAGGTCATTAATAAAAGACTCCGAAGTTTGCTTCTATATCGTTATTCTTTCGTTTTGCTCTCCATTCTCGTAGAATCTATTGATGGATTTACGCAATATAATATACATGGGTGGATTGGTGAGCTTTAAGTCTCTTACTAATTGTGTGCGATAGTGTCAGGCGAAGAGATGGTGCCTGCGCTGGGGTCTTTCACCCACCGGCCCTTTCCCGCTTTAGGCAAGGACAGCATATGTGCTATGTGTGGGATGGTGAGCAAATTCGTCACATCTATAAGAAAAGGGCGTATTTGTAGTTCAGCAATTCCGTCACCTGAGTATGGCGTCTCATGAAGATCGCAACGTGGAATGTGAATTCAATAAAGGTCAGGATTCCGCATCTCGTGGAATGGGTGAAGCAGGCACAGCCTGATGTGGTGTTGTTGCAAGAGCTCAAAACGACCGAGGAGCAATTTCCTCATGAGGCGATCGATGAGTTGGGGTACAACCTTGCTGTGGTTGGACAGAAAACCTATAACGGGGTCGCGATTCTCTCGAAGATTCCCGTTGAAATTGAGCAGACCTCTCTTCCTGGCGATTCATCCGATGAGCAAGCGCGGTATGTGGAAGCAACGGTTGGTGATGTTCGTGTCGCTTCGATTTATTTGCCCAATGGTAATCCGGTGGATAGCGAGAAGTTTTCCTACAAACTGGCGTGGATGGATCGCCTGACGGCACATGTTCGGGGCTTGTTGTCGTACGAAGAACCTCTGGTCCTCGGTGGTGATTTTAATGTCTGTCCGACCGATGATGATACGTATGATCCGGAAGGGTTTGCGGATGATGCGTTGTGCCGGCCTGAGTCGCGGGCACGTTTTCGTGAATTGTGTTATCTTGGATTGACGGACTCACTGCGTGTCCTCAATCCTCAAAGTGGATTGTTTACCTATTGGGATTATCAAGCGGGCCGTTGGAATAGAGACGAGGGATTACGAATTGATCATCTCCTGTTGTCTCCTCAGGCCACAGATCGATTGGTAGCCTCCGGTGTAGACAGAGGTCCACGCGCAATGGACAAGCCATCAGACCATACGCCTGTTTGGTGCGAACTGTTCAGTTCTTAATCCTACGTTTTCCCTACAAGAATTTTTGATCGTATTTTTTACTGTTCATCGCGCTTGCTTACATTCTAATTACAGGTGTATGGCGTAGAATTGTTCCGATAATTTTTCGTGCATCATACTTATGCATTCGAGTTCTGTTCGCGAGATTGCTTTTGCTGGAATGAGTTATCAGATACCAAGAAGAAGTTCGTATGTTGTGAAAAATTCTCTATTCTCTCATAAAGACGAGACATTTTTTGTATGTTACGATGGTTGGGAACGGATTTAACAATCTATGGAAAGTATTAAATTTGGGACATCGGGTTGGCGGGCGGTTGTTGCCGACGAGTTTACCTTTCGAAACGTACGTATTGTGTGTCAGGGGATTGCACAATACCTGCGCCAGGAAAAAATCGGTCAGCGTGGAGTCATCATCGGATATGACACTCGCTTCATGGGTGAACGCTTTGCGCAGGTAGCGGCTGAAGTGTTGTCGGCGCATGGTATTCCCTCACTACTCTGTGATCGAGACGCGCCGACTCCGACGATTTCCTATCACATACTCCACCGAAAACTTGCCGGCGGTATTAATATTTCTGCGAGTCACAGCCCGCCAAGCTACAATGGGATAAAATTTACCCCGTCGTGGGGTGGTCCGGCGCTTCCCGAAACGACCAAAGCTATTGAGCAGCGTATTATCCCGCTCCTACATGGCGAATATATCAAGTGGCTTCCCTGGGAACGGGCCAAAGCCGATGGCTTGGTCCGTTCTCTGGATGCGAAGCCGGAATATCTTACGAGTCTCGAGGCCCATGTTGACTGTGAAAAAATTCGCGAACGTCGTCTTCGCATTATCATGGATCCGCTCTATGGCACCACGCGAGAGTATTTAGATGCATTCCTCAGGCAAGCAGGATGTAAATTGGCGATGCTCCATCATTGGCGTGATCCGTATTTTGGCGGATTACGTCCCGAGCCTGCATCGGATACATTACGGGATCTTCAAGATGCAGTTCGGCGGGAACAGGCGCATCTGGGGTTGTCGACAGATGGGGATGGCGACCGGTTTGGCGTGGTTGATACTGATGGAACATTTGTTGCCCCGAATCTTATTTTTGCCTTGCTCTTGGACTACCTGATTCAAACGCGGAAATGGACCGGGTGGGTGGCCCGGTCTGTGGCCACAACCCATCTCGTGGATGCGGTCGCCAATGTACATGGACTCTCTGTTCATGAAACGCCAGTCGGGTTTAAATATATCGGTGAGTTACTTGCCAAAGGGGAAGTCGTCATGGGCGGAGAGGAAAGCGCCGGACTCTCGATTCAAGGACATGTTCCTGAAAAGGATGGGATGCTGGCTTGCGCACTCGTCGTCGAAATGGTGGCGCACACAGGGAAAACATTACGAGAATTACGGGACGACCTCTTTCAGCGAGTCGGGACGATCTATATGGCACGAGAGGATTTCAGGATTGATGAAGGTGTTCGTCAATCACTACATGGAATTCTCGATCACCCCCCTCAATCGTTTTCGGGAGCGGATGTTGTACAGGTGAATCGATTAGATGGGTGTAAATTGTTATTCGGAGATGGAAGTTGGTTTCTTCTCAGGCAGTCAGGCACCGAACCTATTGTTCGTTGTTATAGCGAGGCCAAAACAGAAGAGCGTCTCAATCAGATTGTTCAAGCCGGTCGGATTCTCCTCAAGCACTAAGAACTCTTCGGATGTGTGGACAAGTCACACCCTTCTCCCTCAACACATCATTCGCGCTGGGTGGTGAGAGTGTTCCCTTCTCACTTGTGTCTGATTGAAGTCGTCACCGTCAATTATTAGACGCTTGTGCGATGTCCTCGTCAGGTATCTCTTCCGCGGCAACTCGAAGAACCGCAGGGTCGGCCTTCACGGTATCTTTGGCGACTCGCTTCTCATGCATCTTTTTAATTTCGGTTTCGACGGCTTGAAAGGCATGACGAATCGCTTCTTCGAATGTTTTCGCTTCTTTTCTGGCGGTGACGGTGTGTCGACGAGGAATAGTGAGCAACACGAGGGCTTCGGCATTATCCGCGCCTTTTTTATGATGAGCATTTTTCGTCAATGTGACTCTGGCATGGGTAATGTGAATGGAATCGGTCTCGAGTGCCGCCATGCGGTTTTCAATTTCCGTTTTCC
Organism: Nitrospirales bacterium; assembly: GCA_021604005.1. Classification (GTDB taxonomy): domain Bacteria; phylum Nitrospirota; class Nitrospiria; order Nitrospirales; family UBA8639; genus JAGQKC01. Next base: position 53,499 of record BQIV01000023.1, on the reverse strand, counting down.
AACGAGGGGTCATTCCCACATTGCGGCTTTCAATCTTGATGTCCATGGAACCTCCTCATGTCACCATAAAAATTACCAATAAACTGCCTATAAATAGTTTCGGGCAAACGGATAAAGATCTTGATAAAACCTTCCCGTAGTGTAAAAATTTCTTTGCCATCTGTCAAAACATAATCGTGTACACATGATTTCTTGATAGGCAAAGACGCCATGTCTTTGAATCTCATAGTCTTTTTCACTGTAACAGTTCCAAGGGCGAAGAGACTATCAGGCAGGATATATAAAAAATACGAGTGCAGGTGAACGGTGCTTACGATAGCCACGGAGGAGGGACGTATGGATATGAGCCGAAGAAATCTTTTGAAAGTTGGAGCGGCTGTGATGTTGGGGACGTTTATGAAAACCACGGGGCTTGGGTTTGCAGGGGCGAAGGCCTCGACGGCTTCATTTTCGATTGTGAAGTCTGAAGAAGAATGGAAATCCATCTTGACGCCGATGCAGTATCGGGTATTGCGTGAAGAAGCCACTGAACCACCATTTAGCAATGCCTACCATGATAGCAAGGCCAAAGGTGTCTATGAGTGTGCCGGATGTCAGCTTCCATTATTTTCTTCAGACACCAAGTTTGATAGTAAGACCGGATGGCCAAGTTTCTGGCAGCCCGTTTCTGAGTCTGCTGTGGGGACCAAGACGGATTGGAAATTGTTGTATCCTCGAACCGAAGTTCATTGCCGACGATGTGGCGGACATCTCGGACATATTTTCGATGATGGGCCTGAACCAACTGGCCTGCGGTACTGCATTAATTCCGCTGCGCTCACGTTTGTGTCTGCCTAACACGTTTGGCTTCAAACCTATAGCGTGTTGATGTGTGTCATCTTTTCTTGTGCTGTGGGGACAACGGAAATATCCCGACTCGAATATGCGTTACCAAGTGAGATGTTTATGGGATATTCTCAGGCAGATGCTATCGCGGATATGTTCTCAGATCTGAATTTTTATTCGGCTTGATTCTTGTTTGTAAAGTGTTGGCGAATGAGAGATTCTATAGCCGGAAAATGCCGTTCAGGAATATTGCGCATACGTTTTCGGCAATTTGCGAGGGCTTGCTCGGCGGTCTTATACGGTGTGGTCGAAGAGAGTAAGTTCCGGTAGTATTCCTTTAATTTGAGTTCAGCAATTTTTTCTAGAGAAGATGTACCAGCAATCGCAACGGCTGCGCGTTGCACATCACAATCATGGTCGACTAACGCTTGGAACCCGAGTCCTTTCAGGCGTTGCGTGACAGTACTTCTATCCCAGGCAAGGGCTGTGGCTGTGGCTTGCATATCAAATCCATGTTGTTGGAGTGTCGAAAGGACAAAAGCATCTTCACGGCGAGCCATCTCATCTTTCCCGCCAAGACTCTCGGGTTTTTCATCCAGGATGTTTGCATGTACAGTTGTTCCTTCTCTCTCTCGTTGAGGAAGGCGTAAGTCATCTTTTGTGAGGAGAGGTCCTTCGGCAAGGGCTACGGCCTGTGCCAGAGTTTGTCGAAGTTCTCGTACATTGCCTGGCCATGTATAGGCATGAATGGCGTCCATGGCTCCTTGTGATAGTTGAACTGGCTGCCGGTCATGGTCACGCGAAAGGTCGGCAATGATGTGCTGGACGAGTAGCGTCACATCCTCCTCTCCACGCTCACGAAGAGGAGGAAGTTTGAAGACGAGGCTTCGTAGGCGATAGTAGAGATCTTCTCGGTAGAGCCCTTCAGCTACCGCCTGGCTTAGGTCACGGTTTGTCGCGGTAATGATACGAACGTCGACTTCGGTTGGTATTGATTGTCCAACGCGATAGAACGTGCCATTTTCTAAGACTCGCAATAATTTGGCTTGAAGATCTAACGGCAGCTCCCCGATCTCATCTAAAAATACACTTCCCCGATCTGCCGTTTCCAGAAATCCACGTCGGCTGATGGCGCCAGTGAATGCGCCTTTGACATGTCCAAACAATTCACTTTCAAATAACTCCGGTCGAATCGCCGCCATATTGACTGAGATAAACGGGTTGTGCGATCTGTCGCTCAATTGATGGGCTGCGTGAGCGAAGAGTTCCTTGCCTGTTCCTGTTTCTCCGAGAATCAAAATCGGACTGTTGGTGATTGCCGCTTTTTTCAATTCCTGAAATGTTTTCACAATGAGCGAAGAACAGGTGAAAATGCCAAACCGGGCGCATTCTTCTTGAAGAGCCTGTTTGTCCGACTCGCAAGTTGATTTCTTGTGGTGGGAAAGTGCCGGTGAGATGTTGCGTAGGTTCTTGAGTTCATCTTGAAGCTGTTCAAGTTGTTGCCGGGCTTCGTCGGCTTCTCCTTCGGCTTCACGTAATCGTGTTCGGGTATCGTCTTCTTGGATGGTCAGACTTTCATATTGCTGAGACGTGTTCTCGATGTGCCCTCTTGCTGCTCCTAACTCTTCTTCGAGTTGTTCCACACGCAATTCTTTTTTCGCAACGTGTTCTTGCATGAGTGTCAATTGCCTACTGGTATCGTTGATGTGCTCACGAATTTTTTTCCGTTGTTGATAGAAGGGCCACATGGTGGCTCCGATTAATGTACCGATGATTGCAAATGTCGGACTGACAATCGGCCAGATGGTCCCTGTGTTCAGGAACACCCCCATAGTCATGCCATAATAGGCAAGCACGACAACTCCGATCGCACCCCATCCCCATCGGTCTCGTCTCCATGCTGCCAGCAGGGCAATAATCACACTCACACTCATTGTTCGTAAGAATCCAGAAAGCCAGGAGGATTGGGTAATCCACGAATCCGTGAGCGCCGAATTTAAGAGATTGGCATGCACGAACCCGAGTGGTGCGGCTGGTTCCAATGGTGTGCCCAACATGTCCGTCTTCTGGGTGACGGGAAAGAGTAAGACTATTCTTTCGTGGACGAGGGTGGCGAGTTTGGCGTTTTCGTCGTTCTGTACGAGTGTAAACAATTCAGAAAATGTGTACGTGGGAAACGGGTGGTCAGCCCATCGTCCGGAAAACGATATCAACCCTTGTGGTGGTACATGCAATGATGTGTCAGGGTTGTATGCTGCGGCAATGGCCAGTCCAAATGGCAATTGATTGTGATTGTTGGATATCTGTTTCGATGAAAGTCCACGAAATATTCCGTCCTCATCCGCGGTCAACATGAACCAGCCAATGGCCTGCGCCTCTTTTGCAAACATTGGTTGGGCCGTTGCAGGGTACACGATATTCCCGGCTTGTTTGGTGGCTTCCAGGAGTTGAGCATTGCCAAGCACATCACCGCATTCTGGAGAATTAGGGACGTCGATATGTACGGCCGATGCGATGACGGAAGCTCCGGCTTTGTGTAATGCGGCAATTGCGCTCGCGACGATCGATGAATTCCAACGGTGATGGCTACATGATGCTGGATCGTGCTCATCAAGTGTGATAAGGATGATCGACGGGTCCACTGCAGCCGGTGACATGGTTTTGACGTGCCAGTCATAGGCGGCCATTTCTGCTTGAGGGAACACGAGTAACAGTCCATGTCCGCACACCATTCCCAATATGCCAAACATTAAGCCGGCGATTGCGATGGTTTTCGCCTGTATTGCAGAGGAATGCTCAACGTTCAACGGTCGTGTTACTTTCTGATCGACGGTATCGCTCACACGCCTGTTCAGCCACTTGTCGGATTTCTGAATCTGGATGCGCGCCATGGACCGAAACTCTTCGTAAAAATTGACAGGATCCTGCTTTCTGCTCCTGAGCGGTTTCAAGAAAATACGCTAAAATTCGTTCATCATGAGGCTTCAATTGTTCTCCCAAGCCATGCACATACAACTGTTCAAGTTGTTCATGGGCCGATTCGTCAAACGCGAAGGCTTCTTGGATTAACACCGGTAGTGCTTCTCCCACACGTTCATGTTGCAAAAGCTGCGCACCGAGACTTTGCTCAAACGAGTAGCCGTCAATGTTGGGGATGTTTTGCCGAAGCGCTTGGCGAATAAGAAAAAACCCGCTTAAGATTTCCTGCGCCTTTGAGGACGAGAGTTGGTTGATCATGAGTTGGCGGCGAAGGTGTGAAAGCCGTGCTTTGGCCTGTTGGGCCGTTTTAGTCGATGATCCGTGGGAAGCCATACGTGCCCACCAAATCATGGCCATTGGAATGTTTTGATCGATGCCGCTTCCGTTGGCATACATTGAGGCGAGAAGGCTTTGCGCATCTTCGATGCCCGCTTTCGCGGCTGTTTGTAACGGTGCGATGGCTTCTTCCGAGCGGTTGTGTGCGCGAAGGATGACGCCGAGATGGTACGAGGCATCAGCAAATTGTGGCTCAAGTTGCGTGGCTGTGCGCAACGCGTCAATCGCTTTGGAGACCGCTCCCATCTGATAATGCACTTTTCCTAAACTAAAATAGGCTTGTGCCCATCCTGGTTTTAGGTCGACCGACCGTTGGAAATGTCGTACTCCTGTCTCCCATTTCTTGTTCAGCACTGCAAGCGTACCGAGTTGATAATGGGCATCGGCCCAATCAGGGCGACGCATGAGTGCCTGTCGAAACTCCCCCGTCGCGCCTTGCACATCCCCCATCATGAGCAGTGCCAAGCCAATATCGTAATGCAGATATGCGGCTGCCGAGTCGGATGGATGTGATTGAAGCGCCTTCCGCCATGCGCTTGTGGCTTTCGCCCATTCTCCCAGGTGAGCCCATGTGCTGCCTAACAATTGTCTGGCTGCGAATGCGTGTGGTTGTCTGAGCAAGACTTTGTGAAGTGGATTGAGAGCGGCCTGCCATTCCCTTTTTTGTGAGAACGCGACGGCCAGGTTGAAATAGGCTTCCGGAAGGTTGGCGTCTAGTGCAATGGCTTGCTGGAATGCTTCAATAGCTGGGGCGATCTCGCCTTCAAGCAACCGAATTAATCCAAGATTGGCATGGGTTTCGGCGAGTTGAGGTTGCAGCTCAAGGGCACGGCCCCAGGCTTCTTTTGCGAGGTGAAACTCGCGAATTTCATAATAGGCAACCCCTAATTGATGATGAGCCATCGGCCATGTGGGATGCCATGCGATGGCCTGTTGAAATTTGGTAATAGCTTGGAGCGCGTTCCCTTTTGCCAAATATCCGAGACCTTCCGCATAGTGCGCCTCGGCGAAGTTGGGTTGAATTCGCAGTGCCTTGCTCCATTCGTTCATCGCCTTGTTAAGTTGACCTTGACGAAGCAAGTTCACGCCATAGTTATAGGACACGAGAGCCGAAAGATGATACTGGATCGGGACGTCCTCAGGGTCCAAGCGTTGCGCGTGCGACCAGGCGGCAATGGCTCCGGTCAAATCGCCACTTTTGGCAAGAACAACGCCAAGATTATACTGCGCATCGGCGTAGCCGGAACGTAATCGGGCAGCCTCTCGAAATTCATCGATAGCAATGTCTAGTTCATTGGTTAAGAAGAAATCGATGCCTAACCGGAGATGGTCTTCTGCGTGGTCCTCTGAGTTGACGGAATCGTCTTCGGTGACTTGCCCATACGAAAGATGAGGCGTGAGGCTTTCTGCAACGATAAGGATGGCGATCAGACTTGCGCGGATTGTCGCAATCATGCGATCCCTCAGAAAAGGACAGAAACAGACAGAAACTTTCAGTATCATAGAACACAACACCGTAAGAAATAGGTTTAGAGCTGTGAGCGCAGAAACAGACTGGGTTCTCAATGTTCTCGTGCTTTCAATGTATAAGGAAATCGAGAAAATTGGAAGAGGAAGGCATTGGCGGTGTGAAGACAGGAGGCTGACCAGAGCCTCCTGTCATACTCTTGCCTGGCTTCAGTTTAGGCTGGCACGGCTTCTTTGAACAGATGCACATCCCGTTGCGGGAACGGAATACTGATACCTTCTCGATCGAACGTCAGCTTGAGTTGTTCATGCATATGAAAATAGACAGCCCAATAATGCTCGGGACGGACCCAAGGGCGTACGGCAAAGTTTACTGAACTATCCGCATGCTCGGAGACATACACATCGGGCGCCGGAGATTGAAGTATCCTCTCATCGGCGGCGATCACCTGATGAATGACATCTTTGGCTTTCAAGACATCATCGCCATAACTAATGCCGAATGTCATGTCAATTCGGCGATGGGATTCGGCATTGAGGTTGGTAATACAGCCATTCGATAATGGCCCATTGGGAATGATAATTCGTCGGTTGTCGGGGGTCGTGAGGATCGTCACAAAGATTTGAATTTCTTTGACGACTCCTAAGAACCCCTGCGCTTCAATCAAGTCGCCCACTTTAAAAGGCTGGAAAAAGAGGATCAAGACACCACCGGCAAAATTCGCCAAACTTCCTTGTAGCGCGAGCCCAACGGCTAGACCAGCGGCCCCAAGCATGGCAATAAACGACGTGGTTTCAATGCCGATCATCGACGCGACGCTGATTACCAGCAGAGCCTTCAGAAGGATTCCAACCATATTACTCAAGAATCCTCGTAACGTCACTTCAACTTGGCTTCGTTCCATCGTGTGGTCGACGAGCTTCACGACTCGTTTCACGATCCACCACCCGACGATCAGGGTCATGAGAGCCAGTAGGAGATTGGGGCCATACATGAGAATAAAGTCACGAACCCAATCGGTGGTGTGTTCTAATTGATCCATAGCGCGTCACTCCTCGTTTAGGGTGAATAGAAAAGCGAGGGGGGATATGCATAACTATGAGATGAAAAATGATAAATGTCTACTATTAATTTGAAAGAATCATGACACCTTACGGTCCGTGTAGGATTACGCTTCTCGCGGATTAAGTCAGCGTGATGTTGCATACTGGACTCAGTGCTTGGCTGAGAACCGTTTCACACATGTCCAATGCCCATGTGTGAGTGCGTTGTATGCACGTTCACAAATATGTTCTGTGACGTATCAGACTTTCGCTGAGGGATGATCTCTTGTATTCTTATATTCATACATGACAGACATTTTGCGTCTGGACTTCCGTAGAATTTTCTCTCCCTACTCTCACCACGGTATACACGAGTGAAGGAACGCTATGGCATCAACATTCATCCACGGTCTGCACTTTAATAATGTACGCGGCGATGTGTTTGGCGGCGTTGTCGCCGCCGTCATCGCGCTTCCGCTTGCCCTCGCTTTTGGAGTGGCATCGGGAGCGGGGGCGGTAGCCGGATTATACGGCGCTATTTTTGTCGGATTTTTTGCCGCAGTATTTGGGGGAACTCCTGCGCAAGCGTCCGGCCCCACGGGTCCCATGACGGTCGTCTTCGCCGGAATGTATGCCCTGTTTGCCGATGAGCCTTCCATTGTTTTTACCACGGTCATCATGGGTGGCATCATTCTGATGCTCATGGGAGCGTTTAGTATTGGACAGTATATTAGTCTCGTTCCGTACCCCGTGATTTCAGGGTTCATGAGCGGAATTGGAGCGATTATTATTATTCTCCAAATTGCGCCACTGTTGGGCCATGATTCAACCGGAGGGGTAGTGGAGAATCTCATGGCGCTTCCCCATGTTGTGAGTACGCCGATGAGCCAAGCGACGCTGCTAGGGGTTCTGGCGTTAGCTATCGTCTATTTAACGCCGACAGGTATTGGGAAATTCATTCCACCCTCATTACTCGCCCTTCTCGTCTGTACGCCGTTGGCAGTGTTCTTTTTTCCTCACGCGCCAGTTATTGGTGACATTCCGCAGGGGTTTCCAGCGTTACTCATTCCTAATTTTCGAATCGATGCGCTGACCATCATGATTGAAGAGGCCTTTGTGATTGCCTTTCTCTGTGCGATCGATAGTCTGCTCACTTCACTGGTCTGTGACAATATGACCAGAACGCAACATGATTCCAATCGAGAATTGATCGGTCAAGGGATTGGAAATGTGGTTTCAGGCTTATTCGGCGGTTTACCTGGTGCGGGTGCGACTATGCGGTCGGTGGCGAATATTCGTTCCGGCGGCCGCACCCCCTTATCCGGAATGTTGATGGGATTGGTGTTGCTGGCCACCTTACTGTGGTTGGGGCCCCTTGCCGAGCAAATTCCCTTGGCGGTCCTTGCCGGCATTTTGCTCAAGGTTGGCGTTGATATCATCGATTGGCGGTTCCTTCGGCATGTCTTTCAAGCGCCGCGTGCCGACGTCATCATTATGGCCGTGGTGTTGTTTATCACGGTGGCCGTCGATTTAATTACGGCAGTCGGGGTTGGGGTGGTGTTAGCGAGTATCTTGTTTGTTAAAGAGATGGCCGACCTTGAACTAGCCAATATGAGTGTGATTACGGAAGGGCATCAAGAGTCGCCGTTGTCGCCGGAGGAAAAAGCCGTCTTAGATCAGAATGCCGGAAAAATTGTGTTAATTCATGTTGATGGACCCATGAGTTTTGGGTCGGCTAAACACATGGTCAGGCGGATTGAGACGGTTCCGGGCCTCAAAGAGTTTACGAGTTGTGTGTTGGATTTATCGGATGTGCCGGTCATTGACGGGACATCGGCTATGGCGATCGAAGACATGCTGCGAATCATTCAGGCGCACAAGCAACACTTATTTTTTGTCGGGATGCAACCTCATGTTACCGAAGTGCTAGACGGGCTTGGCGTACTCCGTTTGATCAGGCCAGGCCATCGGTATGCGCAACGTTTGGATGCGCTTCGTCATGCTGCTGAAGTGATTGGATCGCCGTATCCCGAGGGTACAGCAACGACGACGACAACATCGTGAGGTTTTGCTCGAGCGCTGAGAGTGCAGTGCTCTTGAATCTTCGAATGATTGCTCATTGCATCACATGACGAGTTTGTGACTTATGAAGTTAAAAGTCTTAAAAAATTGAGGAGTAAGCTGTGCCTGAAGAACATACCGTGAAATACTTGAAAGACTATAAACAACCTGATTACTGGGTGAAGCATGTTGATGTAATTTTTGATCTCCGCGAAGGGGAGACGTTGGTCAATGCCAAATTGCATGTTGTGAAAAATGGGGTACACCATAACCCGCTCGTGCTCGATGGCGAAGAGCTGGAATTACTGGCTGTGAAGTTAAATGACCAAAACATCAACAAAGGCACGAATTTGGCGGAAGGCTACGTGGTTGATACAGCGTCCCTCTCTCTTCAACCCACACAGGATACGTTTACGGTAGACACGCTCGTCAGAATTCATCCTGAGCAGAATACGGCACTTGAAGGACTGTATACATCAGGTGGCAATTGGTGTACGCAATGTGAAGCCGAAGGGTTTCGGCGGATTACCTATTTCTCCGACCGTCCGGATAATATGGCGACCTACACAACTAAGATTATTGCCGATCCAACCACAGCGCCTGTCCTCCTTTCTAACGGTAATCTCATCGATCAAGGGCACATAGATGATGGCCGTCATTACGCAGTGTGGGAAGATCCATTCCCCAAACCCAGTTATTTGTTCGCCCTTGTCGGCGGTAAGTTGGAACGCCTTGAAGATACCTTTGTGACGACAAGCGGCCGTCGCGTTACGTTGCGTATTTGGGCCGAAGCCAAAGATCTGGATAAACTCGGTCATGCTATGGCCTCGCTCAAAAAAGCCATGAAATGGGATGAAGACATGTATGGTCGTGAATACGATCTTGATCTGTTCAATATTGTGGCTGTTGACGATTTTAATATGGGTGCCATGGAAAATAAGTCGCTCAATATCTTCAATACCAAGTATGTGTTGGCGCATCCTGCTACTGCCACCGATGCCGATTATGAAGGAGTTGAAGGTGTGGTCGCACACGAATACTTCCACAACTGGACAGGCAATCGCGTGACGTGCCGGGACTGGTATCAGCTGTGTTTGAAGGAAGGGTTGACGGTCTTCAGAGATCAGGAGTTTTCAGGTGATATGGGGTCGCAAGCGGTGAATCGTATTGCCAATGTCAGAAGTCTTCGCATGAGTCAATTCCCTGAGGATGCCGGGCCGATGGCGCATCCGCCGAGACCGGACCGGTTTGTCACCATCAACAATTTTTATACAGCGACCGTCTATAATAAAGGAGCCGAACTCAACAGAATGCTGCAGACACTCTTGGGAAAAGGAGGTTTTCGCAGGGTGTCGGATGCATATTTTGATCGGTTCGACGGGCATGCCGTCACCGTAGAGGACTGGGTGCACTGTATGGAAGAGGCTTCCGGTCGCGACCTCAGTCAGTTCATGTTGTGGTATACGCAGGCTGGCACGCCTGAAGTGAAAGCCGATTGGTCCTATCATACTCCCACGCAAACATTGACCCTCACGCTTGAACAAGTTGTTCCGATGATAGACAGTCAATCAAACGGGCAACCCAGACACATCCCAGTAACATTTGGGTTAGTTGGTCCTGCGGGGCAGGACATCCTGCATGATGTCCTGGAGCTGACGAACGCGACGCACACGTTTACATTTGAGCAGGTTCCCCCAGACTCTGTTCCTTCCTTATTCCGCCATTTTTCTGCTCCTGTTAAACTGGATGCTCCGTATACCGATGATCAATTGCGTCATTTGATGGTGCATGATCATGATGGATTCAATCAGTGGGAAGCAGGCAACAGATTTCTCACGTCGAAACTTTTGGAGCAGATTGATCGCTATGAACATGGAAAAGAAATTGTTGTTCACGACGATGTTCTGGATTCGTTTCGTCGTATTTTAAAGCGAGCCGACATGGATCGGGCACTCATGAGCTTAGCCTTAAGCCTGCCCCTCTATCATGAGTTGGCACCTAAGCGTGCAGTAATTGATCCGCATGCCATACTGGCGGTCCGTAAGGCATTTTTAGAAACACTTGGTCGTCAGTTACACGATGAGTTTTTTGAGACGTACACGGCTCAGTACGAGCCAGATACACCATATAATCGTGAAGATGTTGGGCGCCGAAGTTTGCAAAATATGGCACTTTCCTATCTCTCGCATTCAGCAGACGCTGATGTTGCGAAGCTGGCCGTGCGGCAATACAGTCAGGCCAATAATATGACCGACCGTTATGCTGCGCTGAACATCATCATCAATATGGATGAGGCTCAATCGTATCGGAACGGCGTGACCCAGCATTTCTACTATCAATTTGAACAGGATGCATTGGTCGTGGATAAGTGGATTGGTGCATTTGCGAGATCACAATCCGATGATATTCTACAGATCGTGAAAGACCTCACAGCACATGAGGTCTTTAAAAATCCTACGCCGAACAGAATGCGGGCTCTCTATGGGGGCTTCTCTCAGGGCAACCCCAAAGGCTTTCATGCGGAAGATGGATCAGGGTATGCGTTTGTTGCGGACTTTCTCATAGAGCTTGATCCCAAAAATCCCCAAGTGGCTTCACGAATGACTGGGGCATTTGAAGAATTCAGACAATACCGACAGGACTTACAAGAAAAAATGGAAACCCAATTATGCCGTATGGCCTCACTGGAACGTCTTTCAACGGACCTCAGTGAAAAACTGGAACGTTATCTGGGCAGCGAGATCTTTGCCCAGCAAAGAGCTGGTAAGGCGGGGGATTAGTTACAATCTCAGGAACAATGTGTAAGCAGTTTTTTGCGACATGGAAACCTAACCGTGTTCTTGCCTCTAATATTCTAGATTCCCCAGATTCAAGATCGATTCTTTCTAGGAAGATGAACGGTAAAATAATGATTATCAGGAAAATGAGTTTGGTCGCGAGTGAAGGAGTTCATGTGTAATGAATGGTCCTTATAAAATTGAGACTCCGCTTGGAACTGGCCGGTCGTATGTGCTTAACAGTGCGGCTCATCGTATCCAAGCATTTGATTGTACTGCTGATGCCGAGTCATTCTGTGAACATATGAATGAGGCGTATCGCATAGGAGTAGCCGCTTCTCAAAAGTGTAGCGAATGGACGGCAGAATTCCCGACGGAAGAAGGCTGCTATTGGGTTTTGGACAAACGTCTGGTAAGCGATTTCAACCCAGGCCTCTATTTGATACGCATAAAAGGGGCAGGGAATAAACAGTGGATAGAGCATATGGGGACGGCAGCCGTGACCACTTATGAGGAAATTGAAGAGTATAAAAACAGGAGTTTGCTGTATTCGCGGGTCCCCCATCCGCAGCTTCCGAGTCTATCGTCAGGCGAAGAAAAATGAAAAGGATTGCAAAAAGAGTCAAATCACCTGCGTCATAATGTTGAGTGCTAACTCGAAGCGACACAGAATGGGTTACCTCTTTTTCGAAAGAGTTATAAAACCCGCGAATTAACCCTCACCCATGTATACTCTAGTACGTAGGCTCGCTTGACGCACTTCGTAAGAAGGGGTAGGCTTACAGCTCTGATACGAGTCAGTCGAGGTGTCCATGTGGTGACTGGCCTAACAATAAGTCGTCTGGATTCAGAACTGCTCTTGGAAGCTCTTCGGGTGAGAACGTGCCTGAAGGGCTTTTTTGTTTTCAGTACGAGGTTAAAGGGCCAACTTTGTCTGCCCACAGGTTCAGACGGGAATTCGGTTAGCTGCCTACCTTACGAGGAGCTACCTCGATCTGAGGTGGGACTACAGGCTCAACAATTTCATGGGGGCGTTATCGTCTCATTCTCGGTGAAAAAATCAGAAGCCTGTGCAGGCGTTGAGCTGAAAATGAAATGGAAACTTCTCGAGTAGGCGCATGAGGTCGATGGATGCGGAATCTGAATGGTCTCCTCAGGGAATATACCCTAAGAGGCGGCATACAGCAGAAAGGGGGGCAACATGTTTACAACACTGGGATTCTGGGGATACCTGGGAATTGTAGTCGCCCTCGCTGTGATGGTCTGGGTCTTGTATCTCTGCCTAGGTTTCCTGTCTCCTAAAAAAAGAGCTAAGGAGACAAAGGGCTGTGTGATGGTCGTCGAGGATGAGTCGGATGTCAGAGAAAATATACGCGTAAAGCTCGAGGGGGCCGGATACGACGTGATTGAGACAGAGAACGGAGATAAAGCTATCGAGGCGATGGGTTCGAGCGAGAATAGCTTTGACGTCGATGTCATTATCACGGATATCCCCAAGAAAAAGGGCCTGGAAGCCATCACCTATTTCAAGAAGAATTACCCGAGCATCTCCCTGATTGGCCTGACCGGGGTACCGCATTTTGAGACAGGGAATACCGGACCAACAAAAATCGCTATCCTAGGAGGCGGCAAAGGTGGAAGCGCACTGCTCAGTCTATTCAGCCATATGCCCGGCATTGAGATTGTCGGGATCACCGACAAAGATCCAGACGCACCAGCACTGAAACATGCCAATGAGCTACGTATTCCCGTCGTCCACGATGCCATGAGTCTGATTGCCTCGGAAGGCACTGATCTGATCGTGGACGTAACCGGCGACTCTCACATGCAGCAACTCATTGCTGAGCATAGGGGACTGGGGACGGAAGTATTGGGAGGCGCATCCGCCAAACTTCTTTGGAATGTCGTTCAGCACGAGGCGGAGATGGAGACCCATTTACACCAGAACGAGTCATTGGCTAGCCTGGTCTCGCACGGGATGCTCGTCAACTATCTGATCAAACCTTTGGAGGATGAGAACCTCCTCGCGTCAGTTACTCATGCGATGGAGCAGCGGGAAATACATCGGTTATAGTCATCCAAATGCCACATTCAACGTGGAAGTGCACGACGGGCTTCGCGAAAGACCTCAAGGGGTCCCGATCGTGTAAACATTTCCGCGGTCGGTTGTTCAATAACGTTTCGATGCGATTCACTGTCGCCGGTCCAAAGTGCTGAAAGTTTGTGCCTTTCGGGAGGAACCGTCTGATCAAGCTGTTCACGTGCTCCACACTGCCTTTCTCCCAACTATGGCAGGGTGCACAGAAGAATGACGTCGTGCCTAAGGCTCTATGGACCTCGTCATGGAAGACATTGTCACTCCCGTTCTCATAGGTAATGGATTGCTTCAGTGCACTGGGTTAGGCCTTCAAGCGACGCCGAATGGCCTGTTGCGTGTCTCCAGCCGTCTTTGTGGCGAAGACACTGAGATGAGTCAGGCGACTCCTGCGATCACCCAAGACATTCAGGCCATGCTTCCTGTCCTCCGCCACCAGCGTATCGGCCTCCCAGTGATCACACACTCGCCGCCCGGTCGCCGCCTTCGGACGTCTCTCTAGGCCTGTTTGGTTCTGGATTCGTTCACCGGTCTTTCGAGCCGGTTGCTTCGTTCTCCGTTTGGAATGCTGGCGAGGCAAATAGATGATCAACTGAGGCGCGAACCCATAAATGTATTAGCAGATCGATTCGTGGCAGACCGAAGACCGTTGGCCCTGGTGACGTATGCGCCCAGCGATGAATTCCGGGGCCCAGCCACATTGCAATTTCTGCTGCACATATGCTCGGACCGCATTTAATTTTAAGCGATCACGTTTCACGCGTCCCTGCAAGCGATCCTTCGCGATCAGTTCCGCTCCTCGGGGATACTAGTGTTGCCCACACCAGAGGTTCCGTTGAAGTTCGCGACTTATACTCGTATGACTGCACCGCAAGTGTCGCCCGATTTCTCTGAGGCTAAGGTACTCTTTCTGCCACCAATAAATGAGTGTACGTTCTTTGTGATCGAAATGACGATACCGCTTTTCCATACACCTCCTCCTTCTGCATAAGGATACAGTGGTGCACTTCCTTTTAGAATATGGGGCGTGTGAATGAAAAGGGGAATATGGGTCAAGTATCTTGATTAATAATATGAAAAAATGTCGCCATCTCAATTACTTTCGTTCAGCACACACTATGAGTGAATTTGGACTATCGCCTCTAAGGGCAGTCAGTTTCTTTATGAGGCAGATTGGGAAATAAAACAAAAAACACGTAGTCTTCGATTCAGTACTCGATATTGCAAGGCAAATGCTTTGCCCTGCATGTGTCCTTGATTTCGTGGTTTCACCATTTCTGCACCCTATCGTAGCGCAGTCGACGAGCATGGGGTTCAAGGATTTTCCTTTTATCCCGCTGGCCGACTCACCCGTAGTTTGGCTAGACGATCGATCAGAGCATCCCGAACTGCAGTATGAATGACCTCGGGAAAATCAGTTGGTAATTCGCTTTCTATTGTATGAATGGCCGTCTTTCCCCTATCCACCATTTCCTCTATCGATTCGCGAATCAGGGCTTTTGGCAACCCGGCTGCATCACCAGTCTGAATGAAATGTCGCCTGATAATTTCGCTGACTCGGTAGTGACGGCTGGTGCCAATTGACATCGCGAGTTTCATCTGCTTGCGTTGGATCTGGCCTGCGTGGAAGCTTGGTTGTGCAGTGAGTACATCATAGAGCGGCGTTAACGAATAACTCCCACCCGGACCAAGAAAGAGACTGAAATTCTTGGCATGTCCTTCTGTGGCACCAATCAACCAGAAAAGAATTTGTGCTTTCAACACGGTTTTCTGGTCTTCGCCAGGGTTGTCGCTGCCCTTGAGTAGATCCAAAACCTTGATTATTCCTGGTCCGCCATCACGTTGATATTTTCTAGTCGGCGGCACGGACAGCGCCTGGCAACAATCCTCCTGTGGTAAACGCAAGAGCCGCTTATCTTTGGTCCATCGACGATCAAAGCGTTCGATCACCAGTGTCTGTGTCTTACCAAATGTGTGAATATCCGCTTTGGCGGCCGGCAGGCCGAAAGCCGCTGCCAGTTTCAGACAGTAATATTCATTTTCGACACTGCTCGAAAGATCAAGGCCGTTCGGTAACCGACCGATCTGTTTTTTGAAAATATGGGTAGTCGGTGTCGTCCCATGTGGTTTGAACCACTTTCCCTTATACCGAAGTAGTGCCGTTTTTTCCTGGCCCCCGGCTATTGATATCCGAAACGCATCATCACGGCTCAGCCCCATAGGTGCTTGCGCTAAATTATTAAGCAGTTTTTCTATGGCTACATTCGTGACTGCCTCGCCGGAAATGTCCATGGCCCCTAAGGTAGGAACCGCTTCATCGTTACTGATAAATTGCAATGCTCCGACACAGTCTCGGCCAATGGCCGCAAGTAGTCTGTAGGCATCAGTCCCTGCCGTGCCAACTTTTTCCGCCACACGCCGGCGGAGTGCGTCGGAGTCCGGCAAAAGATTTTCAAACACTGCCATGACCGGTTCCCCACGGAACGGATCTTCCCGTAATGGCAGGGAAAGCGAAATCGGAATCGCATGTTTCCACGCCAGCCAGCTTTGGTCATACTGAAAAGCGACAGCTCCGCTCACCGCCTTCTCAAGTTGACCAACCAGGCGATTGTTTAATAGCACACGTAGCGGACGATGTTGGCGGGACCGTGCCATCAGAAAATATCCTCGATCGCGGCAGCCGTTCCTTTGGATCGACGCACGATCCGAAACTCCAGATCAAGAACAGCCAAAACCGCAAGGATGGTTTCCATGGTTGCCGCCGGATTCCCGGTTTCGATCTGCGAAATAGTCGCCTGACGCAATCCTGTCTTTTCACCAAGCTGCGCCTGGCTCAAGCTCCGCTCTTTCCGGGCTTGGCGGATCAGATTGCCGATCTGTTTCGGGTTGCGTGCAAGATTGCTCATTCTCTTTCCTCTATTCAGCCTAATTATACGCTAAATAGTATATTTAGGAAATATTCGAATTGGCGTATATTTTATTGCTATACGTTAAATTGTATATTTGTAGATTGTAGGATCGATGTATGCAGTTGCCTATTACCGCATGTTCTTGAGGAATGGAATTTGACAGTTAATCGAGATATTGCAGTTGTGTGTGAGGAGAAGAGAAACATTTGAAAGACCCGACTTTATACCCTAAGGCGAACCGCATCGTTCCTCTTGTCTCTCCTCAGAATATAATATGCCTGACTCTGGCCAGGGGATACGGACGTATTTCCCACATCGTAGTTCAATGACGAGAGGATGTGACACTTCAGCGGGATTGGGCTTTTCTTTGATGACAGGTTGAGGGGGTGGGCTATCTTCCGGCACGACGGTGGTCATCGAGTTTGAGTGCTCGGGTATTATTGATGGAAAGAAAAAAGGGATTGGACGATGAAACTGAGGAGACTGGAAGCGCCTCCGTTTCAATGTAAGTTTTTGTCTCGGCATTTGCACCCTTGGAGCAGGTCTCTGTGTCATCTTTGATTGAGATGTTACCCCTCTGGTAGTGGGAAGTCTTGGACCGCTTTGAATGGTGTGCTTCCCATGGCGAGACGACACGATGTCACTTTTTCCAGATTTTCCAAAAACATTTGCACATTCTAGCCAAGCTTCACAGCTGAGCAGTGGGATGAGGAAGGTGAGAATGATTGTGAGTCTAGAATGGCATCTCATGAAATAGCTCATTGGCAATGATGATCTGTACCGTTGAATGCCAAGAAGGAATTCAACGGTATTCTCTTCACTGAGGAAAGATGCTGTCAATAGATCCGAAGGCTCTGGCAACTCGATAAACGTAAAAATCGTGGACAGCTCTAGACGCAGCACTGGGTTATATAGTTTTTTAACTTTTTCTCAGTACCTATGCTCTGACGCCTACAGGCTCTAGCTGTGCCCCGACTTTTCCATATGGTTATGGTTGACGTGTGTTCTTGCGTTCGACCAGGCATGTGCATTCCGTGAGAAAAGATGAGGTTTCGCTGGAGTCCGTTGAGTGAACATCAAACGGGGTTCATCTGATCCGATGAGCCTGGCCTGGGCGTTCATGGTTTTGGGTCCTTTTGCCTTCACAACAATGGGTGCGCCCTGTGGGACGCGCTCAGTGACATACTTGGCCGCCGGGACGAAACCCGGCAGGGAGTTGTTTGGTTTCGCTATAATTTGTGCGTTTCATGGGACTTCCTGCCATGCATCGGATTGGAGGTGTCACCGTGAGCGTATTGTGTGACTATTAATTTTCCGTACCACATTTGGTCCATTCAAATGAGGACGTTGTGGTAGCTGGACCGTTTTGTCGTCACCGCCATTGAATATATGCTTCTAAAGTATTGAGAATGAAGGGCAATTATCGGCATCGAGGTTTTTCATTAGATAAGATTTACTTCTAGAGAAAGGTGATGATATCGTACAAGAAAAATCGTAATTTGCTATGTTGTCTTGTGCAACAGGCATTGTGAAACGACACAGGTGCGGATTTCTGTATAATGCAATTATCTGAGTGTAGGATTGTAGAAACAGTTGATATAGTCATATAAGCGAGATAAGGTGTAGTCTGTTTTGTCGTCAACTCTGTCTATTCAAACACGACAGCTTGTCGTTTGATCATTTTCTTCTGAATTCATAGCGTATTTTCCCATTACTCGTGAGGTCATTATGCCATTCTCCGTACAAGAGCCTCAGCGTTCTTCCCTGAGCATCTCGAAGTCTTCCCATTTGCAGCAGTTAGAAGCCGAAAGTATCTATATATTTCGTGAGGTCGTGGCTGAGTGCGAAAATCCGGTTATGCTTTATTCGATTGGGAAGGATTCCTCGGTGCTACTCCATCTGGCACGCAAGGCGTTTTCCCCCTCCAAACTGCCCTTTCCTCTTCTTCATGTCGATACAACGTGGAAATTTAGTGAGATGATCGAGTTCCGTGGAAAGATTGCAGCTGAGTATGGACTAGACCTCATTGTGTATACGAATAGCCGTGGTCTCGAACAAGGCATGAACCCACTGACTCATGGATCCTCGCTATGGACGGATGTGATGAAAACCGAGGCCTTGAAGCAAGCGCTCGAGAAATATCGCTATGATGCAGCGTTTGGTGGGGCGCGCCGTGATGAAGAAGCCTCTCGTGCGAAAGAGCGTGTGTTGTCATTTCGTACGTCAACTCATCGATGGGATCCGAAGAATCAGCGCCCAGAGCTTTGGAATATTTATAATACTCGAGTGCGAAATGGAGAAAGTCTTCGAGCTTTTCCCTTGTCCAACTGGACAGAGATTGATGTATGGGAATATATCCATCAGGAAAAAATCCCGGTTGTGCCGCTCTATTTTGCCAAAGAACGGCCAGTCGTCGAGCGAGATGACATGTTGATCATGGTTGACGACGACCGCCTCCCTCTCCGCCCTGGTGAAAAGCCAGTCATGCGCTCCGTACGGTTTCGTACCCTTGGCTGTTATCCCCTCTCGGGGGCGATTGAGTCAACCGCGTCTAGTTTGCCAGAAATCATTCAGGAGATGTTAGGTTCAAGAAATTCGGAACGTCAAGGACGACTCATCGATCATGATTCGGTCGGTTCAATGGAAAAGAAAAAACAAGAGGGGTACTTCTAATGCCCTACGATTCTCACAAAATCCAGCACGAGCCTGAGACCGCCTGCACAACGAGCGCCGAACTTGGGTTGTTGCGTTTTATGACCTGCGGAAGTGTGGATGACGGTAAGAGCACGTTTATCGGTCGATTGTTATGGGACTCGAAACTCGTCTTGGATGATCAACTCACCTCGCTGGAATCTGAAAGCAAAAGAGTTGGGACGCAACAAGGAGATATCGACTACGCGTTACTGGTCGATGGGTTGCAAGCTGAACGCGAACAGGGCATTACGATAGATGTGGCCTATCGATTTTTTTCGACCGGTAAACGAAAATTCGTCGTTGCCGATACACCAGGGCATGAACAGTACACACGGAATATGGCTACAGGCGCCTCAACGGTTGATTTGGCTGTCCTGATGATCGATGCTCGCAAGGGGGTTTTGACGCAGACCAAGCGGCACAGCTTTATCCTGTCGTTACTGGGAGTCAAACATATCGTTCTTGCGATTAACAAAATGGATTTGGTGGACTATTCAGAAGAGCAATTCGACTCGATTCAATTTGAGTATGCGTCCTTTCGTGCGTCATTAGAGTTCGAGAACGTCGAGGCCATTCCGATCTCAGCTTTACACGGGGACAACCTCCTGAATCGAAGTGCAAACATGCCCTGGTACGAAGGCCCGACGATCATGAGTTATTTGGAGACGGTGAACATCAAGCAAGATGTCACGGCCAGACCGTTCCGGATGCCTGTGCAGTGGGTGAACCGTCCGCACCTGGATTTTCGAGGCTTTTCCGGGACGATCGTCAGCGGAGCTGTGTTGCCCGGTGATTCTGTCGTCGTCCCATCTTCTGGAAAAACGAGTACCGTCGAACGAATTGTGACGTTTGATGGAGATGTTGAGCGTGGGGTGGCTGGTCAGGCCGTTACGGTGACATTAACCGATGAAATTGATGTCAGTCGTGGTGAGGTCCTGAGTGATCCCCGTGCACGGCCGGATTTCGCCGATCAGTTTGAGGCCAAACTCATTTGGATGCATGAAGAGCCGCTGTTCCCCGGCCGTCATTACCTCCTCAAAATGGGCTTTCAGACGAGAACCGCCCAAGTCAGCGCACTGAAATATAAAGTCAATATTAATACGCTTGAACATCTTGCCACGAAAACATTAGAGCTCAACGAAGTCGGTATCTGCAATTTTTCACTGGACCATCCCGTGTCATTCGATGCCTATCAAGATAATCGAGAAACCGGTTCGTTTATCCTGATTGATCGGTACACCAATGGAACGATTGCCGCCGGAATGATCGATTTCGCCCTGCGCCGTGCGCATAATATTCATTGGCAATCCGTCGACATCCACAAAGCGGCTCGAGCAAAATTAAAAGGGCAGAAACCATTCATCTTGTGGTTTACGGGATTATCAGGTGCGGGAAAATCCTCAATCGCCAATCTGGTGGAAAAGAAACTGCACTCGCTGGGTCATCATACATATTTGTTGGATGGTGATAATGTGCGGCACGGCCTGAATCGGGATTTGGGCTTTACAGATGCTGATCGCGTGGAGAATATTCGCCGCGTTGCTGAAACGGCCAAGTTGATGGTCGATGCCGGCTTGATTGTGCTGGTTTCGTTTATTTCACCCTTTCGAAGTGAACGGCAAATGGCTCGCACGATGGTGGAAGACAACGAGTTTCTCGAAGTCTTCATCGATACCCCTCTGGAAGTGTGCGAACGTCGAGATGTGAAGGGGCTGTACAAAAAAGCTCGAGCCGGCGAAGTGAAGAACTTTACGGGAATTGATTCTCCATATGAACGCCCGGAACATGCTGAAGTCATTATCGATGGTTCAAAGGATACAGCGGAGCAGGCTGCATTAACCATTTTTGATGAACTTGATCGTAAAAGGCTTTTGTCGAGTGATTAAGATGTCTGAACCCTTACGTTCCTGTACAAGGGGTTAAGGCCACCTTTTACAAACCGTCCTTTTCCGCGATTGCAGCGGCAGTCGTGTACGCAAATCCTCATGTATTGGCTTCTCGCCGCGTTAATCGACTCTAGCGAATCCACATACACTCCAAACATGAAAAGATTATGAGCTCTGCGCGGTACCATATCTCAACAAGCGGAAATTCCTAGAATCGGCTATACCCAAGCTTGTGATGGGACATAACGCCGTGGTAGTCCTACTCGCTCAATTTGACAGCTATGATGCTTGGTTCGCATTTGCGTCATCATGGCCAATTGGAAGTTCCGATCTCTGGCTACGTCCTGGAAGATGAGCCAAGGCTCGAGACTCTGCGGTTTTGCTTGAGCGGCTTCCTTGCCCGCACGAAAAAATCCTGGTTTTTAGAAGTGTACTGTAATCATCAAATCGTCTGTGTGGACAACGACGATTCGATATATCGTCGATGTATGTCGGTATAACAATCTCGAATTAATGCCTCGATAGTGGAGGGGGAACTGAAACGATCGCTAAAACCCGGGTCGGTCGGATCGATGGCAAGTTTTGCTGCACTGAGAAAGTGATTGATGAGGTCACGTGGATGCTCATCGCCGATCGCGAATCGAATGGTGGTCGGGCGAATACCAGCTTCAGCCAGGGCCGTTTCGTCGAGCTCGGAATGCGTGGTCAACGCCGGACAGCTGACGATAGTGTTGGACTGGCCCAGTGAAATCATATGCCCGAACGTGGGTGACAGCGAATCAAAGAAACGATGAAACGCGTCGCGCGAAATTTGATCCATATCGATCGTAAACAGAGGTGAGGGTAAACCGAGAAATAACAGTTTCTCTCGCAGAGCCGCATTGGGGTGGTTGTTCAGTGCGTTCGAACGCACGTTGATTTGGGGATGAGTGTCGAGGAACTGGGCGAGGATTTGCGTGTTGATACACTTGGCCAGCATGCGTACGTCAAGCGTTCGCATGCCCTGAATCACCTCAAAGGCTGAATCGGCGTTCAGGAAGGCACCTTTCACGTAGTACACATTCCAGAACATCGTATCACTCCATGATTGAGCGCCCTCGGATTGGGCCGTTTCATCGGGTTCGTACCCCTTCGGGGCGAACATGTCATGCGTGCGGCCGATAACTGTTCCGGCGATGACAGTGCCGGTGCCGCTGAGGTCTTTGGTATAGCTGTGAATTACAAAGTCCGGGCGTTCGTCGGGATCCTCGTGCTGCAAGGGGCGGATCAGGAACGGTGTGCCAACCGTAGCGTCGAGCATGACCCGGAGCCCTTCGCGGTGAGCCTCTCGACAGATCTCCGGTACGTCCAAGACGTCGCCGTGTGGATTAGACGGGGACTCCAAATACAAATAGGCCTTACGTCCGGTGGCGAAGCGATCGGCGTACTTCTTTTTAACGTGCGTCCAGCAGTCGGTAAAGTCTGCCGCCTCACATCCATCGAATTGTTCAACGGCAATTTCAAGATTGCCTTTTTTGGCATACCAATCGTAAATAAGCTGATGGGCTCCGCCGTAAATATTGCGACTCGTGATCAAGACATCGTCACGTCCAAGCACGTGTGACAATACGCCGTCGATAGCGGCCATACCGCTGCTAAAGTTCCATGCGAAGTATTGATCGGCATAGGGTCCGGCTTCAAGGTCGACGACAAAATTCGCGAGAGAAATCGATGTGGGATTCAATAATCGTGAATAGATTTCCAGAAGAAGTTCCTTACCCTTGAATGCATCTTCGATCCACTCGGCGCAGGCATAAATGTAGGTCGCTGTTCGGGCGATTACGGGTGTGGCCGAAAAAAGGGCGGTGACGTTATCGAAGACGGCGTACGGTCCCTTGGTTGTCCGGGTCGATGGGTGGTAATCCAATGCTTGGTACGTTCGCCGAAACGGGTTTTGCGCGGTGTCCAACAATTTCGCCAGTTGGAAGGACAGAAACTTCTTGGCATTGAAGTAGGCGATTTGATCACTGCGGTCGAGTTCGCCAATGGTTGTGAGCGTTAGGTTCCATAACAATTCGAAGTCGGCTTGTGATTCATACAGGCGTTGGGTCACTCGGGCGAGAATTTGTCCGAACTCGCTATCGGCATCAATTCCAAAATGCGCCAACTGTTCGGCAACCAGCGCTTCGGCGCTACTGGCAGCTGTTGTATTGCGTTTTGGCGACAGCTTCCGCATTCCCGCAAGGACCTGTTTTTGAGATGGGGTTATTCCGTCCATGGGCATATGCTCCGTCTATACGCCTATTCTTCCTGCGAATGAATACACTATACCTGTATTGATCTCTTTCTCAAAACTCAAACGAATCGCTACATACAGGGCCGTGGCAACGAGAAAGACTTGAAAAGCTTCCGTTCCCTTTTTATCGTCGCTGATCCTTTTCTGGTCAATGGTCCACCAGGCGAGCCGTGAGAATATTGATGGACCGAAGATGTTGAACTATTCCCGCCGATTATGAATATTGGTTTTCATGTGGCATTCATTTAGTCGCTATGTGAGACGAATGTTCAAGTGCCCAATATCTCTGGTTAATTAGGCAACAAGAGCATTTTCATTATATAATAATGATAGACGTTGTATCGTCACATCCTTTGACACAATAGTGGACACATCGATTCCATTCATGGGGCACAGGGCAATGGAACGGCCATCAGCGCTGGGAATCAAGAAAGTGTATTCGATTGAATTTGTGGTGGATTACTTCGACCGCAGTCGTGACTTCTACCTCAATAAAATGGGATTCCTTGAAACCCACCAGTCCACAGGCGATTGGGAGGATAAATTTAAAAGCAAGGCCATCTATTTTTCTGCCAATGACATTAAGATCATGGTGTCATCTCCGCTGACGACCCACAGCTATACTGCTCAATATTTGAAAACATTATGTCCGGGAGTTCGTAAGATTGTCCTTCAGGTAGAAAACCTGGACCGAACGATCGATTATTTACAAGATCACCATGCGACGTTTGTCCACAGAGAAAAAGACATTCATTCCCCAAATAGTCGCCACCATTTTATCACCATCGCCTCTCCAATCGGTTTTTTAGAGTTCACCTTCCTGGAAATTGAAGGACTGGACGATGAAATTCCCATGTTTGAACAAATCGCTTCTCCATCGCATGAACATTCACCGTTGAATAGCATTGACCACATCACGATAAACGCAAGAACCATCTATCCCATTTGGAGTTTCTTCGAGCAGGTCATGGACTTCAAAAAATTTTGGAACGTGTCCTTTCATACGCCGGATTTTAAGTCTGGAAAAAAGGGAACAGGGTTGTTCTCACAGGTTATGTATGATCCAGGCTCTCACGTGAAATTTGCTTCCAACGAACCACTGTATCCTCATTTCAATGACTCTCAAATTCAGACCTTTGTGGATAAAAACCATGGAGCGGGGATTCAACACATCGCGTTGGCCGTGGATGATCTGGTGGATGCGGTGGAAAAATTTCGATCAAAGGGAATTGAATTTCTCACAACCCCCGATACGTATTACGACCTCTTGCCGGAAAGAATGGCCAAACAACACGTCGGCGAACTCAAGGAAGACCTTGCAGATTTAAAAAGACAGGGCATATTGGTGGACGGTGAGGACGGCAAATACTTGCTGCAAATTTTTCTGAAGGACGCCTCTCTTCTTTACCAAGATGAAAGTGCAGGGCCATTTTTTTATGAAATCATTCAGCGGTGTGGCCATGGAGGATTTGGCGAAGGAAATTTCCGCGCCTTGTTTGAAGCCATCGAATTGCAGGAACCCCAATAATGAAATTGTTGAGATACGTGACCCGGTCAGGAGCAGAGGGGCACGGTCTGCTGATCGAAACGGAAATCTACCCGTTGATCCACATGACCACCACGGAGGCGTTGGATCGGCTCAAAGAGGGAGACCATCAGTGGGAAAAGATTTTGCAACAATCTCCAATTCCCTTATCGGAGGTCACACTTCTGCCGCCGGTGGAATGTCCTGGGGCGTTTTTAGATTTTTATACATTTGAAGGCCATGTCCGCACTGCCCGAAAAAAGCGCGGTCTGGACATTGTGCCTGAATGGTATGAGTTTCCTGTCTGGTACAATGGGTCCACCCGATGTTTCAGTGGGGATAGCACAACGGTTCATTTCCCGGAAAACGAAAACAAGAAAGATTATGAACTGGAATTGGCCATAGTCATGAAAAAGACATGTCATGGGATAGGCATTGAGGAGGCGGCTGATTATATTGGCGCCTATACAGTTGTGAACGACTTTAGCGCCCGTCAGCTCCAGGAAAAAATCATGAAGGTGGGCCTTGGTCCCGCGAAAGCGAAAGACTTCAATACCGGCTTGGGCCCCTGGCTGGTCACACCCGAAGAAATCCCTGATCCCCGAAGCCTGAACATGCGTGCCTGGGTGAATGGCAAATTATGGTCGGAAGGCAATAGCGGTTCATCCCACTTCACCTTTGCGCAAATGATTGCATTTGCTTCGGAAAATCAAACGCTGTATCCGGGAGATATTCTGGCGAGCGGTACGGTGGGAACGGGATGCGGTCTTGAACAGGATCGGTTTCTCCAAACGGGGGACAAGGTGGAATTGGAAATTGAACGTATTGGGAGGCTGACCCATTGGGTCGGATGAGCGATGTTCAAATATTTGCAGATGGGAGATATGCCGTCAATGCATCATACCGCTCATTATGCGGGCGATCGTTTATTGAATGAATATTGTTTTACGCGTGAAGGGTTTGAGGAACCATTCTCTATCCTGTATTTATACCACCCTCCCACCGGTGAAGTGGAAAGCATGCCTTATACAGGTGCGGCTTGGGGTTCTCTCGAAAAACGGGACGCCACACTGTTACAGAGACGACATTTCAGAAGCTCAAAGGAGCAACCCCAGGGTCACTTTATCAGCGGTCGCACTCCGATTGCCTTCAACGACGATTTGACCTATGGCTTGTGCCATCCCGCAGAGCTGGACTCTGCCTTTTTTGCCAACAACGATGCAGATGAACTATTTTTTCTGGCCCAGGGTGAAATCGATATTCAAACCCTGTTTGGAAAACTCAAACTGGTATCAGGAGATTATCTGATCCTTCCACGGTCATGCCCGTACCGGTTCAACTTTTCCAGTCCCCCCAAACTGATCTATGTCGAAGCGAAACAGCACCTTTCTATTCCTGACAATTTCATAAACGTTCGCGGCCAGTTGAAAATGGATGCTCCGTATTCAGAACGAAGTTTCAAATGTCCCGAGTGGGATGCTGAGTTAATGGAACGAGACGAGCCTGTTTCTATCGTCCGTAAACGGCAGGGGACGTTCACGCACACATGTTATTCAAACAATTATTTTAAAATGAGCGGATGGGATGGGTATGTCTATCCCTATGCCATTAATTTGAACAACATTCAACCGAAAACTGGCAGGGTGCATCTGCCGCCGGTTTCACATTTGACGTTTGCGGGTGGAGGATTTGCGGTGATGAGTTTTCTCCCGCGGGTGCTAGACTTCGATGAACACGCCGTTCCCTGTCCCTTTTATCATTCTTCCGTGGATTGCGACGAACTGCTGTTTTATCATTCTGGCGATTTTACCAGTCGGAAAACCATTGAACGCGGTTCGATCAGCTATCATCCATCTGGTATCCCGCATGGCCCGCATCCCGGAGCCTACAAGAATTCAATTGGGCTCAAACAAACTAATGAGCAGGCTGTGATGGTCGATACGTTTGCCCCTTTGTTTTTGACACGGCAAAGTGAAGGGTTAGAGGATCCCGATTATCCTACAAGCTGGCAAGAGGGCACATCATGACCCTTCACACAGAGTTTTTCGACATTCATCCCACTAACCATTTTTGGGTGGACATCTATCATTTGATGAACTCCATCGTGCAACCGCGTCCCATCGCCTGGATCTCGAGTGTGTCGGAGACAGGAAGGTTTAACTTGGCGCCGTTCAGTTACTTTAATATTTGTTCTATGAACCCCGCGATCATCTCCAACTCCATTTTTTTCAACCGGGATGGGTCGGAAAAAGATACATTAAAAAACATCAAGGCCACGGGGAAATATGTGGTGGGAACGGTCTCCTTCCAGGCTGCTGAAAAAGCCAACGCTTCTTCCGCTCCTTACGATTCCAATGTCAGCGAATTCGATGAGGCCAAAGTCCAACCTATACTTCGCGGTCACGGGGAACCGCCGTTTATCTCTGAAAGTCCGGTTCAATTAGAGTGCGAACTCAATCAAACCATTCCACTGGGTCAAGGGGCGGGAGTGGGAACCCTTGTTCTTGGCAACGTGAGAAACATCCACCTGTCTACACAACTCAAAGATAGTGAGTGGCAAAAGGGAATAGCACCTGAATTCATGGGCAACGTTGGCCGGATGGGCGAGGACTTTTACACCAAAACTTCGGATGTGTTTCGAATGCCGCGCGCAACGGTAGACAAATAATGGTGTAATATACCAAATGGGTACAGCAAAAGAGGAAACTTACATCTACAGTGCGTTACGAACTCCCATTGGAACATTCAATGGGGCCTTGTCTTCTCTGACAGCGCCTGAGCTTGGCTCGATCGTTATTTCCGAAGTGCTCAAGAGAGCTGGAATCGATCACGATCAAGTGGATGAAGTCATATTCGGAAATGTCGTGTCCGCAGGCGTCGGTCAAGCTCCTGCCCGACAAGCTGCTCTGAAAAGCGGCCTGTCAGATTATATAGGTGCTACCACTATCAATAAGGTCTGCGGATCAGGAATGAAAGCCGTCATGATGGCTGATCAAGGGATTCGGTTGAATGAAGCCCGATACATCGTTGCCGGAGGAATGGAAAGCATGAGTCAGGCTCCCTTTCTGGTCCCCCAAATGCGCCGTGGACGTAAGTTGGGAAATGCTCAAATGATTGATAGCCTCATCTGGGATGGTTTGTGGGATCAGTACGAAAACGGGCACATGGGAGAATTGAGTGAAAAAATTTCGCAACAGAATTCCGTCTCCCGTGAAAGGCAAGACGCCTATGCAATTACTAGTTACGAACGAGTCAGGAAGGCACAGAAAGACGGCGTGTTTGAACGGGAAATCGTCCCAGTGCACGTACCCCAACATGGGCATTCGGTGGTGGTTGAGCACGATGAGCAACCTGATTGCGATGATCTCGGCCAATTTCCTTCCCTTCCCTCCGTCTTCGATAAAACAGGCGGAACCATAACTAAAGGCAATGGAGCGAAAATCAGCGACGGAGCTGCTGCACTGGTGGTGGGTAAAGAATCATCGGATCTCAAACCCGTTGCCAGAATAGTAGGGTACGCCACCCACGCACAGTCTCCGGCCACATTCGCTCTGGCACCGATTGATGCTGTGAAAAAGGTCCTTCAGCAGTGCCGTTTTCAACTACACGATATTGATTTGTTTGAGATCAACGAAGCTTTTGCCGCTATGTCTTTAATCGTGAACGATCAATTAGGGCTGGATCCTGAACGAGTCAACGTGCATGGAGGATCGATTGCTCTCGGCCATCCCATTGGGGCAACGGGAGCGAGAATTCTTGTAACCCTGATCAATGCTCTGAAAAGCAAAGGGTTACGACGCGGTCTGGCCAGTTTATGCATTGGAGGCGGCGAGGCGACGGCCATGATCATAGAAATCGTGTAGCCGCCGATCCACAAAGGGATTCCTGTATGAAGGAGATCCTCTGGCAACCCGAGACTGAACGTGTGCAACGGTCGAGAATGTTCCGGTTTTTACAGGCCGTGAACCGGGAATTCTCCAAGGATTTCACTTCGTACGCCGAACTGCATCACTGGTCCATTCAACACATCGAAGCGTTTTGGGATTTTTATAGAAGATATTCGGGCATACGGTTTTCCCGCCACCCAGACAAAACCCTCTCATCCCTGTCCATGCCCGGCGCTCGCTGGTTCCCTGGCGCAGAACTCAATTACGCAGAAAACCTGCTCACAGCACCACCCAGAAAAACCGCCATTCTCAGTAAAGTAGAGGGACAATCTCATAAGACGCTCACGTACGGCGAGCTCACGGTTCAAGTCAAGCGGTTTGCCTCGTCTCTTTTATCCAGCGGCATAAAACCTGGAGATCGAGTTGCTGGCTATCTTCCCAACGTCCCTGAAACCATCATCGCCATGTTGGGCACAGCGGCCCTAGGAGCCATTTGGACCTCCTGCTCTCCTGATTTCGGACCGCAAGGGGTCAAGGATCGATTCGGACAAGTGGAGCCTAGGGTGCTGGTCTGCGTCGAAGGATATACCTACAACGGAAAACGGTATTCGGTCATCGAAACATTGAAGGCTATCATCCCTGATATTCCTAGCCTGCAGCAGATTGTCGTCGTTTCCCCTGATAACACATCGTTGGTAACAGAGAGGTTGCCCTTTCCTACGGTCTCAACTTGGGAGCAATTTGTCAGCACGGAAGATCACGCAAGTTTTTCATTTAGCCATTTTCCTTTCGATCATCCATTGTTCATCATGTATTCATCGGGAACCACTGGTTTGCCAAAGTGCCTTGTGCACGGGGCAGGCGGAACGTTACTGCAACACCACAAGGAACATGCTCTGCATACAGACATCGGATCGGAGGATGTGGTGTTTTATTACACCACCTGTGGTTGGATGATGTGGAACTGGTTGGCGTCGGCTCTGGCGCAACAGGCAACAATCGTTCTGTACGAAGGATCCCCTGGTTTTCCGGACTTACACGTGTTATGGGATTTGATCGATGAGGCGGGAATCACCGTGTTTGGAACCAGCCCGAAATTTATTTCACAGAACTTCAAGCAGGGAATGAACCCATCGAAATCACACGACTTCCCTTCGCTTCGAGCGATCTTGTCGACAGGCTCTCCTTTGGATAAAGCATGCTTTAACTGGATATACAACACTGTGAAACACGACGTTCAATTATCATCCATCTGTGGAGGGACAGACATCATCTCATGCTTCATGCTGGGCAATCCTATGCTCCCCGTTCGATCGGAAGAAATTCAATGTTTGGGGTTGGGAATGGATGTTGTGGCCCTGGATGAGAATAACCGCCCGGTCTTCAATCAAAAAGGAGAGTTAGCCTGCCGTGCTCCCGCCCCGTCCATGCCGGTAGCTTTTTGGAATGATCCAGAGGATGCCAAATATTTTAAAGCCTATTACGACAAGGTCCCCGGTGTCTGGATACATGGGGACTACATTGAAATCAGGGATGATGGGAGCCTCATTGTATATGGACGGAGCGACACCACACTCAACCCCGGCGGTGTCCGCATCGGCACGGCAGAAATCTACCGAATCGTTGAGAGCATGGAAGAAGTGTTGGACAGTGTGGTCATCGGTGTGGAAGACGGTCATGACATACGAATGATTCTTTTCGTGGTATTAAAGAAAGAGACCGATGGCTTGTCTCTCTGCAGGGAAAAAATTCAACGACGGCTTCGAGAAGAAGCCACACCCCGGCATGTGCCTCATGAAATCTACGAGATTAGGGAAGTTCCTAAAACATTAAATGGCAAAAAAATGGAATCGGTGATTCGAGATATTTTTCAGAGAAAAACTCTGGTCAACACATCGTCCATGGCCAACCTGGATTGTTTAAGGGAATTTGAAGAAATTTACTCCAACCGATTGTTGAGGAAAGGCGGGTGATGTTGCTTGTAGGACATCAAGTATTGACTCAAGAAGGAACCGTCTCTATTTTCATTTCTTTCCGGGTTTGATCCAGGCCTGACCAGAACGTATAAATGGAGTTCAAGGCCTTGACCCCAGCATCGATAAACTTTTTGCCATCGAATTCCGGCTTAGAAAACGATTCCTTGAGTTCATCCAGGACGTTATCACCGTGCCCTTTTTCACTGTTGAAATGGAATAGGAAAAATTTCAAAGGAATTGCCGAAGCACCATTCAGATTGTTTTTTTTGTTATACATCTCTATCCCTGTAATCAATTCTTTCCAAAAATTATTGGACTCGACGACTTCACCGTTTCCAATGCCCCACGCCGCCCAGGTTTCAATGGCATAGCTTGCTCCCCGTCCAACTTCACCATCCTTGTTCCCATACGTTTCTTCTAGTCCCTTGATAAAGGCGCGGGTAGAAGAGGAGGCCGAATCCCAACTCCCAAGTTTTTCTGGATCGAGGTTAAGCGGACGGGCAGTCTCTCTCAGCCAATTGATATGCGCCCACTGGGTTTTGAATGGTTGATTTTCTGTGGAGCCTTCAGAATTGAGTCGCACACCCAATTCGTTCGCTAAAATATAGCGTGCATGTGTTTCCGATTCGAGGTCCGATGCATTCAGAACCCGCATCAATTGGGCCAACAAAAACCATTTTGAAAAGACGGCAAATTGTTCAAACAAGTCAATCAACTGCCCTTGGGTTGCATCGCCCTGTTTAAACCATTTGCAATAAGGATTATCAACGATAACCGGGTGACTGTGGATTTCATCCTGTACGTTTCCCCAAAAATCCTCAAAGCGGTCTTGTTTTACAGCATTCATGATGAACCTCTTGAGCTAATTGTACACAACCCAATCGTCTCGAGAATGTCTAGTCTTTACCCCTTACACATAATGAGTCACATAAACCTTCATATCAATATTTTACTGTAGTAATGCATCAGGGGAAAGGTAATCCGGAGTGGTGGGTGTAGATGAGATGACGTGGCTGGAGGATTGTCAGCCCCAGTCCAAGAACGGTTAGGGTAGTTCTGTGGTCTCTGATAGATGCGTATAGGACTGAGAAACATGCCCCGGAAAGAGGGGAGCAATCACAGGCAAACAATTCAGCTTCATGAGAAGAAAAAATGGAACGTATTAATTAAGAATGGAGTTGACATTGAAAAAGAAATCGGTCTTCTTTTCCTTGTTTTTTTTCATGCTAAAGACTCAAGATGATGCGGGTACGTTCTACCACTTCATCCATCAAATTGACAGGCAATTGTCTCAACTCTTGACGAAATGATTCATTGGACACAGCAATCAATTGCCCAAGCAGGAGGTCGCTATCATGTTTGAGTCCAGCTTATCCTTTTTTTACTCGCAATCTGAGAATTCCCGGATCGTCAACTAATTTAGTCGTGGCAGGAGCAACGATGGTCGATGGGTAGCCTGCTTCAGTGACAAGGTCGGATTGAAGAACCAATCCAGGACGAAGTTTTCCACGTTTCGTTTTAATCTGAGGATTAAAGTCGATAATGTATACATAGCCTCGTTTGATTTCCATAAATTAATCCGACTGCGCATGAGTAAAAGCACCGAAAAACAACGTTTGATTCTCAAGTTTATCGGCTTGAGCACAACGTCGAACGGACTTCTGAATTTCTTGACGTAATCGTTCTTTGGCCGTTTTCATCTCAAGGGTTTGTAGGGTGACTCGAATGACCTCGGATTTACTTGGGATGCGAAGCTCCTTCCGTAAGCGTTCAATTTGTTGCTCTTCTTTCTTTGAAACGGAGATCGCACCCATCAGGACCCTCTATTTTCAGATAATATATTATCTATTTGATTAAATAACCAGCAGAGCAGAAAAAGTTGGGCAAATGGTAAAACGGGGATCTGGAGAGAAACTTCGCTAACGAGCCTGTTCCTATTGATTGAAATTCTTGGGACAAACCATATTGACCCAGAACCCTAAACCCTTTCCAGGATATAACTTTATCTTTTTTAGGGTCAATTTGTTTTTAGGGTCAAATCTAGTTTTATGAAGTTATGAGTTGTTATAGTAGAGCCTTATGGCCAGACCGTTTCGCATTGAATTTGAGGGGGCGTGGTTCCACGTGATGAACCGTGGGGCCTGCCGTCGAAAGGTATTCACCACGGATGAACAACGCCAGTACTTTCTGGCTTTGTTGGCTGATACTTCCGAGCGCTTCAACGCCGAATGGCATGCCTATTGTCTCATGGACACTCATTATCATTTGCTGGTACGGACCCCTGAGGCGAATCTACAACGGATCATGCGGCATATTAATGGGTTGTATACCCAGTTTTACAATCGAACAGAAGGACGGGATGGCCCATTATTTCGGGGCCGATACAAGGCCATCTTGGTAGAGGCACAGGCATATTGGACGCAATTATCCCGCTACATTCACCGGAATCCATTGGAAGCCAAATTGGTGAAACGGCTTGATCAGTATCGATGGTCCAGTTATCCCGCCTACATCGGCAAACACAAACGTCCGCCATGGCTCACCAGCCACTACATCCTGAAATCCCTCGCCGCCCACGGAGCGATTGACGCCTATAAAGCCTACATTGCCGAAGGCACTGATGAAGAAGTTCGGGCGTTCTATGCCAAGAGCAAGCAGCCTCCGATTTTGGGCAGTGACACATTTAAACACAATCTCAAACTCAGCACTAAAGATATTGATGTGCCAGACCTGCGTGAGGCGCGAGTCAGGCCAACGGTCAAACGTATCGTCGAGGTCGTCTGTCAACACTTGGATGTAAAAACGAAGAGCGTATGGGCATTGCAGCGAGGGCGAACGTCGAGCAACCTAGCCAGAGGCATGGCGATGTACCTGTGTCAACACGTGGCGGACATGAAATTACGTGAGATCGCACGGAAGTTTGGGTTAAAGCACTACGCCAGCGCGAGCAGCAGCATTCGCCAGTTTGAAGCTCGCTTAGCCAAAGACCGGCAACTGCAAAAACTGCTGATACAAATAAAGCTGGACTTGACCCTATAAATCTATAAACCACGCCACCGGGATTCATTGCTTAGGTCATCTGCCCAATCCTAGCATACCTCTCTCTCAGCTGATTCATTGGATTATGGTGAATGAGCTGTTTTGCTTGACATTTATAATTCTTCTACCCATAGTATTGTTGAAATCTTCAACAAGAGGAAGGCTGTATGGCGACGGTGAATTTTAGTGTCCCAGAGCCGGTTAAGGCTGCATTTGATAAGACGTTTGCTGGTGAAAATAAAAGTGCGGTGCTTTCCCAGTTGATGCAACAGGCTGTCGATGAGCGGGAACGTGCGGCACGGCGGTCACGAGCTATTGAAAAGCTGTTGGAGTTGCGTAAAAAGGTCAAGCCGATTCGTGGAAGTTCTATACGGCGAGCGAGGAAGAGTGGGCGCTCATGATCAGTTTAGTTTTGGATGCAAGTGTGATCATGAAATGGATTCTTTCCGATCATGCCAACGAACCGGATACTGGAAAAGCTTTAGATATTCTTCAGGCCATGAACGATAGTCGTATCACACTACAAGAACCGCCACATTGGTTGGCTGAGATGGCTGCTGTCGTCTCCCGTCTTTCACCAAAGATCGCACAAGAATCTGTTGACTTGTTATACGCTATGGAAATTCCTGTTCTGAACGGACCAGAGATTTACCAGAGAGCGTGTCATTTGGCTATTAAGTTACAGCAGCATCTTTTTGATACCTTGTATCATGCGGTGGCCTTGTGCCAGCCAGATACCATATTGATAACTGCCGATGACCGCTATTATCGCAAGGCATCCAAAGTGGGACGTATTTTACGACTCCGAGATTATCGCCTAGAAGACGTAATCACCTAGCAACGCTTACTAGTGTGGTTGGATGGGATTTTCTCTCGATGTCCTGGATTTGACGTGTGTCGACCGATTTGATCTGGTCGATGCCGCTAACAGGTAATTGGAGCGGGAAAGGGGATTTGAACCCCCGACCCTCGCCTTGGCAAGGCGATGCTCTACCACTGAGCTATTCCCGCTCTCTGTATAGTCCTGATTTCCGATTTTAGTGTTGTAGTCTGGGGCTGTCAAGTCATTGAGTTCACGAAGGTTTTTCTACAATGGTATGCGTAAGAAGGAGAATTCTTGTAGACATGGGGTTAGGAAGATTCTACTATAATCCGATACAGAGAGTCATATAAGGTCTGCGGACGTTATTCGGGGAACTTTCTCTACTACCATCCTTGCGATAATACGAAAAACTCATACAATATCTGTTATATACGTCTTCATTCTTAGCAATTGGAGGAGTCATCATGCATGTGAGTGTCATTGGAACTGGCTACGTTGGGTTAGTAACGGGCGCGTGTTTTGCCGAATATGGCATTAATGTGACCTGTATGGATGTTGATTCCAAGCGCATCGACAAATTAGAAAAAGGGGAAATTCCTTTTTTTGAACCAGGATTAGCCGAACTCGTCACAAAAAATACGAATGCCGGACGACTGAAGTTCACAACCGATCTTTCGAAGGCCGTGGATGAGGCGCTCGTTATCTTTATTGCCGTTGGGACTCCGTCTAGAGACGATGGGTCTGCGGACTTATCATTTGTGGATGAAGTGGCCAAAAGCATTGGCAGCCGCATGACGGGGTATAAAGTTGTCGTGACGAAGTCTACCGTGCCGGTTGGGACTGCCGAGCGGGTGCATAAGCTCATTGCTGAAAATCAAACAACACCTCAAAAGTTTGGAGTGTGTTCGAATCCTGAGTTTTTACGCGAAGGATCGGCCATTGAAGACTTTATGCGCCCTAACCGTGTTGTCATTGGCGCGGATAGTCCAGCGTCTGTGGCGATCATGAAAGATCTCTATCGGCCGCTTTATCTTATTGAAACGCCGATTGTCATTACCGATGTGCCCACTGCCGAAATGATCAAGTATGCGTCCAACGTATTTTTGGCGACAAAAATTTCGTTTATCAATGAAATGGCCAATCTTTGCGAAAAAGTGGGCGCCGATGTGCAAGTTGTTGCCAAGGGCATGGGGCTTGATCATCGAGTGGGTTCAAAGTTCTTGCATGCGGGTCCCGGATACGGAGGGTCGTGTTTTGGCAAAGACACCGCTGCGCTTATTCACATTGGTGAGACGGCAGGCTATGAAATGCAGGTTGCGAAAGCAACCAAGCGTGTGAATGAACAGCAGCGAGTCCGCATGCTCGATAAAATTCGCGACACCTTAGGCAACGTTCAGGGCAAAACTGTGGCAATATTAGGCTTGTCGTTTAAGCCAAATACCGATGATATCCGGGACTCTCCAGCGTTAATGATTGCTGAACAATTACTGAAAGAAGGATGCACGGTGCGTGCGTACGATCCGGAAGCGATGGAAGAGTCGTTGAAAGCGGTGAATGGTTTAGTGGCGTGTCAGGATGCCTATCATGCCGCAGAGGGTGCGCATGCGCTTATCTTGGTGACTGAATGGAATCAGTTCCGGAGCCTCGATTTTGAGCAACTGAAAACGCTTGTCAAATCTCCATGTCTTATTGATTTGAGAAATGTCTATGAGCCCGACCGGGTGGCGGAGCAGGGATTTTATTATGTGTCAGTTGGACGGCCACCTGCCGGAAGCCGCCCTTCTTGATCCAATGTTGAACAACGTCACCAACAGCGTTGTTGTGCCCGCCGGTCGCTCGTGAAATTTGGAGAAAGAGCGTGAAGTGTCGTGTGTGAAGCGTGAAAGAAAAGCCAGAAAACCCTTCCTACGAAATACGCTTCACGAACGACGAAATACGTTTTTTCTTCTACGAACGACGTTTCACGAATTAAGCTTTGGGTTTGTAGCCCATGCGATCCAATACTTTCATGATGCGTTTGGTGAGTTTCGGGTCTGCGTCACCCAACGCATCAGCCAACGGAGCCACCGCCGGTTTTCCAATCTTCCGCAAGATCTCTGTTGCAGATTGCCGCATGTCATCCTCTTCCGAAACCAGGAGAGGAATGACATGTGTCACAGAAGGCGCGCCGATTTTAATGAGGGCTTCATAGGCGCGGTGCCGAACGTCCCCGACTTCATCATTCAGCGCTTCAACGAGTGGTTGCACCGAT
This sequence comes from Nitrospirales bacterium, assembly GCA_021604005.1. Classification (GTDB taxonomy): domain Bacteria; phylum Nitrospirota; class Nitrospiria; order Nitrospirales; family UBA8639; genus JAGQKC01. The sequence goes on along the minus strand of BQIV01000023.1, from coordinate 16,650 downwards.
TCTTCGGCCTTCAGCTCTCCAAGAATTTCTGCTGCGTATTTTCTATTGAGCCAATGTGTGTCGGAAAGGTCCAATAACGCGGCTTCAACTTTTTGTACATTGGGATCTTTGGCGCGAATCCTGAATTGTTTAACGAGTCGTTTCCCGTCTTCTTCTATGACTCGAAGCGTTGCGCCATCCCCAACATGAATTTTCTCGAGGTCCTCTAGCGCATCATCCGAGACGTCTAGTAAGACCGTCTTGCCATCATACGCCAAGAGTTCAACTTCGATCTGTTTCGCTTCGACATTGATTGCCGTGACATTCTCAGTGACGAGATTAAACCCGTCCTTCTTGGTCCCGCTCTTTGGACCGATTTGGACAAGTTGTACTGGAGATTCATCTGCCATTATTGCTCCTTTCACCCTCTTATACAGAGATGAAGTCTATTCAAAGTTTATGATTTTGCGGAATCCGGAGTCCACCCAAAACTACTGAGGGCTCCTTCGACTGTGTCTCGAACCATTTCGTTTTCGTCTTCCAGCATGGGCACGAGCGACGTCACGACCCGCTTGTCACCTAATCGTGCGAGAGATTCTACAGCGTTTCGTCGAACTAACCAATCCTCATCGGCTAAGGATTGCACTAATGGGTCGACGCCACGTGGATCGCCAATTTTCCCTAGGGCTTCTGCGGCATGCCGGCGGACGATCCAATTCGGTCCTTGCAGTTCTTGAATCAGAGCGTCTGTTGCTCGAGAATCTCCAATTTTTTTCAAAACACGGGCAGCATCTTCGCGTAGCGTGGCATCCGTCAACGCTTCAACGAGTGCCGGGACGGCTTCGGGATCGCCAATTCGCTCTAATGCCCAGACGGCTGCGTTACGGACGGCACCATCTTTATCCCCTTGGAGAGCCTTCATGAGGGGGGCAACTCCACGAGGTGATTTGATTTTTCCCAGAGCCGAGGCGGCTTGCTCTCTGACCATCCATTCTTCATCTTCGGCAAGCGCTTCGATTAATGGTTCGATCGCCGGTTCCCCTATCTGTGCGACGGCGCTGGCTGCCGCTTCTCGAACGACTAAATCATCTTCCAGGAAGAGATTGATTAACTTAGGAACAGCCACTTCTCCGATTTGACTCAGATTTGTGGCCGCATGATTCCGGAGGGCTTCGTTATCATCCCGAAGAGATGCGAGTAGTTGTTCAACGCGATTGGATTCCTCCATCGTTTTTATTCCTTTCCTGCCCAAGCCTGCTCATCCAATTGAGCGTCAAGCGCGGCCAATTTGTCAAGAATGATTCCGGAATTATATGAGATCAATCCGTCTCGATCGGTCTTCAGTTTTTTAAAAAGTTCTACATGTGGCCGCAGCACTTCGACATCTTTAATCTTTTCCAATGCCTCAACAGCTAACACACGCAGAGGGCGAATGGGAATGATTTCGACAAGCAAGTCGACGGGACGCGCGTCGCCCAGAAGTCCTAACGATTTTGTGGCCAGCTCTTTCACGCCTGTGTCACCATCGACGCGTAGTCGTTCCATTAACGGTTCGACGGCGCGAACATCTGAAATTTTCCCCAAGACATCAGCTGCCGCTTCTCGGACAACCCAGTCGTCGTCTTCAAGATATTCAATCAGGATTTCCACTGCGGGACGGCCAATGGGATGGAGCTTAATGACGGCTTCTTGCCTTGCGCCTTCTCGAAGTTCGGATTCTTCAACATTGGCGAGTTCATTCATCACTTCATTAATGCGATCTCGAATCGCGCTGAGTTTTCGAAGCGTCTCCATTGTAATATGGCTAATCGCAGGATCGCCCATCGCATCGACCAACGCATCCGCTGAGCGTGGATCCAGAAGATGGTCAAGAATCGTGGCTGCGGTAACTCGTGCGGATTCCTCAGGGTCACGGAGCATTTCCGTTAATGGCCCAATGGATGTGGGAATAGAGCCAAGCAACGCAGTCACCGATTCTTTGTGTTGCTCATCTTTGAGCAGTTTCACCAGTTCCGCGGCGGTGGGTTTATCCAAAATTCCCGCCATCTGTTCCAGCGAGGCCAGGGCGGCCTTGCTCACGGCCTCATTCTCATCTGCGATCATTTTGACAATGGGAATACCGGCATGGGGATCCCGAATGCGTGCGAGCATCCTGACCGCTTCAACTTTGTATTCAGGCGTGCCCTGTGCCATGGCCTCGATCAAGCCGGCAACAGCCGGGGGGCCACCCTTGAGACAGGCCACGGTTGAGCGCATGCGTCGCCAGTCTTCTTCGTGATTGAGTTCGGAGATGAGTGTTTCTAATGTTTCTTTTGGCATGCTGACAATCGCAGGTGTGTCGAAAATGTTGGTTATAGCCGAATTTGTCCGGGTCTCCAGCCTAAGCGCGTAAGCGTCTCTTTGACGTGGAACCGTATATTGTCATCCGTTTCAGTTTTGTACATAGCCACAAGTGGCGATACGGCTTGTTTGCCAAAGTGGGTCAACGCGTCAGCGGCTTCAACGCGAATGAGTGTGCTTTTCAATGCCTGTTGCAGTGTTGGAATGGCACCTGCGTCACCGATTTGCGCTAAAGCTTTGACGGCAGCTTCAACCGGAGGCAGGTCTTCCTGATACAAGTTATCTTCGCACGCCGCCATGCGTCCTTCATAGGATTTTGTCACTAAGCCGTTAATAATCTTCGTCAATGTGGGGAGTGCTTCTGCGTCACCGATCTTACCGAGCGCCGTAATCGCCGGAGTTTTTAACGTGGGATGGTCAAGAATCGATAAGAGGGCATTGACCGCTCTCCGGTCACCTATTTCTCCCAGCGCACGAATCGCGTCCTGCTTGACGGCTGTGTCAGGATCGTTCGTCATAAGCGTAAGCAGAGGTTCGACGGCTGCTTGATGTTTCAATAAGGCTAAGGCTTCGACTGCGTGGAGACGCACTTTCCAGTCTGAATCTTGTAACAGCAGTAGCAGGGGAGGGATGGACGCCTCACCCAAAGCGGCAATGGCTGCTCCTGCGTCATCTCGTACAGCGGGAACCTTGTCTTGGAGTAATAAGATGAGTGTCTCGATGGCTCGTGGATCGCCAATCTTTCCGAGTGCCTTGGCGGCATGGCTACGCACAATCCAATTCGGGTTCAACAGTGCGGCAATCAGAGGGTCGACGACGCGGGTATCGCCAATTGTGACAAGAATCGAGGCAGCTATTTCCTGAACATTGAGGTCGAGATCTTGAAGCGAGTGACCGAGGGGCAAGACGGCAGGTTCTCCGATCGCCGTGAGCGAGGCCGTAGCTGCCATGCGAACTGCCCGGTCGGAGTCTTTAAGTGCTCGAATAAGTGGTTGGACGCTTCGAGGGTCTTGAAAGGTTCCCAGTGCGGAGGCCGCGTCTTCACGGACTCCCCAATCGCTGTCGTTGAGAGCCGCAATATGTTCGGCTACACTGTCTGCCATAATAAAATATTCCTAGGTAATATTCTGGCAAAATCAGAACCTGCCCCAGGTCTTTGATAAATCGTGGAAATTCCGTGATGAGCCAACTCACGTTAGCATAGCGTTTTTTGGGGGGTCAACTGATGCGATGGCTTTAGCGTGATGCGGGGGTTAGGGGTGTGGTTGGACTTCGCGTTTGAATGATTTTAAGAGGGAGAGAATCATCAGAATAATGATGAATGCGAACGGAAAGGCTGCAATAATGGACCCTGTTTGAAGCGCTTCGAGTCCTCCGGACCACAGAAGGACGGCAGCGGAAACCGACTGGATGATTCCCCATGTGAACTTAATATGGTTGGGAGGATTTAAGCTACCATGTGTCGTCAAAGTGCCGAGAACAAACGTGGCTGAATCCGCAGAGGTGATAAAAAATGTGCCAATTAGAAAAATGGCAATCATCGACATGAATGTTCCCAATGGGAATTGTTCTAAAACCGTGAATAAGGCGACTTCAATACCGTTTTTGTCGATGGTTTCGCCTATCGGCACGTGATTGAACAATTCAAGTGAGATAGTCGTGCCGCCAAAGACTGAAAACCAGAAGGCACAAAATAGTGTAGGCACCAGAAGAGTCCCGAGGACAAACTCACGAACGGTGCGTCCTTTGGAGATACGGGCGATAAACGTTCCTACAAACGGCGCCCAGGCAATCCACCAGGCCCAATAAAACAGTGTCCAGTCGTGAATCCAAGTCGAATCAGTCAACGGGGCTAAGTTGAGACTCATCGTGGGGAGGTTTTGCAAATAGTTTCCGAGCCCAGAGGAGAAGATCTCCATAATAAACTTTGTTGGTCCTAAAAAAAGGAGGAAACACAGAAGCGTCGAAGCCAGGATCATGTTCAAGTTGCTTAAGTATCTAATGCCACGCTGCAAGCCCGTCTGAGCCGAAAGCATATACAGGACTGTCACAATGCCAATTAATGTCAGTTGAGTCCCCAATGTATTTGGTATCCCAAATAGGTAGGAAAGTCCCCCGCTGATTTGTACCGCCCCAAACCCTAACGATGTTGCCACTCCGAAAACTGTGGCAAACACGGCGATGGTGTCTATGGTACTCCCTAAGACTCCATTGGCATGTTTGCCAATAATGGGTTTGCAGCTGAGGCTGATGAGTCCGGGAACGCCTTTCCGGAATTGAAAATATGCCAAGACTAAGGCCACCATGGTGTAAATACCCCAGGGGTGAAGGCCCCAATGAAAGAAGCTATAGCGTATGGCCATTCGCGCCGCTTCAGGTGTATTCGGTTGTCCTGTTGGAGGTACATGGAGGTGGGAGTTGGGTTCGGCCACTCCCCAGAAGACTAGGCCAATACCCATTCCGGCGCAGAAGAGCATCGCAAACCACGTAAGCAGGGGAAATTCGGGTTTAGCTCCATCAGGGCCCAGAGGGATATTCCCATAGCGAGAGAAAATGAGAGACAAAGCCGCGAGTAGGAAGGTTGAGGCTGCAAGGACATAAAACCATCCGAAGGAATCTAAGAGAGATTTTTGAGCTGCCCCAGTCACTTCGGCGAGATGGTTTGGTGCAAAAGTTCCCCACCCAAGGAAGGAGAGCGCAAGGAATAGGGAAATTTTGAAGACAGGGGTCGTTGATTGAATGTTCATGCAGATTGTCTTGGGGATAGCACAAATTATTACCGTGAACAAGACAAAAGTATAAGACATGCTAATAACGGGGACCAGGAAACAACGCTGTCAGCACTGGCTTTACTGACGTTCAGCCTAGAGGTTCCCTAGAGTCTTCATGGACGACATCCATCGGGTCTTTCTCGGAATTGAGTACGCAAGCATATGTTTTTATTGTATTTTTAAATTTATTTATGCCAGAAATAATGGTCGATAAAGACCGGAAGGGGTTGCAGGAGGTCTTAGAACTCGTTAGACTGTCGCGAGATTTTGAGGGCTTCCTGCAGCTCGTAGGGGCGCATGGGTCCTTTGCTATTTTGCCTTTTTCCTTTTACTCTGCCTAATTCAGTTGGGCAAAAGCTAGCGGGAGCAACCTATGGCCAAAGAACAACAATACGGCGACAACCCAATCGCTCAGCGGAAAACCGATCAGTATAAAAAGGAGTATGTGCAAGGTTTTGTCCAGAAGTGGGATGCTCTGATTGATTGGGATGCTCGCGCGTCAAGTGAAGGTGATTTTTTTATACGAATTCTCCAGGAGCGAGGGGTCAAACGTGTTTTGGATGTTGCGACTGGAACAGGATTCCATTCTATACGACTTCTGCGAGCAGGGTTTGATGTAACCAGTGCCGACGGGAGTCCGGAGATGCTGGCACAAGCCTTTGAAAATGCGAACAAGGCCGGGTTTATCATGAGGACCGTCCATGCGGACTGGCGGTGGCTTAGCCGGGATATACACAATAAGTTTGATGCGGTGATTTGTTTAGGTAACTCTCTCACACATCTCTTTTCCGAGCAGGATCGGCGTAAGGCCTTAGCCGAGTTTTATACGGCGCTCACGCATGACGGCGTTCTGATTCTTGATCAGCGCAACTACGACGGTATTTTGGATAACGGTTTTACATCCAAGCACGTCTATTATTATTGCGGCGACAATGTGAGTGCCAAGCCTGAATACGTTGACGAAGGTCTTGCCCGATTTGAGTACCAATTCCCCGATGGCTCGCAGTATCACCTGAATATGTATCCGCTTCGAAAAGAGTATACCCGTCGCCTCATGCATGAAGTTGGGTTTCAGCAAATTAAAACGTATGGGGATTTTCAAGAGACGCATAAGGTTGAAGATCCAGACTTTTTTATCCACGTTGCTGAAAAGCGTTATAGGAATGAAGAGCGGGTACATACTCCAGTCCAAGCAATGACTTACTCGCAAACCGTTGATACGGCAAGAGAGTATTATAATAGCTCGGATGCCGACCGGTTTTATGCCACCATTTGGGGTGGAGAAGATATTCACGTTGGACTGTATGAAAAAGAGAGCGATACGATTTCAGAGGCCAGCCGGCGGACTGTTGAAAAAATGGCGTCCTGTGTCCTGGGGATAGATCAAAAGAGTCGTGTCCTTGATATTGGGTCCGGATATGGCGGGTCTGCACGTTTCTTAGCCAAGACTTTTGGATGTCAAGTTGGGTGCCTGAACCTAAGCGAAATCCAAAATAAACGGAATCGTGAGCTCAATGCTATCCAGGGAATGAGCCTGTCTATTAATGTCGTTGATGGGAGCTTTGAGGATATTCCACTGCCTGACGGATCTGTGGATATCGTGTGGTCTCAGGATGCCATTCTCCATAGTGGGAACAGAAAACGTGTCATAGAAGAAGTCGTCCGCGTCTTAGCTAAAGGTGGCCAATTTATTTTTACCGACCCGATGCAAAGTGAAAACTGTCCATCGTCGTCATTGAAGCCGATTCTCGACCGCATCCATCTCGACTCTCTTGGTTCGATTCCCTATTACCGTAAGCTTGCAACAGAGCTCGGTCTAAAAGAAATTCAAGTGTTAGACCTCTCGGAGCAATTGGCGAATCATTATGGACGAGTTCTCAAGGAAATCAGTGCACATCGTAATACACTCATCCAAGTTTGTAGTGAAGGGTATGTCGAAAAAATGAAGGAAGGGTTGCAGTATTGGATTGATGGTGGAAACGCTGGTCACCTTACGTGGGGGATTCTTCATTTTCAGAAAGTGTAAGGTCTTCAAGAAGCCCAATAAAAAGGCCCATTCACTTTTGTGAATGGGCCTTTTTATTGGGTAGGAAAAAACAGGAAAGTTTGGGAGAAACGTTATCGTTCTATTTTGAGATCTTTAGCGGGTTTCGCAAAATCTCCAGAAGTCCCAAAACGGCCTTCTAAGCCTAGCACGTTTGATGTGTCTGTATATTCAGGGTCTTGTTGTTGGGATTCTTGTTCTTCGACTTCAGGTTCCCACCCTAATTTGTCCAGCGTTTCATGTATGACTTTTTTGAGCGCACTGGAGGCCGTCATGCGAGTAGACGCAAAGGCTAAGACTCGCTCACTTTCCTTGCCCACCTTTGAGAGGTCGGGGTCATGTAAAAATGACACGAGAGGTTCTATCGCGTTATCCCCAATGAGTACGAGGGAAGCTGCAGCATAGTCACGTAACACGATATCCTTGAGAAGCAAAATAAGTTCGGGAATAACCCTTGGGTGTCGAAAGTGACCTAATGCTGTTGCAGCTGCTTCTTTGATGAGCTGCTCTTCGCTGATAATACATCCAGGAGTTGGCGCACCCTGCTGATGAATGCCTTTGCCCTTCAGTGCGTCAAGCACGGCAGGGAGTGCTCGCGGGTCGCCAATCATGCCGAGTGATGCAATGGCATGGCGTTTGACGGATCCATCCTTCATCGCTTCAAGTAAGCCATCGACTGCAGCGGGATCACCAATATTCCCCAATGCGATGGTGGCATCTTCTCGAACGGCCCGATCTGGATCTTTGAGGAGTTCAATTAGGGCTTCAACGACACGGGTCTCTTTGACCCAAGCCCGACCTATCTGATAGTCGGTTGTCATGCCGCCGAGTGCGCGAACCCCATGACATCGAACGACAAAATGTGGGTCTTTGAGCGTTTCAATTAAGGCCCCAACAGAAGGTGCGCCAATAGTGACCAATGCGGTCCCTGCAGTTTCTCGTACGATCTTCGATGTATCTTTAAAGAGTTTAATGAGTGGAGGAATGCCTTGAGGGTCTCCAATTTTTCCTAACGCTTCTGCAGCCGCGCTTTTGACGGCTCCATCACGGTCCCGACAGGCGAGCGTGAGGCCTTTGACAGCTTGAGCATCTTTCAATTCTCCAAGCACTTTCGCTGCCTGTTCCCGTACTCTCCACCGTGTATCTTTCAAGCACGTAAGTAAGTGAGGTGAAACTGACTGGCCGATTGAAGCCATCGCTTGCACCGCTTCACTTTGGACCTCCATCATATTATCGTTAAACAGGGTAATGAGCCCTTCAATAGCTCGTTTGCCACCAATTTTTGCGAGCGCCCATCCTATCTGGACTCGAACCGCCCAATAGTCATCTTCAATGGCTGCCAAGAGCGGTTCAAGCGTTGTGGGGTCACCCAGTTCAGCCAATGATTTTGCCGCTTCTTCGCGAGTGGCATCATCAACGTCCTCTAGGTCTTCGAGCCAATCTTGCGCAGTCTGTGTCATCGTAATTCCTTCTCTATCGTCCTAGAGACTTGTCAATAATAATCCGGCTCTTGCGGGTAAGGCTGAGTATGGCTGCACGTTACCGTCAATTGTTGGGTTCCCCGACCTTGCACGCATTGGTCAAGTGATTTGTCATAATTCAGAGTGCCCGATAACGTGACGTGAAAGAAAAAGCTAAACGTATAGGTTCCGAATTGGTATTTCCCAGGCTTGAGTTCAAGGGACTTAACCTCTTCTGTTGAATACGCATGGTTGCTTGCCGGATCCATAATCGAAATGAGCGGGGTAATTCCGGGGACCTGCCACTTCGTGGGTGGATGCAGTGTGCTTGGATCAACGGTTATGGTGAATGTTCGGAGCAACGGGTTTGTCGGTTCAGATGCGAATGCTACCGCATTTACGAAGACACAACTCATCAGGAGCATGCAGGACACACCCATCAGGCTTTGGTATCGCAATCGATGAGACAGTAAGGATTTAATACAGGCCTTCAAGGTCATTTTCCGTTGTTCGGTGTTCGGGTATGGTTTCAAAAATGTCTTCAATTGCATGGCTTTCCCATTCAGTATGAGTCTTAAGTCCAAGAGCATACAAAATAGTGGCTCCCGTATCCAAGAGTGAGACAGGGCGTTGAATGGCGTATCCCTTTTTCACATTCACACCGGAAACGATCCATGGAATGGTGTGGTTGAGGGGCTGGGCTGAGTCTGTTTTGTCGGAACTGCCATTCTTTCCTGGCGTTGGCATGGCTCCCGCATTCAAACTCGTAATTAAAAACATGGTTTTATCTAATACCTGAAGTTCTCGGTAATTTTCTTGTATCTTTCCAATGGCTGTGTCAATTTCATGGATTGATGTTTTGTACGCATCCGAATTCCACCCGTACTTCTGTCCACTTCTGGATGCTGTAGGCATATGAACCAATAACAAGTTGGGAACAGCAATTAAGCGAAAACCATGGCCTTTGTCGCTTGTCACTTTCTTCAGGTAATCGCGAATGTAAATTGAAATCGTATTGGGATTGCAAAGAGGTTTCGCGATGCCGCATGTTTGAGAATCGACATAAATTTCCGGCCGTGAAAGCTGGTAAAACCGTTCATCCATGAAAAACACCGCACTGTCCCGTCCACCAGCAAGGTCCATATAATCAAATACTGTGGGAGCTCGAAGGAAGGAACGGGCAAAGTCGTACTCTTCCCAGGCAGCGGTAATTCGATGTTTGCTGATCGGAAGCCCCGTGAGCAGTGAGGCCATCGTTGGAACGGTCAGCGGTGGGGTCAATGATTCGGCCGACCATGTAACGGCTCCATCTTTGGCTAGCGAGTTGAGTGTCGGCATGTTTCCTGACAGCACAGCATCTTTGCCAATACCCTCAAGTACGACCAAGATAATGTGGTCGGGTTGCTTAGCTTCTGATGGACCGAGGACCGTTGCAATCGTAAGTATAAAAGCGGATAAGGACCAGGTAAGCTTGGATACGTGAAAACGATATCGAGAGCAAAGTGGAAAAAGCGTCGTGAAGTTCATGTCTCATTCATCCAGAAAGAAAATTATGTATGGAATAATGATTGAAAACCATCAACCTTAGCATGTGAATTTTCAAGCGGTCAACTGACCGTGGGGTCGTCTAATGCCGCGCGGCTTTGCTGAGGGTTTTTCTTGTCAGGGCTGAGAAATCTCTGGTGCCCCATTGCGTAGGAACACCCGTTCGGGTTAAGAGAGGACGCTGTGGCTAACGGGATTCATTAGTGAAGGATAGAGTGCTATGCCGAAAGATAATAACTTTCAACATGCGAAATATACTCGTTCCAATCCTGGCGATCGTGTTGCGTATCTTGCCTTTCAAGAGGGGCACACCTATCAGAGCCCTGAGTGGTGTGCGTCGATGGGAGAGGTGTCGAAGAGACTGCGTGAGGCCGGAGTGCGAGGCATGCTATTTATCAATGGACTTCCCTATGGCGATTTATTTGGCGTAGGTCGACTAGATGAGGTGGGCGGGCTCAAGCGAGGGTATTCCAGGGGAATTCCTGGAATAGAATCGTTGCTCACTCTGCTTCGACCGGAGACCAATGACATTGTTTCTGCAAGTGATACGCTCAAGCCGCCGTTGGTTAATTCTCCTGAGGTTCAGAAACAACTTGATGTGTTGGCGAACGATGCCGGGAACTTTTCATCAGAATCTATGGCTATGTTTCAGCGAGCCATTGATCAGCATGATCAAAGAGAAAGACCTTTGCGACTTGGTCGTTTCGTCTGGTCTAGTCAACATCATCATTTCGGTCGAGCCAAAGCGGCGTTTGATCTGATCGAATTTCTTGAACGCTGGGCTCAAGAACTGACAGTATCGGCAAATGAACGGCTTGTGGTGCATGCTCATGGTCATGCAGGGCAGATGTTGAGTCTCGTCTCGAATTTAATTGCTCCCGGGGAGTCATCGAATCGTCAAATATTATTTCAGGTACTTGCCGCTCATTATGAACGAACACACGATGCTGAGGTCACGACTGACCGGCTTGAGACGCTGTATCGTAAATTGACAGAGCAGCCGTTTCTAGGCGGTGCTGCTCTAGATGTCGTCACCTATGGAATGCCTGTTCGTGGTGGATGGGAAACCGGAGGGCTCGGGCATTTACTGCATGTAGTGAATCACAGGACGGTGAGAAGTGACGGCAAACAATGGTTGGCCAAAATGGAGCTGCCGCAGATTGCCTGGGAGCTTCCACTGGTCTCCGGCGGCGATTATGTCCAGCAACTTGCAGTAGCCGGAACGGATAGTGTTCCTGGGCTACCGCAGGATGAACTCGTCAATCAAGAATTGCGGGAAATTGTAGAACCATACGATGGCTTTGAACGATGGCTTGAATGCGCTCGTCGTGGAACCCGCTGTCAAAATGATGGGAGTTGTTTATTGGTGGACTATCAAGTTAATGGTGAATCCTCCCCGCGATCACATTTATTTGGACATGCATGCTACACCGAGAAGCGGGCTATGTTATTCAACATGACAGAATTAACGAATCGCTTGTACTATAGCGAATCCAAATAAGTTCCAGCTGAGGTCGATCAACTAACCCCGCGCAATACCGCGTGAACATAAGGAAGGTTATGCCCGTCTGGATGACCGACAGGCGATTGATGGTTCAATAGCGAAGGATAAATCAGTATTCAGTGTGGAGGCATATAGATTCGGCATAACTGAAACGGCTATAGACGTGGACACTAAGCGCTGAGTCGGTGGTATTTGCGGAATGTTTTGCATTTTATTCGAACGTCTATAATACCAGGAAATTGAAATAAATTCTCATGAAATCAGCTACTTACATGTCTCTGCCCGATCGGACTACTAAGTGAGTAGTCTTAAAGGCACATTGATTTCAACAAAAATCCTATGGTATCCCTACGGTCTTTGTTTGTCTGACTTACATAATAGATCGAAAAATATGGTGCATTTCTTATGATTGTTGGCGTTCCAAAAGAATCTTTCCCAGGTGAACATCGAGTAGCCCTAGTTCCTGGCGTTCTTGAATCACTGAAAAAAAATGGCCTTGAGGTCTTAGTTGAAAAGGGCGCTGGTGAGGAAGCCGGATATCCTGATTCGGCTTTTACCGAAAAGGGCGCCCAAATTGCCGAGACGCGTGCTCAGGTGTTTGAAGCTGCGGACTTTATCGTTCAAATGCGGTTACTAGGTGCTAATCTTGATCAAGGTCAGGCCGATCTTCCGTTACTTCGAACCGGGCAAATCTTAATTGGAATGGCGGAAGCCTTAACCGAACCGCAGTCCGTAAAAACTCTGGGTGAACGTGGTGCCCTGGTCTTTGCCATGGAACTGATGCCTCGAATTACGCGAGCGCAAAGCATGGACGTGTTGTCGGCCATGGGCACGGTGGCGGGGTATAAGGCGGTCATCTTAGCGGCAAATTCTCTTCCCAAAATGTTTCCAATGCTCATGACGGCTGCAGGAACGGTAACTCCTGCACGAGTGCTCATCATTGGTGCTGGCGTCGCAGGGCTGCAGGCTATTTCCATGGCACGGCGATTGGGAGCCGCAGTTGAGGCATATGATATCAGACCTGCGGTGAAAGAGCAGATACTGAGTCTTGGCGCAAAGTTCGTGGAATTACCTATTGAAACCAAGGATGCCGAGGATAAGGGTGGATACGCCAAGGTTCAGGATGAGGCGTTTTATCAAAAACAACGAGAATTACTGGCTCGGGTTATTGCCTCGAGCGATGTTGTCATTTCTACCGCCGCTGTTCCTGGGAAAAAAGCTCCTGTGCTTGTTACGGCTGATATGGTGGCAGGCATGACGCCAGGGTCGGTCATTGTGGATTTAGCGGCTGAACGAGGCGGAAACTGTGAGTTGACGAAGCCCGGTCAGGTTATTGTCTCCAATGGGGTGACCATCCATGGTCCGGAAAATCTGCCAAGCACGGTGCCTTTTCATGCCAGTCAGATGTATGCCAAAAATATTGCCACGTTTTTACAGCACCTGGTGAAAAAAGGCGAATTGAACATTGATGTAGAGGATGAGATCACCAAGGGAACATTACTGACCCGGGATGGAGATGTCATTCATCCACAAATTCGAGAAGCATTAGGGTTAGCCACTAGCTCGCAATCTTAGGTGAGGGGTTTCGTACGATGGAAACGTTCATTATGGCTTTCACAATTTTCGTGCTCGCCATTTTTGTGGGATTTGAAATTATCACAAAAATCCCCCCAACTCTGCATACGCCTTTGATGTCAGGGTCGAATGCGATTTCTGGCATTACATTGGTTGGAGCTGTCTTATCGGCGGGATCCCAGGTCACGACGCTCACAACGGTCTTGGGGCTTTTAGCGGTCATTTTTGCCACGATTAATGTCGTAGGAGGTTTTATGGTGACCAATCGCATGCTTTCGATGTTTAAAAAGAAATAGTACGTGAAACGTTTTTGTGAACTAACCAAGGAATAATCTACAACTCATGTCTGGCGTTCTCATCAATATTGGATATTTGATTGCTTCCGTGCTCTTTATTTTAGGGTTAAAAGGGCTTACGCATCCCCGCACGGCCGTCCGTGGAAATCTTCTAGGTGCCACAGGGATGTTCATTGCTGTCGTCCTAACGCTCACTAATCAACGTATTGTCAGTTTTGAAATGATCTTGATTGGCATTGTGATTGGAGGAGCAATTGGAGCCGTCCTTGCCATAAAAATTCAGATGACGGAAATGCCCGAGCTCGTGGCATTATTTAATGGATTTGGCGGAATTGCGTCGGTGTTGGTCGCAGGAGCCGCATTATTCGAAAGTGCGCAAGGTACAGATGTGCCGATTATTCAGTTAACAATTGCCATTGCGGCTTCTGGTCTTATCGGCGCCGTCACTTTTTGGGGAAGTCTCGTTGCTTTTGGAAAATTAAAAGGCCTTGTGAATGAAAATGCGTTTTTATTTTCCGGGCAACAAATCATTAATGCCGTGTTGGGAATAGTGACGTTGTCGTTTGCGGTCTGGGTGGTGATCGATCCAACAAGTACAGTGGCCTATTGGTGTCTTGTTGGAACAGCTTCCATTCTGGGCGTGCTGCTCGTCATGCCGATTGGGGGCGCTGACATGCCCGTTGTCGTCGCGTTGTTGAATTCCTATTCTGGTTTGGCGGCAGCCGCTAATGGTTTTGTTTTGTCGAATAATGTCTTGATCATCACTGGGTCATTGGTTGGTGCATCCGGTCTGATTTTAACGCAGATCATGTGCAAGGCCATGAACCGGTCGTTGACGAATGTTTTGTTTGGGGTGTTGGCTCCTGTCGGCGGTGGACCGAGTGCCGATGATGTGTATGCCGGTAAGGTCAAATCTGCGTCGCCTGAAGAAGTCGCATTACTGTTTGATGCCGCCCGTCGCGTTGCGATTGTTCCGGGATATGGAATGGCCGTTTCTCAGGCCCAACATCCTGTCGCAAGTTTGGCTGCTTTGCTTGAGAGCCGAGGAGTAACAGTTGAATATGCGATTCACCCAGTTGCCGGCCGAATGCCTGGTCACATGAATGTGCTGCTAGCCGAAGCAGATGTTCCGTATGAAGCGCTAAAAGATATGGATGAGATTAATGAGACATTTGATCAGGTCGATGTCGCACTGGTCATTGGAGCAAATGATGTGGTCAACCCCGTTGCACGTACCGACCCTTCTAGTCCTATTGCTGGGATGCCAATCATTGATGTCGATAAAGCCAAGACGGTTGTCGTGATTAAACGGAGCCTCAGTCCAGGTTTTGCTGGTATTCCAAATCCACTTTTTGCCCTTGATAATTCGTTGATGATGTTCGGTGACGGGAAAAAAATGGTTTTAGATATGGTTTCTGCATTAAAAGATAGCTAATCTCTATTTTTCATCTTAAGACATTGAAAATAAAGGATTATTTAAATTTTATCATTTAGAATTCGACTCTTGCTAGGGGCATGAAGGCGTGGTAAAGTAAGGTCCTTGGTTATTAAACTTTAAGAAAATTAAGGCTGAAATCATGGAAGTCAGAGTCATTAACAACAACGTAGAGAAAGCTCTCAAAGTCGCGAAAAAGAAGTTAGCCGCCGATGGTCTTTTTAGAGAATTAAAAGCCCGCCGATTCTATCAAAAGCCAAGTGTCAAACGAAAAGCTAAAGAGCGCGAAGCTGCAAGACGTCGACAAAAGTGGTTATCAAAACATCGTGTTTTTTAATTTCCCGTCATTTACTCCACGTATTTACACCTAATTTATACCTGTTTCTTAGTGCTTGCCATGTTTCTTCGGTGAGCTTTTCTGCCTTCACCCATAATGCAGGATGAAGATATACATGCTGTTATACGCGTTGTTAAACAAGAAGTTCGACAGTGGCCGTCTGCACTTCTTGGAGTTCTAGCTGCCGAGTCTTCTTCCCCATTTCAAATACTCATCACATGTATTCTGAGTCTTCGGACAAAAGATGATGTAACGGCGCCTGCCGCTCGTCGACTATTCTCTCTGGCTGCCAATCCTTTAGAAATGAGACATCTGGAGCGTGAAGTGATTGAGCGGGCTATTCATCCCGTAGGTTTTTATCGTACAAAATCTAATCAAATTCTTGATATTTGTCAAAGGCTTATCACTGTTTATCATGGAAATGTTCCGGATTCTATTGAAGAGTTACTGACACTTAATGGAGTCGGACGAAAAACCGCAAACCTTGTCGTGACAATAGGGTTTGGGAAACCTGGTATTTGCGTTGACGTACATGTTCACCGGATTTGTAATCGATGGGGATACATCAAGACCCAAGATCCTGACGAATCTGAATCAGTGTTAAGGAAAAAACTTCCTCGTCGCTATTGGATACACTTCAATGATCTTCTCGTGCCATTCGGGCAAAATCTCTGTAAACCAATTTCTCCACATTGCAGTAGCTGTCGTCTCCAGAACAATTATTGTGCCAGTGTCGGCGTAACCTCTTTTCGATAACTTCAAGCGTTTCCTCTCCCCTCATTGTCGCATATAGAGGCCTTTTAACTGGTGAGTTTAAAGTTACAAGGCATTTATTGCGTTACCTTTTTGTAGCATATGGAATTTGTTGTAACTTGTTGTTTCATTGCGTAATTTTTATATTTATAAAATATGGAAAATAATCATTACCAAAACTATACATTATTTATTTTGTTAATTCATAGGATTTTATCGAGGTAAAGTAATGTAAGTTATTTATTATCAATTATTTATGGGTTTAATAAAAATTAATACTCTAGTGGACCAAATATTGCTCATCATTTATTAAGCGTTTCAGTATTGATAATTCGATGTTTATTCATAAGCAACTAAAATTAAAAGATAAAAAGGAGGTGATAACTCATTTAGGTTTTAATGGTAAGAGGTGTAGTGTCACTGGGCCGAATGTTCGGTCGTTAATTTAGGAGGTGCATGCAATGTTTCTTTCCAGACGGCAATTTTTAAAAGTCTCAGCGGGGACGGTGGCCGCGGTGGCGTTGGCGGATAAGGCGTTAGCCTTAACGGCCTTGCAACCGGTCATCGAAGTGGGCAACCCCCTGGGCGAGTATCCGGACCGGTCGTGGGAG
>BQIV01000022.1 GCA_021604005.1 Nitrospirales bacterium | reverse complement strand
ACGCCCAGGCCAGGCTCATCGGATGAGTTGAACCCCGGTTGGTGGGGCGGGCCAACTCGTTGCGCTCAAACAAGCCCCGCCCACTATGAGAGGCGTTCACTCAACGGACTGGCCTGCAGGCGTCAGATCATAGGTACTGAGAAAAAGTTAAAAGACTATATATATCAGAGAAAACTGAAAGGCCGGTATTCTTCTTCACTTGTTGAGTGTTCCCGTTAACTGTTCGAGCGCCGCCAGAGAAACCGAGAGTTCATGTTTGGCACGCATGTATTCGAGTTGAGTGTCTCTAAACACGCGTTGTGCATCTAAGACTTCCAGTAAGCTCGCCTCTCCGTACCTAAAACTGACTTGTGCAATTCGCAAAGCTTCTTGTGCTTGTTTGAGAAGTCCGGTTTCATATGTCGAAATTTGAGCTGCCGCGATGTTGAATGTTTGGGTTTCTTGAATAAGTTCTTGATGTAGACTTGTGCGTGCTCGAAGAAGGATCGCCTCCTCTTGTCGCATCACGCCTTTCGCCTTTGCGATTTCTCCTTGACGTTGATTCCATAAAGGAATCGGAAAAGAAATGCCTCCAACAAAGGCTTCTCGTCCAATATCCCGTTGATAACTTCCACTGAGTGTAATGTTTGGCATTCGCGCATGAAGTTCTCGACGATGCCGTTTTTCAGCTTCCTTGACGCGTTCTTGCCCCTTTACCAATTTCGGATGGGTCGATAATGTGCGTTCTGAAAACTTTGTGGAATCTAGGTCCCCCGTTGAAGAGAGAAACTCTCCCCGTATTGTGAGTTCGTCACCTAACGCTCCGGCCGTTAAGCTATTCAATGTGGCTTTGGCCGATCGTTCGTTCCCTTCCGTCCGAAGCAATTCTTTCTGTATTTTTAAGGTCTCGACGTTAATTTTGATGACTTCGAACGGTGGCGATTCTCCAGCCTTGACTCGGGCGTGCACCGCTGATTTCAATTTTTTCATGGCTTGAATATTTTGTTTAATGAGTGCTGTCTCTCGTTGCGAGAGCAATAAATCAAAGAACACTTTTTTCGTGTGTGCAATCATGTTCCGTTTGGTGTCTTCCAATTCGGCTTGTGCACTCTTGACACTTGCCTGAGCGGCTTGTTGTTGAGCAATGCGTGTGCCTGGCCATTCCAATGGTTGGCTAAGAGTGACGTATCGTTCGGTAATCGATATTCCCATCGAGGGGTCTCTAATAGATCCACGGCCGCTTTGCACGCTGATCGTGGGATTGGTGTAGGCTGAGGCAGCCAGCACGTTTCCTTCCTGTTGTTCAACGAGGCTCTGTCCTTCAGCGAGAAGCGGATTGCGTGCTAATGCGACGGAGAGAATCTCTGGAAGACTGAAGGTCTTTGTCTTTGTATCGACTTGAGTTTCCGCGAATGCCGTGGGTAAGCCGCTCATGAGAAAAAGAAAAAGAAAGAGTATTCTGGGTCTTTTGAATTCGGAGTGTGTACGATAGGAGAGAATAAGCGCTGTCAGTTTCCCTCCTTTGCAAGCCACAGATGCACCCTGCGGGACGCAGTAAGCAATAGGTAGGGGAGGTAGAAACGTCGAATTGGACGAAATTATTGATCTCAAGTAACGTATCCGTGCGTTCATGATTCTACCCCACCGAAATCCTCCCCTTACAACGGGGAGGAACAGAGACTCTTTTCTCTTGAAAAAGAAAAGGAAACGTGTATGTACCCACTCAAAATCGAAAAGGGGCATAATTCTTCTAGACATATTACTTTCCTTTTTTAATTATCGAATGAACAATTCATTGTTCTATGCTTACGGTTTCCATGTTGCTAGGTGCGTCTGCTAACTTTGTGGATCGACCCGTGAGATGGTAGAGCGATGGTATGACGAGCAAGGTCAAGGCGGTGGATGTGAGCAATCCTCCGATGACGACCGTGGCGAGTGGACGTTGGACTTCGGCGCCCATGCTGGTAGCGATCGCCATGGGCAAAAATCCCAAGCTGGCGACTAACGCTGTCGTGAGTACAGGACGCAGGCGATCCATCGATCCGTGAAATACGGCCTCAGAAGTTGGAAGTCCTTGTGACTCCAATCGTCGAATGCGACTAACGAGGACGACTCCATTTAAGACAGCAATTCCGAATAACGCGATACACCCAATCATGGCGGAGATGCTCAAGGGGAGTCCCCGAATCCAGAGCGCAAAAAGGCCTCCGGACAAGGCTAACGGCACATTCAAGAAGATGAGTAGGGCAGGGCGCATCGTACCAAAGATGACCGACAACACGGCCATGATCAACAGGAGAGTGATTGGGATGACGAGCGCTAAGCGTTCCGAAGCCTCTTGCAAGTGTTTGAATTGTCCGCCCCATTCGATGTAATAGCCTGTCGGGAGATTCACAGATTTCTCGACGACCTGTTGGGCTTCTGCTACGAATGACCCCAAGTCTCGGCCACGTATATTGGCTTCGACGACGAGTCGTCGCTGGACATTTTCTCGACTAATTTGCGCAAGACCCTCATCGACTTGAATGGTGGCCACGCGGGAGAGGGGAACGAGTTCACCGTGTTCCGTGGGCATGAGAATGTTTCCGAGTGCCGCGGGGCTGGAGGATGCGTCGTCCGAAAGCCGAACGATTAAATCAAACCGGCGCTGTCCTTGAAACACCGTGCCAACCGTTTGTCCGACGCGTGCGGACTCCACGACCGTCAGGACATCGTTGGCATTGAGGCCATATCGCCCAATCTGCTCCCGATCCACGATCACCCGAATTCTTGGGATTCCGGTGACCTGTTCCACTTTTACATCTTGGGCTCCAGAGACTTGCTCTAGCGTGTGGGCGACCGTTTCACCCTGTTGCCGGAGCACACTCATGTCCTCACCAAAAATTTTGATCGCCAGGTCTGATCGGGTTCCGGCAATCAACTCGTTGAAACGCATTTCGATCGGTTGGGTAAAGCCGAGCCCCACTCCCGGTACCTTCGTGAGAATCGCAGTTTCCATGTGCTTGATGAGTGCCTCCTTCGTCGCTGCGGTCTGCCATGACTCTTGAGGGGTAAGCACGACAAACACATCCGAAAGTTCAATGCCCATGACGTCTGTGGCTACTTCAGGGCTTCCCGTTCGAGTCACGACTTGCTTGACTTCGGGAAATTCCCGTAATGCGCGTTCCACGGCAAGCGCGGTCTCGACCGACTCGCTCATCGAGATGCTTGGTAATCGCCAGACTTGTATCGCCATGTCTCCTTCTTCTAATCGAGGAACGAACTCCATGCCCAGTCGCCCTCCAATGAAGAGACTTACGACAAAGAGCGCCACGGCGGGTACGATCACCCAGATTGGTCGTGTGAGAGAAAACTGCAAACACGGTTGATACAGATTGCGTAACCGACGAAGGAGCCAGGTTTCTCCATGATGGGATTGAGCACGGGCAAACCAAAAGGCCAGAACCGGAACTCCGGCTACCGCAAAGAGCAACGAGCCAGTTAATGCAAAGATTACGGTGATTGCCATAGGCCGGAACATTTTTCCCTCTAACCCGAAAAGTGTCAGGATTGGAAGGTATACCAGGATAATGATGCCAACGGCGAAGACGATCGGACGCAGGACCTCTCTTGCCGATTCTTGAATCAACGCAAGTTTGTCTTCGGTCGAACGATGTTCTACGTTCCCGAGTTTTCGCAAGATGTTATCGATCATGACAACCGATCCATCGACAAGAAGGCCGAAGTCAATGGCTCCTAGGCTCATGAGATTCCCTGACAGCCCAGCCTGATACATGCCCGTGAATGCCATCAACATGGAAAGTGGAATCGCCATAGCGACGATGAGACCTGCCCGAAGATCACCCAGGAATGAAAACAAGATCGCGATGACCAAGAGTCCGCCTTCCAGGAGGTTGTTTCGTACCGTTCGGATGACGTTGTCGACAAACACCGTTCGATCGTAATACGGCTCAAGTACGACACCAGGAGGGAGGGTCGCTTGAATCTCTTGGACCTTTTCCTTAACGCGCGTCACCACCTGCTGCGCATTCGCACCTGCCAGCATCTGCACCATCCCGATGACGGTTTCACTCTCACCCATGCTTGTGGCTGCACCGATCCGCAATGCGGCCCCTTCCTTAACCTCCGCGATGTCTTTCACAAAAATCGGAACTCCGCCTGGACCATGGTCGACGACGATTTGACCCAGGTCCGTGACATTGGCCGCCAAGGCTTCGCCCTTGATCAGGTACAGTTCGCGTTCGTGTTCAATGTATCCACCACCAGCCAGGGCATTATTCTGCTCAAGAGCGCGAAAGACTTGCTGGAGGGAGAGATTGAATGCCAAAAGCTTTCCTGGATCAACCACGACTTGAAATTGTTTTGTTTCTCCTCCCCAGATATTGACTTCGACGACCCCTGGTACAGTCTGTAGACGTCTGGCAATGTTCCATTCCAAAAGCGTGCGCAACGCCATAGGACTGTATTGTTTGCCGTGAAGCGTAAATTGATAGACTTCCCCAAGCCCCGTCGTCAGAGGCCCCATCATGGGTTTCCCATAGACAGAAGGAATTTCTTCGGTTGCCAATGCCAGACGCTCGTTGACCAGTTGACGCACGAAGAAGGGGTCTAAGTGTTCTTCAAAGATTGCGGTGACGGCGGACAGCCCATATCGTGACACTGATCGAACTTCTTGTAAGCCGGGAAGTCCACTTAGTGATGTTTCAATCGGAAAGGTGATGAATTGTTCGACTTCGAGTGGTCCGAGTGCCGGGGAACGGGTCAAAATTTGCACTTGTACAGGAGTCAGATCCGGAACGGCATCGATGGTGAGCTTATTCAAAGACCAGAGGCCCGCGACTGTGACCAAGAGTAATGCCACAAGTGTGAAAAAACGATAGCGAAGCGATAGTGTCAGTAACCGTTCCATATGGGGAAAGTGTCTCGTTTAGTGGCCTTCGATCGATCCTTCAAGCATGGCATTTTTCAAATCAAACACGCCTTTGGTGACGACCTGGTTGCCTACCTTCATTCCACGGGTGATTTCTACGAAGCCTCCGCCTTCGTGGCCGATATCAACAAACACAAATTCGTACCCTGTCTCTTTTTGAATGAAGACTCCACGCTTTCCGTCCACCATCGTGACCGCCGTATTGGGAATCGACAACATGGGACGTTGCTCATCCACCAGTTGAACTTCGACGTATTCATTCGGTTTTAATCGGCCATGGGTGTTATCCACATCAAATCGAACCCGTACCGTTCGTGTGGTTCCCTCCGCTACCGGGGCGATATAGGTCAATCGCGTCATAATCGGCGTTCCCCCGCGTGGGATGACTTTGCCTTGATCACCTTCAGTAAATCGACGAGCTTGTTCGATTGGGAGATTGGCAAAAATCCAGACACGACTCGTATCGACGATTTCAAACAATTCTTCTCCGGAGGTCACGCCTTGTCCTAAGACCACCTGTTGGTCGACGATCGTGCCGCTGAGCGGGGCTCTGAGAATATACTGATGACCTTCCAGATGGCTTCCGTGCTCGAGCTGATGCAATTCCTTGGGTGTGAGCCCCATATTCAGCAATTTTTCCCGAACGTGCTGATACACCGCTTGGGCTTCGAGATATCGCCCGCGATCTTCGAAAAAACGGCGCTTGGACACGATGTTCTCATCCAACAATTGTTGCGTTCGCTTGAAATTGGTTTTGGCGACATCGCCTTTGGCCTTAGCGACTAAATACTCCTGAATCAACTCATCCAACATCAGACTTTCAATGGTGGCCAGAGGTTGTCCTTGAGCGACTTGATCTCCCAGTTTGCCAAGAACACGTTCAATCTGCCCCGGAATACGTGAAGACACTTTCGCGACTTGCGTGAGATCGACGGCGACGTGACCCGGCGCCGTCACGATGTGAGGCGTCAAGCGCTCGATAGCTGTTTCCGTGCGAATTCGTTCGTGCGCCTTCTTGGGGACATCGGCAATATGAAACGATTGATCAGATGATAAGGTCTGCGGTTCTGGCCTATCGGGCTCTGAGACACCCAGGTCCTGATTCGAGCTTTCAGAGCAACTTGTAAGGAACAGAATGGCCAAAAGGAACAGTCGATACATGTTAGGTTGTCTTTTCTTCAACGATGATTAGATTGCTCCTGTGCCCTATCGTCGAGCAAACAACAAAACGTTGCTCAATGAACTTTGACAAAAGGCAGAGGAATGACCGCTACACGGATTAGACGGCGTAGGCAGGAGGAGGACGAATGTGATGCAAAGAACCATAGCGACCGGAGGGAGGCGAGCGCTCAGATGAACGCGATTGGACGACTCGGAAGCATATAGGAGGCAGCGATTCAGCTAATGAGGAGAAAAAAACCGGTGACACGTTACCTGGAGAAGAATCCTTGGACCAACCACTGAGGAGGGAAAATTCTATTTCCTCATGATTAAGGGCGTGTGCAGTCTTATACTCACATTTCAAGGATCCTTTGTCGTCTTTTTTTAACGTAGAATCATGGTGAAATGTATGGTCATGGAACTCACACGCAAGATCTTTCGACAGCACGGAATGCACGAGCCCGCCATGTGCATGTTCCGCGCTTCCGTGCGCATGGTCGGCTTCCGGATGGATGTGGACTAAAGGGAAGGCCACGAGCCATAAGACGAGCCACATGTGGCTCATGCATTTCATTATCTGTGTTTGTGTAGCCATTGTAGTCAGGGGAAACGTTATTAGTTGTTTACATCTAGATCTTATCAGGTAATGGGTTTAAATACTATGTTGTGTGAGGCCAAATCCAATTTCGAATCTCTGGCAAATCTTCACCATATTTGATGATGTATTCCTTGTGCTCGATGAGCTTGTCTCTGATGGCTTGTTTAGCGTATGCAGCGAGAGCGCCAAGCTTGGGAACGCGATCGATCACGTCAGCAACAAGATGAAAGCGATCCAAGTCGTTTCTGACTGTCATGTCAAATGGCGTGGTCGTTGTTCCTTCTTCCTTATAGCCTCGAACGTGAAGATTGTGATGATTCGTTCGTCGATAGGTCAGACGATGAATCAACCAGGGATATCCATGAAAGGCAAATATGATCGGCTTATCAGTCGTGAAGAGCGTGTCAAACTCTTTGTCGGATAGTCCATGTGGATGTTCATGTGGAGGTTGAAGTTTCATGAGATTGACAATATTGATAACACGAACCTTTAGATCAGGCACGTATTGACGAAGCAGATCGACGGCTGCAAGGGTTTCTAAGGTTGGAATATCGCCGCAGCATGCCATGATAACATCAGGTTCATGACCTTTATCGTTGCTTGCCCATTCCCAAATTCCGATCCCTGCCGTACAGTGTTTAATCGCGGCGTCCATATTCATGTACTGTAATCCTGGTTGCTTGCCCGCCACGATGACATTGACCAAGTTTCGACTTTTGAGGCACTGGTCGGTCACGAAGAGCAAACTGTTCGCATCAGGTGGAAGATAGACTCGAATGACTTCGGCTTTTTTGTTGACGACATGGTCGATAAAGCCTGGATCTTGGTGGGAGAATCCGTTGTGATCTTGGCGCCAGACATGAGAGGTCAGGAGGTAGTTAAGGGATGCAATGGGTGCCCGCCAGGGGATTTCATTGTGGGTAACCTTAAGCCACTTTGCATGTTGATTGAACATGGAATCGACGATATGAATAAAGGCTTCATAGCAGGAGAACAAGCCATGCCGACCTGTAAGAAGATAGCCCTCCAACCATCCTTGGCATGTATGTTCACTCAAAATTTCCATCACACGTCCGTCGACTGACACGTGTTCATCTTCAGCCAGAGTTTCAGCGAGCCAGGTTCGATCAGTCACCTCAAACAGCGCTCCTAATCGGTTCGATGCTGTTTCATCTGGTCCGAATACCCTAAAGTTTCGACTCTCCAGGTTGCATTTCATCACGTCCCGTAAGAAGGTCCCCATCACGCGTGTAGATTCACCAAATGTGGTGCCAGGTTTTGTTACGTTAACGGCGTAGTCTCGAACGTTTGACATTTTAAGATTCTTGAGTAACAAACCGCCATTCGAATGAGGATTCGCGCCCATGCGCCGGGTGCCCACTGGTGCCAATGTCTGTAGTTCCTGAATCAGGTTTCCTCTTTTGTCGAAGAGTTCTTGCGGCTTATATGACTTCATCCATTTCTCAAGAAGTTTCACATGTTGTTTTTTGGTCGTAAGCTTTGAAAGAGGAACCTGATGAGATCGCCAAGAATCTTCTGTTTTCAGGCCGTCGACTTCCTTAGGCCCTGTCCACCCCTTGGGTGTACGCAAGATAATCATTGGCCATTGTGGGCGTGTTGTTTTTTCTTTCTGTCGGGCGTTATGTTGAATGGTTGCAATGTCTGTATAGGCCGCATCGAGTGTTGTTGCCATCAGCTGATGCATGTGTAGGGGGTCCGATCCCTCGACAAAATAGGGTTTGTGCCCATAGCCGATAAACAAGCTCTCGAGTTCCTGTTGGCTGATTCTGGCTAAGACCGTCGGATTCGCAATCTTGTACCCATTAAGATGGAGAATTGGCAACACAGCTCCATCAGTCGTCGGATTGAGGAACTTATTCGAATGCCATGCTGTTGCTAAAGGACCCGTCTCAGCTTCTCCATCACCAACCACACAAGCTGCAATGAGGTCTGGGTTATCAAAGACTGCGCCGTAGGCATGGGACAGTGCGTACCCGAGTTCTCCTCCTTCGTGAATAGATCCAGGAGTTTCAGGGGCAACATGACTCGGGATTCCTCCTGGGAATGAGAACTGCTTGAAAAGTTTTTTGATTCCTTCAGCATCTTGCGAAATATTGGGATAAACCTCGCTGTAAGTGCCTTCTAGATATGTGTTGGCCACAAGTCCTGGACCACCATGTCCCGGGCCTGTGATATACATCATGTTGAGATCATGTTGTGTGATGATTCGATTGAGATGCACATAGATAAAGTTCAATCCCGGTGTCGTGCCCCAGTGTCCAAGCAAACGAGGTTTGATATGTTCGATGGTGAGAGGACGTTGGAGTAGGGGATTATCGAGAAGATAGATCTGTCCAACGGATAAATAGTTAGCCGCTCTCCAATAGGCATCTATTGCGTTCAATTCTTCATTTGAAAGGGATTGATTCATCAGGCCAACCTCTGTTCATTTTAAGGAGTTGTCTAAAGAGAGCCATGCAATTGCTTGCGTATCTTAGAGCTCGAGTCTGATCGTGTTACCTGGTTTGAGCCGATATCGTTTATTTTTAAATCCTACCTTGATAGCCGGTGCCCGTCCGGTGCGAGAACAGACATCCAATTGTTGTCGAGTGATGGAAAGGTCAAGAGAATGTCCTCGGTAATAGAGAAACATACTCAATCGTTTTAGTTCACTAGGAAGGCAGGGATTCAAGTATAGTATTTCTCCACGTGTCTCAAGTCCGGTGTGGGCGCGTTGAATAAGGTCCACCGTTCCAGCCATCGCACCGAGATGAATCCCTTCAGCGGTCGTCCCCGATTGGCTATCTAAAAAATCGACGTGTAGGCTTTCTTGAAACAGCATCCAAGCCTTTTCTCTATCGGAGCGTGCTGCTACCCATGCATGCACGACTTGGCTCAAAGATGAACCATGTGATGTTCTCTTGAGATAATACTTTATATTGTGGGGAATCGTTTCATACTTGAAGCTGTATCCCAATTGCCTGAAGAGTTTTCGTAATTCGTCAGAGGAAAATAAATAAAAAAGCATGAGGACGTCGGCTTGCTTGGAAACCTTGTAGCGATTTGGCGTATCACCTTCCGCTTCGAGAATGCGGTCTAGGCGCTGGATGTTTTTGTATTTCTTTTGATAGCGCTCCCAATCCAACTCTTCGAGTTGGTCGTACCCGTCGAACTGGCTAATGATCGTCCCTTCGTGAAATGGCACCACCATCTTATGAGTAATGTCTTCCCACAACGCAATCTCGTCTTTCGAGATATTGAGTGTCTCGCGAAGCTCTCGACGACTATCGCTGGTCAGCAGATCTAAGACTTCTAGCGCGCGGCAGAGGACCCAGACAGTCATGATGTTCGTATAGGCATTGTTATTCAGTCCAGGAGCCTCAGCCCTTGGGTAGCGATCATGGTATTCATCAGGTCCCATGACACCCAAAATCTCATATCGACCCTGTCTAGGATTGTAGGTCGTCAGGCTTGAATAAAATCTGGCAATCTCCAATATCATTTCTGCACCCGAAAATGACAGAAATTCCCAATCCCCAGTCACTTGATAGTATTGCCATGCGTTATAGGCAATGGCAGCATTCACGTGTCGTTGAAGGGAGGAATTGTCCGTGGTCCAACGTCCAGATTGTGGGTTCAGATGTAAGAGTTGACTTTCTTCCCGCCCGTCGCTTCCACTTTGCCATGGATACATGGCACCTTTGAAGCCAGCAGATTGAGCGTTCCAACGTGCTTGCTCAAGACGACGATATCGGTAGCGTAGGAGCGATCGAGTGATGTCGGGTATTCGGAGGTTGAGAAATGGAAAGATAAAGAGTTCATCCCAGAAGATGTGCCCGCGATAGGCTTCGCCATGCCATCCGCGAGCCGGAACGCCAACGTCCAAATCAATACTGTTAGGAGAGACTGTCTGGAGGAGGTGAAAGATATGAAGACGGAGAATGAGTTGAGAGCGATGACTGCCGTCGAGCACGATGTCACACCGCTGCCAGAGCCGCTCCCATCGCTGACTATGAGTTGCGAGGAGGGACGAGAAACGACTTGCCCGTGACATTGCCACTCGTGCAGCCAGCCCGCATTCGGACATAGCGTGATCGCGAGATGTATGTAAGGCGACAATTTTTTCGACCGTCAGGGCTTGTCCCTCTGTGATTTCAGTTGTGCATTTCTGAGCGATAAAACCTGGTTCTTCGGTGCTTTCCCGTTTGATGTCGATGAGTGAACCTTCATGAAAAAACTGTGTACGTGCAGCTTCGGCAACGCGAAGTTTTGATTGATTGGTTTCTAGCAATAAATACATGCTGTCATCGTTAATCGTACGTGCTTCATGTGGCTCGAGATGTTTGCTGTTCAGCGCCTGGTAGCGAGCAACTCCAGCATTCAAGACACGTCCGTCGAGAGCTGATCGAATAGAGATCGGACCTGACCAATTTTCCGCTGTAATCGTTGTTTCTAAGCCTGCCAGGTGGTGATCTCCCACATGCACGAATCGTCGACTCGTCAGTGTTGTTCGTCGTCCATGGCTATCTTTAAAACGTATACGGCGAAAAAGAAGGCCGTGCTTGAGATCAAGCTCTTGGCGATAGGAGAGAATATCGACGGCCTGTAAGCTAAACCATCGCCCGCCCTTTGGACGAAAGGTCAGCGGAAGCCAGTTGGGAAAGTTCACAAGGTCTTCATTTTCAACAACCCGGCCAGCGATGTCTGTCTTCAGACGGTTATAGCCACCGGCGATATACGTTCCAGGATAGTGGATATCATCGGCTTCCGCTTCCGGTGCTGAACCTCTCGTGGCAAAGTATCCATTCCCCAGAGTACACAGGGCTTCCCGCACTCGTTCCCGATCAGGGGAAAAGTCCTCATACACGAGTGACCAATCACTCATAAGGATGCCTCTTGAGCTACGTGAAGCAGTTGTTTCAAAAAAACAAGGACTTCTTGAGGATCTTTCAATCTATATGACGCTCGGGTAAATCGAAATGTATCATCAACGATGATTCCCATTCCCACTTCGTGAAGCGATGCAAAGGCATTCTCGTCGGTAAGGTCATCTCCAAGATAGAGGGGAAAGCTGTCATTCGTGGACAGATTAAGAGCTTGAAGAAGCCATATGAGTGCCTTCCCCTTATTCCACTCGACTCTTGGCTGCAGCTCGTAAACTTTCTTGCCCTCAGTCTTCCGTAGGTCGGGCTCAGAAGAAAGAACTTGGCTTACAGTCCGTTTCACCTTCTCGAAGTCTAGTGGTGCAACAAGACGGTAATGAACAGCCACAGAATATTTTTTGTGTTCGATCACAACACCTTTGATCGTGGCTAACGAAGATCTTAACTTTGTTTCAGCTCGGTCAAGAGGTAAAAGACATTCTTTTCCCACTTGATGTTGTATTTTCACTCCGGCGGGACCAGCGATGTCGAATCCATGACTTCCGGCGTAATAGAGAGAGTTGATGTTCACGAGTTGTTCGACAACCTTACGATCACGGCCGCTAATAATTCCGATTGTCCATGTATCTGCAAGAATTCTGAGCGTATCCCGCATTTCATCAGAGAGGACAGCTAACTCAGGACGGTCCACGATCGGAGTGAGCGTGCCGTCATAGTCGAGGAAAATCGCCAGATGCTTCTTCTTGAGCGCAACCGTCAAGCCTTCGATCATGCCGAATGCAGGGGGAAGGGCGCGGCTACTTCGGCTAAAGATCGTATCACCCTGAGACAGAGCTATGTCCACAAGATCCCCGACGACGATATCGGCTCCCTCTCGATAGAGAGCAGCCGTTTGATCGGCGCGATCTATGCCGATGACAGTTCCAAAGTTTCCGTCATGGCCGGCATGCACGCCGGCGAGCGCATCTTCAAAGATCACCCCTCGCTGCGGAAAAACACCGAGGAGTTCCGCGGCTTTCAAAAAAACATCAGGTGCTGGTTTTCCCCTTAGATGGTACTGGTCCGCATCCCAACCATCGACTTTGACGTCAAACAATAAAGTCAGATTTGCTGATTCCAGCACCTCCACACAGTTTTTACTGGCCGTGACGATAGCCGTCTTTTTTCCTTGAGCGCGTAGCGCACGGATTAATTCAACGGTTGCAAGGTAGGGATCCACCCCGTGATCTTTGAGGGTTTCCAGAAAGAACGCATTTTTCCGGTTTCCCAATCCACAAATCGTTTCTTGATCAGGTCCGTCCTCTTCATTGCCGTAAGGAAGTGAGATGTTCCGGGAGTAGAGGAAACTTTTCACACCTTCGTTGCGTGGTTTTCCGTCGACGTACGGCCGGTAGTCCTTGACCAGATCAAAAGCTTGAAAGGTCTGGCCTGTGTGCGTAGCCCATCCTTCCAAAAACTCATCAAATAGCTTTTTCCAGGCAGTGGCATGGACTCTTGCCGTTTTGGTGACCACCCCGTCAAGATCGAAAATCGCCGCATCGAATTGACCGACATCGATGGATGTGACAGAAGTCGCCGTTGTCATCGTTTTGATGTTCCGTTCAACAAGACACATGATTCATAAGTTTGTGAAAAGTTACACGCGAAAACAACGATAAAGAAAGATTGGGCCAGAGTCAGTGACGTTGTGCGTCATCCATCATCATGGTGGTCTGTCTCTGGTGAGGTCTCAGACACCCACTGCCGAAGCTGGTTCCGGTCTTGGGGTGATAGACGAGCTTCGGGATGCAGGGGTACATAAAACCACGGGGGCATTTCTCCTTCGTCCATCTCCTCTATAATTTCTTTCAATTTCTTCATTCGTTTCTTGCCGCTGTACCGATCCCAGTTTGAAAAATTCAATTCTTCGCGACCTTCATGGACATCCCATGCAAGAAGCCATGATACGGGAGCAACATTGCTGTACCACGGCCACACCGTCTCATGTGAATGACAGTCATAACAGGCCCGTTTAAGGATAGATTTAATAGGGGGTGGAGCAGGGATATCCGCGACGATCGCAGGGTTAACTCGATCGACAGGAATCAATTGAATGATCCCGAGAACAAGGATCGCCATTCCTATGCCTATGAGCACTCGTTTCTTCATGCCGTTGCCCTTTTTGTGTGTTGATTATTCATAAGGCATCTTCCCGTTTCAGACGCAATCCAGGATTCTTCGTCAGTGCCGATCACGTAGGCGGCAATATCAGCGTCGTCCGAACTTATTTCGGCAGCGCTTCCCGGCGTCAGTCCTACAGCAAGTTGGTTTCGCTCCTCATTCAGTCGCAACCCACACCATTCCATTCCTTCACAGATTTGTGTGCGAATCTGCGGCGCGGCTTCCCCAATACCTCCACCAAACACAATGGCGTCCGTTCCTCCTAAGACTGCAAGATAGGCACCAAGATATTTTCGGATTCGATAGCAGAACATATCGATCGCAAGTTTTGCGCGCGTATCCTGTTCGTGATTCGCAGCTTGAAGTAATCGACGCATGTCATGTGTTCGTCCAGAGACACCTAAGAGCCCAGAATTTTCATTGAGCCAGCCCCGTACGCCCATCACCGAAACCTGTTCCATCTTTGCTAGGTAGCTGATGATGGACGGGTCAAGGTCTCCCGAGCGAGTTCCCATCATCAGTCCTTCACTTGGGGTAAATCCCATGGATGTTTCAACTGATTTACCAAATGCGATTGCCGTCATCGAGCAGCCATTGCCCAATTGCATGGTAATGAGACGGTGTTCATTCAGGTCCGTTCCAGTGTGGTACGCATAACTCTTGGCCAACGACGCATGGGCGATTCCGTGAAATCCATATCTTCTGATGTGATGGCGTTCTGCGAGTTCGTGGGGAATGGCATAGGTCGCTGCATAGACAGGCAGCGTGTGATGAAACGTCGTGTCAAACACCGCAACCATTGGGATGGAATCACTCAAAAAGGATCGTGTCCCATGAATGCCTTCTACGCACGCAGGGTTATGTAATGGAGCCAGGTCATTCAACTGTTCGATCTCTTGTAACACCTTCTCATCGATAAGGGTCGAATCAGAAAAACGCTCACCTCCGTGAACGATCCGATGCCCAACAGCTTCGACGGTATTGATGTCCGATATCATCTCCCCTGATTGTTTCAGATTGCTCAGAGAATCAAATATCCATGTGAATGCCTGACGATGATTGTCGATGTCGCGTTTCGATTGAAGCAGTATTTTTTCGCTTTCTGCGATTTCCAATGAGCTCCCATTACCTATTCCCTGGAACGTTCCCTGAAGCAAGCATTGGGAGGTCAGCACACCGGTATTGGCTTGAGAGAGACTCATGTCGGTGACACGGAACTTTATCGAAGAACTTCCACTGTTGATGACAAGGATTTTCATCGTGAATAGTCGTGTTTTTTTAGCCGTACTGATCTCTCAGGTTCTTGGCAGAGATCATGCACAGTCGTGCTTCTATGAAATTTAGCTTCCGGTCATCTTAATAAAAATCTATCATCCATATCTTTCCTTGGTGAAAGAAAAGCAAAAGTGACACCAGATATGAACGTATCGTTTGGGTCGTTCACGCTGGTATTTTTATACGTCCGTATCTGTCATCGAAGTAAGGTGAGGCAATCTGCGACATGTACATCATCTTGAAGTGTAGGAAAATGCCACATGTCCAAAGTTTTCCAAGGCTTAGCATATATCTAACTGCTCCTCTATAAAGTGAAAAGGTTGTAATGGATTTCGAGCGCGGGGTCAGTGAGGAGTTATTTATCCAGTGAAGATGAACAATGATTGACCAGGTAAATCGAGACACGCATCAGTTACCTATTCATGAAGTGCTGCTCCTCCTAGAGACAGATGCATCTCGCGGCTTGAATCATGACGAGGCGCGGCGACGGTTGCAGCAATTTGGGCCGAATGTGCTGCCGTCAGTTCAGCGCCATGGTCCGTTCATCCGGTTCCTGCTGCAATTTCATTATCCCCTGATCTACATTCTTTTAGGTGCCACCATCATCACGGCACTCTTAGGCGAATGGGTGGATTCTAGTGTGATTTTTGGAGTGGTACTCGTGAACGCCGTTGTCGGCTTTATTCAAGAATCACGAGCCGAACGTGCGTTAGAAGCCTTGATGACGATGGTCAAAACTGAGGCCACAGTCTTGCGTGAGGGTAACAAACACAGAGTGCCTTCTGCTGATGTGGTTCCTGGTGACCTAGTCCTTTTGCAGTCCGGTGACAAAGTGCCGGCCGATCTGCGCCTCGTATCCATTCACGAATTACAAGTTGATGAATCGGCTTTAACTGGAGAATCTGTGCCAGTCGTCAAAGAGGAATCGTTGTTATCTCCTGATACCGCCCTAGCCGATCGTCGTAACATGGTCTATTCAGGAACGCTCGTGACCTATGGCCAAGGAGTTGGCGTGGCTGTAGGCACGGGGCCTGTCACCGAAATCGGGCGCATTCATCAGCTCATTGGGAGTGCAACCGATATTGCTACCCCACTGACGAAAAAGATTGCTCACTTCAGCAAGATTTTAACCGTAGTCATCCTGGGATTAGCTGCCGTCACCTTCGGTATCGGGGTGTGGTGGGGGCAGCCAGTCGTTGAGATGTTCATGGCCGCTGTGGCCTTAGCAGTGGGTGCCATTCCCGAAGGGCTTCCTGCTGCCGTGACCATTACCTTAGCTATCGGCGTCAATCGCATGGCGAAGCGGCATGTGCTCATACGCAAACTCCCCGCAGTGGAAACCTTGGGCAGTACTACGGTGATTTGTTCGGATAAAACAGGCACACTGACAGAAAACCAAATGACTGTGCAGGCTATCTTAGCCGGGGGGCAAGAATTTGAAGTGAGCGGGACAGGATATGAACCGATGGGAGATATCAGCCACGATGGGAAATCTATTGACCTGGAAAAGGCCACCGCACTCCGGGAGTGCCTTCTCGCTGGGATGCTCTGCAATGACACACAATTGATGGATCGGGATAACCAGTGGATGATTGTAGGTGATCCAACCGAAGGGGCGTTACTGGCGGCTGCTCAGAAGGCCGGGCTTGATGAATGGGAAGTCTCCAAACACTCTATCCGCGTCGATGTTATTCCCTTCGAATCCCAACGACAGTATATGGCAACCCTTCACCACAGGATTGATAATTCTTCAAAGGTCATCTACATGAAAGGAGCGATGGAAAAGGTATTGAGTTTGTGTACTCAGGAACTAGGCCCAGACGGGAGGGAACGGCCTTGTGATTTGGAAACGATCTCCCAGCATGCTCAGATATTCGGGGAATGTGGCCTTCGCCTTTTAGGATTTGCGAAGAGAATAGTTTCTCCAGAGACCGACACACTTGATCCAGCCCGGCATCTGTCCGGACTGACATGGCTTGGCCTCCAAGGCATGATGGACCCTCCTCGCTCCGAAGCCATTCGAGCGGCGCACGCCTGTCAAAGTGCAGGGATCGCCGTCAAAATGATTACCGGTGATCATGCCGTCACGGCGAAGGCCATTGCGCAGGAAATTGGACTCGATAGGGCAACGGTCATCAATGGTGAAGGACCAAGAATCATGACAGGTTCTGACTTGGCCGCGTATCCGGTAACCCAATTACCGGATAACGTGAACGAGACTATAGTCTTTGCTCGGGTTGCACCAGAGCAGAAACTTCGAATAGTTGACGCGTTGCAGGCTCGAGGGCACATTGTTGCAATGACAGGGGATGGGGTCAATGATGCCCCAGCACTCAAACAGGCCGATGTTGGGGTGGCGATGGGACGAGGTGGTACTGAGGTGGCCAAGGAAGCTGCGGATATGATTCTGACGGATGACAATTTTGCCTCGATTGAAGCGGCGGTGGAAGAAGGCCGAGGGGTATTTGACAACTTGACCAAGTTTATTATCTGGACCCTTCCGACGAATTTGGGAGAAGGACTGGTGATTTTGGCCGCAATTGGTGCCGGATTGGCCCTTCCGATTCTTCCTGTGCAAATTCTTTGGATCAATATGACGACTGCTGTGGCGCTAGGACTCATGTTGGTCTTTGAGCCCAAGGAGGCGGGTATTATGGTGCGTCCTCCACGCGATCCCAAGCGTCCGTTACTGACCGGTGAGTTGGTGTGGCGAATTCTTCTGGTTGGGACACTCCTCCTCGTCGGTGCGTTTGGAATGTTTCTGTGGGTACAAGCCAGAGGGGATACGCTTGAGGAAGCAAGGACTACCGCGGTTAATGTGTTTGTGATGGTCGAGTTATTGTATCTCTTTAATTGTCGTTCTTTGCAACGACCTATGTTTCAACTGGGTGTATTCAGTAATCCATGGGTGACAGGGGGAGTCCTTATCATGATTACCCTGCAATTGTTGTTTACCTATGCTCCTTCTATGAATTTTCTCTTTCATACGGCCCCGATAGGGTTGGAAACGTGGGTGCCTATTATTGGGATTGGGCTGGGGAGTTATTTTATCGTCGAGATAGAAAAGTGGGTCAGACAACAACGGGCAGCGAGTCAGACACGCTCGCGCTGAACACTGATCCCGCTGTTGCCTCATGAAGATTGGCCTGACAGAGATACATGGCCACGGTCATTTCGCTTCGGAAAATTGTTCTAAGATATGAGAAAGTCATGGACAGGAAGTGGTAAGAGCCTGTGTCGCTGAGCATACTAGGCGATCTGAGGATTTTTGCCTCAGACGATGTAATTCGCCAGACGGCATTTTACCTCAATGACTCAGTTCTTTCCTCTGTTTTCACTCAACGTATTTGCCTGTTCCCCTTTTTCAATTGATTCGATCGTCATAAGCTTTACGTTTTATGAGGCATGGCACTTGCGTTAGAAAAAGTCGTGAGAGGGGTGGTTGGCTGTGAAGGAGGAAAAAAGGAGAATTGGCCATGAAAATTATTCTAGCAGCAGACGGATCTGAACAATCGTACGAGGCCGTACGAGGGTTAACTGGATTAAGTCACGCTGAAGAATTGACGGTGTTAACCGTTATCAGTGTGCCGGGTTTGTCGTATCCCACTATTGGTATGGGGATCGCCAAAGATTTGTCAATGCAAGTCGAAAGAGCGATGAGAGAGGAGGGGGAGAGCTTGCTGGAACGAGTCGTGTCTCTGTTGCCCCCCAATCCAGGGCCGGTGAAAAAAATCTTGCAACTTGGTGATCCTGCGGAAGTCATCATCCGTGTAGCAGAAGAACGACAAGCAGATCTGATTGTGATAGGGGCGAGGGGACTCGGTCAAATTCACGAGCATATGTTTGGAAGTGTCTCACATCGGGTCATGTCGCATGCACCGTGCTCGACCTTGATCGTCAAAGACTCATTGAGAAACATTCAAAATATTCTCATTCCGCTCGCGAATCAGGAAGATGAGGAATCGATCGTGAAGTTTTTTGAAATGAAACCCTTTAAGGAAACGGTGTATGTGACTCTGATGCATGTCGTGCCTTTTTCACAGCCTGTTTGGCCCGTAGGGGCGATGATTCCAGAAGGTTTTAGAAAAGAAATTATCGAACATGGAGAGCAATTTACCGAAGAAGTGGCATCGAAATTAAGGAGCTTAGGACATGAGGCCAAAGGAGTCTCTGTCATGGGCGCCCCATCCATAAGCATTGCAAATGAGGTGAGGGAAAGTAAGCCAGATCTCCTTGTGATGCGAACACACAGTCGGTCTGGGCTCAGTCGTTTCCTTTTAGGCAGTGTTTCACATTCGGTTGTCCATCATACACATTGTCCTGTCCTCCTTGTGAGATAAGGTATGCACCAAGAAGACAAGATGCAAAAGAGGGAGGGTTTTAATCAGACAAATCAGTGGATGCTGTGGAGTGCCATTACCTTATGCATTATCATCGTTTTCTACCTCGTGTTCTTCTGTTCTGAGGACTGTCATTGATCATTTCTATATCGTGCGTGGCGTTAATAAAGAGTATTCCATCTTATTCCCCCTCAGCCCACCGCTTGACTTATTTTGTCAATTGACCAAAAATTCGTCTGATCTATCTCAATCTGATAGATGGCAATCGGCAGAACGGAGCCTGTGCCGGGGATTGTTTGTGAGTCGCCTGTGGTGCCAGAACACGTAGATCGAACAGCCGCGTTTCCGGCTCCTGTTCATCCGTTAGTGTTGGTCGTCAAGTCTATTTTAATACTCATCATACAATTAACCACCTCATAAGGAATGCCCGTATGAATCCAAACAAAGCACTTTGGGAAAAAGGCGACTTTACGCGGATAGCCAGCAGCATGCGAGAAAGCGGAGAGGCACTTGTTCAGCGTCTCGGCATCACAAAAGGGCTCAAGGTTTTAGACCTCGGATGCGGTGATGGCACCACGGCATTGCCAGCGGCGAAACTCGGAGCAGAAGTCTTGGGTGTCGATATCGCAAGGAACCTCGTTGAAGCTGGGAACAAACGGGCCAAGGAACATGGCCTGAGCAATTGTTTATTCCAGGAAGGTGATGCGACTAATTTGCTCCCATTGCCTGATGATACGTTTGCCCTTGTTATGAGTATCTTCGGTGCGATGTTTGCGCCGAACCCATCTGAGGTGGCCAAGGAAACAGTGCGCGTGAGCCGGCCAGGCGGACGGATCGTGATGGGGAACTGGATTCCAAATGATCCAACCTTAGTTGCACAGATTCTGAAAATTAGCTCCGGCTATACACCGCCACCGCCGGATGGTTTCGTCAGTCCGATGACGTGGGGCATCGAAAGCCATGTGATTGAGCGGTTTGCCGGTGCTGGGATTCCAGCCGAAAAGATATCCTTTATGCGTGACACGTTTACGTTCAACTATCCCGGTCCGCCTTCAGCCTTCGTGGAGGAATTCAGAAGATACTACGGGCCAACCATGAATGCGTTTGAATCCGCAGAAAAAAACGGTCGAGCCGCTGATCTGCAGCAGGAATTGGAAGATTTGTTCAACAGTCAAAACACAAGCTCCAATGAGGATGCCACTTCCATTCCCGCAACGTTCTTGCGCGTGACCGTTGCACTCTGAGAGGATCAGCCCCTATTCTACGTGCAGGGAATTTTTTATTGAGCATTGCTCCTCACGGTACAAAATCGGCAAAAACCGAGGGTGGATCGAAGGACTATGAGATGTCGTTCCACTCTTCACATGACTTCGCCCACCTCATTCAACTCCAAACATTTGATCGGAATTGTCATGCGAATCTGAGAAAAGACCTTCTCAATGAACTCGTTCTGCTTTGAAACACTGTTTACTCCAAGGGGCAAAGAAAAATGGGAGATGACAACAATGGCGAAAGCAAAGAGAAAGACGACGACGACTGCTAAGAAGTCAGCGGCAAGTAAGGTGCCGACTCGTAAACGAGGGTCCCGCCCGATGACGGATACGGGTGGCCCCCTGACGCTGGCACAGGCCAGAGTCATGGTCCGGGCACAGGCTAAGTCTCCAAAACAGACTCCACGTCGGCAGGCATTGGGCAAAGCAACGGTCGACTTAGCCACGCCGGGGACCGTAGGTGCCGAACGGAAAAAACTTCAATTAAAAACTCGCCGGGAGAACCAGCGGCGCATCCGTGAATACACGGCTACGCTCAAGCTCTTAAAGCGGCACGGTGTCAAAGGACTTACGCCCAACAGAACACGGCGCCGCAGGACCGGTGAGGAAACCTCCATCGCGCGGGCAGGACAGCCGCTACAGATCTTGGCCGAGGGTGATTCCTGGTTTGATTACCCTGTCCCTTTTTTCGGTGGCGGGATCATCAAACGGCTTGAGGATCTGGTCGGAGTGCCAATCCTGAATTTCGCGAAAGCCGGAGATGAAGTACGCTTCATGATGGGGGTAGAGGAACGAACGCTGCTTGCGGAACAGCTTACAAAGGGATGCCCGGCCGGCGGACCCTGGGAAGTGCTGCTCTTTTCAGGTGGTGGTAACGATGTTGTCGACAATCCGATGGTGCTCTGGGTTAAGAATTTCGATTCGGCCCTTCCGGCGGCGGGCCACATTCACCAAGCGCGCTTTGAGGCTGTGTTAGAGCTTGTGCGTGCTGGCTACGAGGACCTCATTGCGATGCGTGATAGGCTGAGTTCCACTACGCATCTTGTGTTTCACGCTTATGACTTCGCGATTCCGGATGGGCGAGGAGTCTGTCACCTTGGACCGTGGTTGAAGCCGACCTTTGACCTGCGCGGCTTCCCGACACGCCCTATAGCGTT
The DNA here is from genome assembly GCA_021604005.1 of Nitrospirales bacterium. Taxonomy (GTDB): domain Bacteria; phylum Nitrospirota; class Nitrospiria; order Nitrospirales; family UBA8639; genus JAGQKC01. The sequence continues at coordinate 58,101 of BQIV01000022.1, read as the reverse complement.
CGAAGTGGTGAAAGTCATGTTGCAACAATTCGCTGCATTGCTACAATCTCTTGTTCGTCCTGATGTGACTTTCATCAATACACAAGGCACGCTGACTCCGTCTCCAAGCTCGTGGCATAACGAATTGCATCCGACGAAGGATGGATTCAAAAAATTTGCGAAGATCTTTCATCAGCAGTTGAAGGTCAAATTTCCCGGTCGCGTGCTATGAACATTAACCAACATCCAACTTGGGCCACAATGGGGAAAGAAAGTTCTCGCCCAGACTGTTCCGGTCATTTTGTCGATCCGGTTTGCCAGAATCGTTGCATCTGTAGGTACATGAATGAGGCGGTCCAGGTGATGAGCAGCAGTCCTTTTAACGCCTCCATACCGGTGAGAAAACGAATCGGGCCTTTTGGAATGAGATCTCCAAATCCAAGCGTGGTGTATGTGACGAACGAATAATATCCACAGTCTTCTAGAGTTGGTTGAGAGACGACCCCTTCAAGCCAGTCAAACTCTTTAAATCTCGTCAAGTAAAAGTATCCAAACCCGAATACCCACACTTCGATCACGTGAGCAAGTAGCGCACCCAGAATGCAGACCATTAAATCCACACGAAAACAATGGTGTGGCGAGGCTATGAAATCAGATAGCCGACGCAACGCTTCGAAATGGATCAATATGACTGTCCCAACGAGTAGCAGTGTGATGAAGAGCGTGACAACCATTGACCAAGAATCGTTAAGTCCATATTTTTCGGGTCATTTCCTTTAGGGCACCTCTAAAAACCGTCCTTTTCCACGATTGCGGCGTCAGCCGCGTGCTCAAATCCTCATGTATTCCCCCATACACTGCGGTTTTGCGCGTGCAGCTTCCTTGCCCTCACACAAAATCCTGGTTTTTAGAGGTGCCCTTTATTCAGTAGGCACGGCCAGGACAGGACACCGTGCCTTACGAACGATCTGCTCCGTTGTGCTTCCGCGAAGGGCATCTAAAAATCCTTGATGCCCTTGCGTTGGCATCACAATGAGATTGGCGCCTATGTCCTTTTCCGCTTGCACGATCCCCTCAACCACGTTGTCAGAGCGAGCGATGCGATGCCATGTCGCGTTGTTGCGCTGAGTGGGATAATATTCAGGCATCTCTTCCTGATTGCCAATGTACAGAACTGCGACAGAAACATCTTCACATCCTAAGACATGGATCAAAGTCGTGACAGCATTAAACGCAACATGTGGTCGTGGATCATGGTCTATGGGAATAAGAATGTTTTGTAGATTGAGAGTTCCGTTCTCGGGTGACACAAATCCTTCGGCTGAAAAAGGAATGAACAAGGTCATGATGTGAGATTTTCGTAATACGGGTTCAGAGACGGAATGGAAAAAAGGTCTGCCGCCAAGCTGATGCGTCGCAAGGACAATAAGGTCGGCCGGATGACGTTCGAGATGTTCAAGAATTGATGATGAAGGATCTTTTCCCTTATAGAGAATTTTTTCAACATCAATCTTGGAATAGGAGATATGGTGTGTTGGGTTTTCTTTATAAGGAAGATCCCACTTGGCAAGAGTTTTCCTTACCGATGGGAAATCTTGCCAGTTGAGTTCGTCTAAATGTTCATTGACATGAAAAAGTGTTAGCCGAGAACTGGTAGCCCAGGCAAGTTTAAGCGCATGAGCAAAGGCAATGTCTGGTTGTGACAAAAAGTCGGTCGGATGAAAAATGTTATTCATCTTTCATAACGAATGTTACTGCATTAGATAGACTTGTACCTCGATGGCTTCATGAAAACATGTGTAATCTTTGCCAGTATAACCGACTGCTCTCTATTTATCTCGTGAGCGTGCGAATATATTGGATGAGTTGCCAGATTTGGTTATCTGGCATTCCCGCAAAGGCCATCATGCCTGTTCCTGGAGATCCGTTTTTGATAATCCAGTACAGTTGTCCGTCAGAGATATCATTCATCGTCTCGCCACACGTAAAGTTTCGAGGATGTGGATTCAACGCGGCGCCCATAGGACCTTTGCCATCTCCTTTTTCGCCATGACATTGTATGCACAGCCAATGGCTGTGCCGTTTCGTGATACAATTTCTTTCCTGCCCTGAGGTTCTCCGGAAAACTCGGTAATGGATTGGTCATGTTTCGAAACTTTCCTGGTGCTCGCTTGGTATTGCGTGGTTGTGGGCACACGCCTAACGGTGCATCAGACTGTGAAGTTGCACTGGCAGTTTCCGGTGCTCCTTTAAACGTGGCCTTTAAATAAGCAATCACATCGGCTACGCCCTGTTTCCCTCCAATCGTCAGTCCCCAATATGGCATCAAGGGCGATTTTCCTACTCCTTTCCCACCGTAATAGATCACGTTGTACAGATAATCGAGAGGAATTTTCTCGAAGGGAATATTGGCATGAACGGCGGGTTTGGGTTCTAGACCAGAGGCCGCCGGTCCATCGCCTTTCCCTTCTGCTCCATGACATTGTGCACAATATTCTTTATAAATTTGAGCACCATTTTCGATATTTGGGTAATCAAATTCGGCACTCTTCCAAGGTTCATAATAAGGAAAGTCTTTAACCCCTCGAGTTGCGATAAATCCTGTGACATACCGAAGCCCGAGTTCACTGACATCCCCGACAAATTCTGCACTGTGTGGTACAAAATCCGGAGGGCTCGAGTTAAATCGATAGATCCAATCAGCTTTGAGTCTTTTTCCAGAATCAAAGAACGATGTACTTTGAGGGCCACCGGTCTTTTTCCCGTCCACCATGATTTGGTGACAGCCAATGCACGAATGTTGTGTAAAAATTTCTTCCCCAAACCTAGCTTCCTGCTTGCTGAATGTAGACATGTCTATCGAATTCTTCTTGACCCGCGGATCTTGTAGATGGCTCGTGAAGTAATCCGCGATGGCCTCAGCTTCTTTCTGAGACACGGCGACATGGGTGTCTGGTTCTTTCGAAAGATCCCATCGATAGCTTTTCGCATAGATCATGGGGACCTTTCCTGTCAGCCAGTCGAGTAGCCATTGTCTCTGGAATTTACTACCTCCCCACATAAGATCTGGGGCCTTTAAGTTGAATCGGCTTTCACCTGCACCTTGAAATTTGTGGCAGGTCACACAGAGGTTTTTTGATCAGTTTTTCGCCTTTTTCTTCACTACCTGCTGAGCTTATGGTAGGGGTGAGAAGAACTAAAAAAATACCTATGAACCCAACAGACACAGATAACGATGATTTGCTGAAACTTCGAACTACGTGATTCATCGTGAAAGCCTCCTCAAAAGAAAATGACAGCAACCTTTTTGTCTCTCAGTGGGGAATTACTCCACAGCAATTTCATTTTTTCTTGTCGTTTTATGCCTCAAATTGCTGTTCTTGGTATGGTTTTGATAGGGATCAGCAAATTTGACACCAAAATTTATGCTGCGAGTGAGGAGGGAAGAAAGGCATTAAAATTTCAGGGTTTTCAGAGGAATATTTGGGTAATGTTTGGAGTGAGAGAAACGTTTTGTTCACTACTGCTCGTTAAGGCTTAACGTAACGTCGTAAACATCGGTAATCGTGGAAATCTTTATCCTGGGTGTTGTCTTATTTCTCTTGGGTTGGAGATGAACTCAAAATTCCACCGGTGAGATTATAGACTTTTTCGAATCCATGCTGGAGTAGAATGCGAGCGGCAAGATATCCGCGGAGGCCGACGCGGCAATAGACGACAGTTTCTTTTTGAGAGTCCAAATTTTGGAGGTGTTCGCGTAGTTCGTCGATCGGCAAGAGGTGAGCGTGGGGAAGGTGCTGTGCTTGGTATTCGCTCGAAGTTCGCACATCGAGGAGCTGTAGGTCAGGATTGATTGTGAGTTTGTGTTGTAATTCATCACTGGTAATGGTCTGGACTTCACCACGTAACGTATTAGCAGCAACAAAGCCAGCCATGATGACGGGCCCCTTTGCCGAATTAAACTGTGGGGCATAGGCTAAATCCAAATATTCTAAGTCTTCTACAGTGAGTCCCGCTGTGAGTGCGGTTGCCAGCACATCGATCCGTTTGTCTACTCCTTGTTCTCCAATAATTTGTGCACCGAGCAGTCTTCCTGTCTTTTGCTCGACCGTCAGTTTGATATGAAGCTGTCCCGCGCCAGGGTAGTAGCCTGCATGATCGAGGGGATGTGTAACAGATACAAAGTAGTCGTAGCCGTGGGCCTTGGCTTCCTTTTCTGACAATCCGGTTTTGGCTGCAATGATACCCATCGTTTCGACGATGGCTGTACCTAAAGCTCCTGGGAAACGCAGATCTCCTCCGGCAGCATTAGCTCCTGCTACCCGACCTTGTTTATTCGCTGGGCCGGCCAGTGGAATACGTGTTGGCTTACCAGTCACCAAATGCTGAACCTCGACGGCATCACCAGCGGCATAGATATCTGGGTCTGTCGTCTGTTGATGATCATTGACGACAATCCCCCCAGCATTCCCAATCTGTAGTTCAGCTTCTTGAGCGAGCTTCAGTTCTGGTCGTACTCCGATAGAGAGAATGGCAAGATCCATCGGTAGTCTCCGGCCACTTTGAAGCTCAGCTTCATACGCATGACCATCTCGGTCGTGGAATGCTCGAATTCCATCGCCTTCTATGAGATGAAGGCCTTTTTCACGGAGATGTGTCGATACAAGCGTTGCCATATCGAGGTCAAACGGAAGTAAAATTTGATCGGCTATTTCTACGACAGTGACATCTAACTTGAGGTTCATTAACGCTTCAGCGGTTTCAAGCCCGATAAATCCACCACCAACGATTAAGGCATGTTTGAGAGCATGTGCTTTCATAAACGATTTGATTGCATCAGAGTCAGGAACCGTTTTAACGGTAAAAATGTTTTTCGCAACAATTCCTGGTAGGGGAGGGACGACTGCTCCGGCCCCCGGAGCGAGGATGAGTTTGTCGTAAGGTTCGAAGAAGATCTTGCCTGTCTGCAGGTTTTTCACTTCAATGCGTTTTTCATCTCGGTTGATGTGCAAAACCTCGTGGCGGATGTGTGCTTTTATGCGAAATCGCCGCCAAAAACTCGCTGGCGTTTGAAGCAACAGTTCGTCACGATCCGTTATGGTGTTCCCCACGTAGTATGGCAACCCACAATTGGCAAAAGACACAAACAAGCCGCGTTCGAACATGACAATCTGTGCTGTTTCATCCGCGCGGCGTGCTTTGGTTGCCGCGCTAGCACCTCCGGCTACTCCGCCAATGATAACGATTTTTGTAGCAGTCATTGTGGTGATTTAGCAGTAGTGTGCAGTTCGCAACTTGCTGCTCATAACGTGGAAGATGGTTCCGAATCCTTTGCCGACGGACCCGCTCGATTGATAACTATTGTTTGCTGAAGGGTTCTATTTGTGGAACTCACAGTACTCTTTTGAGACATGTAAAAATGGGTTTCTTTTACTTTCTCGTGGGCGATTTTTGAGAATCGTGCTTGAACTTTGGACTTTTGACCGTCAAAACTGGAACTGGAGATTGGCGAAGGACTGCAGCAGCGACATTTCCCATGATTAAGCGCCGCAATCCTTGATGGCCATGTGTTCCCATGACAATAAGATCAGCTCCGGTCTCGGTCAGCGTCTCGATAATGGCCTCGGCAGCTGGTTTGCGTTTGATCACATAATTGGCGTTGAGTCCTTCTCTGGTAAAGGCCTTCGTGAGATCGGCTAACCTGCCTTTTACGTTCTCTCGATGCTGACGGTCCTCTGCCGGGTGAGCTAACGAGAAATCTAAGCTATACGAAAAAGGCTCGAATGAATGGATCAGGGTGACGGAAGTCTCAAAAGATTTCTCGAGATTCACGGCGTATTCGTACGCATCAAGGGAACAGTCTGAGAAGTCCACGGGAAGGAGAATATGACGGGGAGGGGAATACGGCCCATCTCTCCCCGCTTCGTCGAGTGAAGTCGTCCCTGTTGGTTCCACATCGTGCATGCTGAGAACGGGGCATGGAGCCTGACAAATCACACGTTCTGCCACGCTGCCCATCATAACCCGATTCACCCCTGTCCAACCATGAGTCCCCGTGATCACTAAATCAGCCTGTGACGACACAGCGAATTCCGTAATGGCGTCTGCGGGTATGCCTTCTAGGAGATGCGAATGGACCTCAGGTAGCTTTTTCTTCCCCTGGGAGACGAGTCCTTCAAGCTTCGACTGGAACAGTTCCTTCTGCTCTTTTAGATGCAAATTGGCCACGGCCGAATCCAGCTCGGCTTCGTGGAGTATAGGTATCACATGAAAGATATCGAGTACCGCATCGCATGCGTCTGCCCACAGGAGGGCCAGGTGAAACGTTCTCGCGGAAAATGGAGAAAAGTCCGTGGCGAGGAGTATTCGATGAATAAGTTTCTTCATAGGATAAGCTTTAAAAATTCTTTTGTGTTATAAAGTGTACCACCTAAACCGTTCCTGCGCTTAACAAAAGAATTTCTCCCTTCATCTCAGGATGAATGGAACATTGAAACTGATACCGTCCTGATTCACGAATCACGAAGCGAAACGTCGCCTTATGATCTGGCTCAATAAACGCACCGCGGACGTCATTTCCGTATGTGAAAACACCGCCACTTTCAACGCGGGTATGGGTGTTTTGGAATATTGAAGATCCAAAATCATGACGGACTTTGTCCTCGTTGACCACATGAATGACTGTTTGGGCGTTGAGTTGAAGAGGCATTTGGGTTGCACGAAATTCAAAGTCCTTGATGCGGACATCCACGACTTGTTCTGGTTGGGCGTTGACCCAAGAGAATAATCCTACCCCCAGACAGAAGGCGAGCATAAAAACTGTCATACGCCTCAATGGCAGTGTTTCTCGGAACATGATGGTGTCCCTCCTATTTAATAAAGGTAAAATTCACTTGGGAAGGTCGTTTCTTGGGGTGGTAAGGGTTTGACAGGCTCTGAAGGGTAGGGGCCGTTAGGAAATGTTTCGGTATACCGGAGAATTTTCCAAATCTCCTCGTCAGTCAAGAGACTCTGGAATTCCAGCATGCCTGTGGTCTCGCTCCCATTCTTAATGATCCAAAACAGCTCACCTTCGCTTCGATTCGTCCAAAAATGACGATTTTTAAAATTTCGTGGTAAAGTTTCAAAATGGCTCGCGGCTGACCCTCTCCCATCCCCATCGCGACCATGACATCGTACACACATGCCTTTTCCCTCATAGAGAGCTTTTCCATCATCAATGACCCAGTAAGATTTGGGAAACGGATTGGTCACTGCCCGAGCTTCGGTAAGCTTCTCTTCAGGAACCTTCGGATGTATGAACGCTGAACTCGGTGCGCAGCTGATGACGAGACCGAGGAGGAGAGACAACGTCACTTTTCTTAATGGCACGGCCATGATCTCATCCTTTTAATGTTTTTGCAGTGCACAACCTCGGTGGGTTGTCTGGTTGCGAGCTCAACCCACCGAGGTATTGGCACTATCGACATATTAATTGACTTTCACGTCGATACTCCGGGGCTTGGCCTTGGCTGTTTTCGGCAAATGAACTTTTAGGAGTCCGTCTTTAAACTCTGCGGATACATGCTCGGCATCTGAATCTTCCGGTAATGTAAACGTTCGGGCGAAACTGCCGTACGCACGTTCAACTCGATGCACCTTCTTCTTCTTTTCTTCATGTTCATATTTTCGTTCACCAGTTATGCTCAGGACATCATCGTGAACGGCCACGTTCACTTCATCACTTTTAACTTCGGGCAATTCGGCCTTGATCAAATATTCTTTTTCGTCTTCGGAGATGTCTACCAACGGAGCCCATTGCGCCACTCTCATGGCTTCACGCCCTCCTTCGCTTTTCTTGATCGGCGCTCGCCCAAACAACGTGGAGAGGCGATTTTGTAGGTCATCAAGCTCATTGAATGGATCCCATCGGGTAAGGGTGCTCATGATTATCCTCCTTTGAGTCTGATAAGAGAAAATTTATTCTTACTTGATCACATGATTGATACATAGCAAGGTATGTACCACCATGGTGGTAAGTGCATGTGCTACGATCTTTCGGGTAGATAAAAGATTTCTTCCACAATTGTGTTTTCTGGATAGTATTCCTGTGGAAGATCACCTCATTGGATCTTAAGATCAATGGTGCAGAACACCACATGATAAACGAATACGCATGCTGATTTGATCCTCGACTGGATAGGAGATGGCGAAATTGAGCAACGGTGGAGAATGGTGTGCCAGACTGTGACGTGTGCGTTCAGGATACTGGAATGCGATAGATGATAGATGAAGAGAAGTTTAGCGCAGGATTAATACTGGACAGTCTGCCTGATGAAGCACGCTGTGGGAAACACTTCCAAGCAAGAAGCGAGAAATCCCGTGTCTTCCATGAGAGCCCATCAAAATCATGTCGGCCTTGTTGGCACGTTGTTGTTCTATGATGGCGAACGAAGGATCTCCTAATCCAACATAGCTGATGGCTGGGTATCCCATGGTCTCAAGTTTTACGGTGAGAGAGTCGAGCTGTTCTTGCGCATGAGTCATCGCATGTTCTTCCAGCTGCTTGCTTTGCCACAACGTGAGAGGCCAAGGAGTCTGAGGCTGAGGCCATACCAGCATGAGTTGGATTTCCACCCGCTCATGAAAGGGCTTCGCTGCTAATAATTTGAACGCCACTTGCGCATCCTCTTCTCCCTCGATGGGCAAGAGAATTTTCCCTAACGTGGGCAATGGTCTTTTAAAAATAAAGGTCGAACAAGGCGCATGGAGCACGGTACGGTGAGAAACACTGCCCAACATCAGTTCTTTGACTTGTCCCAATCCCCGTGCACCTAATAGGATCACGTCAGGCTGGACCGACTGTGCGGTCTCGAGAATGACCTGAGCTGGAGATCCTATTTGATGAATTTGTTGTGCGGGACCAAAGTCCTGAGGCAACTCCGTAACAATATTGGAGAGTAAGGCATTTCCCTCTTGACGTAATTTTTTTTCGATATCGTCACGCACTTGATCTCGAACTTCAGTGGTAATCATGGGATGGTCTAATTCGGGTAGTGTCAGTGCATGCACGAGAGTTAATTCCTCTGGAGGTCTGAAATGTGCAAGAGCATGAACAGCATCTGTTGACTGACTCGAACCATCTATAGCAACGAGTAACTTCATTTCATCTATCCTTTCGAATAACCATTCTGTGATTGTGAATGACGATCACATGCGTTATGAAATCAGCAAGAGCAATGCCATAGCTATTACTGCATACTTATGAAAAAATATAGGAAATGTTGTGAAGTCAAAGAGTTAGCAAATCTAAGGTAATAAAAAGTCACGGTTGGAAATCAATCTTCGTTCTTATTGATATGTAAAACGGTCATGACAGGCAACGGTAAGGTGATGAAGATTGCCCCTTTTTGCTACAGTGAGCAAGTTTAACGCTGACGATATTTGCAACATAAATCTGAAGTAAAAATTCAATTAAGAATATGGATGGTTTCTAGTCTCTCAGAACACAACTAAGTGAATTTCTATAACCTTTTAATTTAGGTGCATTATGGCGCAAGACGAAAATCGTGTTTTGATCGTTGACGACGATCCAGACATGCGCAATGTCCTTCGTGATATTTTATTCGATCAATCGTATCACGTAGAAATAGCACAAGATGGACAAGAAGCTTTGCAAAGACTCGATAGCGAACCATACTCCATTATCCTGACTGATCTACGAATGAAAGGGATGGATGGCCTGGAGCTATTACAACACGTCACGAAAAAGCATCCAGAATGCAATCTGATTATGATGACAGCATTCGGGACGGTGGAAACAGCCGTTGAGGCAATGAGACAAGGAGCGTTTGATTATCTCACCAAGCCGATTAAGACGGAGGAGCTGTTGGTGACAGTCGATAAGGCGATGCGAGAGGCTCTGTTGCGGCGTGAAGTTGAACAGCTTAGGCTGCAGGTTCGCCGTGAATTTTCGTTTGATCAAATTCTAGGAAAAAGTAAGCCAATGCGTGAGGTTTTCGACCTTATTCGTCGTGTGGCTGACTCACAAACCAACATTTTAATCACTGGAGAAAGTGGAACAGGCAAAGAGCTCGTCGCGAAGGCCATACATTTCAATAGCCGCCGTCGATCGGCTCCATTTATTCCGGTCAATTGTGCGGCCATTCCTGAACAACTACTTGAAAGTGAATTATTTGGTCATGTCAAAGGCGCGTTTACCGATGCCAAGTCTGATAAACGGGGTCTGTTCGAAGAAGCACAGGGTGGAACACTTTTTTTGGATGAAATTAGTGAACTGCCCATGATGCTTCAGGCGAAATTACTGCGAGCTGTGCAGGAGCGAGAAATTCGACGAGTAGGAGCAACCCGCTCGATCCCCATTGATGTGCGCATTATTGCAGCGACGAACGTCAAGTTAGCAGAAGAAGTCAAAGAAAAAAAATTTCGTGAAGACCTGTACTATCGATTAAACGTCATCGAGATTCGACTCCCATCTCTGCGTGATCGAAAAGAGGATATTCCGCTGTTGGTTCATGGGCTTCTTCATAAAAGTCTCGCCGCTCAGCACAAATCCGTGACGGAAGTCATGCAACCTGCTTTAGCACGATTATTGGACTATCAATGGCCAGGAAATGTGCGGGAACTTGAGAACGTGATTGAACGGGCTGCCACACTTTGTCAAGGAAACATCATCACACTTGAAGACTTGCCTCCAATAATTCGAGAGGTACGAGGAGAAGGACAATTGGTTGAGGATGCGGTCGATCGACTGCTTCCGTTAGAGGAATTAGAGCAAGCCTACATTCGACGTATTCTGGAAAAAATGGGTGGGAATAAATATCAAGCGGCTCAAGTGTTGGGCATAGACCGAAAGACGCTGTATCGGAAGTTGAGTGAGATGGAAGAACAAGCAAGGGTATAGGAATTTGTGTTTACAGTCGAAAGTTTAACCTATTAGTTTCAAGTTCCAACTAATAGGTTTCAAGTATAAGGTCTAGAAGAGGCTACGAAAAAAATCAGAAAAACTTGAGACATGAGACTTGAAACTTGAATCCTCAAAGCTGACCACAATTTACTCGTATAAGTCTTTCCCTGAAATATGAAAGGTTAAACCTGAAACGATTCAGATGAAACCCGAATCAACCAAAGAGCAGCTGACGCAAGAGTTAGAGTGTCTGAAAGAAGAGATCGCTGAACTCCGTGCTGTTCAAAACATTCACAGACATACAGAAGAAGGCCTGCAGGCCATTGAGCTTCAATTGGCCGGTGTCATCCACTCTGCGATGGATGCGATTATCACCGTTGATGAAAAGCAACGCATCGTCATATTCAATGCAGCCGCGGAAAAAATGTTTGGGCGTTCGGTGCCTCAAGTCATCGGTACGACCATTGATCAGTTTATACCTTCTCGATTTCGTAAGGAACACCCTCAGCATATAGAACGGTTTGGTCAGACCAAAGTCACGAATCGTCGCATGGGAAAGTTGGGCGCTATTTCAGGACTGCGGTCTAATGGTGTGGAATTCCCGATTGAAGCTTCAATTTCTCACGTGGAGGTATCAGGCAAACGATTATTCACTGTTATTATTCGAGACATCACGGAACGTAAACAGGCAGAAGAACAAATTGCTCGGTTGGGTAGCCTGCTTGAGGAATCGCTCAATGAAATCTTTCTGTTTGATGTCGAGACCTTAAAATTCGTGCAAGTGAATCGGGGAGCGCGAGAAAATCTTGGATACTCAATGGAAGAATTGCGGCACATGACACCAGTTGCTGTGAAACCTGAATATACCGACGTGACATTTGAACAACTTCTTCAACCTCTGAAAACCGGCGTCTCAAAAAAAATCGAGTTCCGTACGATCCATCGCCGAAAAGATGGGACCTGCTATCCGGTCGAGGTTCATCTCCAACTCGTTGGTCATCACGATACCCAAGTCTATGTCGCGATCATTCTTGATCTCAGCGAACGATTGAAAGCCGAAACAGCCCTCCAGGAAGCCCAGCGAACGTTGTCAACATTAATGAAAAATCTTCCTGGAATGGTCTATCGGTGTAAGAGTGATGCCGATTGGACCATGGAGTTTGTGAGTTCCAGGTGTCAGCAGCTTACTGGGTATCTTCCTGAAGATTTTGTCAAAAACCGCAAGGTTTCTTACGGACGGGATGTGATAGCAGCAGAGGATCGTGAAAGAATATGGAAAGAAGTTCAGGCCGCAACTCATGAACGTCGATCATTTCAATTCTCGTATAGAATCAGGACCGCGAAAGAGGAAATCAAATGGGTGTGGGAACAGGGTTGTGGAGTCTTTACACATGATGGAACGCTCTGTGCCTTGGAAGGATATGTCTTTGACGTCACGCAAGAAAAAGCTCTTGAGGATCGACTCCGAAAAACCGAGCGTTTGGCTGAGTTGGGCACATTGGCATCAGGCATGGCCCATGAAATCGGGACCCCGATGAACGTCATATTGGGACGTGCAGAATTTTTGATGCGCAAGACCTCCGATGAGAATACAAAGAAGGGGCTTGAGACGATCGTGACGCAGGTTGAGCGCATTACGAAAATCATGAATCAATTACTCAGTTTTGCGAGGAAGCGACCTGCTGAACGTCGTGCTTTTGACCTTGCTGAAATCATTACACCTATTCTTGATATTGTGCAAGATCGGATGAAGAAACATCACATCTATGTTCAAACGGAAATTCCGCCTGAGAGACCGAATGTTTTTGGTGACCCAGACCAACTGAGCCAGGTTCTGCTAAATTTGGTTATGAATTCATGTCATGCCATGCCTGAGGGCGGAACTCTACGAATCGCCCTTGCATATTGCAGTCAGCAACTTCACTTGATCCTTTCCGATACAGGGTGTGGAATTCGTAAAGAAGATCTTTCCAGACTCTTTGACCCATTTTTTACGACAAAGCCGGTTGGGGAAGGCACAGGCTTAGGACTCACGGTGGTTCATGGGATCATTCAGGAGCATGATGGAGTCATTCAAGTAGAAAGCGAACAAGCAAAGGGGACGACCTTTCATATCTATCTCCCAGTTTGCTGACCAGGGATCTGACGATTTTCTTTGATCGTTGTTGTCTGCAACAAATGAAGTTTTAGCTCTTCACCGTCGAACAACGAAAGACGATAGACGAGATAAAAAAGTCATTCATGTGTGGCCTTCTGGTTCTACATGAACGATGATGTCTTCAACCCCGTTAAACCGTTTTTTGATCGTCTCTTCCACCTGATGAGCCATGACGTGTCCCTCCTCAACTGACATGCGTGGTTGTACGTGAATCGAAAGATCAACGAAAACATGACTGGCTAATCCACGAGTGCGGATGTCATGACAACCGAGAATGCCGGGTATGGCGAGCACCGCCGCACGTACAGACTCGATGTCTAATCGGACTTCATCGGTGAGGGAACGGATGACTTCTTTGAAAATCTTGCTAGCAGTCCATGCGATGACGATTGCCACAAACAGGGCGACAAGTGGATCAAACATGGGATAGCCGAGTTTGATGGCCACTAAGCCAATGAGCACAGATACGGACGTGAGCATATCACTGGCCGTATGGTAGGAATCTGCGAGCAAAATTTCACTCTGTAATTCATTCCCCTTCTTTTGTTCCCACCTTGTGACTCCCAGATTGACGACTATTGTTATGATCATGACCCCAAAGCTCAATTCCGTGACTTGAGGGGATGGTTCCTGCCCTAGGGTATGAATGCTTTTCCAGAGCAAGTACATGCATGTGCTAATCAGCATTCCGCCAATGCCAGCCGCGGCAAGGACTTCAAATTTTTTGTGTCCATAGGGATGATTATCATCAGGAGGCTGAGAGGCTAGCCACAAACCAGTCAGTCCAATCACATTGGATATCCCATCGAACAAGGAATGAAACCCATCGGCTTGCATCCCTAGGGAAGCTGTGATCACTCCATAGCTCAGTTTGGTGAGAGCGACGAAGAGATTGAGAATGAGCACTGAACGCAGGACATATTGTATCTCTTGAAGCCTGCTAGCCGTCGACTGTGTGTTGGCCATAGATTCTCACTACGGATGAATCCGTCCTATTCAGCTGGGCGATTTTGAAAGAACCTTTCGCATTGTCACAAGTGTCAGGAAGGTTGTGAGCACGATTGTGAGGACTAATGCTGAAAACAAGTTTACTATAGTTTTTTAACTTTTCATTAAGACCTATTTGTCTGGAAAATGCTATAGCCGTTTCCAATAACTTCCGCTGATCCAATCGTTGTACCGTGCTGGGTTAGCTGTATTTTCCTGTTTGAAACGTATGGATTCGCTATAGTGGTAGAGGACCTTTTGCTCAAGAATATGGCTTCTTCCCTCATTCATCACCTGCACTGCGTATCGTCCTAGGTCTTTGTTCTCTGCCGGGGTTCGTCCCGGCGGCCGCGGCCCTTTTGTTTCGGCAAAAGGACCCAAAACCATGAACGCCCAGGCCAGGTTCATCGGATGAGATGAATCCCGGTTGGTGGGGCGGGCTAACTCGCTGCGTTCAAACAAGCCCGCCCAGTATGAGAGGTGTTCACTCAACGGACTGGCCTGAAGGCGTCAGGTCATAGGTACTGAGAGAAAGTTAAAAAACTATACTATAAGGTTTTCAGGTGCCATGGAAGAAAATAATCCTGCGTCATAGACAATGCTTAACACGATAAGCTCTACCGCTCCGCGGCTACTCATGCCGACTCCGACTGCCAAGGCCTCCTGACGGTTGTACCCTTCCGCGGCTACTCATGCCGACTCCGACTGCCAAGGCCTCCTGACGGTTGTACCCTAGCCAGTAAGCAGGCAGGCCGGAACCAATGAGTTTTCCGCAAAAGGCGATGATTAAGAGGAAGAGGATAAACATTGGAATTTGCAGAACAGTTTCGAATGCCACATTGAGTCCTATCCAAATAAAAAATAGTGGTCCAAGAACCCCTTGAGTAATGCCTGTCACGATCAACTCCATTTCTTGATACGCTTCCTGACCAACCCGACTCGGTTCAAAATAGAGCCCTGCCATAAAAGCGCCCAAAATCCAATGCAGATCCAGAGCTTCAGCAAGGAGACCGTATGCAAGTGCCACTACCATCAGAGCGCTGAACTCCACGGTAGCGAGTTGCAACGCTTTAAGGTTCTGACTAACTCTGGGGTAGACATGTATACCAAGGCTGATAGCGATGCCGAAGAAAAGTATTACCTTGCCTAGAAGTACCGCGAAAGCCAATGGGGCCGGGATATGCCCGGTTTGAATCATCATCGTTACAAGAGCGAGTAAGAATAACCCTAGAATATCGTCAACAATGGCTGCACCAACAATGGTCTGTCCGATTCTTGAATGCAGTAACCCAAATCTGTCAGGACCTTGATGGTGGCTGGCATCGAGGTGATTGACATGGTGATACCTATCAGAAGTGCCTGTACGGATTTCACGTCTGATTCGGGAAGAAACAGCCATCCCAAGATGAATCCTGCTATCAGCGGAACAAGGGCACCCCCAAGGGCGACAAAAATGGCGCTGCCAGAATTTTGGCGAAGTTCGTCGAGTTTCGATTCAATCCCCGCTAACAGGACTAGAGAAAAAATTCCAACTTGGGCAATCTCTTCTAGAGTCTGACTTGTGAGCAAATGAGTGAAAATAGGAATAGACGGTCCCTACAGGGAAGCGGCTGCTGTCAGCATGACGCCGGCGCTGAGTTCGCCGACTGCAGAGGGCTGTCCAAGGTGTTCAGCCGCCTCACCGAAGACCCTGGCAAGTACAATGAGGATGAGAAGTTCGAGAAGGACATTCAAATGAATACTATCTCTTACAAGAAGAAAGGAATGAACAAGGCGCAAGGAAGAAAGAGAATGTTTTTATCATTCAATTATCGTTTCGTTACATATTATCCAGCAAGCACAGTGCCAAAGGATGTGTGCCTTTAGTGATGAATGGTCTGTAATTACAGACCAGAGCGTAGCGAAAATCTACACAAAAGGAAGTGGGTATCGTCGCAAATTGGGACATGACCACAGAGTTATGTAGAAAAGGACACAAAAAAGGAGGTTTTAAATGCAAGGGTAGTGGTCCTTCTTTTGCTTATTCAGCACCTGTAGCTTAAAGATGTGGTTATCGGACTGTTCAAAGATAAGGTGCATATTGAATGATTTCTGGTGCGTGTAATCGTGGATTCATGAGGCGTGTTTAGTGAGAAATTTGTAGAACCTATACTCCGAGAGGCGAATGAGATGATTCATGAAGTCGAAGGAGACATTTTACGCACAGAATCAGAGTGCATTGCACATGGCGTGGCACCAGGAGACCATTTTTCGCAGGGACTGGCTCTGAGTCTACGTGAGCAGTGGCCAGCCATGGTCAAGGATTTTCGCCATTATTGCCAAGTGAATAATCCAAAGCCCGGGGAGATCGTCATATGGGGAGGAGCTGAAGGCAAGCGTCTTGTCCATTTACTGACACAAGAAGCATCCCCTGTTCAAGGCGGTCGACCTGGTCGTGCGACAACAGTGTATGTCAATCATGCATTGCGAGAACTGAAACTACTAGTCGAGAAAGAAGGTGTGAAGAGTCTTGCATTGCCCAGATTGGCGACCGGTGTTGGGGCATTAAAGTGGGAAGAGGTTCGACTACTCATTACTCAACATCTTGGTGAGCTGGCCATCCCTATTTATGTCTATACGGTATTTCATAAGGGTGTGAAAGCCAAGGAGAAGTTATGAAAGTGTTATGTGCGGTCGACGGTTCTGAATTTTCAAATTGGGCCGTTGAGGCTTTGGGGACATTGTTTCATCAATCCCTAAGAGAGGTCGTGCTCCTCCATGTGGTAGATGATGTGCAATTGCGGCAGGGGATGAAGAAAGAAGGAGCGAGTGCTGCTAAGGTCAAGAAAGTGATCACCGCGATGAATCAAGATGGCAAACAACTTTTGAAACAAGCTGAAAACCATGCGGCCATCGCGATTAATCAGGCACATACGAAACCTTTTGTTGCGATTCGGACGGTGTTGACGCATGGACATGTTACTAATGTGGTGACGAAGCAGGCTGAAAAACGAAAGGCCGATCTGATTGTCATGGGGTCACGAGGACTGAGTAACATCACTGGCTATCTCATGGGGAGCGTCTCACGGAAAGTCTTGACTCACGCGCCCTGTGCAGTCTTAACAGTGAAAGAGCCAATCTCAGAAAAACCGAAAGTCGTACTAGCTGTGGATGGCTCCAATGCCTCGAAGCGTGCGGTCAGCGCATTTCATTCATGGCTCGCGCCGATCCTGTCGGACGAGGCCATCTCGCTCAATGTCCTCTCGGTCGTGCCACAGTTCTTGACGGATATTGGTCCGAAGCTTCTTTCTAAATCGCACGCAAAAAGTCTGATGAAGCCTTTTCAAATGCGAGCAAAGGAAGTTACAGCACAATATCGAGAGTTCTTTCTTAAAGAAGGCTATCGTGTGACCGCAGATGTCAAAGAGGGTGAGCCGAGAAAAGTGATTCTCGATCAGCTCGAAAGCGCAAAAGCTGATCTTGCCGTTCTCGGTTCAAAGGGGTTGACGGGTCCCGAACGGTTTCACATGGGCAGTGTCTCCGAATGGGTGGCCGGGTATACGTCTTGCTCAACCTTGGTCATACGGCCACGGAGGACCTAGTGCGAAAGGCTACATGATTCAGACTCAATGACGTTCCGGCGTATAACAAAAATTTTGACATAAAGCAGATTCTGGACTAAGAAGTAAAGGAACCCTAGTCTATAACTGAAAGGCATGAGAAAGTTGGAAAACTAGGTCTTGTTGTTTGGGATCATGGTGATGCTTGCGATAGCCGTTTTAGTTATACCGAAACGATACAGCGCCACCCTGTACAAGTTTGATATCCAATACGTGATGAAGTTGAACGAAGCGTGTCTCGATGAACGAACAGTCGTGCAAATGGGCTTTCCAGATCTGCCATGTGTCCCAAGTGATCGATGAGGTTCGAAGAGAGGCATTCATTCATCTGATTCGAAGAAGAACGTCACGAAGCCATGTTTCTTGTGTGGAATGAAGGAGGTATCAAAGCTCCATATGTACCAGGAGCTATTTGGAATAGAAGAACCCAGAAGATTTCCCAATCTACGCCGGTTCAAAGACCGTCTCCTCACAATCCGAAACTCCCTTTAGCGGAAGGCGAATATACACAGGGACGTGCGGCCGATGCCTATCAGTACGGTGGAGGCAAACCCACCGTTGACCGACAGCCAGCTATTCTTGCCAAGCAGATTATGACGTCACCCGTCATGACACTATCAATGACGGCACCGCTTTCCCACGCGTGGGACCTGGTCAGGGAAAATCGGTTTCGGCATGTTCCGGTGGTGTCCCCAGAAGGCAAGCTTGTGGGAATCCTCTCTGATCGAGATTTGTTTTCTGCCACCATTGAATATTGTTCTGGATCACAGAATACGATGAAACACGCTCAACATGTTTCGATTAACCGTATTATGGTGACACACGTCCTCTCAGCCGGACCGGAAACGGAAATTCGAGAAATTGCTCGAGTCTTCTTCCAAGAACGAATCGGCGCCATGCCAGTAGTCAATGATCGTGATGAACTTGTTGGGATTCTCACTCGCAGTGATGTTCTTCGAACCGTCGTGAATACAGCGCCGTTTGAACTTTGGGTTTGAATGCAGTAGTGATGGCTTTGAAGCATCTTAATGCAAGGAGTAGACGATGATCTTAAGTAATGGGAGTAAAGTCTTAGTGGTTCACCGTCGGCTATTTGCCGACGACCAAACTCGGTATTTTATTGGGACGGTTCTTGGCTATGAGAATGGAATTGCCAAGGTGAAGGGGCATACTTATATCAAAGATTCGTTAAATGGAGAATTTGTCGAAAGACGTGATGATCGCATAAAGATTTTCTCTATCGCTTCAGGCACCTTAATCGTGTACGAATTGCCTGCAGATCTTCTACTGGATACGGTGACGTTACTCGTTGGTTCTGCGGGTAGCATCTGTCTGACTGATGGCTCAGAATTTTCAATGGACCTGACGGAAATCACACACAAATCATCCGAATAATATTTCTACTTTTTGGGGATGAGGTAATCCTTCGAGATCTCCCAATTTTGTCTTACTAGAATTCTTCATGAAATCTCTTGATATCCTTGTGTGTGAGAATTCTTGTCTTGTGATTATCGAACCACTAACACTGAACATGGCGCATGGCGGACAATTTTACTGGAGACGCTTCCTAGAAGGAATTTTCGAAGATTGGTTACCCCTTTTGATCCCAGAATGATCAGATCTGCTCGAATTCGTTTTGCGCATTTGAGAATTTCGTCAGCTTCGTAACCAAACGCAAGGTGTTCATTCACGTTCAGTCCTGTCTCTTGGACCATTGTGCGGATGTTTTCAAGAAGTTCAGCGCCTTCTCGTCCACGTTCTTGCAAGAGGTCTTCGGCCGATTGAACAAAGTCAGATGACGTTTTTTTTATTGTCGTCACAAGTTGCTCAGTTTGATAAAAATGTTTTTTCACGACGTGAAGAAGCGTGAGTTTTGATGATTGAGGAAACTCCACGCTCTTCAGAAATCTCACAGCAGTATCCGCATCGGGAGACCCATCAGATGCGAGGAGAATGTTCATGCCTTTCGATTTCTTCGTGCGTGTTTTGCCCCGGATGATTAATGTCGAACATGGAGCTTCTGTTACGATCCATTCACTGACGCTCCCCAAAAGAAATCGGTTCAACCCTCTACGGCTGTGGGTTCCAAGCACAACCAGATCGATCTTGTGATGTTCGATGACTGAAAGAATTTCTGCTCCTGGGTTTCCCACCGAGACAAGGGGGATCGTCTCACGTGTAGGGTCTTCCATCCTTTGACAGAGTTGATTCATGAGTTGCCAAGCCTTGTCAGTTTCGTGTGATTGAACAGATGTCCCAGATGACGTATTCTTTTTCTTTGGCTTTTTACTTGAGACATCGACTAGGTGTTTGGGGTCGACCACTTTGAGAAGGTGTAGAGAGGATCCATGGGGAAATTCAATGTTTTGAATAAATTGAGCGGCAGCATTGCCAGGGGGAGAGCTATCAATGGCAAGTAAGATATTCATCGTGTAGGAATTCCTTTTGTGAGAGGTGAAAACGGGAATTTTTTTGAACGTCTCTGGAATTCAGGCCCGTACTGTCGTTCAGCAACTAGACACGTGTCTTTTCCCGTTTCTTATTTCACGAGCAAGACTGAGCATGTCTCGTGATGGATGACTGAATGAGATACACTTCCCAAAAGAAACCGACTCAACTTCCCATGTTTCCGGTTACCCAGCACAATCAAGTTAGCCTTCAATCTTCGAGCTTCCTCATGAATGGCAATGGAAGGGGCTCCAGTCACGACTGTCACTGATGTGTTATACCCCAGAGATGAAAGGCGGTTCCCAATCTCATTCAATAACTGCTCTCCACTTTCCATGAGATCTTTTCGCCACGACTCTGGAAGAAGGGCGCCTACTGGCAGAACAGGTTGTGCGAATGGAATCACGTGGAGGAGTGAGAGTTGGACGTTTTCTCGAAGTGGTTTCATTCCAAAAAACGACACGATGCGTTCCGCGTCTGATGTGTGCTCTATCGGAACAAGAATATGTTGGAATACGTTGTCCCCGGCTTTCATCACAAGTGTTGAGCACTCGGCATGGGTCATAACACGATGTGAGACACTCCCAAGGACTTGTTCTCGAATCATGCCGAGACCACGTGAACCAATGATAATGAGGTCGGCTTTCTCACGTTCCGAGACAGAAACAATCACTTCCGCCGGAGAGCCTCGTTCAAGTCGCTGATGAACGGGCCCAAGATCATGTGGAATTTGAGACGTGACGTTTTCGAGTATGCGGGCTCCTTCAACTCGTAACGCTTGTTCCGCATACATCGAAAACTCATGCCCAATACCCATGCCCGTCCCAGGATACGCTAACTGGGGTACCTGAAGAGCATGGAGCAGAATAATTTCTTCGAGTGGAGCCAATGCGTGTAGATTGTGCGTGAGTAGTTTAGTCTGTTGTGATCCATCAACGGCAACAACAACTTTCACGTCTCGTTCCTTTCCCGACTCAACGACCTCCAGCCTGTTGCAGTGATTCAGACGATTGTAACGAAGGATTGACAACTTGTTCTTCCCATGCATTGAAGCCGCCAACAAGATCTTTCATGTTGGTAAAACCGTGATGTTCCAACAGACTGACGGCAATCGATGATCGATAGCCTGCTGCGCAGTGAACGACAACAGAGTGATCGGTTGGAATCTCTAAAAGATGTTGTGTGAGTTCTGGTAAGGGAATATTTCGACTCTCATCGATGTGACGTTGTGCCCATTCGTCTTTGGATCGAACATCTAAAATATGTGGCCGATTCGTTGTCATAATGAGTTCGCTAAGATGGGTTGCGGAAATACGGTGCGTTCGAAGTGTCAATTCAGGAGTCGAGGCCAAGGCATGGGGACCACGATGAAGATATCCGGCAATGTGATCATATCCCACCCGTGCGAGTCGGATCATTGCCTCCCGCTCCTGACCGGGTTCAGCGATCACGACTATTGGCTGTTCGCGAGTAAGCATGATGGCCGACCACGTTTCAAATTTTCCGTCGAGAGAGATGTTTAAATTGCCACACATATGCCCCATGGCAAATTCTTCAGGAGTTCTGACGTCTACAATTTGTGCCCGGGAACTCTTGAGATGAATCACGTCGTCAAGTTCAAGTGATTTGAGTGTTTGCTTTAACCGGTCATGAAGTGTTGGGTGTTCACGGCGATTGAGAAACGCATCGTACCCGAAGTACTCTGGAGCCTCAGGGAGGTCAGTCGTTACTAATTCCACAAACGCCTCTTTAGACATCGGTTGCAAGGCATAGTTACGTTGACGTTGCGTCCCAATAGTTGAGGACGTTTCTGCTCCTAATTGTTTTCCGCACAACGATCCTGCCCCATGAGCGGGATATAGGAGTACTTCATCTGGTAGCCCAAGCAGCTTTTCGTGGAGTGAGTCGTAGAGTTGTCCGGCTAATACCTTCGGATCATACCCTACGGCAGCCATTACATCAGGGCGTCCCACATCATCAACGAACAACGTATCACCCGTCAGAACCGCGTAAGGCTGCTCCAGTGATTTGGTTTGGTCATACACGAGGAGAGAAATGCCTTCTGGCGTGTGTCCTGGTGTTTCTAAAATTTTCAGCCGAATGGTGCCTAGTTCAACTTCAAATCCATCATGCACGGCATGAAAGGCATAATCTGTATGTGCCTTGGCCCCTAAACAAATTTCTGCGCCTGTTTGATGATGGAGATCAAGATGGCCTGCGACAAAGTCGGCATGGAAGTGAGTGAGAAATACGTACTTTAACTTCAGCCCATGCGATTCAAGGTCTACCAGATACTGTTCGATATCACGCTGAGGGTCTATGATTACTGCCACATGCGTTCCTTCGTCACCTATTAGATACGACGCATGAGAAAGACTCTTGAGATAATATTGTTTGAAGATCATCGTCTGCTCCGTATTCGTTATCGTTTCTTGCCTTTTAGTAAGACCATCACTCCAATCGCTCCGACGACGAGGATGAGGATTCCAAAGAACAATAAGTCATTCATCTATAGGTCTTCACTTTATCAATCAAGTATTCCTGGTATTGGTATGTTGACATGTGTTGATACCCAAG
This sequence comes from Nitrospirales bacterium, assembly GCA_021604005.1. Lineage (GTDB taxonomy): Bacteria > Nitrospirota > Nitrospiria > Nitrospirales > UBA8639 > JAGQKC01. The sequence goes on along the minus strand of BQIV01000022.1, from coordinate 35,447 downwards.
AATTGCCATGCGGGGCAAAATCCCATGATTCCAGTTACTAACGCCACTATTCCAACGACAAGTACGATCAACGTTCCCCACACTGGAAGTGCGGTTAACCCTCCAATCGCCAAAAGTGCGAGTCCCAACCCAATACGGATGATCCTTTCTACATGTCCCATATTATGTCCAACATTGCAGTCCATAGTTTACCTCCTTCCCAAAACGGTTGCCATAAGACTTTCAAACATCAAGAGTCATGCCATGACAATAATCGTTAATTTTTAGGGAGAGAAGAGAGTTTGTGTAGAAAGTTGAGGAGGGACTGTCCCTTTTCTCTACAGCCTGCCTATTTGATGAGTTCCAGAACGCAGCAAAGAGTCACGTAGCATGTTGCTGAACTTCTGTCTAAGATTTTGATAAAGGAACATTTCAACCATGACGATACCGTCATACAACTTTTGGCATTGAACAAACTAACGTGTTGGGATTTATATATCGTGTGATTGATGGAGGTTGCGTTCAAGATCTTCAATTCGTTCTAACAAATCTAATGCGACAACCACCCCAGCCCAATTAATACCTAAATCACGATGCAGACGGAGGCCTCGAGAAAGCCTTTCGAGGGCTTCTGATTCAAATAGGTCTTGTCCTTCTCGGTCAGTAGTCGTCACATGAACGACTTCCCATCGGAGGCATACTTCTAGAAGATCATCCCCAATCCCTAATTGTGTACAGAGTTCCTCTCGTCGATACCATTCTGGTTGGAAAAGTTCGGCCATGACCAGATCTATATTCTGGTTAGGTTCCTCAGGCATGAGTTGCCTCCTTGATGAGATGAGCACGGGGATCGGAGTGGGCAATGTTCTTCAGTTGTTCGTAGAGCTGTTGTTCATGGCTAGTCATTTCTGAGGGAATGATAATGTCAAGAATGACAATCTGATCACCATGTTTTTCTCCTCGTGAGGGTAACCCTTTCCCGCGGAGTCGCATTTTCTGTTTGGATTGACTCTTGGGGGGAATTTTTAGCCGAACAGGACCAGTTAATGTCGGGACTTCGACCTCCGTGCCCAATGCGGCTTCCCATGGCCATATTGGAAGCGTCACCAAAAGATGTATGCCTTGTTGCTGAAAAACTGGATGGGGCAAGGCATGAATACGAAGATACAAATCACCTGCTGGGCCTCCCCCACGGCCTGAAGCCCCTTTTCCTTTGACTCGAAGACGTTCCCCATCTTTGACGCCCTTTGGAATTCGGACTTCAATGATATGTGGTGTTCCAGTTGCGTCAGTTAACTCTAATCGTTGTGTGGTGTCCGAAAGAAAGTCCCGAAGCGGGAGTTGAATGGTGGTCTCGAGATCGGCTCCGGGCATCGCAAATCCACGAAACGATGGGCCTTCCCTTTTCGCTTGCCGGCCAAAAAGTTCTGAAAAGAGATCGTTGAAGTCCGCGCCTTCCCCTTGTGTGGAGTACGTTTCCCATCCGCTTGAAGCTCCCCGGGCCCTTGCCTGTTCTTTGGCACGCTGGTAGGCCTCAGCGTCCTTCCATTGCAACCCGTATTGGTCATACTTTTTACGTGTGGCTTCATCACCCAAGACCTCATAGGCTTCATTCAGTTCCTTAAACTTTTTTCCCATTTCTGCTTTTTGAGGACCCGAATGGAGGTCGGGATGATATTTTCTGGCTAAACGGCGATAGGCTTTTTTGAGGTCTGCAGCAGAAGCGGTTTTTTCGACGCCGAGAACATCGTAATAGTCACGTGGTGTTGATGTCATTGTGTTGGGGTTCCTTGGAAAACTCCATAGTAAAAACGAGACGTGTCACATATGATGCCACGGTATCTCCATCATATAAAATCTATCAAAATTGTGAGACCGAAGAAAACCGTTGTGACATGTATGAATCTTATGGTGGTGTGCTGAAATAGATGTGTGTACACGTCATGTGGCAACGCGGTACGCGCATTCGACGTCTCGACCACCGGAAGTTCTGAGAAACGGCTATATACTAGAGCAATGATACGGACGTGTTTGGGGTGTACAGATTTCGTAAGCCTTCTCGTATGATGAGTTGGATGATGGCAAAGAATAGAGAAATGCATGGTATCGCAGCAAGAGCATTATGGTAGAAGTATGCGATCATGCTATCGTTGGTGGTAGGAACAATGACGATGGCATGGAATGAACAGGCACGAGCGAGCCATCTGCCTGAACGGCAAGTTGAGCGTGACCGGATGGTTGATGAGCAAATTATTGCCAGGGGTATCAAGCATGAGACGGTCATCTCTGCGATGCGGCAGGTTCCTCGACATCGTTTCGTTCTGGTCAGTCAGAGTTCGGAAGCCTATAACGATTACCCGTTACCGATTGACTATCATCAGACGATTTCGCAACCCTATATTGTGGCGTTCATGACCGATGCTTTGGCCCTGGGACCAAAGAACAAAGTTTTGGAAATCGGCACAGGCTCTGGATATCAAGCAGCGGTGTTGGCTCATATTGTTGAACGGGTATGTACGATCGAAATCGTCGAACCACTGGCCCGACGTGCAGAACGAAAATTTCGAGAGTTGCAGTATGGCAATATTTATGTTCGATCAGATGATGGGTATCAAGGTTGGCCCGAAGAAGCCCCTTTTGATGCGATCATTCTCACCGCCGCTCCTGAGCATATTCCCCAACCATTGTTGGAGCAACTCCACGTTGGTGGGCGGCTTATTCTGCCAGTCGGAGGAGAGTCACAAAACCTTGTTCTCTTTCACCGCACAGAAGAAGGGTATGTGCAACGACAACTTTTGCCAGTCTCTTTTGTGCCAATGACGGGTCAGGCGAGAGAAAACCCGTTGTCCAATTGGGAAAACGATCTTCAATAATCTTTACTCATGCGTGGCGGTAGGGTAAAGCGCGAGATCTCGAAGATAGGTCACGATCGTTCGAATTTCTTGATCCTCGAGGATATTTTCCCAACTCGCCATTTCAAGGTGAATACCATATCGAATAATTTTGAATAACTCCTGATCCGATCGTGTTTGTGTTGTGTGCGCTAAGAGGTTGGCTGGCTGCTGTCCTTCCAAGTACGAGCCAACGGCCCCGCGACCATCTCCTTTTCGTCCATGACATTCGGCACAATGTTCTTCAAAGAGAACTTTCCCCTTGTCCGTTTGCCCATATGTACTGGTGATGAACGTACTGGGCCAGATGGTCAAGAGGACAATCATCAATCCTATTACATGATATCGTGCGACCAGTTCCATTATTTATTATGTATGCTTCTCGATGCGGTCATGTGTGAGGTCTGAATAGTCCTTTGCCTGATAGGGAGCAAGTTGACGGATGTATTGGATGACCTCTCGTATTTCCTGGCCATCTAAAATATTGAACCATCCGTGCATTGGACTAAAGGCCATGCCCCAGATCACGGTTGAGCGGAGTTCAAACTCTGACTTCATTCGTGATTCAGGTGTCTGGAAATTTGTTGGTGGTACGATAAGTGCCGAAGCCTCAGGTCCATTGCCTTCGCCATGATCCCCATGACACCGAAGACAATGGGTGTCATATATTGCTTTTCCATTGGTGCGGTCACCGAGAGCGTCCTGTGCAAAGCCAATGGCATTGCCTATAACCAGGACAATTAGCATGATCGGTAACGAAACAAACATGCGCATGTTCAAGCTCCTCTTTTTCGGTAGGGATTCGTACGGACCTTCCGCTCATTCCTGAATTGATTTGAGATATGCGAGTAACTGCCACAATCTTCCTCGCACTTGATCTGCCCATTCCGTTTCGGTTGACACCTCATCGTCGGGTATTTGGAACCAGATACCCCAAACGGGCATATCGCGTGATCCATGGTTTAGGACCTCTTGGCGCCCATCAATAACACGATATGTCTTCCAGAAGGGAAATTCTCCGCCGTTGTTCCTGCTGAGACGCGTCAGGTTGGCTGGGTGAACGTCAAGTGAAGGCGCTCGTTCACCATCCCCATGCCCGCGCGCGCCGTGACAGAGCGCACAATATTTAAAGTAGAGATAGCGCCCACCCTCTATGACTTCATGTTTTTGTGCAAAGCTTACAAGACTCATCGAGTGAATCAGTATCGTGACCCCCAACATGATGATGACGGTTCTCAGGTTCTTACCGCGTTGGTGTTGAGTCAGAATAGGCATCTTCCGAACCACATAAAGACCTGCGTAACTCGTCATGACCTAAAAAATTGGCTTTGCATGTCCCAAGAAGATCAAAATGTATGCCACGTTCTGCGCATACAATTTTCAGGGTGAAAAAGATAATGTTAGCGCTGACATCGTTGGCTTGTGAGTTATGAAGAATGTGTACAATCTTTTTGGTGGAATGAGAAGGGTAAGAGACGGATGTGATTGTCATAGGCCTGTATATATTTCTTTGAAAGAAGAAATAGTGCTGAAGTTTGCGACAGGTTTTGATCGTCCATAGTACCGAAATTCCCCACTGAATCAGTCAATATCTCAAAAAGTCGAACGCCGGCTGTTCTCTGAAAAGGGATAGGGGAACACGTGAGTGAAAGAGCAGGGCTTGAAGGCATGCCATTAGTATTTTGGGCGTCACTCTTGCTTCTTACTTACATGAAGCATGAGTGAAGGACCGATATTTCAATTATTCAAGAGAACATAGAGACAAAACATTGACTCGATAAATGTCGTACCCCACACATTAATGAAAAGGATGAAGGATGGATCATGTACTTCAGAAATTTCGCATTTTTTCTCATAAGTATTTCTGTGATAAGCCATGCAGCAGGAGCAACTGCGCAACAGGGTCAACACATGATGCATTCACGTGTACCGGCGGATAAGTTGGAAGAAGCGCGTGCCCTTAGAAACCCTATTCCATACACGGAAGAAACGGTCGCAAAAGGAAAGGCACTGTATGAAGGAAAAGGGACATGTGTGAACTGTCACGGAATGAATGGTGGCAGAGGCCGGCACGGAATGCATGGAGGTATGAAGCGTGATCATCAACGAGGAGCGGCTGATGAGTGCTGCCAAGATTTTCAAGAATCAAGCAATCACTAAGTCTCTAACCTTTTTTCTTCTTGTCTCGTGTGTATCTGGATTGTGTGTGGAGTTTGGACGGTAGGGCCAGAAGAAAATGGGGTCATACACCGGAAGGGAAAGACCTCTGCCAAATTCCTCTGTTTTTTTGTCACGCCTATTGCTCAATTCTTTAGAATCATGACTCACTTGTATGATGTTAGCGACACAACCAGAACGCGTCATCTGGCAAGCCTTCCCCTCATGGGGGCACTTTAGTTGGCTCTACTTCTTTATGATCCTAACTGCACTTCGGGGAATCGTGTTTCTTCGTTTCGGTCTGCCTGGGTGGCAGATGTGGATTGTCGGTGCGATTGTATTACTTTTAGTCATCGTGGTTATTCGTCGTTGGGCCTACTATATCGTGACCCCGACTCAGGTGATCATCAAGAACGGGTATACTCAACATGAAATTGCCTATATGAAGCTTGAAATGATCGAAAGTATTGCTCTTCTGCAAGGGCCTATTGCTAGATTTTGGGGAATTGGGACTTTGGTAATTCAGTCATCCAAAGAGAAACGTGAGCTGCGACTGCGTGGAATCAAAGATCCTCATGTGGCTGAAGCAAAAATCAAAGCGTTGTTGCCAGCAAAGTAAGAAAGTCTTGTATGAAGCCTGCTTCTTTTTTATGTACCGGAGTATCCTTAAAAAGTCCGAGTTTACATGGCGCATACTTTCTCCATGTCTGTTGCCTTCCGTCCCATGGAAATCCGCAGTCTGTAGCGTTTTTCACCAGTAACGTGCAGGGAATTCTCCAAAATCAGAAGATTTTGAGGTTTTTTCTTACTGGCACTTGACTTGCTGTCATTAACATGAGATGACCAGAGGCAGGGCTTCATGAGCCGTTCACAAGGTAAACTGCCTTTTGGAATTGGGAGTCGCAACTTGAATTCGAAGTGTGAGCAGGTGAGTAGCTGTACGATACTGGTTGTCGATGACGATTCTGCGATGAGAAGCCTATTGGTAGATGAGCTGAGTGAAAATGGATGCAACGTTATTGAGTCATCAGATGGAAATGAAGCTCTTTCCCACATTAAGCTCTATGAACCAAACTTAATCATTACAGATCTAAAAATGCCTGGTGGAGGGTTTGAGTATCTACGAAACGTTGCGGCTTCTGTTCAAAATTGTCCGATAATCTTGATCACGGCCTTCGGGAATTCACAAACGAAACAGGAAGCGCAGGCTTGTGGAGTTGCTGCCTATTTTGATAAGCCTGTTCGCGTGAAGGATCTTAAGGCAGCTCTTCAACAAGTTTGTCCTGTCGTCAAGTCTGTCAAGCCTCAAACGTGTCAGAACTCTATAGAATGGCCCAACTCGTGAAAAGGAAAGGGATCATAAACGATGGCCGGATCGTTTTCAGAGTCTGCGTTCGAACATAATTCTGGATTATCCTCTCGTCTGCAAGCCTTAACACTTCTTGCCGATCAAGTTTCTGAGCCTATCGTGATCTTTGATCCAACCTTGAAACTTGTCTATTCGAATTCTTCAGCAGCTGACATCGCAGCACAGTGTCCTCTCTTACGTGAAATGCCCACGGATTGTCCAGATTCCGAAGTCGCCACCCCCGAGCGTTGCGAGACTTGCCCGGCCGAACAACATGTCGCAAAGAGGTCATTAAATTACGAAGGAACGTTAACCGTTCATCATGATGACCCTTCGTGTCCGTTTCCGACATCGTTTCCGGTCCCTGGAGCGGAAGGGGATGTGGCCTGTGTCGTCATGATGGGAACAGCCCCGGAAGACACGAAGGTGTGGAGAGGAACACTTGCTTCCTCCTTATTCGATGATGCTCGTGCGTCTCAAAAGGAACACAATCAATATCCGGGGTTGATTGGACAGAGTGCCTCGATGCAACAACTCATCGAGATGATTCGGTTAGTCGCTCAGTCGGAGTCGACGGTATTGATCCAGGGAGAAAGCGGCACCGGGAAAGAATTGGTCGCGAAGACCATCCATCAGCTAAGCCCGCGTCGCGATCATCCCTTTGTTGTTGTCGAATGTAGTTCTTTGCCGGAAACGTTGCTGGAAAGTGAATTGTTTGGGCATGTTAGAGGTGCGTTTACAGGGGCTGTGACAGACCGAAAAGGTCTGTTTGAAGAAGCCGAAGGGGGCACGATATTTTTAGACGAAATTGCCGATACCATTCCGACGTTTCAAGCCAAACTCCTTCGAGTCTTACAAGAAGGTGAAATAAAACCCGTTGGCGGGAATCGTCCCATTAAAGTGAATGTTCGGGTCATTTCTGCATGCAATAAGCCGCTCACACGTCTTGTCGAAGAACACACATTTCGTTTGGATCTCTACTATCGGCTTGCCGTGCTTCCTCTGACCGTTCCTCCTCTGCGAGATCGGCGAGAGGATATTCCTCTCCTCGTGAATCACTTCTTGGAGCGATCTTGTCTTAAAAACGGGAGAATCGGACCGAGCATTCCCGCCGCGACTATGGAAGCATTGGTCAGCCGTGATTGGCCCGGTAATGTACGGGAGTTAGAGAATGTGATTGAACGTGCGGTGGTCATCGCTCACAGCCCCGAATTAACCATTCAGGGTATTTTCCCCTCCCATGATCATGTGGATCAGTCTGTAGACCTCCCCTCCATGAGCAAAGCCGCTCGGAAGCTGGTCGAAAAGCAGGAAATTCTTAAGGCTCTGCAAGAAACTCAAGGCGACAAAACACGTGCTGCCCGTCGACTCAACATCAGTCGAGCGAATCTGTACAACAAACTCAAAACGTACAATATTCAATAAGTCCCTCCTGCCCCATTTTTCCCCAATATCTGGTCGAATCTGTCTAAAAAAATAGACAGGACAATCAATTGATTTTACTGGCTATTACACGTTCTTCAATGAAATCTGTGTAATTTCTTGGAGTTCTTACACTGAGGAAAAATGCTCGTTGTTGCAAGTATAGGCACCCGACACCTTGTTGTTCTTGCCAATCATGAGGATGCCTGCTGGTCATTCGGAAATGGCATTAAGGTTGCTCTGTTCTTGTGGTGTCGGTGAAGGGCCAGGGTGTGATGGACCGGCCTCCGGAGTGCCCAACTGTTCTTTTCAAGACCCCTTCACCGACACAAATTTTATTCAATACCTCACCTCGAGGATTTTGGATGACCTTACCAGACGTACGAGAGACGCTAAAAAGACGCAAGCACATGTCGGTTGTGTGTCACACCTGAATATTTGTCAGGACATATTTATCTTAATAAGGAGGCCGTTGAATGTTTACGCGTACAGGTCAAGCATTACGTGCAAGGTGGTGGCTCGGAGCGTTAGGAGGAGCGCTCCTCTTGGGTGCTCCGTCGATGGGAGTGGCCGAAGATCCATCAGCGGGCATCCATTCCGTGGCGATGAGCCAGGATCGAAAAGGATGGGCCGAGCGATTAAAGGGACAGACGATTGTCGAAAATTCTGTGGAAGGTCGAGCTGAGCGTGCGGCGTTAGTGGAACTGCAGCATCAACGACTTATGGAACAGATGCAGAAGGAAATGGGTCACGAAAAAGATAATACTGGTGCGTATAACTCGATGTCGATGATGCATCAATATGGTGCTGGACCAGCCAATGGTCTTCTCGCTTCCACGACGGGGCAAGAGCCTGTCTCCAATAAAGGGGGCCGATGTCCTGCGACGGCACCAGTGAAAAAATATGACATCTCAGCGATCAATGTCGAGATCTCGTTAAATCAGTGGCTGGATTATTATCCTGGGTATATGTATGCCCTCACGGAAGACATTGAGAAAATACGAGAAGAAGAAGCCAAGAATGCAGAGGCACGGGAATCTGAAGGGCATAGTAACCCTGGTGCGGTCAACAATGGCATTCAGGATCAATGGATTCAGCCACTGGTGATTCGTGGTAATCAGGGGGACTGCGTCAAGATTACTCTGCGAAACAAACTAGAATTTGGAGAGGACGTCAGTCTTCACATCAATGGCTCAGATATGGTGATGAGTAAAACGGGGCAACCGGCCACTACGACAAATCCCGATTCCGTCGCTTCTGGTGCTGATGAGGATGCAGAAGAAGGTGCAGAAGGTGAATCGATTGACATGGAATGGTATATCCATCCAGATACGCAAGAAGGTGGGAAGCAATTTCATACGTTTAGTAACGATCGTGAGTTAACCGTCATGGGATTGTTTGGGGTTTTTGTCGTGGAACCGCGAGGATCGAAATATTGGGAGCCAGTCGGGACAGGTCCGGCCACGGAAGCGAGGAGTGGGTGGCAAGTCATGATTGAAAACGGAACTGGTCCCAGCTTTCGAGAGTTCGTGTTGATTTATCACGAAGTGGGAGACGAGGCGTTTCGGCCAGTGAATAAGCATGGTGATTTTCTGCCTCAACGTGATCCGCTAACCGATGCCTATCGTCCAGGTGCACGGGCCTTGAACTATCGTAGCGAGCCGTTCGGCATTAACAACATGCATGTACAGCATGAACATTTTGGTTTCGAAGATGAGTCCATGGCCTACAGCTCTTACACCTTTGGAGATGCGGCACCGACGATTCCTCGGAGTTACCTCGGTGATCCAGCGAAGTTCCGTATCGTACACGGGGGATCAGAAGTCTTCCATTCACATCACCCGCATGGGGGTTCGATACGGTGGCAACGCAGCCCACGAGCGACGCAAATGCCGGTGTGGAGCACAGGACAGAACGGTCCAGTGAAATATCCGATCGTTCGAACCAAGTCAGACCGAGTCGATGTTGAAGTCATTGGGCCTTCGGAAGCCTTGGATTTAGAAACCGAATGTGGTTCAGGTTTGTGCCAATGGTTGGCGGGAGACTTTTTATTTCACTGCCATGTCGCGCATCATTATGTCGCTGGCATGTGGGGATACTGGAGAGTGTATAACACCCTGCAGGTTCCAGGTTTCCAAAATGATGTGATGCCGCCCCTACGTGAATTACCGGATCGTCTTGATCGGATTCACAAGCCTGTGCCGTCAGATCAATTGGTGGGCAAAACGGTGAACTGGTTTGGTTCAACATTTAAAATCGTAGGATCAGGAAAGAGTGACTGGAAAGCCAAACCTGCAGTGGTCAATATTAAGGACTGGGTCGAAATGCAGCTGAGTAATCAAGGTAGACCAGGGCATAACGATGATGAGCTTGGTCAACTGAAGGCCTATGATGCCACGGTGTTGGATTGGGTGTGGGACGGCAGCAAGGCCATGAGTGAGAAAGAACCGACGTTAGGTGAGAACCCCAAATATCATCCTGAGCGGCAAGGCTATGCACCTGGGGAACGGCGAACCATTTGGTTTGAGCCAACGACAGGGAAAGTGGCGTGGCCATGGTTGACGCCACACTTTGGGAAGCGGGCACCGTTTTCCAACGATCACAATCCCGCTCCCTGGTTAGAAATGATTCGGCTCAACGATGATGGCACACGGTCGGTTGGTCCGGCCAAAGCTGGAGAAAACGGGAATTGGAGTTTGTGTCCCGATCGAGCAGGCTCTCAAGATTACAATGTGCATTTTATTAAATTGCCGATTGAATTATCGGCGGCACAGGGGAAAGAGCCAGCAATTGTCGATCCAAATGGGCTTTTATATGTGGTCCATGAAGAAGAAGCTGACGTTCGAGCCAATAACGATAAGAAATTTCCATTGGTTGTTCGCGCGAATGTCTATGACTGCATTGATTGGACATTGACGAGTGAATGGTTGGACGATGACATTACGAATTTTCAGTCGTCAAAAATTAATACGCACTTCCATTTTTTCCAGTTTGACAACCAGGCCTCTGATGGCGTGATTTCCGGATTTTCGTATGAGCAGTCCATGCGGCCCTTTACCCAATTCGAAAAGCCTTCGAAAAAAGGGTTGCCAATTCCGATGAATGCGAAAGTCACAAAAGCCTCGAAGAAAGGAGACAAGACGCTCCACGTGACGAATGCGAAACAATATCATGTTGGTATTCCGATTCTTGTTGGAGCTGATAACGTCAAAGGTCAAGAGGTGAAGCGCATTACCAACATTACTGGCGACACGTTAACCTTTGCCCGGCCATTGGAACATAGTCATCCTGTGGGCGATATCGTGACGGTTGAATATGTCCGTCAACGGTTCTGGGTGGATGCCGATGTTGGAAGTGTGTTTTGGCATGACCATGCCTTCGGAGGAACAACATGGCCGCACGGAGCTGTGGGGACCATGATTGCTGAACCCTTTGGTTCGACCTGGCATGATCCCAAAACTGGGGAGTCAATCAGGACAGGTCCAGTGGCGGATATTCATGCGACGGAACGTGTGGGACATGATGTGGCCGGAAGTTTTCGTGAACTCATGGTGCATATTATGGACACGGTTCCACATACGGTGAATATCGTGACGGCTGGGAATCCACCTGGCCAACCAGTTGATGTGGCATTGGAGGCCGGTCGGACTGTCTCATTTATTATGCCTCCAAATGACAAAATTAAAATGACCCCGATGCCATTTTTAAATGGTGGGACTCATACCACCGGTGGGGCGTTGAATTTCCGGGCTGAACCATTTGCCCAACGATTGGCGAACAATCCGGATTCATCAAAGATCTTTAGCAGTGTGGTCCACGGTGATCCGAGTACGGCGATGATTCGTGCCTACTTGGGTGATGCCGTGGTCTTCCGTTTGTTAGACGTAACCATGAATGAAAGCAATGTCTTTACCGTGTCGGGACATACCTTCTGGTCTGAGCGATATGCCCAGGAGGCCAATCGCAAGAATTCCTTACATATTGGGATTGCGGAACGGTATGACCTCGTGCTTGCCGAAGCAGGTGGACCTCGACATCAGGCAGGCGATTACATGTTCTTTAACGGTCGAAGTTCGAAGTTTTCGGAAGGGGCTTGGGGGATCATGCGAGTGTTGGATGAACCTGTTGCGGACCTCCAACCATTGCCTAATAAGGCGTATGGCGCTGAAGGAATGCCAAAGCGACTTCCGGTTTGTCCAAAAGATGCCCCGGTGAAAAACTTTAATGTCGTGGCGATTGACCACCCGGGGATGAGTTTCAATCCCAATGCGGAGGAATCCATCGAAGTGGATTTTGAACGAAAGATTGAGTTGCGCAATCCCGAAGCCAAGATCTACGTCCTTGAAGATGAAGTGCAAAAGGTATCTGGAGATGCGCAACCGATGCCGTTGACCTTACGAGCAAACGTCGGTGATTGCATCACAGTGAAACTGACGAATAAATTGAAAAAAGGCAAGGCGTCATTCTCGGCGTTCGGCTTAGCCTTTGACCCCAAAGATTCACAAGGGGTGAACCTTGGAAATAATCCAGGGGATCAAACCGTGGCTCCTGGACAGTCTCGAGTCTATACCTACTATGCCGATCCGTTTAATGGAGAAGGACAGACGTTGGTATGGGATTGGGGGAATGTGTCGATGAATCCTCGCAATGGGTTATTTGGCGGTATCATTATCGGACCACAGGGATCCACGTACCGTGACCCAAAAACCGGCGAAGATATTTCTCTCAAGAATAGTTGGAATGCGGATGTGATTGTGGATCGTACCATCCAAGGAAATGAACGCCGGGAGAATTATCGTGATGTGGCGTTATATTTCCAGGACGAAGATAATATTATCGGCACGAGTTTCATGCCGTATGTCCAAAATGTGGCCGGATTAACCGGCGTCAACTACCGAGCCGAACCCTATTTGTACCGGGAAGAGGTTGGCTGTACATTGGGCAAGATGTTTCAACCATGCGAAGTCGATGATCCACAAGACCCGGCAACTCCTCTGATTCTCGCCCACGCAGGGGATAAGGTCCGTATCCATGTATTTGGCGCCAGTAGTGAACAGAACGGTATGTTCACCGTCGAAAAACATGAATGGCCGCTTGAACCGTTCCTCCCAGGTGCTGACATGATCAGTACCGTCGAGTTCTCCGGTTCGGAAGGCTTGGATGTGTATCTTCCATCTGCAGGCGGGAATTGGGCTATGCCAGGTGATTATGTCTGGAGTAATGGACGGTTGCCATACTCACAGTCAGGTCAATGGGGATACCTACGAGTGCTCCCGTCTACTGATCAGAGTGTCCTTCCGTTACATGGTACCGCTTCAGGAACCAAGACGGCTCAGGGCGACCAGTCGGAGTCGATCACACCGACTCCAGCATCATTCAAATGACCAGAAATTCCGGTAATTCTGGTAGTCGTAACGGGGGGGCCATAATGGCTCCCCCGTTTTTTTGACTGCAATTCTGGTAAGATGTTTTGGATAGAGCGAATGAGGCTTAGGGATTCTAGTCGTAAGGAGGTGCTGATGAGATCGGGAGTGCTGTGTGTTGTATTCGTCTTGAGCCTGGGAACATGGACTCAGTCTGCGTTGGCAAAGTACGAAGAAATTCAAGTAGAGGGTGGTGGGACGCTGTCCGGAGTCATTACGCTTCAGGGAGAACTCCCGAATCCAAAAGGCTATAATCTTGTAAGTTTTCCAGACCCTTCCTATTGTGGTCGTATATCAAATGGTAACGGATGGCGGTTACTTCAGCCATTTCAAATCGGGCCAGAAGGGCAATTTCAAAATGTTGTCATTTTTATTGAGGGAATCAAAAAAGGCAAGAAGTTTGACTACACGCCTCCTCATATTGAAGCGATTGATTGCAAATTTGCTCCATATATTACCGTGGTTCGTGATCGTCATGAAGTGAAGGTCGTGAATATGGACCCTGTCATGCATGATATTCAAGCGTACGAAACCTCAAAGATGGGAGCCCGCGTTCTTTTTAATCTTCCGTTACCGGTGAGTCCAAAACTAAAAAAACAAGATTTGATGGCTGGCAAAAAGGTGAAGAATCGAGCTGGGCGGATTGTCAGTCCAAAAATTAAAATGAAGCGTGGGCGAAATATTTTTGCTATGCAATGCGGATTTCATCCCTACATGGAAAGTTGGGGGGTGGCGATGGATTCTCCCTATTTTGCGGTGAGCGACCAACGGGGAACCTTCACCATCGATCATATTCCTCCTGGCACGTACAAGGTCGTCATCTGGCATCCGATGGTTCAGAAAGAATTGTCCGTGACGATCACGTCAAATGAAACCACAGATGTGTCTGTGGATTTTGAAGCTCCTAAAGGGCGTTTGTATGCCAATGAGGCGCAGGAGAATACGAGATTTGGAATGGAATTATTAGGTGACTCAAAAATTGTTCCTTCAGTTGAACTTCAACATTAGAACGAAAACAAAGAAAGGAACGGTTAAACCTGTGTGGAGCAGGGCAGACGTTTGAATCGTGGATGTCGGCAACATCTCGTGCTTTGAACTTTATGTCTCGATGAAAGGAGCGTGAGCTATGACACACTATCAATCAATGCTTCGTGTTGTTTTTTTCGTCCTCCCGCTCGTATTCGTGAGTGCTGTTCCACGGTCCGATGCTCAAGATGCCGAGGTTGCGGCAGGTATTTCTCCCCAAGTTGTTGCTGATTATCTCCATGCTGTGATTCAGGCAGACAGAACGTTGTATGCCACACATGTCGTATCCCGCATGCAAGACACGGGAACGGTATTGGCTTCAGAAGGCTGGAAGAAACGTGGGACGCTACCTCTTCCTGCTCAAATGCTCTTGCTGTCTGGTCTTGAGGTCAAGGAGCAGGGTTTTGGGTTACAATTTCGGTTGGCGAGTTTATGGCCAATTTATGAGCGGAATGGTCCGAGCACCGAATTTGAAACGAAAGGACTTGAAGCCGTCGTCAAAGATCCTAGTCAACCATACACTGGAATTATTACACGCGGCGAGAAAAAATATTTTAAAGCTATTTATGCTGATAAAGCCGTTTCGAAGACCTGTGCAAATTGTCATAATACTCATATTCTCAGTGCGAAACGCGACCACAAGCTTGGTGACGTGATGGGTGGTATTATTATTTCGTTTCCTCTTGGGTCGAAGCAACACGACGTACCGTAATTGTTCATGACGTAAAGGCACATCTACAAACCGTCCTTTTCCGCGATGTCGGCGTCAGCTGCGTGCTCAAATCCTTATGTCTTGGCTACCTACGATCACAATAGCAAGAGCTCGCTCCCCTCACACAATGGAGGGTTTATCAGTGTCGTGAGGGTCGTCCCACTATCGTAGCCAAGGCTCAGGGTGGTGGCCTTGGGCACGATGGGCCAGAGGGCAGACGGTACTGCCATCTTTCCTTTGTTGGGATGGCTTCTCCTTTCCGCGAGAACGATCACAGGTGCCCAAGTTGCGTGCACGACTTTCTTGCTCTCACGAAAAAACCCTGGTTTGTAGAGGTATCCTTAAGGTTTTATCATGACATATTGTTATCCATACAGTTGGGTCGCAGTGTAACAGTTTGTGAAGAATCCATAAGAATGCGTGTTTCCAAGCCTCTTTATATTGACGACTGTGTGTCATGTCAAAACCGTGCGACTTCAGATCTCTGTGATCTAGAGGGCTCGACTGCAGCCGAATTTGAAAATATCAAGCGAACGGTCATGTACCAACCTGGCCAATTCGTATTTTATGAAGGTCATCCAGTTCTTGCCCTATACATTCTATGTAGTGGACGAGTCAAGCTGTCGCGTTTGACAAAAAATGGCCAATGCCGATTAGTCAGCATCGTGGATCCCGGGGAACTCATCGAGACGCAATCATTCCAAGATGGGGCTGTTCATGCACTCTCTTGTGAGTCATTGGAACCCTCTCAGGTGTGCATCATTGACCGGACGCGATATCTCGCACTTCTTGAACAAAATGGCGAGCTCGCTGTTCGCGTGATTAGACTACTTAGTCGAAAAATGAGTGCGTCATTTAACGATACTGATCAGTTTGCATTTGCATCAGCACGTGAACGAATTGCCGGACTCTTGCTTGAGCTTGTTGAGCGATATGGCGAACAGACTCAAGATGGGACAAAAATTTCACTTCATCTTAAACGAGAAGAGTTGGCCCAGATGGCGGCAGTCTCAGTTGAAACTGCTGTACGTATTCTTCAAACGCTTCAATCCACTCACCTTATTCAAATAAACGGTCGAGAAATTACCGTTCTTGACCCAGATCGACTGGTACGCGCTGCACGAAAAATCGCTACTACCATCAGCCGTTCCTCGTAAGAACCTCTTCCATTCTTTCTTCTCTTTCAGGCAGTCCGGTGGGTTTTTCTCGCTGATACGACCCAAGAAATTCTCTCCTCTTATCGCGTGTTTTCTCGCCGTTATTCTGTATTGACCCAATAGCCCTACTCAAAACATTGATCACTATCTGAAATCGAATTGTTCTAGGACAAGGGTCTTATGGTGTTTGAACTTTATAGTAGAGGTTTGGAGGTTGGTCATGAGGATGCCCTGATACATGAATAATCCGATAGTTCTGCTCACTATAGAGATGGTTACTCTGCTCAATATAGTGAAAACGGAAACACTCAGCAGAATATTTCATAGATCGTATCACGATATAACAAGGAGGCGGCACGATGAGAAATTTTCGGACTCTTAGTCTGCATTTTTTTATGAGCATCATGATGACAAGTATTTTATTGGTTCAGCCGAGTTTCAGCGCGGCGGCAGAATTAACTGTGGAAGAACGTTTGGAAAAGTTGGAGAGAAATCAATCGCTTTCTCAAGGTGGAGAAACTGGAAACATGGTCTTCTTCCGCGGCGGCGGATTTTTCGCTGGCAGTGATCGATCGAATGAGACGTTTTCTGATGTGTTTGGTGCGCAAGGTTTGAGTGACGGCGATACCGGATATTACGTGGGGGCTGGTTTGGATTTGGTCCTTTCCAAGGATCTCTGGGGCATGCTGTCTCACGCGTGGGCACTTGGGGAGATTGGTGTTGAGTTCAAGCGTTTCAACTCCAAACACGCGACACAGTCAGGACCCGCAGCGGCGGGTGCGGGGCTAAAAAGGGATAAAGTTGAAATTACTCAACTTACCGTCAGTGTGTCACCAAAGATCATGTTTATGGAAGGAAGCAGACTGCGACCCTGGATTATTCCTGTGGGGTTGGACTTCCACGTTATCAGTCCGCCATCAAATGAAACCACGGTCTTGGACATTGGAGCCCAGTTTGCGGTGGGAGCTCAATACCGTGTGTGGAAAGCGTTTCATCTAGGAATCGATGGTCGATATCACGTGGCGACTGGCCAGACTGACACCAATAATGACTTTGGGTCGGTTGGAGCCTACATTGGTATTGCTTTTTAATCCGGAATGGATAAAGAGTTACTCCATACATAGGATAACTTTGAGTGTGCCTTTGGAGCCTGCGCGTTCCATAGCGGTAAGTCCATCCTGTAGGGAATAGTGAGCATGAATCATGGGATCAATTTGAATAAGTCCCTGTGTGAGCAGGCGAATAGCGGGAGCAAATGGCCCGCACCGGGACCCGATCACGGAGATTTCATCAATGACAATCTTGGCCATGTCGTACGTGAGCTGTCCATAATAGGTTGATTTCAGAACAATGGCCCCTCTGGGGCGAACCAAGGTGCTCGCGAGGGCAAATCCCTCGGGAGTACCGGTCGCTTCGACGACGATATCAGCTCCCGCCGTCACGTCTTGTGGCTGAGAGGTAACGTGAATTCCACAATGCCCGATCCACTCTTTTCGTTCTGCATGATGCCCCAGGAGCGTCACTGAACAGCCTGCTAAGTTTAGGACTTGAGCGCAGAGCAATCCAAGCTTCCCATCTCCAATCACGACTACTCGATCATTTGGGCGTACATCGACCTGTTGGGTAATTTCACAGGCTGCGGCCAAGGGCTCGATAAAGACCGCCTGAACGTCAGTTAATTGATCGGGGACGGGAAACAGGTTTTCATATGGTAAACAGAGAAATTCCGCAAAGCTTCCATCACGTCCGCTAATGCCTAAGACGGTACGATGCGGGCAGTGGGTCGGCCGTCCGGCATGGCACGTGGCACAGGCATAACAGGCAGCATTGATTTCTCCGGCAACTCGCTGGCCATGTAAATCCGGTCGCTCGGCTGCATGTTCTACAATTCCGATGAATTCATGTCCAATGATTCCGGCATAGCCCATATAGCCTTTGCAGAGCTCAAGGTCCGTGCTGCAAATGCCAGCACGGAGGACGCGAATGAGCGCTTCGCCGGACCGAGGTTCCGGTATGGCATATTCATGGTCCAGACGTAGACGATTTTCAAAGACTAAGGCATGCATGGGATGCGATGTATGAGATACGCCGTAATCAGGTTCCCCCTACAACAAACAGTAACGATTGGAAACGGCAATGTCTATCCACCAATTTTAATAAACAGAGACGGTGTTAATTGATCGACCTCAGTTGGAATGTATTTGGATTTACTATATTCATCAAGTATTTCACAAAAACGGCGATGGGTATCTGATTGAATGCCATGTGGCTGGGTCGCACAGGCATGCATGGGAGCTTCTATTGAAAAGGACGGTACGCTGATGTCAATTGGTCTCACCTATTCACTCTCAGGACTTGCCGCGTCGCAAGCGAAATTGAATGCAGCCGCGAATAATATTGCCAACGCGAATACTGCGGAATTTAAAAAGACGCGCGTGCTTGCTGAAGAGGCTTCTGCAGGCGGTGTCGTCGTGACGCTTGATCACGTGAACACTCCCGGGCCACTTGCGCTTCGAGAATCCGAGCAGGGGCTGAGAGAGCAAGAGCTTTCAAACGTTGATCTTGGGGAAGAGTTGATCAATGTGCTGATAAGCCGGCAGTCGTTTGAAGCCAATCTCAGCGCCATTGCCACACAAGACGAAACCCTAGGAAGCCTGTTAGACGTGCTCGAGTAAGAACACGAGTCGCCGGAACGGACGCCCTGCATTCATCGTGATGATCTTTCTTATCTACCGTCTCATGAAAACCGTATGTTCCGGTTTGAAAAAATCCCTTTAAAATCCTCGTTCTCCTCCGTTTTCATACACAGTGAAACTTCATAACTTCCATATAGCCGATTCAGTCATGGGCTGTTGAATATTTCATTTCGATCACTCATACATTGTCGTCTGTAGACTCGCATTTTGAATGGGAGGAACTGGGCAAAACAGCCTGGGCTCATCGTTCACCAGTTGTGCTCTCATCGACACGTCAATCTGCGAGGGGCAAGGCCACATGCGGGATCGTCGTTTGCATCTCGTAAAAGACTGAAGGACGTTTCACACGAAATCCGAACAACGAGCAACGAACGACGATGAGCAACGAAAGCGGAGTAGAGGACGGTTTTTTTCAACATTCCCATCTTGGTGTTTCCCCGTTTGGAACGCTTTGAGGTTCTCTATATTCCACTGCTTTTCAGGAGCTTGGGTTTTTCGCCTATTGTTACGAAATTCTAGTTAAGTAGAAGTCAGTTTGATTAATCGAGCGAAAACTTTGAACGTCATGAAACAATTAGTGTAGAATCTAGTGTTTTCACATGGATAGGTCTTCTTGTAGTGTGGAACGATATAATAATCGTGTGATGATAGAGTTTGTCAGCGCAAGCTTTAAAAAGTTTACAACCACTCACCATTTAGCGATAGGGGAGAATATCACTATGAAGAGATTCACGAGGTGCCGCCTTTTGAACGTTTGTACGCCCTCCTTGGCAAGTTCCCGTGCCGGGGCGCCAAAACATACGGGAATGATCACCTTGTGTTTAGCTCTCTGCGTTTCACTCCCTTCTCTGGCCTTTGCGGTTGTTCCCGGGGCTTTCACCGAAGGTTTTTCCGAAATTGTGGAGAAAATTGGTCCTTCAGTTGTTAATGTGGCGGTGACAAACGGTGGTGGACCTAGCCGGGGGTTGCCTCCTGGGCCGTTTGGAGGGCCTCCCGGTGGTGGCCCTCCTGGTGGTGGGGGACGACCGCAACCTGGCCCTCCTGGACCACAGGGTCCTCCAGGCATGAGTGCTGGGTCGGGTGTCATCATTGATACGACGGGATTCATTATCACCAACAATCATGTCGTGGAAGATGCGACCAAGATTACCGTAACGTTGCATGATGGACGTGAGTTTCCTGCCACGACGGTTGGAACCGATCCGAAAACGGATTTAGCGGTCATTAAAATTAAAGGGGAGGGGGCGAACTTAACCGCGATGCCATGGGGGACCTATGATAACCTCAGAGTGGGTGATGTGGTGTTAGCCTTGGGCAGTCCCTTTGGTCTGAAATCTTCCGTCTCATTCGGCATCATCAGTGCCTTAGGGCGTGGAAGTGTGGGAATCACGGAATATGAAGATTTCATTCAAACCGATGCGGCGATTAATCCCGGAAACTCTGGAGGTGCCCTGGTCAATATGCAAGGGGAGCTCATTGGTATTAATACGGCTATCTTTTCTCGAACTGGTGGCTCTGAAGGCGTAGGGTTTGCCATTGCGGTCAGCATTGCGCAAGATATTGCCCAAAGTCTGATCGAGACAGGCAAAGTCGTGCGTGGCTGGATGGGGGTGGCTATTCAAGAAATGACCCCGTCTTTGGCGCAATCGTTTCAATTGCCTGACGATCAACAAGGCGGTGTGTTAATTAGTGAAGTGCATGAAAATGGTCCTTCGGCAAAAGCCGGGCTCAAGCGTGGAGACGTGATTTTAAAATATGATGGGAAAATCATTCGTGACGTCAACCATTTGCGCAATGTGGTCGCACGGACAAAAGTTGGCAAGAAAAAAGAAATTATTGTCTTACGCGACGGGAAAGAAACGACATTGAGCATTGAATTGGGTGAGCGGCCTTCCGATCAAATGTTGGCCTCTGGTGGTCCGGCGAATATGCCATCGTCTGTGGCCCCGCTGGATAATGTGCTGGCTGGCCTGTCGGTTCAAGGCTTAACCGCCGCGAAACGCAGTGAGTTGAAAATTCCCGAAGAAGTAAAAGGTGTCCTGGTGAGTAAAGTAAAGCCGGGAAGTGAAGCCGAAGCGGCTGGTATTCAGGAAGGTGACCTTATTCAAGAGGTTAGCCGGCAGACGATTACCACGATCGACGATTATCAACAAATTGCGTCAAAAATTGCCAAGGAAGAGCTGGTGGTGCTCTTATTGAATCGGCGTGGGAATAATTTATTCGTCGCCGTGAATCCAAAGTAGTTTCCCGCATATGGAAAAGAAGCGATCGCAAATGTTCGAGTGGCTTGAAGAGAAGGTCTTCAAGCCACTCGAAGACAAAAAAATGCCGATCATGGAGCATCTTCATGAGCTCCAATGGCGTTTGACCCGTACCGTCATTGTCATGGCGGGGATTTTTGTTGTGACCTTTTTCTATGCCGACACGTTGGTGAACTGGATTCGCGTTCCACTACAAAATTACTTCATCCCTGGATCGTTGGAGTGGATTCCCTCGGATCTTCCCAAAATTCCCTTTGTCTTTCTTTCGCCGGCCGAAGCGCTCTTTCAGAACATTAAAGTCGCGGCCTTATTTGCGCTAGTGTTGGCCACACCCCAAATCCTCTGGGAGACCTGGCAATTTGTGGTTCCGGGACTTCATGTACAAGAACGTCGGTTTACAGGTCCATTTGTGGCCATCAGTTGGATTGCCTTTTATTTAGGGTTGGCTTTTGCGTTTTTTATTGTCTTGCCGTTTGCTCTGCATTTCCTTATTTCCTATGGGTTAAACGCCGGATTCATCGCACAAATATCCATTGCCAATTATGTGGGTTTTACGCTGTGGTTCATGATGGTCTTCGGGATGATTTTCGAGGTACCGTTAGTGTTGACCCTGATGGCAAAACTGGGTTGGGTTGATGCCCCGCTCTTGAAGAAGTATCGTAAATGGGCATTTTTAGGGTCATTCTTGTTCGCGGCGATTTTGACGCCAACGCCGGATCCCTTCAATCAATGCATCATGGCCTTGCCGATGTACTTCTTTTATGAAGTGGGTATTATTAGTGCGCGGATTTTTGGGAAAAAGAAGAACGAAGAGGCCGAAGCGACTGGATCAACGTCGGTGCCGGCCATGTCTCCGGCTCGCATGAAACCTGCTGCGCAAGCTGCTGGAGGAGTTGGCGGAGCTGATGACGAGTATGTCAATGTTCCAGAGTCGGGGCCCCGATAAGTGTTGGCATGAAGCGTGAGCCGTCAGGTGAGTAATGTTGCCGTCTTGATGATCAGCAGTAAAATTCTGACCGGCATCAAACGTGACGAGGGTCGTGCTGATCTGGAGCAGATGATTCACGCTCACGACATGAAGCTTACAACCTATCGAGTTGTGGCTGACGATCGCGGTGAAATTACAACGCAGCTGATTGACCTATGCGATTCGGCCCAGACCGATCTTGTTTTAACCGTTGGTGGGACGGGCGTTCGGCCGGCGGATTGGGCTCCTGAAGCGACCAAGGACGTGATCGAGAAAGAAGTCCCTGGAATTGGTGAAGCCATGCGGGCTGAAAGTCTAAAAAAAGTTCGAACGGCCATGTTATCACGGGGGATAGCCGGGATTCGTGGACGAACCCTGATTGTCAATCTTCCTGGAAGCGCACGTGGTGCTCGAGAAAATTTAGTGGTGCTTCTGCCGATTCTTGATCACACCATAGGGAAACTCTCGGGTGAGAGTGTGATGTCGCAATAAGTTATTGTTCATTTCCTCATAGAGTGGAGGCCTTTCATGTCAACAGAGTTAAAGATGGTTCAACCTTCAACGCCGAATAGTGGAGACGTGTGTACCTACATGTGGGCCTGCGCCATCTGCGATGAAACCGAAACGTGCCAGAAAGATAAAGAGGGACACAGTCGCTGGTTGGTTGCCAAACGGATGGAACGCATTGATTACAAAATTCTGGTCATGAGTAACAAGGGTGGTGTGGGGAAAAGCACCATGACCACGAATCTAGCGATCAGCTTGGCCCTTAAGGGCTATGAAGTCGGAGTCTGTGATATGGACATCCATGGTCCCAACATTCCCAAAATGGTAGGGGCGGAAGGCGAGAAGCTGAAGATCAGTTCCGGCGGCGGAATCATTCCGCATCAGGTCTACAATTTGAAAATTGCCTCGATGTCCTTTTTGTTGCAAAATTCCGACGACCCGATTATCTGGCGCGATGCGTATAAGTATGAGTTCATCAATCAATTGTTAGGTGGAGTGGAATGGCAGGATCTCAATTTTTTGTTAATTGATTTGCCTCCGGGAACCGGCAATGAGTCGGTGACAACCATTGATCTCATTGGTGATGTTAGTGGATGCGTCATTGTGTCGACGCCTCAGGAAGTTGCATTGCTGGATGCGCGCAAGTCTGTCACGTTTGCCAGAGACAGTGAAATTCCGATTATTGGAATCGTCGAAAACATGAGTGGTCTAGATTGCCCGCATTGTCATCAACATATTGAAGTCTTTCGAAAGGGTGGGGGGGAAGCCTCGGCCCATGATATGAACGTGCCATTTTTAGGGCGTGTTCCCTTGGATCCGGATTTAGTCACACAAAGCGATCGTGGTGAACCTTATGCCCTCTTTCATTCCGATCTGCCGACGGCTGATGCCATTCATGGTATTGCCAATCAGGTCGACGATTTCTGTAAGCGTAAGGGAACGCTGGTTCAGCCCACGGCGCGCCCAGCCCCATTCGTCAAGAAAAAGTAAGCATGTCGATGATGCATGAAACGAACATGGGAGAACGGTCGTGAGAGCTATATTATGAATGGACTGACGCTTCTTGAAAAGGCTCAACAAACCGTCTTGGATTCCGCGGCACCGCTTGGGTGTGAAAAAGTCGGGTTGCTGGAATCCCTTGGACGTGTCTTGGGGGAAGACATTATTGCCCCTCGTGATAACCCACCATGGAATAATTCCGCGATGGATGGGTTTGCGGTACGTTGGGAAGATATCAAGCAGGACTTTGCGATCACCAAAATTCCTGAGCTGAAAATCATCGAAGATGTGCCGGCCGGGAATATGCCGGAAAAGACGGTAGGACGAGGAGAAGCGATCCGTATTATGACCGGTGCCCCCATGCCTGCAGGTGCCGATACGGTTGTCCGTGTCGAGTTTACGGAACCGTTAGGAGACGACAGGGTGCGGATTATGAAGCCGGAAAGTGGGCAAGGTGTTCATATCCGGCCTCAAGGCGAAGATGTGAAGCAAGGGGACTGCATTATTGCCAAAGGAACGTCCTTACGGCCTGGTGAAATCGGTATGCTTGCGATCTTGGCGAAATCATTCGTGTCCGTCTATCAACGTCCGCGCGTGGCCATTTTGTCGACTGGCGATGAACTAGCCGATCTCGACGAACGGTTTGATGAAAGTAAAATTGTGAATTCCAACAGTTATGGGATTGCCGCAGCCGTCCAGGAAGCTGGAGGCATTCCCGTGCTCTTGGGGATAGCCAACGACCATCCTGATTCACTGAAAGAGAAAATTTATCAAGGTCTCACGTGTGACATCATCGTCTTATCCGGTGGTGTGTCGATGGGTGACTATGACTTTACGAAACCGGTGTTCGCCGAATTAGGCGGGGAAATGAATTTTTGGAAACTTGCCATTCGACCAGGGCAACCTGTAGCGTTTGGAAAAATTCAACGTAGCCTGGCCTTTGGTTTACCGGGGAACCCTGTTTCATCGATGGTGACGTTTGATCAACTAGTTCGGCTTGCCATTTTGAAGATGAGTGGTCATCGAACGTTCAGACGTCCTGTTGTGCAGGCGGTCTTTCAGGAATCCTTTTCAAAACATCCGGACCGCCGGCATTTTCTGCGCGGGGTCCTCAAGCAGGAAGACGGTGTCTTGACCGTACGGACGACCGGAGGACAAGGGTCTGGCCTGTTGACGTCAATGGTCAAAGCCAATGGGCTCATTGATGTTCCGGAAGATGTGGAACAGCTTCAACCAGGTGATACCGTTTCTGTGCAATTATTAAGTCGAAACTTTTAATCGACTTGCGTTGTGGATCGATAACTTTTTATGAAAGCGTCATAATCTATGGCTCCTCCTATCTTGAGTTTCGTCGGACGCTCCAATAGCGGGAAGACGACCTTAATTGAGCGATTGATTCCGGAATTAACCCAAGCGGGGTATCGGGTGTCGACAATTAAACATGCCGGTCATGGGTTTGAACTCGATACCGAGGGCAAAGACAGTTGGCGCCATAAACGTGCGGGAGCCAGCACGGTCATTGTCCTATCCAAAGGCAGCATGGCCATGTTTGCGGACGTGCCGGAAGAAATGAAAATTGAAGAGGTCCGTGACCAATTCGTGAACTCGGAGATCGATTTGATTATTGCCGAGGGGTGGAAAAGCGAAGGCTATCCCAAAGTCGTTGTCGTCCGAGAAGCCCTGGATGAAGTGCCAGTTTCGCCGGATGGATTACTTGCGATTGTCTCGATGAAGCCGATTGCCAATACGCCTGTGCCGTGTATTGATCGTGATAATATTAAACAACTTGCTGAAATCGTCATCAAGCATTTTCCTCATCGTTCATCATATACATGACTTCTACCGGCAAAGCCCTTAGCATCATCGCGGCCCTGGTGGGTGTGATTATTCTAGGGAGTGCCGTGGCCATTCCCCTTACCAACGCTCCAACATTTTGTGCGAGCTGTCATACGATTAAGCCGGCGTATGATGCCTGGACGACATCGACGCATAAGGATGTGACCTGTGTCGATTGTCATGTGCGGCCGGGTGTTCACGGCTTTCTCGAAGATAAAGTGTTGGCAGGATTGGAAGATGTGGCCATTACGTTCTTTGGAACGCCGACGGAGCCTCATAATTTACAATCACATGTGTATTCGGAGGTCTGTCTGAGTTGCCATCGTGCGATTCTCCGGGTTTCGGAAGTGTCAACGCGTGATTTGCCCAAGCGTGTGAAAGACGTTGGCCTGATTATGAGTCACCGTACGCACATGGAAGCCTTTGCACAACGCGGTCAAGGGGAAGGCTGCACGACCTGCCATGCGCGGGTGGTTCACGGAACGCCTATTAAAGGGTATGATATGGTGATCCCTCGAGGTCATGTTCAATTAGATGATCAACGGCATGAACCCGATTACCCAAAAGATTCGCATCTCTGGAAGGTGACCATGGCCGATTGTGTTCGGTGTCACGATAATAAGACAACCCATGAGGGACGCATCCTTAGTAAAAAATGCGAAACCTGTCATTTGCCCGATAAAATCGGCGATTTTCTTTTTTAACCTCATTCACAACGATCATGTCTCAGCCCATTGTTGACGTGCGCAATTTGACGAAGCGGTTTGGCGATTTTTGTGCCGTGGACAACGTTTCTTTTCATATTCAACCTGGAGAAATTTTAGGAGTGCTTGGCCCGAATGGAGCTGGGAAAACGACCACCATCCACATGCTCTTGGGTTTGATAACGCCGACAGCCGGTTCAATTCGTATGTTTGGACTGGATCTCGGCACGCATCGTGAAGCCATTTTGCGGGACGTCAATTTTTCTTCAACGTATATTTCCATGCCGTTTTCACTCACGGTTGAAGAAAATCTCAAAGTGATTGCCAGACTCTATGGGTTGAAGGACATTCCTCGAAAAATCGATGCCATCATCAAGCAGCTCGATATGCAAGAGATTCAAGCCAAGCTCACGCGAAAACTGTCATCGGGCCAAATGTCCAGGCTGACATTGGCGAAGGCGATCTTGACGGAACCCAAACTACTCTTATTGGATGAACCCACCGCCAGCCTTGATCCCGACATCACGCACAAGATCAAAGCCTTTCTCAAAGAATACCGTCGTTCGGAAAACTTAAGCATTCTCTATACCTCGCATAATATGAGGGAAATGGAAGAAATGTCCGACCGTATTATCTTTTTGCAACGGGGGAAAATTGTGGCAGAAGGAACCGCGCAAGATATCGTGTCGCGCTTTGGACAAAAAGATCTTGAGGATGTGTTTTTAAAGCTGGCCCGGGAAGGTAGAGCATCTCAATGAACGTGGGGCGTATTGGCGGATTGCTGTCCCGCCATTTGTATTTATATCAACGAAGTGTCGCGCGTTTGTTGGAAATTTTCTATTGGCCATTTTTAGACTTAGTCGTCTGGGGATTTATTACCATCTATTTAGCGAAGCAAGGCAATGAATTGCATGGCGCTGTGACGTTCTTTCTTGGCGCGTTGATTTTGTGGGATGTCCTGTTTCGTGCGCAGCAAGGCATTGCCCTGTCATTCCTTGAAGAAATGTGGGCCAGGAATCTCATGAATCTGTTTGCCAGTCCACTCACGGTTGGCGAGTATCTGGTCGCGACGATGGTCATGAGTATTCTCAAGGTCACTGCCGTTGGGTCACTGATGATGTTGTTCGCCCTGCTCGTGTACTCGTATGATATTTTTGCCATTGGTATGGCATTGATTCCATTTATCTTTAATCTACTCCTTTCAGGATGGATCATTGGCGTGCTCACAACCTCGATTATCATGCGGTTCGGGCAACAAGCGGAAGTGCTGGCCTGGGGCATGGTGTTCCTCTTTCAACCTATCTCCTGTGTGTTTTATCCGATGGAAGTGTTGCCAGATATTCTTCAGCACATTGCCTGGCTCGTTCCACCGTCGCATGTGTTCGAAGGCATGCGTCAAGTGTTGCTGAGTGGAGAATTTCCAGGAGCGCATCTTATCTGGGCCACAGGCCTGAATACCATCTTTCTCGTCGGTATGGTCCTCTGGTTTTATCACACCTTCAATATTTGCAAAGAACGCGGCATGCTGGTGCGGGTCGGGGAATAAGAAGAATCCTGGGATAGTAGGCGTCTAACTCAGGTCTGAGCGTATGGACAGGGTCAGATCTGGCCTTCATCTCCGAAGCAGACATTCAAGTGCTGGGATAGCCATTGGCCTCTGTCGACCCAAAGCGGGCTAAAGGTACGCCGCGTGTACCCTCAGCGAACTGTTGACCCAGAGGGGTAAATAGCCACAGTATGAATTGATCCCTTCTTCCATCAGAAAGGAAAACGTCTATAACATGGTAAAATCTTTCATCATCGAGAAATAGCCTCAAGTTTGCTTTACATTACTACGAAAGAGAGAGTAGGCTAAATATTAAACTTGGAAGGGCGTAACAGCCCAGGCTTTACATCATGATGAACCAAAAACTTTTATCAAAGTTTACAAAGGTTGTTCCCCTTGTCCTTGTTGCCTTTGTGATATGCGGAGTGGGGGGTATGTATTGCCCAATGCCAGCTTCCGCAAGCGACACCCACCACTCTCAACCAACTTCTCACCATTCCTCTTCTCAAAATACAGGAGAGTGCCAAGAACAACTGACGACTGCCGCGCAAACTTTTGAAAATGATGATGTCTCGGTTGGCGTTCTCTCTGTCGGGGCTATTTCATGGCTACACGACATTCCTCACTTCGGTCTTTTTAAGTTTTGGGGGAATGACAGGACTCCTCAAACAAACACCTATCCACTTCTCTTTCTTCTCTTCTCTGTTTTTCTGAATTGAGTTTCCCTAACAACTGAATGACAAAAGAGTTCGGAATCCCATGGGGTTTTCGAGCTTCGTTGATTATTTTCGTCATCACGTTAGGGGGGCATCATGGAAGTGTTTCAGCTCCAATGTTCATACCTCAAAATATTTGTCTTAGGGCTGTGGCTGTCTATCATCTCAGGTTTGTCAGTTCTGGGTGCTGAGACTCCCTTGAAAGTGCAAACACTTGTCGAAGAAGCCTTTCAACGGAATCCGGAAATTCAGACAGCCAGACATCGATGGGAAGCCACAAAAGCGTCTATTCCTCAAGTCCAATCTCTGCCTGATCCAGTTCTAGGGTTTGGCTATCGCGGTCCTGACATCATGAGAGAAGGACGGTTCCAGATCCAACAGCAATTTCCATTTCCAGGGAAACTCGGGCTGAAAGGCAAAGTGGCCTCCAAGGCGGCCGATCAAGTCAGCAAAGTGTACCGTGCCACTCAACTTCGAGTGATCGCCCAGTTGAAAGTTGCCTATTTCAACCTTCATTTTATTCATGAGTCGATTGAAGTCGTGAAGAAAAATCTCATGATCCTTAAAGAGCTGGAGAAGACAGCGGAGGTCCGTTACAAAGTTGGGAAAGGGATTCAGCAAGATGTGTTTCGCGCGCAAGTCGAATTGTCGCGAGAAATGGAACGATTGACCAGCTTGAAGCAGGAACAACAGACGGTCACGGCGGAGCTCAATCGTATTCTCAATCGACCACCGACCGCGCCAATGGGAAAACCTGAGGAACCTACGCTCACACCGTTACCTTACAGTCTTGAAGAACTCACCAGCTTAGTGAAGCAACAGTCTCCACTTCTGCAGGTTCAAGCGCATGGCATTGAAAAAAGTCAATCATCCTTAGCGTTAGCCCAGCGAGAATATTATCCGGATTTTGTGGTCACTTTGGGAACCATGCAGTCATTTCGCTCAGATGAGTTAACCGATGCCTTTGGCATGTTCGGCATCAAGATACCGCTCTACTATTCAACGAAACAACGCTATGGCGAAAAGGAAGCGCTGGCGAATTTGGAAGGCGCACGGAAGAACTATGACGCGGTGTTGCAGAACGCGGTGTTTCGGATGAAAGATAACGTGGTCCGTGTCCAACGAGCGGCACGCCTGGTGAAATTGATTGGTGGCGCCATTATTCCTCAAGCGTCGTTGGCCCTTGAATCCTCGATGGCCGGGTATGGGGTTGGAAAAGTGGACTTCCTGACTATGCTCGACAATGTGCTCAAGCTGCAGCAAGACGAGTTGGATCTCCATCGGCAAACGACCGACCATGAAATTGCCATCGCGAGGATCGAAGAAGTGATTGGACAACCCTTACACGGCAACGCTGTGGCGAAGGATTAACCCCTTATGAAACTGATACACCCCTTAAACATGAGGCCCTACGGACGAACCCATTTACTCGTGATCGGACTTCTTCTCGTGATCCTCCTGGTGGGTATTGGTGCCTATTGGTGGAAGACGGAGAATCGATCCGTGCCGATGGAACCAGTGCAAACCACAGAAGAAAGCACCGTCATACATTCGGCAAAAACTCCAAACCCAAAGACAGCCGGAAAGCTCACCAAGAGTAAAAATGTGATGGTGAGCCCTCAAAAACAACAAATGATTGGGGTCAAGACGGAACCTGCCGCCATTAGAGATCTCACGCACACCATCCGGACGGTCGGCCAGGTTGAGGTTGATGAAACTCGACTTACACATATGCATACGAAATTGGAGGGGTGGATACAGGAACTCTACGTGAAATTTACGGGCGAGCACGTCCAGAAAAATCAGAAATTGTTTGAGATTTATAGCCCTGAACTCGTGTCCACCCAGGAAGAATATTTGCTGGCGTTAAAAGCTGTCAGGTCCCTTGGAGACAGCGAATTTCCTGAGATTGCTAAAAATGCCAAATCTTTGTTGGACGTGACCCGTCAGCGATTTTCGCTGTGGGATATTACCCCCGATCACATACAAGACTTAGAACAAACAGGGAAAGTCCTTCGAACGTTGCCCCTTCATGCTCCAAGTTCGGGCTATGTATTGCACATGGCTGTGCGGGAAGGCATGCATGTGACACCAGCTATGGAGCTCTACACCTTAGCGAATTTGTCGAGGGTGTGGGTCCTTGCAGATGTATATCAATATGAAATCCCTCTTGTGAAACTGGGGCAGGAAGCCACGGTGACTCTCTCGTACTTTCCAGGACAAACCTTCAAAGGAAAGGTGACCTATGTGTATCCCATCCTAGAAACCAAAACCCGGACGGTCAAAGTCCGGTTCGAACTACCGAATCCCAAATGGACACTCAAGCCGGGGATGTTTGCCAATATCCATTTACAAATTCCCCGTGGAAAACGACTCGTCGTTCCCACAACAGCCGTTCTCGATTCAGGAACGGAACAACTGGTGTTTATTGATCAAGGTCAGGGCATGTTCGAGCCGCGCACGGTCACCGTGGGCGTGCGCACGCGTGATGCCTACGAAATTCTTGAAGGAATCGAGCCGGGAGAGTTGGTGGTGACAAGGGGGAATTTTCTTGTGGATTCAGAAAGTAACTTGAAGGCGGCGACGGAGATGATGATGCCGGGGATGGAAATGAGAAAGAAAAAGAACACGGAACCATCTGGTTCGATGCCAGGGATGTCACATTGAAAAAGGATCTAATCTCGTGATTGAAAAAATTATTGAATACAGCGCGAGAAATCGATTTGTCGTCTTGTTGCTTGTCGCGGTTCTCGTTGGTTGGGGCGTCTGGGTGATGCGAGTGATGCCCTTGGATGCGATTCCGGATCTTTCCGATGTCCAGGTGATTATCTTTACGGAATGGCCGGGGCAGGCCCCGCAGCTTGTGGAAGATCAGGTGACCTATCCGATTGTCACCACCATGTTGGGAGCCCCTAAGGTCAAAGTCGTTCGAGGGTATTCCTTTTTTGGGCTGTCCTTTATCTATGTCATTTTCGAGGATGGCACCGACATGTACTGGGCTCGAAGCCGCATTTTGGAGTACATGAATGAAGCGATGAAAGTCTTGCCTGACGGCATCACTCCCACGCTTGGGCCTGATGCCACCGGCGTGGGATGGGGATTTGAGTATGCCGTCGTTGATCCCACAGGACAGTTGGATCTTGCGGAGTTACGCACCTTGCAAGATTGGTATATCCGCTATTGGCTGAAGGCGGTCCCTGGTGTCTCGGATGTGGCGAGCATTGGGGGGTATGTGCAGCAATACCAGGTGAAGGTGGAGCCCAATGCCCTTCAAGCCTATAACCTCTCCTTAGACAAGGTCATGCATGCGATTCGAATGAGTAACAATGACGTGGGCGGTCGTGTCGTTGAATTCACTGGGCGGGAATACATGGTCTGGGGTCGTGGGTATGTGGAATCGGTGTCTGACCTCGAACAAGTGGCCGTGGGGACGGATGCCAAAGGCACGCCTATTCTTCTCAAGGACATTGCCCGCGTGGAATTAGGGCCTGATCTTCGGCGAGGCCTCACCGAGCTCAATGGGACCGGGGAAGTGGTGGGGGGTATCGTCGTCGTCCGGTTTGGGGAAAGCACCTTGGATGTTATTGAACGCGTCAAGAAAAAAATCACGGAGATTACGCCTGCTCTCCCGGATGGGGTCGAAATCATCCCGACCTATGATCGATCGGATTTGATCCTTCGATCCGTCGCGACGCTCAAAGAAAAACTGATTGAGGAAAGTGTCATTGTGAGCCTGATTACCATCCTCTTTCTCTTCCATGTTCGTAGTGCGTTAGTCGCTATTCTGACGCTGCCGTTAGCCATCTTGATGGCTATTACGGCCATGTACTACCTAGGCGTCAGCTCCAATATCATGTCCCTCGGAGGAATCGCCATTGCTATTGGTGCCATGGTGGATGGGGCGATTGTGATGGTGGAAAACGCGCATAAAAAACTGGAGCGAGCAGGGAACGACGCTGATCGCGTGAACCTGATCATTGAAGCTGCCAAGGAAGTGGGCAAACCCCTTTTCTTTTCGCTTCTAATCATTACGGTTTCCTTCTTACCAGTGTTTACCTTAGAAGCGCAGGAAGGCCGACTCTTTCGGCCCTTAGCCTATACCAAGACCTTTTCCATGGGGTTTGCGGCGCTACTGTCGATCACCGTGGTTCCCCTCCTCATGGTGCTATTGGTTCGAGGCAAGATTGCAAGCGAAGCCCAGAATCCCATCGCGCGTTTGCTAATCACTGGGTACCGGCCTATCGCGCGATTCGTCTTTCGCTTTCGAAAAACGATGGTCATCCTTGCGGTACTCGGGCTTGTCGCCACGTGGCCCACTTTTACGAAGTTAGGATCTGAGTTTATGCCCCCCTTGTATGAGGGCACATTGATGTACATGCCTGTGACACTGCCGGGCGCTTCCATCACCGAAATGCAGCGAGCCCTTCAAATCACAGATCGGATTATTGGGCAATTTCCCGAGGTAGAAAGTGTGTTTGGTAAAGCCGGTCGGGCGAGGACGGCGACCGATCCCGCACCACTCACAATGATCGAAACCATTATTAATCTTAAGCCTGAAGATCAATGGCGACCAGGCATGACCGTCGAGCGATTGGAGAATGAGTTGGATGATGCGCTCCAAGTCCCAGGATTAGCCAATGCGTGGACCATGCCGATCAAAGGGCGGTTGGACATGCTCACGACAGGTATTCGTACACCACTGGGTATCAAAATATTCGGCAGTGACTTGGATGAAATTCAACGCATTGGTGGGGAGTTGGAAACAGCCCTCCGCGATGTCCCTGGAACCAGAAACATTTTCGCCGAGAGAACCGGAGAGGGGTATTACGTCTACTTTAAAGTGAAACGGGAGGAAATTGCCCGCTATGGCTTGCTGATCAGTGATGTGGAACAGGTCATCCAATCCGCAATTGGGGGAACGAATATCTCGACGACGATTGAAGGACGAGAGCGGTTCCCGGTGAATCTCCGATACTCTCGGGCCTTTAGAAATTCGTTGGAAGACCTCCAACGTGTGTTGGTCTCCACATCCACTGGGCAACAGATCCCGATCACCCAACTGGCTGAGGTGAGTTTGGTGAAAGGACCCACTGTCGTGAAAAGTGAAGGCTCGCTCTTAGTCGGGTATGTGTATGTCGATGTGGCAGGCCGCGACCTCGGGAGTTATGTGCAGGAAGCCCAACAAATTGTGGCCGACCAAGTTTCAATTCCTCAAGGCTATCACCTCAATTGGAGTGGACAATATGAATATATGCAACGGGCCAAAGCTCGACTCATGTATGTGGTTCCGCTCACCATTCTTATTGTATTTCTGCTGCTCTATCTGAATTTTCAATCAATCGCGCGGAGCCTCATTGTACTCCTGTCAGTGCCGTTTGCTGCAATCGGCGCTATCTGGTCGTTGTACCTTCTTGAATATGACCTGAGTGTCGCTGTCTGGGTTGGGATTATCGCTTTGGTGGGAGTGGCCGCCGAGATCGGAATCATCATGATTGCTTATTTAGATCAGGCATATGCCTGGGGGCGTTCTCAAGGTCACCTGACGACGATGAAAGATTTGATCGATACCGTCGTAGAAGGGAGTGTGAAGCGAGTACGTCCTATCACGATGACGGTCGGGTCGACGATTGCTGGGTTGCTTCCTATCATGTGGACCCATGGCAGTGGAGCGGATGTCACGAAACGAATTGCGGCCCCCATGATTGGAGGTATGGTGACAACCTTGCTGCTCACGCTCCTCGTCCTACCAGCCATTTACATCATTTGGCGTAGTTGGGAAATAAAGAAACAGGCGGCCATGCCAGAGTTGGCAGAACAATCAGAAACTGAACACCAGAAATCGTAAGGAAGGAGTTACGAGTAATGATTCACGCGACGAACACAACTATCTGGATAGGGGCGACATTTCTGCTCGTGGTGCTTGCGATAGGAGGATGTGCAAGCCCATCGCATTCCAAAAAAGATGCACCATTGCTTCCACCCAAGAATGCCAATTCATTGGCTGCCCAACTCATCGTCGAAGGCAATCAACTGTTTGCTGAACGTCAGTGGACGGTGGCGATCGAGAAATACCAAGAAGCCGTGCAAGCTCAACCGGAACTCGCAGAGGCCCATTACAATTTGGGGTTGACGCTCTATCGGAAAGGCCCTGTGGCGGCAGCACGGCCTCACTTTATTGAAGCCGCCAATTTGGCGCCCGGCCATCCCGTGATTTGGAATGCTCCCCCGTTTAGAAAATATGGGAATGTTAAATCGGAAACAGATAATGAACTTCAAGACGGGCATTATGGTCATCAGCATTAATGCAAAATAACTTCAAGAAAAGGAGTTGAGGAGAGGAACATGAAGGAACAGAAAAAAGACGAGTCGACATCCCCCAAAACCTTTCAGGAAACAGTCGAAGAACTCAGAAAGGTGGTCCATGAACATCGTGTGTGCTGGGAAGTGTTGCCAGAGCGGATTCCGGTGAAAGAAGAACAGCCCTTAAAGGTGGGATTTGATCTGATGTTGTATGGGACTCACGAAGTGGGAGAGCATCCTACGCCAGGTTGTGAGAAATGCAAGGAGATATATCGGGACTTGCGAAAAATTGCAAACTGGATCATCCCAAAGGAAGAACGTCACTCTCGATACGAGATTTCAATCTATGAGAGCGCTATTCGGTATAACCGAATTCGGGGCAACCGGCCGGATGTAGAGTTGACGATCAGAATCTTGCATCGATCGGAATATAATCAACCGGTCGATGAATGTGAGGCTCTCTGCCTGAATGAGATGAAGGCCAAGCTTACTGAATTAGGGGCTCAAGAAAAGCGATGGAAAGAAACAATTAACTAGTCGTTGCATTGAGGGAGAGGTACCCCTAGATAATTGGAGAAACTAATGTATTCACATAGCCTAGATTAAGAATTATAGGGGTATTTCATGTGTTAAAGAGTATTTGTTGAATGTCCGCATTTGGCTGTGAGTTCAACTGGTCGCTGCAACACAGGCCTGAAATTTCTCTGCTGGTGTTGCGTAGTCTAATGTTTTTCTCGGCCGTTCGTTTAACTGCCGCGCGACTTTGTTGAGCTGGGCTTGCGTATACCTGGATAAGTCGG
>BQIV01000021.1 GCA_021604005.1 Nitrospirales bacterium | reverse complement strand
TTCGCCAAGGTTGATACATTGTTAATGACCGTGATCCCTTCGACTTGCACATGATGGGGGCCTTGATGGTAGGTGGGATCTCCACTGGCTAAGGAGACTCGGTACTGGCCATTGGGGAGCGAATATTCCCAGGTGATGCCGATGCCATTGTCAAAATGGATGAGCGTATCGAGGGATTGATTACTCGAGCGATTCCGTTCGCGGGTATTGACGCGCGTCGACCAGCCGTAGCCACGGGAGGCCGTGAAGGGCGCACCATCGTCTTTGAGAAATCCCGCAGGCGTACTGGCAGAGGAGGGTTGAAAGTTAATGGCTACGTTGGTTCCCCCCGGTGGTGGGGGAGGTGGCGGCGGACCTGGTGGTGGAGGTGGTGGCGGTGGCGAGGTTGATCCGCCGGTAACTCCTGAGGCTTCGTTTGAAGGTGCACTTTCATTGCCTGCTAAGTCGATAGCTGTGGCAATGAATGTGTATCGTGTATTGTCTGATAGTCCTGAAATAGTCTTGGTCGGAGATGAAGGGTTCGATGGCAATCCAGAAAAAACGGGCGAGCCATAATTGGTCGAAGGGGGAATTCGTCTGTAAATTCTATATTCTGCCAGATCGTTTTCTGTATTTGGCGCCCATGAAAGAGTGAGGGAGGCTGCCTGAACATGGTAGGGCAGAGCAGAAAGTGCTGCAATGAACAGCATGGCAATAAACGTTGGAAAGCTGATTCTGGATACGGGGGTAACGTAACTAGTCATTGTGTTCATCCATTAGGTTTCGGTTTGCAGGTGTGGTAAAAAACGAACGTGATCATCTAGACGTCGTGAACCTCACCGTCGTTCAAAACGTGAAAGAATACGGCTGTTGCTACATTGATTTGACCAAATACACCGTAGTCGATAATCCCACTCTGCTTGCGGTCTTGTGGTGGCTTTTATGATCTACGTGAAGAGGTCTTTCCGGACCCAGGCATTACCCGCAAGCAATTCGTATGCCGACTGCTTGTTGTATGGAATTTACTTCTTGAAATTCGGAGGTTATAAGAAAATGTCTATGCGATGAAGAAAGTATTGGAAATACGACAAATGAAGTTTCTGAAGGTAGTGCTGTTCATGTGTTGTACGTAATTTCTGAATTTGCTAGATGAATGAATTGTAAAATCCGTGGTCATGATGGTTCCCATATTTATTGATGTTTTGCTCGGCGATGCAGTGTGTTGATGCGATTTGACTCGTCAAAGGGTAGTATGTTTTCTAGTGGATTCACGCATGCCTATAGTCAGGAAGGCATTCTAAGAGGACGCATTGATTCGAGGATCGTAATCGTAGATTCATGTTACTGTTGTGACGTTATATGAGTCGTAAAATTGACAGGTTGACATCGTGAGCGTTGAAGCCCAGGTGATGAAAAATGTGTTGTCGGTCTAAACAATCGCATAGGTACAGTGTGTACGACATTATTCACGATAGGCACTGTTGGATGCAGACTGTCTGATGTTTTCACGGCTTTCAATTTTTTGGCGATCGGCATTAGGGTATTTAACTATTATCGCCTTAGTCGTGGGAGTGAATCTGTATGTGCTGAATCAATTACGTGTGTTGACGGATTTAAGCGCGGAACTTGTTATTCATCACTTTCCAGCCGTTGAAACGGCGAAACGCTTGATAGTCAGTTTGTATGCGCAATTAAAAAGCGATAAGCAATATCTGGTTCTTCGCGATACGTTGTTATTACAAGAATTTCTTGAAGAAGCCGAAAATTTTCGAAAAACATTGCAAGTCTTGCAAGAGCAAGAGGACTCACCAAAGACGTTGGAACTGCTCGCAACGGTTAAGCAACTCCATGAAGACCTTCATACATTGTTTCTCAGCGAAGGGGTGGAGCAGCGAGAACGGTCCGATGTCTCAATTTCGTCCTACGAAAGTCGCCGTGATGTGTTGGTTGACTCGATGACGGAGGCGATTAATTCGTATATTACATTACAGGAGTCAAGTATCGGTGGCATTTTACGCGATACGCATGTGCGGTCCGTTCAAGCCGTGGATATTTCTCGACAACTAATGATCATGGCCCTATTGTTAGGGCTTGGTTTAGCCGGTGTAGCCAGTTATAGTATTCTCCGTCCCCTTCGGCGTGTTCAAGGGCAGATTCGCCGTATCGGGCAAGGGCAATTTGGTAGCACGGTTCCGGTAACGGTCCCGCATGAATTAAGAGAGCTTGTGAATACCGTTAACTGGATGAGTGAACAATTACAGCAATTGGATCAAATGAAGTCCGAATTTCTCGCCAATGTATCGCATGAACTTCGCACACCGTTAACGTCTATTCGAGAGGGGACACAACTTCTTGTTGACGGAATTCCCGGTCCCGTTAACCGCGATCAACGTGAAACCTTGACCATTTTAATGGAGAGTAGTCAACGGTTGAATCAGCTAATCGGCAATTTGCTTGATTTGTCGCGTATGGAAGCGGATATGTTGGCCTATCAATTTCGCCTCACAGACTTGAATCGTTTGGTGTTGCGTTCGGTTGAGAAAATGAAGTTTCTTGCTGAACGTAAACATATTCAGCTGTTGACCGAATTGTCCCATGGTCGGGTTCGCATGCAGGAAGTTGATGGAGCACGCATTGAACAGGTAACCGAAAATTTGTTGTCCAATGCGATTAAGTTCAGCCCGGAAGGCTCGTCTATTACGATTCAGTCACGGGCTTCAGAAGATGCAAAGTCTTTTCATCTTTCCGTATCGGATACCGGTCCAGGCGTCCCCCCTGAAGATTTACCGCATATTTTCGAGCGATTTTATCAAGGTCGGTCTCAAGAAGGCCGTTCGTATGTCGGAAGTGGTATTGGATTAGCGTTAGCGAAAAGAGTTGTCGAGGCCCATGGAGGAAATATTTGGGCCGAGAGCGAAGTCGGAAAAGGGACGACCCTTCATGTTATGCTAGGAAATCGGAAAGCGAGTGGAGTCTCCACATGATACGATGGACAGATCGTTCCACGACAGCCACATCTGTCATGGTTGGGATGGCGATAACTCTAGGAATGGCAAGCGTAATATTGGGCCTGTGGGGGCGTGACCCTGCATATGCGCAAGTTCAATATTCGAATGGCTCACTGTCGACAATATTTGATCCTGATTCGGAAGACATTCCCTTTTTTCAAGCCATTGCCCAATCCCAAAATCGAGAGCTGAAAGCCTGTAAAACCCCTTTGGCCTGTCAAAAGCCTCACTTCCTTCGGGGGCTGGCCTTACTGTATTCTGACAAAGCCTTAGCTTCGTCGCATTTTCGTCAGGTGGTTGCCGCCAAGCCCTCAAGTCGCTTAGCGGCTGAAAGTCGGTTCTGGCTTTGGCTTCTTGATGTTCTGGGTACACAGAAGCAAGAAACACGGCTCACGCTCCTTGATCTCGCACGACGCTTGACTCGCGAGATCGTCGATCGAGAATTTATGGTCTATGATTTAGTGGCGAAACTTGAACAGACATCACTTGAATCGTTGCAACAACAGGTTATTGAACGAGATCAAAAGGTGGAGGAATTGAATCAAGTTATTGCGTCCTTAACGACAGAAATCAGTGAGTTAGAAAAAGAGCCCGCTATCCGTTTATCGCTGCAAAAAGAATTGCACTCAAGCGAAAAGAAAGTTGAAGAACTTATGCATCAGCTGGAGGCACTTCGACGCATTGATCAAGAGCTCAAGGAAAAGACGCCGCCAACCCGGCCATCTGAAGAGTTAACGCCCTCTCCAGAGCTAGAAACCGCTTCCCCCAATTAGGAGTGAACACATTATGTCAGATGAACGTATTCTCGTTGTTGATGATGATCCGAGTCTGCTGACACTGTTGCAAATGCGGCTCAAGTCAATGGGGTTTGTCGTGACCCCATGCGGAACAGGGCGGGATGCATTGAGCCGAGCGCAGGAAGAAGCCTTTGACTTTGCGATTCTGGATCTTCGGTTGCCGGATTCAGATGGTTTGGGATTGATGGAGGATCTTCATCACCTGCATGCCGGACTTCCTGTCTTAATTCTCACGGCACACGGTTGTATCCCCAATGCGGTCGAAGCCATGCAAAAAGGTGCGCATGGATATTTGACGAAGCCGTTTGATGATAAAGAGCTCCTTGCGAGCATTGATAAAGCCTTGACTCAGCAACGTATGAGTCAAGAAATTCATCGTCTGCAAATGTTGGTCAACGAGTTGTACGGCATGGATAAAGTTGTGGCTCGGAGTTCTGAGATGCAAGCCTTACTGCAACAGGTTGCCCGGGTGGCTGGAACCGACGCCACTGTCTGTATTTCTGGTGAAACGGGAACAGGGAAAGAGGTTATTGCCCGAGTGATTCACTGCAATAGTCCTCGCGCGAACAAGTCATTTATTGCCGTGAATTGCGCGGCCATCCCCGAAACCCTGTTTGAAAGCGAGTTATTTGGCCACCAAAAGGGGTCATTTACCGGTGCGCATCAGACCAAGCGAGGATTGTTCCAGACGGCTGATAAAGGTACTTTGTTTCTTGATGAAATTGGTGAAATGCCCTTATCCCTTCAAGGCAAGCTCTTACGAGCGATTCAACAGCGGGAAGTCCTTCCGATTGGAGCACAAGTGCCCACGAAAGTTGATGTGCGGATACTTGCCGCGACCAATGCAGATTTGGAAGTTGCTGTAAAGGAAGGGCGGTTCAGGGAAGATCTTTATTATCGAATCCATGTCGTCCCTCTCTGGATTCCACCCTTGCGTGAAAGACGTCAAGATATCCCTTCTTTAACGCAGTTCTTTCTCAAGCAAAGCGTCGCGCGCCTGCATAAACCCATTCGCGGGTTTACGCCGGACGCGATGCAAACGATGGTCACCTACTCATGGCCGGGAAACGTTCGAGAGCTCGAAAATGTCATTGAACGTGCCGTCGTGATGTCTCCGAAAGACATGATTACGGCAGATCTCTTGCCCTTGACCCCGGATCAGTCTCCAGGGACCCTTCAACCCTTGACGGAAGCGAAAGAAGATTTTGAGCGTGAATATTTAAAAGATATTCTTCGTGCCACGGATGGCAATATTTCCAGAGCATCGCAAATTGCCGGACGGTATCGCGCAGACTTTTATAAGCTCTTAAAGAAATATGGATTGCATCCATCAGATAATCAGGGGGAGCGGGTACCGCCTGGCGAATCCGTTGATCTTACATAAAGAGGGCTTGTTTTGGCATATCCACACTCGTCCGTTCTTCGTGCGCGGGTGATGTCCCTCTTCTTCAGACATGGTTACGTTACAGCATCCTGTTTGGCTACTCTTCTAGATTTTTCATTTCTGCTTGTGTTTGACCAACAATTTTCAATTGTGTCTTCGTCTTTGCTTTGTTCTGTTCGTTGTGCAGACATCAGACACTAAGTCTGCCTCTGCTGACTCGATCTGGGCATCTTGACGGGACGTTCAATCTTTGCTGGAATCTAGTTGTGCTGTACGGTGTGAGGCATGTCTGTCTCTACAAGTTGTTGAGAGGAAGGTCTCTGCCCGTCTCCATGAACGTCTGCTAGACGATTCAAGGAGTTTATACTCGTTGAGATATTGTATTGCGCAGAGCTGTAGCTATTTTACATGATTTTCGATATCTGAGGTGTCGTATGACGCTGTGGCCATTGTAATCATTATCGCGAATACAATACACACCACTAACGCAAGGCTTAAGAGTCGACTTGGTAAAACCGAAGAATTACCAGAAGTTAGGCAGAAATTGAGTTATTCCATCATATCGCATGTCCGGGTGAGTTATGCGGTATTGCTGAATCAAATAGCCGGTCTATCCCTTCCAGAAAATGTCATCCCTATAAAAGGGTGTATGTGATACGCGTAATGAGTGTGTATTCATGACGGTTATGAGTCTTCCCACGCATTCGTCTTTTGATGCTCGAAATTTTTTCCTTTGGTCGATTCCGATCATCGGACTCTTACTCCTGCTGTATTGGGACATTACCAGCGCACTGATTGGTGATTGGTATAATGATCCTGATTATTCCCATGGATTTTTAGTCCCATTTTTATCCTTATTTTTTGTATGGGAACGTTGGGATGACATCAAAAAAACGAACATTCAGCCAAGTTGGTGGGGAATTGGGCTCCTGGGGTTCGGCTTGACGATGTTAGTCATTGGGTTGGTTGGAGCGGAACTGTATACACAACGGTGTTCGTTCATAGCCGTCTTAAGTGGACTGGTCTTGCTTGTATTTGGTTGGAAGATAATGTGGATCGTCAGTTTGCCTTTGGCCTTCTTGATCTTTATGGTGCCGTTGCCTGCGATTGTGGTCAACACGATTGCGTTTCCTCTGCAACTGTTTGCTGCCAAAACGGCAACGTTCTGTCTATTTTCTCTCGGCATCCCCGTCCTGCGAGAAGGCAACCTCATT
The DNA here is from genome assembly GCA_021604005.1 of Nitrospirales bacterium. Lineage (GTDB taxonomy): Bacteria > Nitrospirota > Nitrospiria > Nitrospirales > UBA8639 > JAGQKC01. The sequence continues at coordinate 74,282 of BQIV01000021.1, read as the reverse complement.
GCTTTGGCCGGGACAACGCTAGAAGTGGCGGAAGCGTGCAGCGGTCTTCGATCATTGTTATCGCTGCTGGCGTTAGGAACAGTGTATGGCTATTTTTCTCAGACCGTTATTTGGAAAAGATGGGCGCTTGTCTTTCTCTCGATTCCCATTGCGATCATTGCCAATGCCGTTCGAGTGAGTGGAACTGGGATTCTTGCTCACTATTGGGGCGTCGAAGCCGCAGAAGGGTTTTATCATACTTTCGAAGGATGGATTGTGTTTATTGCAGCATTTGTTATGCTTTTAATCTGTGGCAGCTTCTTGTCGTGGATGGGACACAGGCGAAGTGACAAGAGGATGGATTAAGAAGACCGTATGGGAGTGAAACCGGAATGAAACCGTGGCCCTTTGTTGTTGCAGTCTTGATGTTAGCCAGTACGTGGGGGGTGATTGAATCACTGTCCTATGGTGATACGATACAACCTAAAAAAGCTTTTGAGTCGTTTCCCTTGACTGTCGCCAATTACTGGAAAGGCAAGGAGTTGGGCTTGGAAGACAAGATTTTGAAAGTCTTGAAGTTATCGGATTATATGATGCGCGTCTATTGGCCGGCTGAAGAAGCCGGAACGGCTAATATAAGTACTGAGAGCCAACACAACGTTTCTTCCGTTCCTCATGCAGGATCACAGAACGGCCCTGTGTGGTTGTATGTCGGCTATTATGAAAGTCAACGAACGGGTAGTACGTATCATTCACCGAAAAACTGTTTGCCTGGAGCCGGTTGGCAATTTGTGGAGTCCGAGTATGTCACGGTTCCAGTGGGTGATGGGCAGGGACAGGTGATTAACCGTGTGCTGATTGAAAAGGGGTTGGAGCGACAGGTGATCTTGTATTGGTATCATGATCGTGGCCGTGTCATTGCAAGTGAATATTGGGCGAAAGGCTATATGATCTGGGATGCCATCACCAAAAACCGAACGGACGGTTCATTGGTCCGAGTTTCCGTACCTGTGACGACAAGTGCTGACGCGGCATACCAGCATGGCATAAACTTTATTCAGGATCTTTGGCCTGTTCTCTTGAAATTTATGCCTGACCAGTCAATTCACACAGTCTAAGAGGGAGAATCGTGGCCTGGACGATCCCGTGTTTCCTGAGTGGTGGGGCGGCGCTATATTTGGCCGCCCTTCTCTTTTTCCGGCAGAATAGGGGACGTGTGTATCTTGCCTTGTTGTTGATGGCATTGGTCACGGTTTGGATTCAGTTGACAAATGGGTTTTCCATCCTATTTGAACGTCAGTTCGTCTTTTGGAGGCAACTCTCGCTTCTTGGGGAAATTTTGTGGCCAGTGACCGTCTATTTGGTTGCTTTGTCATTTACCACACATCTCTCGCTTCCGTTTCAACAGGCACATGTGTGTCGGTTTCGCATGTTGCTTGCCGTGGCGATTGGGTTTGGCCTGTGTGTCGCCGGGTTCCCACACCTGGTGCTTGCTACGGGACCCGAACATGAACTCGTTGTGTTTCAACGGCCCTGGGGGCGAGTGATTTGGGGGTTCATCTTAGTGAGTCTGATTCTCGGCTTATCTGAATTGGAGCATATTCTTCGTGTGTCACGCGATCCGCTTCGATATCAAATAAAGTTTGTCATTATTGGTGTTGGCGGTATGGCAGCTATTGCAATTGTCCAGGCCAGTCAAATGTTGTTATTTGCGGTCTGGCAACAAGAGTATATGTGGATGGCCGCTATGGCCGTATTGTTATCGGTTGGGCTCATTGTGTATGGGTTGAGTCGTTGGGGACAAGAAGACTTGAGTCAAAAGCTGTTTGTGTCGCCTCATGTTTTGTATACCTCATTTACGTTTCTCATTGTTGGCGTATATCTCGTTGGAGTAGGGCTCTTAGTTGCCGTGGTGCGTCAAACCGATTGGACCATGAGTTCCGCATTGGGTATGCTCGTGTTCTTTGTCGCCGGCGTCGTGTTGGTCATTGGAATGTTCTCTCGGCAAGTGCAAGCGGAATTGCAATCGTTTGTTGCGAAGCATTTCTATCGCTCTAAATATGACTATCGGAGTAAATGGCTTGAATTAACAGAATCATTCAGTTCTTGTCAGTCTGTTGATGAAATTTTAGACGAATTTTTGAATATTTTGAGCCAGACCTTTGGGGCCCCCAAAGTGACGATTTGGATAAAATTTCAAACGGACAATCGATTTCATCAGGTACGGTCCGTTACGACAGGACCCTCGAATGCCTCGATTCCTCTCACGCATCCTGTGATTGCGCAATTAGGGCGCCACGGAGTCCCAACGGTACTGTCTGAGCATGCAACGGAATCCAACGATCAGATGACACACTTTATGGAGGATACGAGAGCCGTAGTCTGTGTGCCGTTACAGTCGGCTTCTGAGCATCTCATCGGTTTTGCCACCCTCAGTGAAGAGTTGCATGGCCGTCCATACGCGCGAGACGATCTCGATCTCCTTCGAGCGATGGGCCATCATGTGGCCATGTTGCTCACGCAAGCGAAGTTAATGGATGAGCAGCGCGCGTCTGCCGAGTGGGAAGCGGTTCACAAATTTTCGGCCTTTTATTTACACGATTTAAAAAATCTGGCGTCAGGGCTTTCGTTAGTCTCTCAAAATGCCGAAATGTATGGACATGACCAGGAATTTCAGGCTTCCGCGATGCGGACCATTGGGAAGACGGTTCAACAGATGATGGCGTTGATTGGAAAGATTTCGATCCAAGTCAAAGCCCCGAAGCAAGAAATTGCGGCTTCGTTTGAAGTCAGGAATGTGAATGAACTTGTTTCGGAAGTTGTGGAATCGTTGGAAGGCGTGTCCAGCAATCTCCACGTCATCCCTGGTGCTGACCTTCCCGATGTCTCACTCATTCCTGATGCGTTTAGACATGTCCTGTTAAATATCGTAATGAATGCACAGCAAGCACTCAATAACGATGACGGGATAATAGAGGTTGAAACGAAGCAAGAAGGACAGCATGTATGCGTTGTTGTCAAAGATAATGGCCGGGGGATTCCCGATTCCCAACTCAGGATACTCTTTCAGCCGTTTCGAACAACGAAGAAAAAGGGTTTGGGTATTGGGTTATATCAATGCAGGCAAATTGTTCAAGACCATGGAGGCAGTATGAGAATTGATAGTCAGGAAGGGTGTGGCACGAGTGTGTTCATTCTCCTGCCGCAGGTATGCCACCCGGTTGCAAGTCTGAATGTCTCAATGAGGTAACGGTACGTAATGTGTGCTGAAAGGATGTTATGGAAGAGGCTCTGAAGGATCACAGGCAAGGAGCACGACAGACTCTCCCGTCTCTCCTGGTCGTTGATGACAACCTCGAGCTTCGTGAGCAAATGAAGTGGGGGGGCAAGCATGCCTACCACGTGTTTGAGGCGGGGGGACGACATGACGCTATGGAGCTGATGAAAAAGGAGCAGATTGACTTGGTCACGTTGGATCTTGGCTTACCCCCTGATCCTGATGGAGTATCGGAAGGATTTTTGGCGCTAGAAGAGTTTCTCTCACTCAATCCTTCTATGAAAGTGATCGTTATTACCGGTAACCATGATCGGGCCAATGCACTCAAAGCTATCCAGCTTGGTGCATATGATTTTATAGAAAAGCCAGTCGACCTGGACGTGTTAAAAGTCATTCTTCAGCGTGGCAGCTATCTCGCACAATTGGAAGTTGAGAATCGTCTGCTTCTGGATCGTGAAAATAGCCGGAGTTTTCACGAAATTATCGGAACCAGTCCGAGCATGGAAAAAGTGTTCGATACAATTCGGCGGGTGGCGACTTCGGATGTGTCAGTCTTAATCGTCGGCGAAAGCGGTACGGGAAAGGAATTGATTGCGCGTGCGATCCATCATCAAAGTGAGCGGCGAGAGGGTTCGTTCGTGGCTATCAACTGTGGGGCCATTCCAGAAACGTTATTGGAAAGTGAATTGTTTGGGCATGAGAAGGGATCGTTTACGGGAGCACATCTTCAACGACGAGGCCGGGTCGAGTTGGCACAGGGAGGGACGTTATTTCTTGATGAAATTGGAGAGTTGTCGACAGCCTTGCAAGTGAAACTGCTCCGTGTGCTGCAGGAGCGGTGTATTGAACGGGTTGGTGGCCGTGTTGAGATTCCAGTAGATGCGCGAGTCGTTGCGGCGACGAATTTGGACCTTCAGGAAGCCATGAAGGATGGACGGTTTCGGGAAGACTTGTATTGGCGGTTGAATACGGTGACGATTACGGCACCTCCCCTTCGTGAGCGTGGTGCGGACATCATGGTGATTGCGAAATCGTTATTGCAACGATATGCGGATGAAGCCAAGAGGAAAATCGTTGGGTTTAGCCGGGAAGCGGTCGAGGCGATTGAACGGTATGCCTGGCCAGGAAACGTACGAGAATTAGAGAATAGAATTCGACGAGCCGTGACCCTCACGGATCATACCCGCCTGATCCCGTCGGATCTCGATTTAGAAGAGCCAAAAGAATTTGCCGAACGGACAACACTCAAAGAAGCCCGAGATGCGGTTGAAAAGAGTTTAGTGGAACAGACGTTGACCAAAACGAGCGGGAATATCACCAAGGCAGCCGTTATACTTGGGGTGAGCCGTCCAACACTCCATGATCTTATTTCTCGTCACAATATACAGAAATAACGTTCTCCAAAATCCGCTAACGTCATTGTTGTCGGCAAATGAACTCGCTTTCGGATTGGTGCCTGATGGGCAACCTTCCTTGAAGTCTCTTTTTCAATTGCCGTCTTGATTGTAGGTGGCTTGGCCACGATATAGTTTTTTAACTTTTTTTCAGTACCTATGACCTGACGTCTTCAGGCCAGCCTGTTGAGTGAACGCCTCTCATGCTGGGCGGGCTTGTTTGAGCGCAGCGAGTTAGCCCGCCCCACTAACCGGGGTTCAGCTCATCCGATAAGCCTGGCCTGGGCGTCAATGGTTTTGGGTCCTTTTGCCGAAACACAAGGGCCTCGGCCGCCGAGACGAAACCCGGCAGGGAGTCAAAACTTAGACGATAAAGACAATAGGTAATGAACCGTGGAGTGAGCCGTGGGCTGGAGCCACATGTCCTCTGACGCATTCGCATGCCAAACGGCTATCGCGGAACCACATAGCTTCCAGCCGAATCCCCACCACTTACACAGCGCGAGGACACACTTCGTACAGACGGAAAGGCATGGCACGGCTATACATCTTAATGAAAAGTTCAAAAACTGTAGTTGGAAGTGCTGTGTGTATTTGGTAGGTATTCTTTCTTGAAGTCTCTTTTCCAATTGCCATTTTGATTAACAGGTGGCTTGGCCACGGTAGTTGGGAGTGTTGCGTGTGCCTGATGGGCAATCTTTCTTGAGATCTCACGACATTTTGATATCTCGATTACATGTGGCCAACTAAGATCGATAGGAGGCGTTGATTTTTACGTAGTCGTATGAGAAATCTGTCGTCCAAACTTTGCTTGAGCCTTTTCCCTTTCCGACCTTGATCGAAATCGTATAGGACTTTTTCTTCATCACCCGTTGTACCTGTCGTTCTTTTGATGGTGTCACTTCTTGTCCGTTTTTGACCATTGTGACGTTCTCGAATGCAATCTCAATATGTTTTGGTTGTATGGCCGGGCCGGACCGGCCAATGGCAACCATGAATCGTCCCCAATTGGGATCTTCTCCAAATAATGCCGTCTTCACAAGCGGGGATGTAGCGAGTGTCTTGGCAATCTGCTTTGCGTCGTGATCCTTCTTGGCTCCACGTACTAGGATTTCAACGATTTTCGTCGCACCTTCCCCGTCTTGACAAATTTTCATGGCTAGCGTCTGGCACACGTGATTAAGTGCCAGTTGAAATATTTTGGCGTTTCCGGTCTGTGCTTGAAGCATGGGGTTTCCTGCCATTCCATTGGCCAAGCAGAGTACCGTGTCATTGGTACTGGTTTCGCCATCAACCGAAATGGTGTTAAACGATGAATCGACCGCTTCTCTGAGCAAGGCTTGCAGGACGGTGGGATGAATGGCGGCATCGGTTGTGATATAGGCTAACATGGTCGCCATATCCGGATGGATCATCCCTGAGCCTTTTGCCATACCGCCAATGCTGACAAGGTGTTTGCCAATTCGTGTGTGAACCGCTATTTCCTTCATTGTTGTGTCGGTGGTCATGATGGCCCGTGCGGCGTCTCGATGTCCGGACTTTCGCAATCGTTGCATTAGTAAAGGGATACCATTTCGAATAGCCGGCATGGAAAGTCTTGGCCCAATGACACCGGTTGAGCCGACAAAGACACTTGTAGGGGGAATATCCAAGCGTTTGGCAACGAGTATCGCCATCTCTTCAGCATCGAGTAATCCCTGCGCGCCAGTGCAAGCATTGGCATTCCCACTATTAATGATCATGGCCTGACCGTATGGTTTCTTGAGGTGGAGGCGATCGAGAATAACCGGTGCTGCTGGAATGCGATTGTTGGTGAATACGCCGGCTATCGGACCTTCTACATCCGATACGAGGAGTGCGAGATCAAGTATCGGGGCGGCTTTAATGCCTGCGTGAATGCCTGAGGCTTTGAATCCTTTGGGGGCAGTAACCCCTCCGTTCGTGCGTGTCATCTGTTCGTCGTTTGTCGTGGTTAAATGAGTGAGAATCGTTGGGTGTATACGGTAATTATGGAAAGAGGCCGGGAGTTGCAAGTCCAAGATCTTCAGGGAACCCTAACGCTAGATTCATCGCTTGAATGGCTTGTCCTGCTGCGCCTTTGACGAGATTATCTAGGGCTGCAACGGTGATCATTCGTCCGGTTCTTGGGTCATGGGTTACGCCAAGGTCGCAAAAGTTCGAGCCTCGAACATGACTTGGAGTCACGTCATGAGGATGTTGGAAAACTCGAATAGAGGATTCATTCTTATAAAAATCTTTGTATAGCGATGTCCAATCGTGTACTGCCTCATGCGTGTGAAGTGTAGCGTATGCCGTGCTGAGAATCCCTCGATTCATGGGGACAAGGTGAGGGGTAAACAACACTGAAAGGCGGGAAGGAGCCGAAGTCGACGTATCGCCGGTGGCATGATGAGAAATGTTCGTCAATTCCTGTTCAATCTCCGAGATATGCCGGTGGGTTCCAATCTTATATGCATGGATCGATTCATGGGATTCGGGAAAATGATAGGCGAGATTTGCTCCACGGCCCGCTCCTGATATTCCTGATTTTGCGTCAATAATGATCGTACTTGGGTCAATCAGTCCGTGTGCTAATAACGGGGCAAGTTGCAAGATAGCCGCCGTGGGGTAACAACCGGGCACGGCAATGAGGCGAGCCTGTTGAATAGACGATCGATGTAGTTCAGGTAATCCATAGACACTCTTTTGTAAAAGAGTTGGGAATGGATGGGGGACATCGTAATAGTGTTCATACACAGCGGGATCTTTCAGACGATAGTCGGCACTCAAATCAATGACCAGCTTATTGAGTTCAAGAAATTTGGCTGCTGGTTGTAACGAGTGGGTATGCGGGAGAGCCATGAAAATAATATCGGCCTGTTGGGCAATGGCCTCTGGATCGAGTGGGACTAACGAAAGATCGGTCAGCGAGTGAAGGTGCGGAAAAATGGCGTGGAGAGGTTGCCCTGCTGTTTTTTCAGAAGAGGCGACCACGGTTATGGAAATTTCAGGATGACTCGCCAGCAGTCGAAAGAGTTCTCCCCCGGTATAACCACTTGCTCCGATGATCGCAGCGCGTTGCGTGTGTGAGTCCATTGTGTCTTAAGCCATTAATGAGCGGTGAGTGTTAGATCGACAAGTTCATGGTTACGAACAACAAGTGCCATCGCTGCTGCAAGCCGGTTTTAGGCAAGAAAAAAGGGAAGGCAGTGAGGCCTTCCCTTTTTGTACTCAAAAACCATAGAAGGTCTCAGCGTTTGGAATATTGGAACTTAGCCCGCGCGCCTTTTTGTCCGTATTTTTTCCGTTCCTTAACTCGCGAGTCGCGGGTTAAGAGGCCTTTTTTCTTGAGAGATTCGCGAAGCGATGGGCTCTGAATCGAAAGGGCTTTGGCAATAGCGTGCCGTAAGGCTCCAGCTTGACCAGACATGCCTCCACCGGCAAGGGTCGCACGTACATTGTATTGTCCCGTGGTTCCAGTAATGTCGAATGGAGAGACAATCTGATTGCGATGTCCTAATCGAGTGAAGTATTGGTCTGCTGGCTTGTTGTTGACTTGGATTGTGCCATTTCCTGGCTCAATCCATGCCCGGGCAACTGCATACTTTTTTTTCCCTGTTGCGTACTGTGTTGTTTCAACCATTCTGTGAATCCTCTTTAAAAAACAAGTAAGGGGAAATGACGTTCAAGGTAATTTATAAGGTTATGGCTTGAGGGTTTTGAGCCTCATGGGGATGCTCAGCTCCAGGGTATAATCGTAATTTTTTGGCCATTTGCTTACCGAGTGGAGACTTGGGCAGCATGCCGCGTATGGCGAGATTCAGGAGCTCTGTTGGTTTTTTCTCATGCAGTTGCTCCGCCGTGACGGATTTAATCCCACCTGGATAACCGGTGTGATGGTAGTAGGTTTTGACTGTAAACTTATTTCGCGTGAGATGAATCTGACTGGTGTTGATCACAACGACATGATCTCCCGTGTCAACATTCGGTGTAAATGTAGGCTTATGCTTCCCCCGTAACAACATCGCAATACGCGAGGCGAGACGGCCAAGGGTTTTGCCTTCGGCGTCGATAAGATGCCATTTTCTCTCAATTTCCAGGGGTTTAGCTTGAAACGATCGCATGCATTTCTCCTTATCTAAGACGAGTCTACTGAGTCGTTATGAGGCTTCTGTTTCCGACTGGCCAAAGCTTTTGGGGTCCAGCTTGGCGAGCCAGGCATCTAAATTTTCGCCACCTCGTTTTTCCAAGACTTCTTGTGTGACGTAAATCGGGCTCTTGGTGCGAAGGGCAAGCGCAATCGCATCACTGGGCCGTGAGTCAACCGTTTTCTCAAAACCATTTTTGGAAAGTTGGATGGAGGCATAATACGTATTGCTTTTTACTTCGGTAATGATGACGCTTGAAATCGAAAAACCTAAATGTTCACCAAAGCTATAGATCAAGTCATGGCTCATCGGTCGAGGCGGCACAACTTCCTCTAAGGCCAGCCGAATGGATGTGCCTTCTGCTGTGCCGACCCAAATCGGCAAGACCTCAGAATTTTTTTCATCCCTGAGGACAACAATTTGCGTCTCAGTGTTGGGGTCGATGAGAACCCCATGGACTTTGAGGGCAATAAGCAGATTAAGGTCTGGATGATCTGACATGTACGGTATTCAACCTGTAAAAGATGTATGGGGTTTACTGTTGACGACTAACCTTCAAATTTACCGAAGTCTTCGGGTTTAAGGTTTTCTAGCCATCGCTCAAGCTCCTCTGAACTTTGTTTATGTAAGACCTCGGCCGTGGCAAAAATCGGCGCATCGGTTCTCAGTGCAACGGCAATGGCATCGCTTGGTCGTGAATCAATGGAAAATTCAGAGTCTCCATACAACAAGTGAATTTTCGCAAAGTACGTATTTTCTTTCAAGTCCGTCAGGACGATGCTGATAATCTTCGCATCCATGCTATCGAGTATCGTTTTCATTAAATCGTGAGTCATGGGGCGCGGCGGGGCTATGCGTTCTAAGGCAAAGCTAATGGCGCTGGCTTCAGATTTTCCTACCCATATAGGAAGCATATCGGAATTGTGTTCGTCTCTCAGTATGACGATATATGCGTTATTATAGGGGTCAAAGAGTAACCCCCGTACATTCATTTGGTTGAGCATAGGAATGCCTTGAGGAGAAAAATGGTCACACGATTACTGTACTAGACAAAATAATACGGTATCACTCATCACGATATATTGTCAACGAAGGATGATGTCGTCAATGTATGAATAATCTATAAAAACAGTGAGTTAGCACGGTAGGTTGCGTGTCGGTGTTCGGTAAGGCCACCGAGAAATGACGCACATGTTTCCTATTACGGCCAATTCACGTCTCTTGCCAGTTTTTCTCGTACATACGCAGTGAGTTTGGACGGAGCTATTGGCATTTTTTCACCACGTATTCGTTCTTTCAGGTCGATCGTGCCTTGTGCGAGTCCTTTATCGCCAATCACAACCTGAAATGGTGAGCCGATCAGATCCGCATCATTAAATTTCACTCCAGCGCGTTCCTCTCTATCGTCGAGTAGCACCTCGATATTCGCCTGCTGTAATTCGGCATAGAGGGCTTGGGTAACTTCGTGAACACGTTCTGAGTTGGTCACTGGAAGTAAATGGACGTGAAATGGCGCGATGGGAATCGGCCACATGATGCCACGGTCATCGTGATTTTGCTCAATGGCCGCTGCGACGGTTCTGCCGACGCCAATGCCATAGCAGCCCATGACGGCGTTGTGCTCGGCTCCTTGCGAGTCTAAATACGTCGCTCCCATTTTTTCACTATATTTGGTGCCGAGCATGAATACGTGTCCGACTTCGATGCCTCGTGCCGTCTCAAGCTTTGCTTGGCTCTGGGGTGAGGAATCGCCTGCTTGAGCCTGTCGAAAGTCGCCGGTGACGTCGATGGTAAAGTCGCGCCCAGCATTGGCATTGATGTAATGCATGTCTGCTTCATTGGCTCCAACGATAAAGTTACTGAGCGTGCCGACCGCATGATCAGCCAGAATGGTCAGGCCGTGAAGTCCGATGGGTCCGGCAAATCCTGTGGGAGCATTCGTGAGGGTACGCACACATTCAGAGTCGGCGAGTGTTAGGTCGTGAATACCAAGATGACGTTGAATTTTTATTTCATTGGCTTGATGGTCTCCACGAATTAAGACGGCAATCGGTGAATTGTCCGGTGTCGTGTAAAGTAATGTTTTCACAAGGCGGTCTGGTGTCGTGTTGAGTAGTTGGCAGACTTCCGTGACGGTCTTGGCCTGTGGCGTGCTGACTTTTTTGAGCGGTTGTGGAGATGTAATGGATTGGGAACGCTCAACGGGAACGACTTCTGCCCGTTCGACATTGGCCGCGTAAGAACTTTCCGGATCAAACACGATGAGTTCTTCACCTGTGTTGGCGAGCACCATAAATTCATGAGATGAGGTTCCGCCAATAAGGCCCGTGTCGGCTTCTACAGCGCGAAACTGAAGCCCCGTGCGCGTGAAAATACGATGATAGGCCTCATACATCGCTTGATAGTTCTTTTGAGCCTCTCCTTCGTTTTGGTCGAAACTGTAGGCGTCTTTCATAATGAACTCACGCCCGCGCATTAGTCCGAATCGAGGGCGAATTTCATCACGGAATTTCGTTTGAATCTGATAGAGCGTGACCGGCAATTGCCGATAGGACCGGACTTCGCGTCGGAAGAGGTCGGTGACCACTTCTTCGTGGGTCGGTCCCAAGCAGAAGTCGCGATCATGACGATCCTGGCAACGGATCAGTTCCTTTCCGTAAAAATCCCACCGTTCAGTTTCTTGCCAGAGTTCTGCCGGAGAGAGAACGGGGAGAAGAACTTCTTGAGCCCCGATGCGGTTCATCTCTTCCCGAATGATTTGTTCGACTTTCCGGATAACACGTAGGCCGAGAGGAAGGTATGAGTAAATTCCTGCGGCAACCTTTCGAATCATGCCGGACCGGAGCATGAGCCGATGGCTGATCACTTCTGCCTCACCGGGGTCTTCCCGCAAGGTGGGGATGAACATGTGTGTGGTACGCATAGGTATCAGAACGTGAAAACGTGAAGCCCTGGTCTTAAACGAGTGGGGAGAGTGTAGTCAAGAGGACAGACAACCATGGACTAGCATTTCTACTGCAGAAGACGTGATACGTCGTTCCACGTGGCATAGACCATAATGCAAAGCAGTAAGACCATGCCAACTTGTTGGGCAATCTCACGAGACCGTTCTCCAAGTGGACGACCAAGGATGGCTTCGCAGGCAAAGAAGAACAAATGGCCGCCGTCTAAAATAGGAATGGGGAGTAAATTGAGAATGCCTAAATTAATACTCAAAATGGCAATGAGAAAAATTAAACTCGAAAGACCTTGTTCGGCATGTTCGCCCGAGACACTGGCGATCATAACGGGTCCGCCGATGTTTTTCGTTGAAATTTCTCCGGTCAAGAGTTTGTAGACCCCCACAACAGTCAGTTCCGACCATTTCCAGGTGGCGATAAGCCCGTCCAATGGTGCTGTCAGGGCCGAATCGGTCGTGAACATCGATCGTCCCTGCACTCGAATGCCTATTTTCCCGATCACTTGCGTTTCGCCGTCTTCAGTCGTGAAATTTTCAGCGGCAGGCGTGACATTAAGCGCATGTGTGTGCTCACCACGTAACACGATCATCACAATGGGCTGGTCCGGGTGACTCCGCACAATGTCGGTCATTTGTCTCCAGGTGTGAATCGACTGGTCGTTGATTGCAAGGATTCGATCACCTGCAAGTAGGCCGGCTTCCATCGCCGGGGTGTTGGGCACAACATCGCCGACCAGGGGGGGGATCGCTTCAATGCCCAATCCATAGACGAGTTCATCGGGTTGATTCGGGTTGGGTTTCGATGATGGCGTGATGACAAAGGTTTTCACAGCATCATTTCGGAGCACATCGATGGTCATCGATCGTCCGTGACTCTGTTCAATGGACTCGGCTAATTCCCCGTAGGTGGTAATTTCTGTGTCATCGGCGCGAAGGATGCGATCCCCGACATGTAAGCCGACCTGTTCGGCAGGGGAGTCGGGAATAATCGCTTGGATTTGCGGTGTCAGGTCTTGGAATGTGGGTACAAAGAGCGGAGAACCACTAGCCAGAAGTCCAGAGAAAATCAGATAGGTCAACAGGAAATTGAATCCAGGACCTGCCGCGACGATGAGTGTTTTATTGGGCAACGATTGATGGGTGAAGGATCGTCCTCGTTCTTCAGGGATGACGACCTCAGTGTCGTCTTCGCCGAACATCTTCACATATCCACCGAGGGGAACGGCCGAAATCAGGTATTCGGTACCGCCGACGGTCCGGCTGAAAATTTTTGGTCCAAACCCGATAGAAAATTTTAAGACTTTGACGCCAACCCAGCGTGCAGCTAAAAAATGTCCATATTCATGGAACGCGACTAATACGCCCAGAACAATGAGAAACCACCATATTTTTTGGGCAAAGACAAAAATAGCGTCAGGGGATAGTGCCATGAACATGAAAGGAGAGAGCGTCATTGTATCAACCTATTTGACTGCCACGTTTTTGAGCATCGAGGCCTTTTCCCGTGCCCAGCGATCGGCTTCTAAGGCATCCTCCACTGAATGTAAGGCTTGAGGTGTGTAGGCCAGCATGGTGTCTTCAATGATTTTGGGGATATCTAAGAACGAAATGGTCTTGTTCAAGAATGCTTGAACGGCCACTTCATTCGCGGCATTCAAGGTTGCTGGAAGCCCTCCGCCTTCGGCCAGTGCATCATAGGCTAATTGTGCACATGGAAATTTTTTGAAATCCGGTGGGGCAAAGTGTAATTGGCCGATCGTGCCTAGGTCGAGAAGTGGAGGATCTAGGGGGATCCGGTTCGGATAGCTGAGTGCGTAAGAAATGGGTGTTCGCATATCAGGTAGGCCAAGCTGAGCCATGACAGAGCCATCACGATATTCTACCAAAGAATGAATAATACTTTCTCGGTGAATCACAATATTTATTTGAGCGGGGGGGATATCGAATAGCCAGCGGGCTTCAATCACTTCCAAGCCTTTATTCATTAATGTGGCTGAATCGATGGTAATTTTCGCCCCCATGTCCCAGTTTGGATGTTTTAAGGCCTGTTCTATGGTGACATTCTTTATTTTATCAAGTGGCCAGTCCCAAAACGGTCCTCCGGAAGCGGTGAGTACAATACGGCGAACATCTTCCCGGCGGTGTCCTTCGAGTGATTGGAACACGGCGCTATGTTCGCTATCGATGGGGAAAATCCTAGTCCCCTGTTTCTGCGCTTCGTCTTGCATGAGATGCCCCGCCATGACCATGGGCTCTTTATTCGCGAGAGCAACCTGCCGGCCTGCACGAATGGCCGCGATGGTGGGGGTGAGTCCGGCTCCCCCTACGATGGCGGAAATCACGACATCGCATTCCGTCTGTTGTGCAACCGCACACAGTCCTGCTTCTCCACTCAAGACTTCAACGGGATGGCCATTAAGTCGAGCGCGTAAGGCGTCGGCGGCTGTGTGAGAGGAAAGCGCAACAACCTGTGGTTGAAAGGTTCGAATTTGCTCTTCGAGTTTCTGGTCGTTGTGACCGGCCGTTAGACCCACAATGGAAAATTGATCGGGAAACCTCGATACGATATCCAGTGTACTGGCTCCGATTGAACCGGTTGAGCCAAGAATGACAATGTTCTTCATGAAGAAATCCTTCTAGACATAATAATGGGCCGGGTTCTGACTAAGCAGGATATAGTAATAGAATGCCGGAGCCGTTAACAGTAGGCTGTCGATTCGATCAAGGATACCTCCATGTCCAGGAATCAATGAGCCGGAGTCTTTCACTCCGGCACTTCGCTTAAAGGCCGACTCAGCAAGATCTCCTAATAATCCCACACAGGCAAGCAAAATGCCAATGATGAGGCAATCAAATAATGGAAGGGACGGAAGAAACCATACGTGGCTTACGATCGCAAGAATGACTGAAAAGATAATGCCGGCAAGAAAACCTTCAACGGTTTTCTTTGGGCTTAACCGGGGTGCGATTGGTCGTTTGCCCATTGAAGCGCCAATATAATACCCACCGGTGTCGGCTGCCCATGTCACCACGATCACAAAAAATATCAGGAGGTCCCCCGATGGAAGCTTACGGATGAGCAGGAGGTGTCCGAGGCAGAGTCCGATATATCCAATGCCGAACACGATGGCCGCCGGTCGCGGGAGACGTTGCCGGAATTGTTGAGGGGCCAGCATGAAGGCCATGAGGAGTGCGACAACGACGACGGTAGCGACCATGATGGGGTCAAGAGACGTCGTCCATTGTATCACCGCTAACAGGATGCCGATCGATCCAATGCAGATGGCTGAGACTCGCGATGTCGGTGGGGGAGAAAGCGTGACTTTTGTGAATTCCCAAAAGGCTAATCCGGCCACAAGGACAATCAGGCCCCAAAAGGCAAGCGGCGGAAAATATCGTATGAAGACATAAAAGAGCGGGGCGAAGATCAGTGCTGGATAGACCCGTTGTAAGGTGAAGCGATGGGGTGTTGAATGGGCTTCCGGACTCCCCGGTTGTGAGGAGAGGCTAGAATCTCTGGGGTCGTTCTTCACAGCCCATTCTGAGGGGACACGGTATGTGAGACGCGTCCAAAGCGTCGCTCGCGACTTTGATAGTCGAGAAGCGCGGCGAGGGTTTCCTGACGACGAAAGTCAGGCCAGAGCGTTTTCGTGAAATACAGTTCCGTGTAGGCGATTTGCCAAGGCAGGAAATTACTGATGCGTGTTTCCCCGCTGGTTCGAATCAAGAGGTCCGGATCGGGCAGGCCGTGTGTGGCAAGGTATCCTTCAAAGAGGCCTTCGTCGATTTGCTCCTCGCCTACGGCTCCCACTTGGACATCTTTGACAAGATGTTTCACGGCATCGATGATTTCCGCCCGGCCTCCATAACTAAGCGCAACCGTGAGTACCCGATCCGTAAAATGTTGTGTTTCGTCGGCAACTTCCTGAACTAAGGTTCGTACCGTATGAGGAAGTTTCTCTAATCGTCCAATTGGAAAAAACCGCACGCGGCGTTCCATAAATAATTGTCGCTCGTGTTTTAAATAGTCATCAAGCAGCCTCATAAGCATGGAGACTTCAGCTGCCGGGCGATTCCAGTTTTCATGCGAAAAGGCATAAATGGTGACATGCGGAATGCCGACTTCATGGCATAAGTCAAGCACATCACGGAGCGCAGTCAAGCCTTGGCGGTGCCCTTCAATGCGTGGGAGTCCACGGAGCGCGGCCCATCGGCCATTCCCATCCATAATAATCGCCACATGGCGAGGCAGGAGCTCTGAATCTACTTGCGCTAACAATTCAGCTTCAGCGATTTGACCAAGGGACACAACTTGTGAGTTGCTCATGAATTAGCTAAGCGGGTCAGGAATTAGGAGAATGCTACTGGGAAAGTTTAGAAGAACTCGACAAATTCAAGTCTACTGAGGAATGGGGTGTTTGTCAAACGAATAAGAATTGATTGAAGGATAGCTGCGTCATTTTTCTTCGTTTCCTTAGGCATGCCGTAGATATTCATAGCAAAATTGCACCATTAAAAGCGGATGGGCTATACTCCCCCTGCTTATCGCCACTCTATGAAATTGAAACAAGGATAGACCATGGCTGATGTCACAACACCAGGACTGCACCATTTTGCATTAGAGGAACACGATGTGCTCAAGGCGTTGAGCCGGGTCAAAGCCCGTGATGTTGATTATGCAGATATCTATTTTGAGTCGAATATTTCCGAGTCGGTCTCTATGGAGGAAGGGATTGTCAAACGGGCCGTCAAGCATATTGGCCAGGGAGCTGGCGTTCGAGCTACGGCTGGAGAGAAGACCGGGTTTGCCTATTCGGACGACCTCTCTCAAAAAGACTTAGAAATCGCAGCCGATACGGCCAGGTATATAGCCAACTCTCCCCAAGGTGAGACGCCTATTGCTGTGACGCATCGTTCAAATCCACCCCAGAATCTGTACCCTCTGGAACAGCCGGTGAGTGACATCGCAACCGAAGAACGTGTGCAGTTATTAAATCTCATTGATGCAACCGCTCGGAAATATGACTCCAGAATTGCCAAGGTGATGGCTTCGTTTACCACTGAACAGAAGGTGGTGATGGTCGCCAATTCTGAGGGGCAGCTTGTGGGAGACATCCAGCCGTTGTCCCGCCTTCAAGTGACGTGTATTGCCGAAGAGGGAAGTAATCATCAAGTGGGATCATTCGGTGGAGGCGGTCGCGTGGCGTTTTCGTATTACTATGAAGCGGACCGTGTCCGTCACTTTGCACGTGAAGCGGCCCGGCAAGCTATTCTGAATTTACAGGCGGTTGATGCACCAGCAGGCGTGATGCCTGTCGTTCTGGGAAACGGGTGGCCAGGCATTTTATTGCATGAAGCCATCGGGCATGGCTTGGAAGCGGATTTTAATCGCCGCAAGACGTCAGCCTTTAGTGATTTGATCGGACAACGAGTGGCATCCGAGGTGTGTACAATCGTCGATGACGGAACCCTGCCGTTTCGTCGGGGATCACTCAATATGGATGATGAAGGAACGCCCACTTCCCAAACCATGCTTATTGAAAAGGGCATTCTCCGCGGGTATATTACCGATCGATTAAATGCCAAACTTCTTGGAATTCCACTCACCGGAAATGGCAGACGGGAAGATTTTCGAAGTATCGTCCTTCCTCGCATGACCAATACCTTTATGTTGGCGGGAGAATCAGACCCGGAAGATATTGTCCGGTCGGTCAAGAAGGGACTGTATGCCGTGTCGTTTGGGGGGGGGCAGGTTGATATTACAAATGGAAAGTTTGTGTTTTCAGCCAGCGAGGCCTACCTCATTGAAGATGGAAAGGTCACCAAGCCAGTCAAAGGAGCAACTTTGATCGGGAGCGGGCCAGACATTCTCAAACACGTATCCATGGTAGGGCATGACCTTCAACTCGATGCGGGCATTGGAACCTGTGGGAAGGAAGGTCAGTCGGTGCCTGTTGGCGTTGGCCTACCGACTCTCCGTATTGATGAAATTACAGTCGGAGGAACCAGTGTTGAGGGATAATATGATACGTAAACATCTACAACAAGGCCCGGTTCTTCTCAAGAGCAGACACATCTGAACAATTAAGATGAGCACTTCATTGGTCCCTGAACATCAGCAATTTGCCTCGCTCGCAACAGAAATGCTGGATCGTGCCAAATCACTAGGAGCAACCGAAGCGGATGTCCTTGTAGCAGAAGGCGATTCCGTCTCCGTCCAGGTCAGGCTTGCGGAGGTTGATCGTTTGTCCAAGGCACGTGAAAAAAGCCTTGGATTGCGTGTATTTTTCGGCAAGCGGTCGGCGTCGGCGTCGACGTCTGATTTTTCTCGAGACTCGTTGTCCCGGTTGGTTACCGATACCTGTGCCTTAGCCAAGGCTGTGGCGGAAGATGAGATGTCCGGCCTCCCTGATGCCAATCTGCTGTCACAGGACTTTCCAGACTTGAATGTCTACGATGCCACGACGTTAAGCGTAGATCAAGAAATAGACTTAGCCCGCCGAACGGAAGAAGCCGCCATGTCGGCCGACTCACGAATTACCAACTCTGAAGGTGCAGATTGCGCGGTGTCGCATGGGACCGTGCTCTTGGCGAATCACCATGGGTTTGTGGGATGTCATCAAAGCTCTACCTACTCGCTCTCAGTGTCGCCAATAGCCGGAGACAGCCACAATGGGGGCATGCAGCGTGATGCGTGGTATTCCGTAAAGCGAAAGTATCAGCAACTCGATAGTCCGGAGGCCATCGGAAAAGAAGCGGCTCGCCGGACCCTCCGTCGCTTAGGCGCTAGAAAAGTCTCTACCCAGCAAGTGCCAGTTGTCTTTGATCAAGAAACCGCGCAAAGTTTACTTGGGCATTTGGCTACCGCCGTTTCAGGGTACTCGTTGTATAAAGGTGCCTCATTTCTATTGGGGTATCTTGGCAAGCGGCTGGCGCCAGGCTTTGTGAATGTCTACGACGATGGACGACTGCCTGAAGGATTGGGATCCCGTCCATTTGATGGCGAAGGATTGGCGACCAGAAAAACGTCAGTTGTGGAGCAAGGCCTGTTAACCAGTTATTTGTTAGATACCTATTCGGCGCGAAAGCTTGGAATGAAATCGACCGGCAATGCATCGCGAGGGGTTGGAGATAATCCTTCCGTGGGGCCAACCAATTTATATTTAGACCCAGGAACGACTTCTCCTGCTGAGATTATCGGTTCGGTGAAACAGGGATTGTATGTCACGGAATTAATTGGATTCGGGGTGAATATGCTGACGGGAGATTATTCGCGTGGTGCAGCCGGGTATTGGATTGAAAACGGCGAACTCGCCTATCCAGTTGAGGAAATTACCATTGCCGGCAATCTTAAGCACATATTTTCCGATATTGAAATTGTCGGCAATGATCTAGAGTTTCGAGGCCGTATTGCCAGCCCGACCGTAAAAGTTCGAGAATTGATGGTTGCCGGTAATTAAGGCAGCCTGCAGGATGGTACCCTATTAATAAAGATGTATGCGTGGCATTTCATAGCCACAAGGTAGGACGATATGCCGTTAGATGCCACAGATGGTGAAAAAGCTCTTCAATTAATAACCTCGAGGTACAATCAACGTGAGTGGAGGAAGAAAATTGAAAAGATGCTTTCGCTCCCGCCCAGTGGACTGAACGATGATGTCCAACGCAAAGTGTTCTTGTATTTAAAGCTTGGTCTTCAGGCCTACAAGTCACGTCGGGCTGATGCTCCCTCGTGGATCGTCGGTGGGTTTGCAACGAAAGAAGTCATTGATCGGGCTCGCTTCAAGCCTGCTGTCATTGACGAAGCCCTCTCTGCAGAGGATGTGAAACTGTTAGGCGTCGATCCTGGCGAAGACGTCAATGAAGTCTGGTGGGATGAAATGTTGATCAGGTGGCATATCAATCCTGAAGACGAAGTCTTCGAGGAAATGCCGGAGGCCGATGCTGAGAATACAGAGTCTGGCGAGTCCGGTGATGAGACACGAGCATCTGATGAAACCGAAACGTCGCGATCTGTTTCTGCGGATTCGTAGGATCGCGAGTCCTTCACGTTTTCTTCTCGCATTTATCTCTCTATTCTTGATATTCCAACCGTCATCGAATTTCGTCATATTCTCGACGAGTAGGTGAACGTCTGTCCCCGGTTCAGAGTGTTTCAAGGCGCTTCTTATAGACGTTCCAATTAAATTCCACACACTTAAAATACGAATTTCGAAACAACGAGAGCGAATCGAAAAACATTCCTTGTGACTTACATCAGACAAACACCGCGAAAACTCCCACTCCATCAAGAGACGTTCATGGAAACGGCTCTCGCAATGACCACATTTCGAATATCGAAACCCACGTGCAAGAGGGAACAGGGTGTTTGAGGTGTTTGGTCATTCGAATTTGGAGCGTGTTTCGGATTTCGAGTTTTGGATTTTTCCACTTCTTCTCCTAGCTAGAGAACGAGCGGAAATTAATTGAATTAACTATAGAGAAGCCTGCGGACGCATTCGGTAAAATTTGTTTGTATCGGAATGTGGCTATATAACCGATTCTCGGAATTTCCGCTCGTTGAGATATTGTACTGCGCGAAGCTCATGATATGTTCCTGTTTGGGGTATCTTTTGGATTCGCTCTATTGTTCATAATCGTCGCGCATCATGGCACAACCCCTCATTCACATCAATCGCATATGGCTCTCTTGGCTGAATCGTCTTGTCTGCCGGGTCATGTTTCGCGTGACGGGCGTAGAGCCATCACCGCTTCCTGAAAAAGGTCCTGTGTTGGTTGTGTGTGATCATTCGTCACTTGGAGACCCACTTGTCTTGCTTGCTTCCGCCGGACGGCATATTTCGTTTTTGATGGCGCAGGAAATTTATGCATCGCGATTTCAGTGGGCCTATGAAGCCATGGACACGATTCCTGTGCGTCGGGGTCGTCAAGACATCAATGCGGTTCGAAGCATGCTTCAGCGGCTCCGGGACAATCAGGTCGTCGGTCTTTTTCCAGAAGGCGGTCTTGATAACTTTCGAATGGAAGAAGGACGTCCCGGGATTGGGTATCTCGCCTTGAAGACTGGAGCCCCGATTGTGCCCGTTTCCGTGGTCTGGGCGAAGAAGCGATCGGTGACGTCTATTGTCCGGACACTGTGTATTCCATGTAAGGCCGTGGTTCGTTACGGTAGTCCACTCGTTTTTCCTCAAGAATCAAAACCTGACCGAACGCATATTGAAGAGGTCACGGAGCAGGTCATGGGTGCGATCCAAACGCTTCGAGAAGGTATTACGGCGAATGACGGAACGTGACCAATAGAGGTTTAAAATAAATCCATTTGTTGAGGTGGTGTGTCCGCTTCGACTTGCGAATCGCTGGTTGTTGGTTTTGCGGCGTCCGATGCGTTGGAGTGAGCTGGAGTGTTTTTCATCTTGTCGAGAACATGTTTGAGTTTTTGAAAATCTTCTTTGAGCGGTGTCCGAAGATTGCCTTGATGAAGAGCTGCGGCAGGATGGAGTAATGGAAAAAGCGTAAAGTCTGGGCGTTGAAATGTGCGGCCACGGACTTTGGTGATCCCGACTTTTTGGCCGAGCAGAGTCTGTGTCGCAAAGTTTCCGAGACTGCAAACAAGCTGCGGGTTAATGAGTTTGATTTGCTGTAATAAGAACGGCTGGCATGTTTCAATTTCGTCTGGTTGCGGATCGCGATTATTGGGGGGACGACATTTGACAACATTCGCAATATAAATTTCTTGACGCGAGAGGCCGACTGATTCAAGTAATTCGGTTAGAAGTTTTCCTGCAGCTCCCACAAACGGCTCGCCTTGTTTATCTTCATAATATCCTGGGCCTTCACCAACAAACATGATGTCGGCATTTGGGTTCCCAACACCAAAGACGACTTGCGTGCGACCGGATGCTAAACGGCATTTTTGACAATCGATTAACGATATTCGCAATTCATCAAGCGTCATAGCCCGCTCATCTTAGAGTTCGTTGAAAGGCTTGTCAATTCAGCGGCACGCAATCGAATCGAGAACCGCTTGTGTACAAAGCGTGGCACTGAGGATGCTACTCTCATGGGATGCTGGGGAGCCTGTGTCCGTCCAAGGCCCTGCTACAAATAGGTTTGACAATGGGCTTTTTTGAATTGGGCGAAAGACGGCTGTATCCGGGTGGCAGGTTACGTAGGTCCGCATCGTTCGAGCCATTCGAATTGATTCCGATTGGTGGAGGTGTGGTGTGATTGAAGCAGGTAAGAGGTTCGATACTTCTGCGAGAATGTCCTGATCAGTGATCTCCGCGAGAGACAGTTCACTGGTTTTTACGCATGACAGGAGTGTGGAGTGTGACGTGTGTTCAGGTGTCTGGCGTACTGGTCGGACGGTCATCCAGTTGAAGGTGTTCGCCAACAGCCACAAGCGGGGCTTGGGACAGAGGGTGGGAATCTCAATGTGGATCACAAGCAGAGATTGTTCATGTAATTTCGTAAGGTTGGAAAAATATGCATATTTTGTCAACAGGCGATCGGAAAGGCATGCGATGAGGGTGTGTCGCGGTAATGCTGAAATGTAATAGTCGGCAGTCAGTCGTGTTCCGTCGTTCAATATGACTCCTGAAAGCCCTGCGGCGTCATAGTGAAAATATGAAATGGGTGAGTGGTTATGCATGCTGACATCGTGGGAGATGAGAGCGTTTCGAAGTGGGGCGAACAGTAGGGTGTTCTCGTTAAATGAAGGGATAAGTGTTCGATGGTCTTGCCGCGTGGATAAAAAATAGTGTGCGAGAAACGCTTTGAAATAGTGGGCTGAGGTGTGATGCGTGTCTGAGCCAAGAAAAAATTGGCATAAGGCATCCCAAATAGTATTAATGGTGTGTTTCGATTGTCCCAATGTGCTAAGCCAGGCGTTTGCACTTTGACTCTCCAAGTCTTGGGGTAGTTCAAGGTCTCCTTCCCAATACTGTTCCAACCGTTTGACCAAGGTCCAGCGTTCAGCAAAGGGGATGCCCTGAAAACGTAGGAGGCCGATGAGCGTATGAAGGGGCGGGGGAGCCCATCCAGGGTTGAACGGCGTAGGGTGGTGAGCTCTGCCGGATAGAAACTCTAAAGGAACAGGCGGGCTTGCCATCAACAGGGCGTCGGTCTGTAGCTCCCGCATGAGAGCCCATGTCGCATGCTGAAATCCATGGATGACCAAAGGGCTAGGGTGAAGAGGCGGGCGTGTTTCTGAATGGATGTTGTGCGAGTCAGGGGATGTGGAGGCGAGTGACGGCTGGTCTTGACCTTGGTCTACAATCGACACCTGACAGCCATGTGAGGCCAGACGAAAGGCTGTGGTGAGGCCGGTAAGCCCAGCCCCCATAACAAGGATGTGAGGCTTCACGCTTGTTGTGTTGTGGTTCCAAAGAGGGAAGAGCGAAGCCAAATCCCCGCAGCAATGAGTAGTCGGTTGGATGAGGGGAGGCTGACTCGTGGTCCAAATACCTGATAGTTGTTGGCTTCAATTTTATCGAGAATTCGACTATACACGCCACGCATAATTTCAGCGACGATTAGGGCGCGACGGTCAGCAGGTGGGAGTGCCTGTAAAATGCGCTGAGCGTGCGAGTAATATTCACGCGCACGTCTACATTGAAACTTCATGAACTCGATAAACTCTGGTGTGTGTTGCCGAGCGAATAAATCTTGCTCGGAATACCCAAAGCGAGTGAAGTCTTCCTGTGGAAGATAGATGCGGTTGTTTTCGGTATCACTTCCAACATCACGAAGGATATTGGTTAGTTGGAAGGCAAGGCCAAGGTTCGTCGCATATTCAGTTGCTTCTGGTGCTCGTGTTCCGAACACGTTCAAGCAGATCAGTCCAACAACAGATGCGACCCGGTAGCAATAGGGATAGAGGTCTTCAAATGTCTGATATCGTGTGATGGTCAGATCCATCTCAACGCCTGAAATAAGTTCTTGGAAATGTATTTGAGGGATATCGACCGTTTGAAGGTGATGGGCTAAGCTTATGGTCACCGGAAACGTCGGCGTGCCTTCGTAGGCTGCGGCTACTTCTTTGCGCCAGCATCTCACTTGGTCGAGTGGATCGATTCCTGGTGGCGGGTCGTCGACGGCATTGTCAACTTCGCGACACAATGCATAGATCGTATACATCAGATCCCGGCGGTCTGGAGGCAAAAACAAGAAGGAGTAATAAAAATTACTTCCGCTGTTCTTTGAGACATTCTTACAGTATGTTTGGGCATCTTGGGGAGACATGGTTCTCCCTATGAACGAAAGTATGGAAGAGATGAAATATCTTGCTGTATGCAATGCAGGCTCAACATGTATTCCAACTCTGAATCAGTGTGATTCGTTGCTGTGGTTCAGAAATCGGTATAAAGCGACCCTACTGTACCACAATACTATTCGTCATGAAAAATTACGCTGAGAAAGTCTGTTGGTTGTCACGCCAAGCAGCTTTGCCACGCATACAGGTGGAAGCGGATATCGTACCGCTCCTGGAGGCTTGGGCGGCTCTATGGGCAACGGGGTGATGATGTCTTCGGGCAGGAGATTGTTTCACGGACGTTGTCGCAACGGGGAGGCCGTCGCGCATTTGCTGATTATGTGGCCTGTTATAGTGACGGGGTGGTTACAGCTTTTTCTGAAGATGCTTCTCTAAAATCCATCCATGTTCACCTGATGCTGTGCTGATGTAATACATCCATTCCCCATTCACTGTCTCACCATCAATGATCGTTAAGATGTCCCCCTGTGCGACGGTTGCGTTGGATTGTCTCCCAGTTGAGTCACTGGAGAGTGGGAGTGGCGCATGCCCCCCTGATGGATCCGAACGTACCATTACGGTATCGCCTTCTCCGAATTTTGGAGTAGAGGGTATCGCGTGCTGTGAGGGTATCGGCGTCAATTCAGGCTTCTGAGGAGATGCTGGCAGACTGTCGGACGTCGCAGGCATTCCGGGGAGTTTCGCCAGGTCTGGCTTCATGGTCCAATAGAGAAACCCTATGGCAATCAATAAAATGAGAATCCAGAGGAGAGGTCTGCGTGTTGGTGGTTTGTGTTGCTGTAACTCATCATCTTCCAAGCCTTCGTCAAATTCTAAATCCTGATCGGGGTCTTGTGCCAAAACCGTTGACCATTCTCCAGGCGGGTGAGCAAAGATTGCCGAATTCGCGTGTCCAGTCATAGTAGGGATGCTCCGGTTTGAACCTGGGTGCCACGCAGTATTGGTGAGTACCCTTCTTCATCTATGCGGTGAATGGCGGTCTGACTAAGGTTAACTACCGATTAGTTTCTACATACCATCACTTGTGTGCCTTGTCAAACGAAAGGTTGAGTCATGTACCATTTTCACGCGCATGGTGTGATTGCCGTTCGTTGGTATTGAGACATCTCTTCTCAATCATTGCTGCGGAGTTTTACCGATATCGGTAGCGAAGGACTCTATGTGCTAGCACACATCGTCAGTGGCACGAGGAGTGAGAGTGCGCAGGGTACGGAACGGTTTGAATTGATGTTGCAGGAACGGTCAAATGGTTTCATTGAGTGTGAGTGTCGTGGTGATATTGGTGATGCGCTGGTAGAGTTGTCCGCGGATACGTTGCATGAATTCGGTGGGGTCGATAATCGTCTTGCATCTCATGATAACCTGAGGCAGAATGGTTCTAGCGTTCATTGTGTGAAGAGAGATATGGAAATGAAATCCTTCCGTGAAGAATTATGGTTTCAGACAGACGAGAGACGCGCGTATATTAATATCACGCCCCGTATCGAAAGTGCTGTGACGAAGAGCGGTATTAGGGAAGGATTGGTCTTAGTCAATGCTATGCATATCACGGCGAGTGTGTACATCAATGATGATGAACCCGGACTCATTAAAGATTATGATGAGTTTTTAGAAAAACTCGCACCCCAAGGTGCAGCGTATCGCCATCATGCCACAGGGGAAGACAATGGCGATGCCCATATCAAACGACAACTGATGGGGCGGGAAGTGGTCGTCGCGATTACGAATGGGGCGTTAGACTTTGGGCCGTGGGAGCAAATTTTTTATGCCGAGTTCGATGGCCGACGAAAAAAAACGCGTCCTCATCAAAATTATTGGTGCCTAGGGCACCTGTAATCGAGATGGAAGAAGGCGTTCTAAGTTTGAACAAAGTTGACGCATCAGTAGGTTTCACAACGGCCCCGTACCGTGCCCTAGGGGCACCTGTATGAACCGATGTTCTTCAAAACGCCTATGATGTCGATGTGGAGTTAATGTATGTCGAGTTGGTATCGTCCTGATCCCTTAACAAGAGACTTAATTCATCTGATCAATGCTCGTCGGCATGATCATGGGGATTCGGAGTTAGCGATTGAAGTCCTGCAGGCGCTGTTGGAACAAGAGCGTGAGCATGACGTGTTGACTGTTCTTGCTGCACTCGATGAAAGCATGGCCGAGTGGTTGTTTGATCTCTTAGCCGAAGCCTCCTGTGCCGTGTTGATTGAAGGTCAGCCTGAGGAAAAATCTTCCTATGCTATCTTGGCGGCGTTGGAATTGCCGCTTCAAGCAAATTTGCAGGCTCCATTGGGTTTGAAGCTTGACCCTATTGCCACGGCAGATTTGCTACGGAAACATCTTCATCTTTCTCTTGGGTCGGTTGTCAATGTAGAGCCGCGGTTATTAACGGATACGACGCTTGACTTTCTCAGCCTTCAGAAGATGCATGAACATATTACGGGGGTGGCCAGTTCTCAACGCCGTTTACCCATTGCGGCGCGGTTGCATCCACCGGTCGAGTCCACGGCCTTTTTGTTCTTTGAAATCGTCGGGGTCTCTGATACAGAGTTGCCAAAAGCTTTAGACGAAGACGATTGTCAGGGGTTAATCAAGGGATTGGTGGGACAATGTCCGGAAGTCGCCTCAGCTCCCCATATGTTGGAAGCTCCATCGTATGCCGCGTATGCGATGTTTGATGCCCAAAACGCGGTTCGATTGCATCGGCTTGCCGATGAAACCGCTGCGGTGTGGCATGACCTGGAAGTGCCTGTGCGAAGTCGGACGATTGTCCATTTACATACGCAATGCGGGAACGGGGTCTATATGCCGGTATGGACTGATCTCTTTGATCCTGAGTTGCCGGAGGATCATGGGCCGATTTGGACATCGCCCGATGTGTGGGTGTTCACGGCGGATTTGCCGATTGAGTGGCCAGGGGAAATGTTAACCAACCGGCTGCTTGCCGAAGGGTGTGCGCGATTCGAAAATCATATTGTCGAAGCGCCGGAAAATTGAAGAGACCTGAAGTGTCAACGTAGATAGTGTGATAAGTCGGGCGAGGGCTCACGTTTTCTCATCTGCTTATGGCTCACTGTACAGTCTTTCGGTTTTCCTTCGCACATTGCCTCAGAGGTTCTACAATCTTCTCGGGAATGTTCAGATTTCCTCTCCCAACTCCTATTACGATATCTGGCCTAGTTGATCCATGAAAGTCGCTCCCTCCAGTCGCTGTCAGGTTAAGGCGATGGGCGAGGCCAAGATACTCAGATGTTTGCCGTGACGTGTGCGAACTATAAAACACCTCGAGACCTTGCAATCCACATGTCTGTAACTCCCGGCAGGCAATTTCGAGCTCGCTGAGTGACTGCCTGACCCAACCTGGGTGGGCGAGTGACGCTACGCCTCCGCTCTCTCGAATCCATCGAATCGCCTCTTTGGCATCCGGTAATTGTCGAGCGACGTATGCCGTCGACCCTTCTTTCAGAAAACGAGAAAAGGCTTGTTCAATAGTCGGCACGTAGCGTTGCTGAACGAGGACTTGTGCAACATGTGGCCGGCCGATAGAGCCATGCCCCGCCGCCGCTTTGACGTCTTCATACGAAATGTCAACACCCACGTGATGTAGTTTATCGATAATGCGGGGTATGCGTTCATGGCGGCTGTTCCGTAACCATGTTAAATGTTGTTGGAATTGTGCGTCTTCATGATTCACGAAATATCCAAGAATATGTGTTTCTTTGTCTCGATACAGGGAACTCACTTCTACTCCCGGAATGACTTCAATGCCATACGAAGAGGCGGCCTGTGACGCTTCGGCTATGCCGTCGGTGGTATCGTGATCAGTCAGGCAGAGCGTGGAGACCTGAGCCTGATGAGCCAACTCGACGACATCTGTTGGAGAATAACTGCCATCTGAATAGGTGCTGTGCAAGTGGAGGTCAATACGATTCATTGTTGAAGGCAAATCCCTAATCCTTTTGTGCGATTAACCGTGCCGTGAAGACGGAGTCTTTCCCTTGTGGGCTTTGGTGTTCTCCCTCTTGATAATGCAAGATTCGTAGACCATTGGTGAGAGTCAATAACTCATTATGTTCAAGGCAAAACTCTTTATTTCGAGGATGGTCATGACGAATATGATTATCAATTAAGAATGTTTCATACATCAAACGGCCTCCTGGTTTGAGTGCCTGGATGATACGTGGAAATAACGGACGATAGAGATAAAAAAAGACAAGAATGCCGTCATACTCTTCCTTGCCGAGGTCCGGTGGATTATCCGGATTGGCTTCCAGGTCGATCAGTTGTGTGGTGAACTGAAGATCCTTGGTGCCGGGAAGACCGGACATGAACTTCTGAGCATCGGCTAATGCGGCCTCATCCCGGTCAATGCCAACCACAGAAAATCCCCGTGAGGTAAGATATCGTGCATGACGACCGGAGCCCGTGGCAATGTCTAGGATTTTCCCCGGCGCTAGGTTCGTAGCGTGTTCGAGAAAGAACGGGCTGAGTTCCATGTGCTGGTTGGATGGGGATTGGGGAGTGAGGTGCGAACGGGATTGTGACAGTCGAACACCAACAGAGCCGTTTATATGATCTAAGGGTGGGGAGGTTTTACGTACCCATGCATCTAGGTGAGTAATGGGAAATTCGTGGAACAGGGTTTGGCTGATGCGTTCAGCCAAGGCTTCAAGTAAGCAAAACCGGGATGTGCTGGCGATGTCGACCACGCGTCCCACGATTTTTCCATAGTCAACTGTATCCATTAAATCGTCGGAAATGGCGGCTTGTGCATTGGCACATGTGAATTCAAGGTCAACCGCGATGGGTTGCGGTTGTCGTCGTTCCATACTCGTGACACCGCAATGAACCGAACATTGTATGCCGTCAATAATTATAGACTGTTCCATCACGGCATTTTCTGTGAGAGGTGAGAGGATGTCAAGGTAACGTACATGGCGAGCCAGAAACTCTTGATCGGGATCATACTCGTTGTTTTCGTAGGTGTAACCTGTCTTGGCCTGTGGGCGTTCTCTGTCGGTTCCATTCCTACCATTCGCATTCGAGCGGATGAGTTTCGATTTAGTCCGGAGACGATTACGGTCATGGCATTTCAAGAGGTCCGATTCGTGATCAGCAACGATGGGCGGGAACGCCATACCTTTTCTGGTTCATTGCTTAATGATGATAGAGTTCGTGTCGTATGGGACCCTCTCACCCAACCTTTTGATAATAAAAACGCCGTTCATCTTGCTCGTGGACAATCGGTGAGTTTTACCGCAACATTTCCGGCTGGTCTCTATCCATTCCGGTGTGTCATTCAAGGACATCGGGGGATGGAGGGGGTTATTGTTGTGCGCAGAGAAGGAATAGTCAATGTAGGAGACGGTAAGAGCTTGTAAGACTGACAGGGAACATGCGAGGCGATGGACGTTTCAGTCTGAGATTGTAAAGAGCCGTTCCGGTACCATGTATCGAAACGGCTCCAGCCTCTTGACATGACATTCATCGTTGAGCAGGTGGAAGGTAGTCTCCAGGATTGTTGTCCATGGCTTCTTGGACTTTTGCATTACGGTGGCAGGTTGTTTCAGCCAGCATTCGTTGTCCAGGACTGACGTCACCAATGTTGTCCAGGCAGGCTTGTAGACTTCCTGCCGGAGATCCTGGTGAGGCGTTGTTGGTCGATTCAGTGTGTGCTGCTGAAGTGCCCGAGGCACTTGCTCCATTTCCTGTTTTGTATGGCTGTTGGCATCCACCGAGCAGGACGACAAGCCCCATAGCTCCTAGCAAGACAGACAGTGAACTTTTCATAGCAAAGGCCCCTCCTAAAAAGAATGACAAAACGCCGGTATATTAAATGAACACAGCGTACAAACACAAGCTGAATCGTCGTCGTGATCCCATTTTGGCTTTGCCGTCATACCCCGAGTCTCAGCGAACTTTTCTTGACTACCAGAAGGTTTGTTGCTACCTTGCCCGTTACCCGATGAAGCATCGTGAATGACTCTGATGCTCCTTAACGACCAGTGATCTATATGAGAATCGTGTCCTTCGCAGGAACGGTTGAAAGAAGTTGTGACCCTCCAGGATTTGATCCTCTCCCTTCATCAGTTTTGGTCTACACAGCACTGTATCCTCACCCAACCCTATGATACGGAAAAAGGGGCCGGCACCTTTAACCCTTCGACGTTTCTTCGTGCCCTTGGACCTGAACCCTGGCGAGCGGCTTACATCGAACCGTGCCGCCGACCGACGGATGGGCGCTATGGCGATAACCCCAATAGACTTCAGCATTTTTACCAATATCAAGTCGTGTTAAAACCCGCACCGTCGGATGTCCAAGACCTGTATCTGAAAAGCATTGCGTCCCTCGGCATTAATCCGCGATACCATGATATCCAGTTCATTCAGGATGACTGGGAATCGCCGACACTGGGGGCTTGGGGATTAGGGTGGGAGGTGAGGCTGGATGGGATGGAAATCACCCAATTCACCTATTTCCAGGAAGTGGGCGGCCTAGAAGTCGATCCGGTGACCGTCGAGCTCACCTATGGGTTAGAGCGAATCGCCATGTATGTGCAAGAGGTGGATCACGTCTTTGATGTTCAATGGTCGGAGGGCGTCACCTATGGACAACTGTATCGTGAAGCGGAAGTTCAGCATTCCACCTACAATTTTGAACTGGCGAATGTTGAGATGATTCGGCATACCTTTGATGCGAATGAACGGGAATGTCAACAGTTGCTGGAGCACGATTTAGTTATTCCCGCGTATGATTACTGTATGAAAACGTCGCATCTGTTTAATCTGCTGGATGCGCGAGGGGTTATTAGTGTCGCGGAACGGACGGAATATATTACCCGGGTACGAGGGTTAGCCCGTCGTTGTGCGAAAGCCTATACTGCGCAACGTGAAGGGCTGGGTTTTCCACTCCTCCAGCAAGACGTTGCCCAAAAGGCCACGAAACAATCTCCTAACACGCGTCGAGTGCGTACGGCCTCACGGTCATGAAATCATCACGTCTGAATATGCGCCGGAGCGCAACAACTCAGGGTAAAACCGGGGGGCGTGCACCATCACCTTCAGCCAAAACACGAACGCGATCCTCTACCCGAAAACCGGCTCGGCGGCAGTCCCCAGTTGCATCATTGTTATTGGAACTTGGCACAGAAGAACTTCCCGCTTCGTTTCTTGGTCCTGCGTTACAGCAACTTTCGACTCTGCTTGCAACGACACTGCGTGAGCAGCGATTGAACTATGACTCGATTCGCACGGTTGGAACGCCTCGCCGGCTAGTGGTGTGTGTCGATGGCCTTGTGGCGAAGCAGTCCGCCTTACAGCAAGAGGTCATGGGGCCTCCACGGTCTATTGCGTATGATGAGCAAGGGAATCCCACAAAAGCGGCTCAAGGCTTCGCCGGTACGCAGGGTGTGTCGGTGGAAGCTCTGCAAATTCGAGAAACGGCAAAAGGTGCGTATGTGTGTGCCCTGAAATACGAACCTGGTCGAACGACGTCTGTGGTGTTGACGGAGCATCTTCCCAAGGTTATTCAGCAATTGTCCTTCAAAAAGTCTATGAAATGGAACGATTCTCAATTCCGCTTCGCTCGTCCACTTCGATGGATTCTGGCGTTGTATGGTACGCGGACGCTCCGCTTTGCTATTGGAGGCGTCACGTCAGGGGCTAAGACCTTTGGTCATCGGTTTCTTGGCGTTCCGCGTTCAAAAAATGGTGTCCCTATTATCATAAAGAATCCGGCATCCTATGAAGCCGCGATGAAACGGAGCGGGGTGATGGTTGATCCCCAGGAACGACGAACCGTGATTCAAGACGAAGTCCGTGGGCTAGCGAAGTCGGTAAAAGGGACGGTGTATGCCGAGCATCACCTGGAGTTATTGGAGCAGGCCGTGAACACGGCAGAATGGCCTCATGCCATTCTTGGAAGCTTCCCTCCCAATTTTCTCGCATTGCCTCAAGAGGTGTTGATCACGGCCATGAAAGAGCATCAAGGATATTTCTCCCTGATTGGGAAACATGGGGTGCTGTTGCCGAAGTTTATTACGGTGACGAATATGAAACTGCCGAATATGGCCGTGATCCGCCAGGGACATGAGCGCGTGCTCTCGGCCCGTTTGAATGATGCTCAATACTTTTTCCGTGAAGACCGAAAAAAGTCATTAGCCGATCGTGTCGAAGACTTGCAGGGTATCACCTTTCACCAAAAACTTGGTTCGATGCATCAGAAGGTGTGTCGGTTGCAATCCTTCGTTCCTCGAATTGCTGAAGCCATTGGTGCGCATGAGTTGAAAGATGTGTGTGAACGGGCAGCCTACCTAGCGAAAGCCGATCTGTCGACGGGCATGGTCGGAGAGTTTCCGACTCTTCAAGGGGTTATGGGGCGTGAATATGCCAAGCAAGATGGAGAGCGTACGGAGGTCAGTGAGGCGTTGGGAGAAGTGTACCTTCCTGGTTCACCGGACGGTGAGCTCCCACGCACGACTTTGGGAATCGTATTGGGACTCGGTGATCGACTCGATACCTGTACCGCGTTTTTTTTCGTCGGCATGATCCCGTCTGGTTCTGAGGATCCACTGGCCTTGCGTCGGTTGGCCTATGGGTTTGTCCGAATCATCGTGGAAAAAGGGTTGAGAGTGAATGTGAGTCAACTCATTGCCGAGGCAGAGCAGATTCTCAAATCTCAAAATGTCGCGAAATCGGCATCGAATGATTCTGTGGTGGCAAGTCTTGTGGAGTTTTTGATTGAACGACTCAGGTTTTTCATGAAAACGCGTTACGGGATTGCCGATGATCGAATGGATGCCGTGCTGGCTGCAAGGCCATCGACTGTCTGTGATTGCACGGATTTAGTCGCCCGTATGCAAGCCCTTCATCACATAGCTGCGCGGCCAGAGTTTGATGCGTTAATTGGCGGATATACACGCGTGAGTCGGATTCTTCAGAAAGAACAATGGCAAGACGATCGCATCAATCAGGCTTTATTTGAGCATGAGAGTGAACGGAGTTTGTTCGAAGCCCTTGAGACCGCTCGCGTATCACTGGATACCCATTTGGTTACGCACGATTATGCTGGTGCGATGACGACGTTGCTACAACTGAAGACTCCCATTGATGGATTTTTTGATGGTGTCATGGTGAATGCTCCCGATCAGGCTGTTCGTGCGAATCGTCTCTCATTGTTAGGGCGTGTGAATCAACTGTTTTTGACATTGGCAGATTTTTCGCGAATTCAAACATCGATGAATTCATGCCATACGAACGCCAAGGAATAGTGAACAGGAATGGGTGATGTGACATTCTCATGATGCAAGCCTGGAGTTCGTTTCATGTCGACCGGCGATCAAGGCAGACGAATGATATGGTTTACCCGTGGAGTCACGGTTGCCCTTATTCTTGTCTGCAATGGACTCATCGTGTTCGGTTGGTGGATGAGTGGCCTGAATTTAGAGGTCGCCTTGTCGAAGCCAGAAATCTATGATGTGAGCAGCCACTATTGTGTGAAAGTGAAATGGATGGAGGTCGTCGGAGTTGACCGGCCCATGAAAGTGTGTACGGAATGGCTGGATCTTGCAGACCCATCTGGAAATACGCATACCATTCGTGAAGGGCACGCGTTAACGGTGGGTGTGGATGGAACCCTCCATTATGAGGAGCAGCGAAACGAAGATTTTCGCCTGATTGGTCTTGTGTTGTTTGTCATGGTGGTGATCGGCGCTGGCATGTGGGCCAAGCACTCCTTGATTGCACGCTATGCGAGACGCTTGCAACGTCTCAATGGACCGGCATTGTGAATGTCGATTGTGTTTCATGTAATCTTTCTCTATTCTTTATTTATGAGTTATGGGATGCTCCAGCGAGTGGTGAGTGAGCGTGGGTTCGTGTTGGGAGACACGAATACAGGAGGGCTTATTCATCGATGTCGTACGCACAAAACGAGGCGAGCATTCTTTTAAGGGGGAGCGACATCATGCGTCACAAAAAGTACGTATATTTTTACGGTGATGGGAAGGCAGAGGGAAAAGGTTCGATGAAGGAGCTCCTGGGGGGGAAGGGAGCCGGTCTGGCCGAAATGACGAATCTCAACATTTCCGTGCCACCTGGGTTTACCATTACGACCGAGGCGTGTGTGGAGTATTTTCACTCAAAGAAGCGCTATCCCCCAGGTATGTGGGATCAGACACTCTTGGGATTAAAGCGTGTTGAAAAGTCGATGAATGCTCGCTTGGGGGACGTGGACACCCCGCTCCTGGTTTCGGTGAGGTCAGGAGCCCGTGCGTCTATGCCGGGGATGATGGATACGGTGCTCAATCTTGGTTTGAATGATCAAACTGTCAAGGGACTAGGGAAGAAAACAAGGAATCCTCGATTTGCCATTGATGCGTATCGTCGTTTTATCGCCATGTTTGGCAATGTGGTCATGAATGTGTCCAGGGAGCATTTTGAAAAAGTGTTAGAGGAAGTGAAACGCGTGCACAATGCCGTACATGATACGGATTTATCTGAAGAGGCTCTTCATGATCTTGTGACTCGTTACACGCAATTGGTGCGAGCCGAGACAGGCCGCGATTTCCCTCAGGACCCATTTGAACAATTGCGTATGTCGGTGAATGCTGTGTTTGAGTCGTGGTTCGGCGATCGTGCAGTGACGTATCGACGACTGTATGACATCCCTGATGAATGGGGAACGGCTATTAATGTGGTGGCGATGGTTTTTGGGAATATGGGGGACACGAGTGGAACCGGTGTGGCCTTTACTCGGAATCCTGCGACCGGCGAACCGGTATTTTTTGGGGAATGTCTCTTGAATGCCCAAGGTGAGGATGTGGTGGCTGGTATCCGCACACCACTTCCGGTTTCGGCGTTACGTGAAAAATTGCCTCAAGCCTACAAAGCCCTCACGAAAACACAGAAGACGTTGGAAAAGCATTATCGTGACATGTTGGACCTAGAGTTTACAATTCAAGAGGGAAAACTGTACATGCTGCAAACCCGTATAGGAAAACGTACGGGGATTGCTGCGGTCAGAATTGCGGTTGATATGGTGAGAAAGGGATTGATTGATCGACGGGAAGCGATTCAACGAGTGGCTCCAGAGCAATTATCTCAATATCTTTATCCAATTTTTGAGCGATCAGAAGAAGAGAAATATCAATCAGTGGGTAAGGGGTTACCGGCCGGCCCAGGTGCGGCGGCTGGAAAAATCGTCTTGACCGCCGATTTGGCGGTGGAACTGAAAAGTCGAGGTGAGCGAGCCATTCTTGTGCGGCAAGAAACCAGTCCAGATGATATTCATGGGATGCATGCCGCGGAAGGTTTTTTGACTGCCAAGGGAGGCATGACCTCTCATGCCGCAGTCGTTGCGCGACAAATGGGGAAGGTCTGTGTCGCAGGATGTGATGGCGTGGAAGTGCTTGGAGATAAAAGGGTTCGAATGGGTACGATGGTCTTGACCGAGGGAGATCCCATTTCACTCAATGGATTTACGGGCCAGGTGTACGCGGGGGATATTCCCGTGGTGGACTCAGAAGTCATTCAGGTCATCCAAGGGAAAATGGCTGCCTCGCAATCCGAGAAGTATCAATATTTTTCTACGCTACTCAAATGGGCTGATCATTTCCGGACGTTGCGGGTCCGCTCAAATGCCGATGTGCCGGATCAAGCACAAATTGCCAGAGGGTTTGGAGCCGAAGGAATTGGGCTCTGCCGCACGGAACATATGTTTTTTGCCGAAGACCGCGTGGAGATTATGCAGCAAATGATCCTCGCCTCTTCGAGGGAAGACCGTGAAAAATATTTAGCGCAGTTGCTTCCATTGCAAAAACAAGACTTCATCGGATTGTATCGCGAAATGAAAGGGTATCCCGTTACCATTCGCTTGCTGGACCCTCCCTTACATGAGTTCCTGCCCAAGCGCGAACATTTGATGGTGGAATTAGCTCGTTTAGAGGCGACCAATGGCAATCCGCTAGATATTCAAGAAAAACAGCAAATGTTAGCGCGTGTTGAGGAGCTTCATGAATTCAATCCTATGCTCGGACTTCGCGGATGTCGATTGGGCATTACCATGCCGGAAATTACGCGTATGCAAATTCGCGCTATCTTTGAGGCGGCATGCGAAGTGGCAGAAGAAGGCAAAAAGATTGTCCCGGAAATTATGATTCCATTGGTTGGCATGGCTTCAGAAATGAAAGCGCAAAAAGAACTCATCCGTGAAGTGGCAGCCGATACGATGGCACGATGTGGCGTAAAGTTGACCTATTTAGTGGGAACGATGATTGAGTTGCCTCGCGCTGCGGTGACGGCTGGTCACATTGCACAGGAAGCCGAGTTTTTCTCATTTGGCACAAATGATTTAACGCAAACGACCTACGGATTTTCTCGTGACGATTCGGCAAAATTTACCGGATTTTATATGGATCGGCAGGATCGATGCCCCTATTGCCAACGCACGAATGTCGATTGGAAAAACATGGTATGCCGGATGTGCAAGTTGTCTATCGACAAGAAGGCCGAGAATATTTTGGAATTCGACCCTTTTGCGGTTATTGATCGTGAAGGGGTTGGCGAAATGATGACGTGGGCCATTCGTACCGGTCGTGAAACTCGTCCGAATATTAAGCTTGGCATTTGTGGAGAGCATGGAGGCGACCCGAGTTCTGTCGAATTTTGCCATCAACTTGGCTTGCATTACGTGAGTTGTTCGCCGTATCGAGTGCCAATTGCCCGGTTGGCTGCAGCGCAGGCTGCGGTAGCAACCCTTGAAGGGAAGGCGAAAAATGCGGCACAGCCTTCAGTGAAAAAACCGCGTACAACGAAAAACGCAAAGTCGAGCGTGGAAGGGAAGGCCTCGGCAAAGGGCACAGTCAAGGCTCCAACAAAGCGCGCGGTCAAAGTTCCAGTGAAAAATACAGCGAAGGCGTCCAGTAAGACACGCAGTCGGTCTCGAACGCCTCTTGCTCGAACGCGAAAGTCTACAACTCGCAGGTGAACAACGTGTCTCAAGACACGGTGCACATGAAGCAGGCCCTCCGTCTGGCCGAAAAGGCAAAAGGGCGAACGAGTCCCAATCCCATGGTTGGGGCCATGGTGGTTCAAAACGGTCGTGTGGTGGGACGAGGGTACCATCGTCAAGCGGGGAGCCCGCATGCTGAAATTCTTGCGCTGAAGCAGGCTGGGCCTCAGGCACGTGGAGCCACCATCTACTCGACACTCGAACCCTGTTGTCATACCTCGAAACGAACACCGCCTTGTGTGCCGGCCTTACGCGATGCCGGCGTTCGCCGCGTCGTTGTGGCGATGAAAGATCCGAATCCCAAGGTAAAAGGAAAGGGGATTCGACAACTTCGACGAGGAGGAATAGCTGTCGATGTTGGCTGCATGGAGGACGAAGCGCAGAAACTTAATCGAGCCTATTGTCATTGGGTTTGCACAGGACGTCCCTTCGTCATCCTAAAGGCCGCAATGACACTTGATGGGAAAATTGCAACGGCAGGGGGTGAGTCTCAATGGATTACCGGAGAAACGGCCCGGCGACATGTCCATGCGTTGCGCAGTCAAGTCGATGCCATCATGGTTGGGATCGGTACCGTTATGACAGATAACCCGGAATTATCGGTGCGAAAAAGCCTTGGCCCTAAACGAACGCCTGATGTGCGGCAACCCACGCGAATCGTTCTCGACAGCCGATTGCGAATTCCTCCAAAGTCAAACGTCTTACGGTGGACACGTGAACAACCAACGATTCTCTGCACAACTGCACTGGCGCCACGAGACAAAAAAAATCTGCTGAAAAAATCCCATGCCACCGTGCTTGAATTTCCTCAGACAAATAATCATGTGTCGTTAACCGCATGTTTTCACACACTTGGGAAGTTGGGAATTACGAGTGTGTTGGTAGAAGGCGGCAGCGAATTGAATGCCGCGGTCCTGCATTCGGGCTTGGTCAACCAGGTCCAACTCTATATGGCACCCCGGGTGTTGGGTGGTCAAAATGCCAAAGGGCTTATCGGCGGGTTGTCGCCAATGCATTTGAACCAAGCGTTTTCGATTGATGACCTCACCGTTCATCGGCTTGGAGAGGACTTTGTCTGGATTGGCCATGGCATTCATTGTCAAACACGGAAGGTCTGAAATGACCTGCTTCCTGCCTGTCGAATATCGAAGCCTTGCTCGAATAGAGCCATGTGTCATTTGACGAGTGTTGCGGGGCGAATATGGGTCAAGTTCTCTGCTGAGTGAGCCGAAAACGTCTTCGGGTGTCTGTGTAAAATGGTTCGTTCTCCAACCTCATAATTCAGCAGGGCTGCACATTGAATGAAGGAATAATCGTAGAACATCTCCATGCTGTGGAACCGGAAATTGATGCGGCTGGTCTCATAAGAGGCATTCGATGAGAAAGGACTTACGATGACTATTCGCACAGCTGTGGTGATTCCCTACTTTCAAAAGAAGGAAGGCGTGCTGAGGAAGTGCATCACGTCTGCGATAGAGCAAAAGGGCATCGATGATTATGAGATCATCATTGTGGATGATGTGTCGCCTGTCACTCCCGAATCGGAGATTGGGGACATCATGCAGGCCCATCCTGAAAAAATTCGTATTCTGAAACAAGAAAAAAACATGAAACAAGGGCGTGCCAGAAACCGGGCTCTGGATGAGTTACGGCCTGAGACGGAGTATGTCGCTTTTTTAGATTCCGACGATGAATGGACGGATGATCATCTCGCCAATGCGATTTTTGCTTTAGATAAAGGCTATGACTTCTATTTTACGGATCATTATCAGTTGCATCAGACGGTGTCGGCCTTTGATCGCATGAAGCGTGTGGATATGGCTAAGCATCCATTGATAGAAGGCTCGACCCATCTGTATAAGTTTACCGAGGATATGTTTACGCAAATTATCGTGGGAAATATTTTGGGGCAATCGACGATTGTCTATCGATATACCAAAATGCCCGACATTCGATACCCGATCGAGTTTACGATTACAGGCGAAGAATATTTGTTTTGGCTTGATATGGCCAAGGCATCGGACAAGATTGCCTTTTCCACGAAATGTGAATGTCGATATGGCGAAGGCATGAACGTCTATTCGGCGACCATGTGGGGACATGAACGTGCGATCGAAAAAATTTATGATGACATGCGCTATCGAAAGAAAATTTTCGAACGGTATGAAGTCAATGAGATCGAACGGCATGCATTGAATGAACGCATTACGAGTTTACGACAATCCTTTGTGAGAGAACTCCTCCACCGGTTAACGCATCGAATGCCGATCAACAAACAGGAATTTATGAATTTCATCAAAATGGACCCGCAAGCTATTCCCGCATTTATTCCCGGAACGATTTCCGCCGTGCTTTCTATGGTGAAAAATAAAACTTCCAAGTAACGAGTAGCACTACGTTTCCCTCCCTCCCTCATTAGTAAGGTCAGACTCTAAATTCTAGGCTCATTACAGTGAAGCAGTCGGTGTGCGCGTACATGGAATCAACCTCTATTTTGACTGAGCAGGAAGGGGATTGGTAGGGTGAAGGAAGTGCTCGAAAGATTTGAGGGTTGGAGGAAAGGAGCAATGCATGCGATGGGCTCCGGGTGTTCTCACAATTGTGTTTGTGCTCCTGATTGGCTTCTTGGGTGTAGGGTATTCGGAAAGCGCCGATCGCTCCTCGGAACATATTTCTGAAAAGTCCAGCTCCCTCACGTCTCTTGTTCAAGATTACCTCACAGCTTCAGATCGTGAGTCTGCACAAACGGTATTGTCGGATATTCTGCAGTATCCCGATGTGTCTGTTTCGGCGGTGTCGGAAGCTCTTAAACAATCCCCCAAATTTTCCACGCATCCGGTAGGCCTTCAGCCATCACAAGCGATTACGGTACGCGGTCGTCAGTATCGATACAGTCTCTATGTTCCCCCTTCGTATGACTCTGCCAAATCGTATCCTCTGATTGTGTGTTTGCATGGCGCGGGGTTTACGGGTGAGTCGTATGTAGAGCGATGGGTGCCTCGGTTAGATGACCACTATATCCTCGTATGTCCGACGATTTCGATGGGAGCGTGGTGGAGCCGTTTTGCGGAAGACTTAGTGTTGAAAATTGTTAACACAATTCAAACGGACTATCATGTCAAGCGTGATCGGATCTTTCTGACGGGGATGTCGAATGGGGGAGTCGGGGCATGGATCATTGGGATGCATCATGCCGATACGTTTGCAGGCATTGCCCCAATGGCGAGTGGTATCGATGATGTGCTATTTCCATTCCTCGATAACTTACACAATACACCCGTATACATTATTCACGGACTTCATGATCAAGTCATGCCGGTCAGCCTCAGCCGTACGTTGGTGAAGGAGATGGGAAGTCGCGGTATTCAGCATGTGTATCGAGAGCACAATTTTACGCATCCGCACGCCGGGGGACACTTTTTCCCAAGAGAAGAGTTGCCGGCACTGGTGTCATGGTTCGATAGGCAGACACGGGGAGCACTCCCTCAACGCGTATCTGTGGTGCGTGATGCGACGCATTTGTCGAATTTCAGTTGGGTCCGGATTGATGCGACAGATCAGATCGCGGCCTTTTCCGAGAATCTGGTTGACAGTCGCGATTCGTTTATCACTGGGAAAGTCTATGCCAAATTGGAAGCCGAAATCATTTCACCAAATCGAATTGCGGTGAAAACCAAACGTGTCAAGCGTTACACTTTGTTCTTGAATAATGACCTTGTTGACCTCTCACAGCCTGTTCGCGTTGAAACAAATGGAAAACGGTCTTTTGAAGGCATCATGACTCCCAATCTCGAAACCCTACTTCATGAAGCCCGCCGCCGTCAGGATCCTCACCGTCAGTTCTCAGTCAAATTGAATCTTGAGATTTCAGAATAAGACACCGGGGTGTTGATTCTTCGGAACATTACGTTTGGCAATGTTGCTGCCAGACTGCGAGAGCCTCCGGCATCCATTCCTGGAATTGGCGAATGCGCGTTTCATTACTTGGATGTGTGGACATAAACTCCGCTGGTTTTTTCCCTTGGCTCATCTGCCCCATGCGTTGCCAGAGCTTCGGTGCTTCGGTTGGGTCGAAGCAGGCTCGTGCGACAAAGAGGAGGCCCATGTAATCCGCTTCCGATTCGTGATCGCGTGAAAATGGGAGCATGATGCCATATTGCGCACCTACTCCAAGTGCGCCTAAGACCATACGTTGGGTATTGTAATCCAAGTCACCCAACGCGACGCTGGCCGCCATGGATCCAATTTGCATGAGTTTTTGATGCGCCATGCGTTCGGCGCCGTGCCGGGCGATAGCATGCGCGATTTCATGTCCCATGACCACGGCGAGTCCGTCGGCATTTTCTGCGACCGGAAGGAGTCCGGTGTAGACGGCGGTTTTTCCGCCAGGCAAGGCAAAGGCATTGGCTTGTTCCGACTGAATGACGTTAAATTCCCATTGAAAGCCAGGGTCGACGTCGACGGCCGCTGTGGCCAATTGCTGTCCAATACGTCGAACGAGATCAACGACTTCTCCTTGAGCGAGCACTTGGGACTCGCTGAGAATTTGTTGATAGGATTGGAGGCCGAGAGCCACTTCCTGTTGCCGGTCGATATCAACCAGTTGCGAGCGGCCAGTGATGGGAACCGTTTCTTGATTGGCGACGTAATAATAGAGTCCGTAACAGGCAAACAGGACAAGCGGGATCAACCGCATTTTCAAACTCATGCGGGGGCGCCGTTGTCTCGGAAACCGTCGCCGACCAAAGCCGCCGAAGGGCATAGTCTTATTTCTCCTTTATGGTTGAAGCGCTCAACAAGAGCGCTTTCTGCATTGTTAAAAAAAACGTCTGGCGACAAGGCCGAGCAGGTCATCGGCAAGAGAACCATCTTGAGCAAAGTCAAGAACGGTGGCGAACCCACTGAGGCCGTGTGCCGTCTGTGTGTCTATCATGCCGGCACTCGATACCTGCTTGCTCAGCGCGCCCACCGCTGGCATTCATGATGGTTTTCAAGATATTCATGATGACTCCTTGACTGAAGATGGAAGAAATACACAAGAGGAGGGAAGGAAAGTCTAACGAATGAAGAGACCAAATCGCTATAAGGGAGAACCCTTGCAAGCAGAGGATATTCGATTGAACGGTATGATGGTGTAGAGCGTTATAAGGAAAAATAAGTATTTATTCGAGTTTGACTCTATTTTATAGTTTGAAGTCTTCTATGCAAATCTTACATTTTATGTTAATTTTGCATGGATGATAACTCGTAGACTTGAAGTGAAAGTTCGAGAAACGTTGAAGCGTATTCCTTCCGTGGCGTTGCTTGGTCCACGGCAGGTAGGGAAAACGACGTTAGCGCATGCGATTTCTCACAGCATTCCTGCTGTATACCTAGATCTTGAAGATCGCGTAGATCTTGAAAAGGTTCGAGATGTCAAAGCGTTTCATGCAGCAAATCGAGATAAATTGATTATTCTGGATGAAATTCAACGGCTGCCTGATGTGTTTGCGTCGCTGCGTGGCATCATTGACCGGGAACGGCGGCAAGGGAGAAAGACTGGAAAATTTTTATTTTTAGGGTCGGCTTCTCGTGATCTGTTAAAGCAAACGAGTGAATCATTGGCCGGTCGGATTGCCTACATTGAGCTTGCTCCCATTGACCTTTTGGAATGCTCTGGAAGCAAAGCAGAGACAATGAATCAGCTGTGGTTACGGGGCGGTTTTCCCGAAAGTTTTTTGGCCGATTCTCAAGCGAATAGTTTTGCCTGGCGTCATGATTTCCTCAGAACCTATCTCGAACGTGATATTCCGCAACTTGGCCCACGTCTTCCTGCAGAAACACTTTCGCGCTTTTGGACGATGTTGGCGCACAATCAAGGCACTGTACTCAATGCGGCACACATGGCCCGAAATCTGGAAGTGTCTGGTGTCACGGTTGGACGGTATCTAGATCTGATGGTTGACTTACTCTTGGTCCGCCGGTTGCCATCCTGGACCTTTAACGTGGGCAAAAGGCTGGTGCGTTCTCCCAAGGTCTTTGTCAAGGATAGTGGGGTCACGCATAGTCTTTTACACATCGCTTCTATGAACGAATTATTGGGACATCCTGTTATTGGAGGGAGTTGGGAAGGGTTTGTTCTTGAAAATATCATGGCTGTGGCGGGTTCCCGTGCCCAACCTTTCTTTTACCGTACTACCGGCGGTGCAGAAATTGATCTGATCCTTGACCGGCCTGGGAAGGAGCGATGG
Organism: Nitrospirales bacterium; assembly: GCA_021604005.1. Taxonomy (GTDB): domain Bacteria; phylum Nitrospirota; class Nitrospiria; order Nitrospirales; family UBA8639; genus JAGQKC01. The sequence continues at coordinate 31,018 of BQIV01000021.1, read as the reverse complement.
GCGATTGAGATTAAGCGCGGCTCAGCTCCATCACTGTCTAAAGGGTTTTATAGCGCGTGTGACGATGTGAGGCCCGACAAGCAGTTTGTGGTATATGCCGGCGACGATACGTTCACGATGGGAAAGGGCGTCCAGGCAATTTCTCTTCGTGAGTTGATGGAGGAAATTATGGCATGGAAGTGACTGAATAGGGAATATAAATAGGGTCAGGCATAACTATTGATTAAATTCTCTATATCTCTTTTTCCCTTCCTTGGACATCGCGATAGAAAGTTTTTACTGTAATGAAACGAAGAGGATATGATTGATATCGATAATGATCTGGCCTAACTTTTTGCAAGGCATGGAGTTGTATTTCTCGTGGAGAGACGCCATGCTTGGCGTCTCTCCTGCACTTCGAATTATCCAGCAAGATACGGGCGAGGGTGGGCCGTGCATTATCCGATGGGAATGCGAATCTTTTGCCCGGGATAGATTAAATCGGGATTTTTGATGACTTCTTTGTTGGCTTCGAAAATTTTTGGATATTCCATCGCATTGCCTAAGAATTTTTGGGCAATGCCTCCGAGCGTATCGCCTTTTTCAATGACATAATATTCCACTTTATCCGTTTGGGATGGAGCCTTCACATTACCGGCTCCAACATCTGTGACGCCCTGTACATTTCCCGCGAGCAAGACGGCCTTTTCCATGGCCTCGGCACTGGCCGCATCGCCCGAAAGATTCACCTCCCCATCTTTGAATTCCACGTTGAGATCCTTGATGCCGGGATTGCGTGCTTCGATGTGTTCTTTAATCTTTTCGGCCGGGTCATCATTGCTACCAAATACTTTTTCTCCGATGTCTTTGACGAAATCAAAGAGCCCCATAACGATACCTCCAGGTTAGTGTGAAAAAACCGAGGGGGGTTGTATTGAAGTTGTGGATGGTGACTCGAAGGTCATGCTCATTAATGCGAACACCTGAGGGTACTCGAATTTTTTGCGCAGATCTAGAGGGTACGGAATTTTTTGTGTTGCGATCTGTCATGGGAAGAATATTTCACAAAGTGCTCTAGCGATTTTTCTCGTTCAGTAGAGGTCGATGTGAGTCTTGATGATGATGGTACGTAATATTAAGGTGGGGACGACTATATGTTGATTGTGTAACGTTTGAATGAGTCCTTGGACTGTATGCAATGATAGGAGTGTGTCATGGTGTCGAATGTCTCGTTTCATCCAAGGAGGGAAATAACTGATGGTTACTCTGACGTCTAAGCCTGCAGTCATGCATGCCGCAATCGGCATATTTGGTACTCTGCTCTTTACCTCTTCGCTTGCGCTGGCGGTTCCCGTTCAAGTGAGTATTCAAAATCTATCACCGAATAATGGGATTTTTCTGACTCCAACCTGGGTAGGATTTCATGATGGGAGTTTCGATCTCTACGACCGTGGGCGCGCGATTGGTGCTGCCGGTTTGCCCTCAAGTTTAGAATCGCTTGTGGAGGATGGAAACACCGCATCGCTGTCAACTGATTTTGCCAATAGCTCGGCTGGAAGTAACGGCGGTGTCGACGGAACAGTTATTGGTCCGGCTGGTATACCGGGACCGATTGATCCTGGTGAACGGGTGACGAGTCAGGCCTTTGATATTCAGGCTGGACGCAATGGACATTTCAGTTATGCCTCAATGGTCATCCCTTCGAATGATGCATTCATTGCCAATGGGAATCCGTTTGCGCATGAATTGTTTGATGAAAGTGGGAACTTTGTGGGAGTCGATTTCCTTGTGCTTGGGAGCCAGGTGCTTGATGGCGGGACGGAAGTCAATACCGAGATGGAGGCGGCATTTCTGAATCAACTCGCAGCCAATACGGGAGATGTGGAAGGTGGCGTGGTTCAACTGCATCCAGGGTTCATTAACTCGATAGGCAATCCCGGAGGGACAGCGTTGATTTTAGGAGCAACGACTGCCGGTCCTGGCGGGAATATTACTATTGACCGACTAGCTGCGGATTTTACGCAAGAAGGCTATCACGTTGCACGTGTGACCGTGTCCGCAGTGCCCGAACCATCCACTGTGTTGATGTTTGGGTCTGGGTTCGTGGGGCTCGTTGCATGGCGCTGGAGAAAAACTCAGCAGGTTCTTCATTAAACGGTTAAAACGTCTGAGGGTAAGTCATGTGTGTGAAAGAGCCCTCAGTCAATTGACTGAGGGCTCTTTTTTTTGAGATTACCGGAAATGGTGTATGAATGGGGTACTGAATTCTCCTCTCGCGACTTCGGCCACCGGCCCTTTCATGGTGATGTTATATTGAGGGTCAATGGCCACTTCGAGGTTACCGCCTGGAGCCTTGACGGTGACGGGGCTTTTCACAAGCCCTAGGCGGATGGCGGCACTGGCGGCAGCACAAGCCGATGATCCTGAGGCTTGTGTTTCCCCAGCACCCCGTTCCCAAATGAGGATTGAGATGGATTTTGGTCCTATTGGGACGGCCAGTTGGACGTTCGTGCGTTTTGGAAAGATCGTATGGGTTTCGAGTTCAGGTCCAATTTCCAGCAAGTCTTCACGTGTCCACGCTTCACCTTTTTCTTTAAAGACAATACAGTGGGGATTACCGACGCTGACTCCCATAAATCGTAGCGATTGTCCCGCCGCTTTGACGGGTTGTTGGATGAGTTCGGGGACGCGGAGCGAGCAGGGGAGCGCAATGGGTTGAAATGAGGCCCGTCCCATCTCAACGGTGGCTTCATCGACATACCCATTTCCATTCACGCCCAGATGAACCTGTACGAGTCCACCTTTGGTCTGTACGCTAAATTTCCGTTTTCGGGTTTTTCGCGTGGCATAGAGGTAACACCCAAAAATTCGCAATCCATTTCCAGACTTTTCCGCTTCAGAGCCGTCAGGGTTATAAATGCGCAATCCAAAGTCGGCTTTTTTTGTAGGATGCAGGGCTAAGATTCCATCACTGCCGATTCCCCAATTTCGGTCACAAATCGTTCGAATGATACGGGGTGTGAGTTTGAAGGTGAGGCTCGAAGGATCAAGGGCAATATAGTCATTGCCTAGCCCATGCCCTTTAAAAAATTGGTTGTTCATGGAGTCTCCATCATGTTCGAATAGTCATTGCCGTTGCATAGAGATCATCTTGGGGGCGGCTCATCTGCAACGCAGTGGGACGGCAGTCATTCCCTGGGTGTCCTGTGCGACTGATGATAATTCGCCTCGTCGGTTTATGAGACCATCTTCGCAGCTGCTCATGCCGAGTCATGCGCGTGCGTGCCGGTGCCTGACGGAGTTCTTTGTGGGTTGTGATAGATAGACCTGTCAGTGATTAGCGAATGAGCCGTAAGTAAAAGATATGACAAAATTATAAAATCGCAGAGAATATCTGTCAAAGAAAATTGCAGGCCATGTTCTTCGGCATGTATTACGTGCTTCATCGAAGTAGGGCCTTCACGCATGATTCAATTTACAGATTGCCGTTTCACGTAGTCCAGAATTTGTCGTTCGTCATTTCCGGCTTTCCAGACGGTTCGAAGAAAGTCAGTCGGATCAATGCCAAGTTTTCTCAGAAATGGGCGATCCCCGCCGCAGGCATACATTAGTTCTGGCGGCATTTCCCCGCGGAGTTTGGCTTTGGCCTTTTCGATAATCCGTGGAAGCCAACGATATCCTTCTAACGCCGCACCCATAGCTGGAAGATCCTGCATGGAGATGTGTTTGCCGGAAGGGATTCCGTTCTGCTCGCGGAGAAAATATTCTCTTCGAACCGTTGTGATACCCAATACCGTTGGGAAATCCGGTTCTCCAACGTCATGACAATCTTCGACGAAATCATAGATTTCTTGTGGCGTCGCTCCGATGGATGCTAATTGACGAATGTCTGCATCAGAAAAGAGCTTGTTGGCCCCTCTCGTGCCATTCGCAAAGGTTTGAACGGCGGTTTCGTACAGGCGCGTAAATTCTTCAACCCATGATGCTGTTTCTTTCTGGTGGTCTGTGCTGTTCATGTGTCAGTTCCTTTTATCTCTTTGACTGGCGTCATTGTCCTTTTGTTGTCACATGGCAGATTATACTGAATGATCAATGACGATTTTGGCCGAATATCCGTTTACCGCAAGGTATTCATGTGCCTGACTCACCTGGCCCAGCGTCAATGGGAATTTCTCTTACGTTGCTGTCGTCAATACGGTATTGAGTGTGTCAGTGAGAACCTTCTTCGGCACAGCGCCGATAACGGTCTCGGCGACCTGTCCCTTCTGAAAAACTACGAGTGCCGGAATAGATTGAATGCCAAATTGCGCGGCAAGGGTTGGTTGCTCATCGACATTCACCTTCCCTACTGAGACTTTTCCCGTGTATTCATTCGCCAGTTCTTGAATGATCGGGTTCATGGCCTGGCAGGGGCCACACCAGGGTGCCCAGAAATCGACAAGCACTGGTTTCGTACTCTCTGTCACGTCTTGTTGGAAATTTTCTGCGGTGAGCGTGAGATATGGTGTGGTTGCTGTTGTGTCCATGATATTTCCTCCGTGTTGAAATTTGATTATTGCATGACCAACTAGTAGGTAGATAATCAGTCGAAATAAAAAGTCAATGCCTTATGATGTTTTTAGTATGGCTTTTATCTGGCGTACAACGGTCGTGAACTGTTTCGGTCCATGGGCGCGTGCTTGTTGCAAGGCCCCTTGGAGTGCCGCTTGAATCAGCGACGCTTGGTCTTCAGGATTCCCTGGAAAAGTCATCACTTGTTGTTTCCTCCCCTCTATCAGTAGCCGGGTGAGCCATGCGTGGATACATGTGCAAAGGTTGGCAAGTTCCTGCTTCGTACTGTTTGAGATAGTCGCGAATTCGGCTTGGAGTGACCCTGTAAGGCAAATTTTATGACCAGACTGCATAATCTGTGACACCAGCTGTATATAGGCCTCGAGTTGTTTCCAGGAATCGGAGTGTTCTTTGGTAATTGTTTCCAATGCCGAAACGAGTGACATGTGATGTCGAGTGACCAATGCCAGGCTGAGATCGTCTTTACTAGGAAAGTGGTGATGAATAGTTGCTTTGCTGATGCCGATCCGGTCCGATACATCCTGGTAACTGAAGGCACTAAAGCTGCGAGTTTGGAGTAATTCCTCCGCGACGTCTAATATCTGTTCTTTTCTGTCAGACATACTTGTTTTCCAGAAATGGATAATAGCATTATGTTATACCAACTAGTTGGTAGAGTAAAGCGCTCATGGTAAGCCTTGTGTGATACCCCGTTGCATGCGCTTCATTGAGAAGCATGTGGACGTGTGGTGTCGTCGATCATGCCTGTGCTTAGAAATGCAAAGCAGGGAGAATTCGATGGCAGGTGTATGGCTTCTTGCTTGGGGGTAATTAGCATTAAAAGGCAACAGTAAAAGGAGTGTGCTATTGGATTCCAAGACCTATGTGTTTGCAGCAAAATGTTGTAAATAGTAAAGCGATATTTATTTCGGTTCTAGGCGGAGTTGATTTGTCAAGTGATAATTTTAGGTCTTTCTTTACATGAAAGTTTTTGTATCTTTTTTTGAAACGCTATGCTAGGCTAAAAGTACCGTGTCAGATGGGACCTCATGATGACGGGTTAGTGAATCAGGTCCAATAACCGATGTTGTTTTGCCCGGGAGTTTACTCGGAAGCCTGACCAGAGTCGCCTCAATTGTCGCGTCCGCGGCCTACTCCTTCCCGATGTGTTTACCTTCTCCAGCTCAAGGCAATATCAAGTATCTTTACTTTAAAGGAGGAACCTCATGGGTTCAAAAATTTATGTGGGTGGTTTGCCGTATTCCGCGACAGAGGCTGAAATGGAAGCATTGTTTGCCGAGCATGGCACGGTGCAGTCAGCACGAGTGATTACGGACAAATTTACCGGACAGTCGCGAGGCTTTGGTTTTGTTGAAATGTCTACCTCGGAAGAAGCCGAAGCAGCTATTTCCGCGTTGAATTCCACTGAAATGGGTGGACGTACCTTAACCGTGAACGAGGCCAAGCCAATGGCTCCTCGAACCGGTGGTGGTGGATTTGGTGGCGGCGGTGGAAACCGTGGCGGTGGCCGGGGCAACCGCTTCTAACCTTTTATCGATACCGAGTTGAGCATACGGAGAGGCTTTCTGTCAGAAAGCCTCTCCGTCGATATTGTCCTAACCTCTCTGCCTATGACCGCTACAACGTTACTTCCGCTCAGTACGCGTTCGTTTGATTTCCCGACAACGTTTCTTTTTAGCCTTATCGCTGTAGGGACGATGATCGGTGTTCCAACCTTTGCGTATTTTTACGACTATAGCTGGGTCGATTGGTCGATGTTTGTCGTGATGTATATTGCGAGTGGATTGGGAATTACCGTTGGCTATCATCGATTGATCACACATCGGAGTTTTGTGTGCCCTAATTGGGTCAAGGGCGTGTTGTTGATCTGTGGCGGAATCGCCTTGCAGAATTCCGCTTTGAAGTGGGCGCGTGATCATATTCGACATCATACTCACTGTGATCAAGAGCAGGACCCGTACAATGCCAAACGAGGATTTTGGTTTAGTCATTGTGCCTGGTTGTTTTGGAGAGATCCTCATCGTAACTATCCATTTCCTGGTCGATTAGTGAAGGATCCGGTCGTCATGTGGCAACATCGGAACTATGTCCCGATTTTTGTCTCAGGTTTGCTTCTGCCGTTTGTTGTCGGGTTTCTGGCTAATGGATGGATTGGCGGGCTTGGCTGTTTTCTCTTAGCCGGGGTGGGACGAGTGTTTTTTGTGTTGAATTCGACCTTTTGTATTAATTCCATTTGTCATTTGTGGGGCAATCAACCTCACGGGCATACGGATTCAAGCCGTGATAGTTGGTTGATTTCACTCGTGACCTTTGGCGAAGGCTATCACAACTATCACCACATGTATCCGAGTGACTATCGCAATGGGCTCCAATGGTATAACTTTGATCCTTCCAAGTGGCTGATTTATGGCTTATCCATGTTTGGGCTCGCCTCATCACTCTATCGCTCTTGCCCTAAAACAGAATAGGCTACGTTATAGCCGTTCCAATATACTTCCGTCTGTACGACGTGTGTTTTTGCACTGCGTTCATGATGTAAATTCGGGTGGAAGTTATTTGGTTTCGCTATAGGCTGTTGCCGGACGATGTTTCCGCATGTTTAGGGCTATCTGATTTTTGATAAATCGGGAGAGTCGCTCATGTTGAAAATATGCGGTCGTCGCTGTGCCTGTATCCAGAATGAGGCGCTGAAGGTGGATTCCGGGTGTCGCATCGTCTAACGCAGTTTTGAAAGAGAGCCCGACGCTACAGGGACGCCAATATTCCGATGGCAAGGGAAGTGGATCACTCCCAGGCAAGATCCGGATTCCTTGCGTGTGAGCCAAGGTGAAGTGTTCCGGATAGGGAAGAAATTTGGGACGACCGCTATTGTCTCCGAGCAGGACTTGGCTCATAACCGCTGAGGTCATCAATTCTGTCAGAATCTTTCCTCTTGTTCCCCACCATTTTCCAAATGCCCATGGAATAACCGGCATGCCGCCGCTGTTTTTCACCTGTTCAATTGATTCCTGAATCGTCATGCCATCTTGAAATGTCTGATTGGTCATGAGGGCCAAGACCTCGAATTTTTCTTTGGTGACAAGCTGTCGTCCCGCAATAATCAAGAGTTTTTCACCCTGTGTTGATTCGGCAAAGAGGGTGAAGTCTTCATTCGTTCGTCGAAAATGCCAAGTACTGGAACCGGGATGTGAGATGTCCGTGTTCTGGTCGGCAAAGGTTACGAATTGTTGAAACCAATGGTCCCAGGAGGATTCGGTCAAAAGCAGGACGCCGAGGACCGGTCCGTGATGTTGCCGATGTGCTGCGTGTACTTGGCAGTTTTTATAGGCGGAAGCTAGGAATGTTGCCAGCTCAAAGCAGTCGTACATATGCACGTGCGTATCGATGACAATGAGCGGCATATTTGGTTTCATGGTTGAGAGCAAGCCTTGTGTTGTCTTCGAATTCTTTCGCAGAGGCGGCTATTTTACAGTGGTCTCATTGGATAATCCATGAGGAGTAAGGCTTGTGGGGGTATTGGAAGAATGCGTGCGGTCCGGTGGAATCCTGAAATAGTTCTGAAGCGGAGCAGTCGGATTCAGTCATGCCTTCACGATGGGCGTCAACGAAAATTATGAGATGGCCATGCTGTGGTTCTTCCGGGTCTGTTGTGGCATGCCTTGTGACGAACTTTCCGTTATGAGCTTTGAGACATTTGATGAGTGGCGAAGGTATCTTCTAAGGCTTCAGCAATGTCTTGAGCTTTTTTCATACTCATAATCAAACTCTTTTTGTCTTTTATCGAAGCCCGTTTGACATCTTTTAAGAATTCACGGACAGGTTTGGGGGCAAATTGACTCATAGTACTTCATTCTCCTCAGACATGTTAAATATGAATGATTATAAGAGTTCCTTCATCAAGAACAATCTGTTCTTTTTGGAACATTGGTATTGTTGAATATTTTTATCGGTGTTTGTATTTGAAAGGTTTAATCTGTGCGATGTGTCATGATATGTACAGGTGTTGTGAGCGAATTTGCGAAGAGATGTGGGTTTTGGGGGCGGAAAATATGGCTTATGCTGTCTGGAGGTCTTTCAATGAAGCATTTCCCCATTCGAATGCTGTAATACGGTCTTGAAGGTTTTGTAGCTAGATCGTCAAAATGCATTATCCTCAAGCAAGATATCTTTTCTTACATGAAGAATAGTTGTGTAAAGATATTCTGAAGGCTAAGATAAATAATACTTCCTGGTCTCATGGGGCCTGAGTGTTATCATAAATGGAATGGAGGGATGTAAATGGCAAAACCATTGGAAGTCAAGCCACTTTCAGGTTACCGTTTATGGCTTCGCTATGATGATGAAACGTCGGGAGAAGTTGACTTGTCCGACTTAGCGGGGAGGGGTGTCTTTAAGGCTTGGGATCATCAGGGTTTTTTCACCCAAGTTCGAATTGGACCTCATGGAGAAATTACATGGAGTGATGATATTGATTTGTGCTCGGATTCGCTCTACATGAGATTGACGAAAAAATCACCCGAAGATGTGTTTCCCAATCTAAAGACAGGCGTGAATGCCTGAAATCTGCCGCTTTTACGGGATTGTGATCAAGATGTACTTCGACGACCATAATCCTCCTCACTTTCATGCTGAGTATTTCGGCGAAGAAGCGCTCATTGACGTGAATACGTTAGTGGTATTTTTAGGTCGGTTGCCAGCTCGAGCGTATGCCCTCGTCACTGAATGGGCAACTCTCCATCAAAAAGAGCTTATCTCTGATTGGCAAAAAGCGAAGAATTTAGAGCCTTTGGAAAAGATAGAGCCTCTTCCCTAATCAGCAATCAGAACCGACGGAATATTTGAGAGCATTCGCACGAACAACTGTAGTTGAGCTGATCGTGATAATGGCTCGGTAAGATGACCTCACGTCCTCACAACCCGATGGTACATCACTCAAGACTCTGAGCTAGAAACATAGAGACAACTTCGAGCCAACCTCTACGAAATTCTGACCGAAGAAGACATGCGTTTACGTGAACAGTCCAATCTTGAAGCTGTGCTGAACCATACACATTGAAAAATCTATGCTCAAGACGGAGCCATCGAACTGCTCGGAATCAAGCCCACCAGGCTTCTCTCGCGTATGAAAAATGGGGATAAGAAGGTAGGGTGTTGTAGAACGAATGATCAGACCGGAGACATGAAAGCAATAAACCTGAGTTTGCAATTAATCGATGATGCTCAGGGCGTCTCGTGTTAAGACATGTGGATTGTGTCTGACTGTGGCTGAGGCAGATTGTTCTTGTGACAGGGGTTCATCGGATGAGGAGACGAATTGAGCCATGTTGCAGAGTTCCAGGATGCTGTAGATTTGGTCCTTGGGGTTTACTAGCGTGACGTTCACCTGTTGCGCCTGTGATTCAGTAATGCATTTGTGGATGAGACCAAGGCCAGAACTATCGATAAACGTGACTGCCTCTAGATCAAGAATGATGTCGTGTGTCTCTGAAGTGCAGTTCTCGTGAATCGTGGAGGTAAAGATCTGTCGGGCCCGGTAGTCGAGACGTCCGAAAAGAGTGTGGATTGTCGTGTGCTGTTTTGTTGAAGTCGTGATTTCCATAGGCTTGGCTCCTCCAGGTGAATGAAGAACTGCCTTTTACTTCGGATTGTTCCTCGTTATTCTTGACTAGAAAATCCATGAATGTTGATGACATAAGGTGTGGGAGGAGGACCTGTGACTTAGCCCTTCAGGCGAAATGGCTTTCTATTTGTGATTTCATGACGTTTTTCTAAAAAGGCAGGGGTTGTCTTACTGTTATCGAACTTCCCCATTTATCAGAATGTTTACTCCCCTCTGGACGGTTCAGACGTTTTCCGGGCTCAAGGCCGATCAACTGTTTGATATCCTGCAACTGCGGGTTAATGTCTTTGTTGTTGAGCAGCAATGTGCCTACCCTGAAATAGATGCGTACGATCGACAGGTCGAGACAAGGCACCTGCAAGGACATGATACATGTGGCAATCTCGTCGCCTATGCACGGCTCCTTCCAGCAGGATTACATTTTTCTGACGTGTGCGTGGGGCGATTTGTGGTACAAAAAGACATGCGAGGGCAAGGGCTCGGCCATCAATTATTGCGCCGGTCGTTAGACGAGGTACGGCAATTGTGGTCTGGTTGTTCGGTCAAACTTTCTGCTCAAACGTACCTCAAGGATTTCTACATGCAATATGGATTTACACCGGTTTCCGAAATATATCGTGATGCGGGTATTCCGCATATCGACATGCGGAAAGAATCGTGATGTTTGAATTCCTCTACGGCTTCCTTCGACATGTTTTGAGCAATGTGTTGAGTGCTGACAATTTTGGCGTCTTGATTGATGTGTCATACGTATGAAGACTGTTCCATTAGGTGATATATCGTTGGAGACATTTCTTGCTGACTATTGGCAGAAGAAACCGCTTCTTGTGCGGCAGGCATTACCGAATATTGAGCTGCCTCTTGCGGCTGATGAATTGGCTGGATTGGCATGCGAAGACTGTGTCGAGTCTCGCCTGGTCGTGCAGGATGGTGTCAGCGACCGGTGGGAATTAACGCACGGGCCATTTACGGAAAAGACGTTCCAGTCGTTGCCCGACATGCATTGGACATTGCTGGTCCAGGCTGTGGATTTTTGGGTGCCAGCAGCGGCGGAATTTCTAGCACAATTTCATTTTCTTCCGAGCTGGCGCATTGATGATTTGATGATCAGTTACTCCGTCGATGGTGGTGGCGTCGGCCCACATTATGACAACTACGATGTTTTCCTCGTGCAAGCCAGTGGTCGTCGGCAATGGGAAGTTGGAGGCAGGTTCGATGCGAATTCCCCTCGCCGTTCGGATACGCCCGTCATGATTCTGTCCGATTGGAAACCAGAGCAACGATGGATTCTCGAGCCTGGAGATCTACTCTATATTCCCCCCCGCGTTGGCCATAGTGGGATTGCGGTAGGTGATAATTGTATGACGTGCTCCGTGGGGTTTCGTGCGCCTTCTCACAGTGAAATTCTTCGAGGGTTTGCAGACTATATTGGTGATACGCTCAGTGAAGAAGTCCGGTATACCGACTCCAACCTTGCTGTCCCAAGACATCCCGGATGTTTGACGCCAGATGCGTTACAGAACGTTCATCTGATAGTGAAACAGTATCTCGAAGATAAAGATATGTTAGCGGAATGGTTTGGGCGGTTTATCACTACGCAGAAATACCCTGAAGAAGCCAGTGCATCTGCAGTCTATCGATTAGTGGATCTGCGTGCCCATATAGCCAAAGGCGGAATGCTGAGACGAAATGAAGGGACACGAATGGTCTTTCAGGATCGAGGTCCTGTGGTGTGGTTATTTGTGGATGCCCATCGTTATGAATGTGCTGCGCATCAGGCTGAATTGGTCCAGGCATTATGTACCGACTTGACGATCAATCCGCGTCAGTATCAGCAGTCAGACGAACAACTTCAACTTCTTGTCGATCTGCTCAATCAGGGTAGTCTCTATATGCCTGCCTAATATATTTGCTTGTTGGTTGTGAAAAAAGAGGAACGTATGAGGATGTTGTGCCGCATTTGGTTGCGACTATGAGCAAATGAGGAGGGGACTGTGTCTTCGAATAGACAGAAGCCTTTCTCGAATGCGCAATACAGGCAACAATCCGAGAAAGACCTCTCGCTTTGTCGAGTGATTATGGTGTGCGGCTTGTAATTTCTAGCAGATGATAGCCAAATTGCGTTTTGACGGGACCATGAACTTTCCCGACTTCTTCATTAAATACAACCTTGTCAAATTCGGGAACCATTTGACCTGGCCCAAATTCTCCAAGGTCTCCACCTTGTTTCCCTGACGGGCACGAGGAATGTTCTTTCGCCAGTTCTCCAAAGTCCGACCCGCCTTCAATCTGCGTTTTCAGGTTTTCACAAGCTTCGTTCGTCGAGACCAAAATGTGTCGAGCACGTGCTTTTGCCATGAGTCTTCTCCTTGTTGATGAAAAATGATCGATATGCAGTTATCTCATGATTGTTTGTGGAATGTCTACTGTGAGTGTGCCGATCGAGTTGAACGAGTTTGTGGGATGGCCTTGTCAATCAGGGCTTTAGCTGCACGTTTGGCGATGTGTGCAGTCTTGGGATTCTGAGAAACTTGAGCCGTGACTGTCGCACCTTCCAAGATGAGAGCTAATTCTTCTGCCAATTCATTAGGGTCTAGAGCTCCGGCTTGTTCGCACAGCTCTCGGATGTAGCCCTTCACGAGCTTCTTATATTCCTTGCAAATCTGGCGAATGGGTGTGTCTGCGTCTGAATACTCACCAATCGTATTGATGAACAGGCACCCATAAAAGTTATTTTGCTGGAACCATCGTTGAGCCACATCGAAGATGGCTAATAGTCTCGCTTGTGGTGTTTTTCCTCTACGTTCAACGTGACGCATAAATTCATTCCGAGCCAGTCCATCGTAATGACGCAGGACGGCAAGTACGAGTTCGTCTTTCGAGTGAAAATGCGCATACAGCGTCTTTTTTGTGACTCTGGATTGTTCCGCGATCGTATCAATGCCAGTGGCATGAATCCCTTGCCTTGCAAAGAGCTCGAGCGCGGTGTTGAGGAGTTGCTCTCTCTTTGAGAGACCCTTGGATTTTCGCTTCATAAGTTCATACAGCGTTGTGTAGTAGGAAAACTTTTTAACTGTGTCTGTGCTATTTCATGATGGTATGAAAAATACCCTTTAAAAACAATGATATTTTTCGAATAGCAGCATGAGGTACAAGAATTTAATGGAGCTGTAACAAATCCATTCCTTGTCAGACTAACATTGAAAGTATACAGATCTGTATATGTAATATTATTCACCATTGCTACAAGGAGATTCATCATGAGGATGATGTTCACATCAATTGGTTCAGCTCTTGTTCTTATTATTGCTGTGGCCGCCACGCCGGTCTTCGCCCAGGATTTCACAAACAGTACTCCGGGCATTAGCGGATATGATCCGGTTGGCTACTTTACCGAAGGTAAGCCCATGAAAGGCAGTGGGTATCATGTTGCCGAATTCGATGGTGTGACCTATGCCTTTGTCAGTGAGGAGCACAAAGACATGTTCGAAGGCAACCCTGAGAAGTATGTGCCGGCTTACGGAGGGTATTGCGCTTATGGTGTAGCAGTCGGAAAGAAATTTGTCTCCGACCCGGAAGCATGGAAGATCGTCGATGGCAGACTGTATCTGAATTTAGATCAAGATATCCAAAGCAAATGGCTCAAGGATATTCCTGGCTATATTGAACAGTCCGAGGCAAACTGGAAAGAGATTAAGGGTAGGGCGCCGTCGGCCCTGTGAGCCACGTGACATGAGAGGCCTGCGAAGGCTTAGGCAGGCCTCACCTTTTATATGAGACAACGCACATAAAGGAGAAATCGATGAAACGAGTTTTGATTCTAGTCATGGGGATACTTGTTAGTTTGGGGAATTGGGCTGGGGGTGCGATGGCGAAAGGCGAAACACCATTTGCCTCGAATGTGAATATGAAGACCGGAGCCATTAGTGTTCCTGAAGACTATACACGATGGCCAACACTCGGTACCTGGACGCATGCCAAGGTAGATGAGGGCAACGCGAATATTCATGAATATCATGTGGTCTACACGCAGCCGACAACCATCGCGTACTATCAAAAACATCGCCGGTTTCCCGACGGAGCCATCCTGGTGAAAGAACTCCTGCATGCGGAAACCATGTCCATGACCACAGGTCCGGCCGTGGGCCATGCTACGACTATCAAAGGTTTTTTCGTTCTGGTGCGAGATGCCAAGGGACGGTTTAAAAGCTCGGCATTGTGGGGGGATGGCTGGGGTTGGTCGTTTTTCAACGCGGATGATCGCGTTACCACGACATCCAAAGATTACAAGGTCGATTGTGTGCCATGTCATACCCCGGCCTTAGAATTAGCCCCGCAGAATGCCAAAAAGGATGACAAATGGATTTATACATTGGGGTATCCGGTGCTGAAGAAGAAATAAGAACGTACGTATCGCCATCTGGTGTACTCATCTTTATCACATCAACGAAGGAACAGACATATGTCACAAAATTTACAAGACCTCCATGCACAGGTGATTGAGTATATGAAACAGGGAAGGTTTGTTGAAGGCATTGAAGATTTTTACGCGGAAGATGCCACGGCACAAGAAAACACCAATCTCCCTACTGTTGGCCGGGCCACGATGGTACAGAATGAACGTGAGTTTCTCACGAAGGTGACGGCCTATCATGGTATCGAGATATTAGCGACGGCCATCGATGATCAAGGAGGGGGAACCGGCGTGGTGCTTTACGAAGCCATCATGCAATGGGATCAGAGCGACAAAGGTCGTGTCTCGGTCAATCAAGTGGTCGTGGAGCGGTGGAAGGATGGAAAAATCGCTCATATTCGGTTTTATGGAAATTTCGATCCCGGTGCTTGAAGCGTAAAAACTGAGAGTTCCGGGTAATGTCTTTTGAGGTATGTTCAGCGGAGCACTCGGAATGGACGGTAGTTGACTCGCCACCCATTCCGAGTAATCTCTATGTTGGACAATCTTTCGGGGCCGGCAAATACGGACCGAATCCCATCTTTCTGAGTTCTTTGTGATGTTGTGGAAGCAGTTGCTCATCTTCGATAGACATGTTTTCGTTCTCGATCGCGTCGGCGACCATCTGTTGAACAGAATTTTCCTTATAACGAATTGAAATCGTAGGACAGGATACTTCTGAAATAAACCGTGCGATGGGTACCGCACCAGATTTGGTATTTCGATAGTCAACTTCGTACGGGAACCGTCGGCATATTGTCGGACGCAGGCCGTATTCAGTGCACAACCCGGAGTCCTCGTCGTAAAAAATACAATTTCCTTTACGTTTCTTCAAGCGCGGCATCTGGTCGATCTCAGGCTGAACGGTGCCGTTCTTTTTCTTGAATGTGTATCGACCGACGATAAAGTCGCCTAGGCCACTATCCACAAAAGTGGCGATATCCCGGAGAGAGAGAAGGATGCCTTCGTCTCGCCGCGGGTGCACGCAGCAGCGGTCCCGACAGTTTTTGCAGTCTGGAATTTCGAATGATCCGTTGTTTTTTTTGATCGTAACGGTCGCAGGGTCGACCCTATGTTCAGGTTCCAACACGGCGCGCGCCAAGCGAGCGAGTCGATTGGACAGGCGGCTTTTCACTCTCATGTCTTCGGTACTCATGTTGCCTCCATCGAATATCCTATGTCTATACCAAGGACATGCCTTGTTGCACTATCGGTCTGACCAATCTTCCAATTGTTCCCGCCACGTTCGGAGAGAAAGCAGGATAGATGAATTGATTATTTGAACTACCTCTAACGCAAGACTGGTAATCGAGAACATTCCTTCATATTATAAGTGTGACTTGACCTTGATCTGAGTTCTTTCTTGAAAATGGCGGATTAGTCTTAAAATCTTGTGACAATATCGGTGAGTATCATGTCGAGAATATGGAGAGTGAGTTCTCCTAGTGGTTGTTCTAAGCGACCTTTTCAACAGACAATCCGAATGTGTTCGAACTGTTGAAACGCGACTTTCAAGAATTTATAAGCCACCATTATTGGGAACCACTTCTGCGATGCCTACCACGAGGCGAATAGGGTTGTCGGACTCTCGTCCTTGGAAAGTATTGATGAAATCGTGACCGAGACGGAAAATCTCATCGGTATAACGGTATGTCGTTTTCCCGACCTCTGTGAGGATCAATCCACGGTTCACGCGTTCAAATAGTGGTTCTTCTGTGGTATCTTCCAGCGTACGAAGCTGCACACTTAAGTCTATGGTCTGGTATGTCGCTGAACTCACACGATTTCCGGCGCTGCCGGATAAAACGCTACGGTTCGACTCGAATATGCCAATGCGCATGTTATGTGTTTGATAACCACTAAAGGTAGTAAGGATGTTCAGAACAAGAAGATCGTAGTATTCGGACATTATTGAGAGCGCGCGATTCTTCAAGTCGGTACGACTAAAAGCAGTGTGAGACGATAACATTACGTAGAGAGTAGAATTCTGTCGATCAATCATGAAGACTGACACGTGACCTGAGGCATCAAGAATGATGAAATCTGTTGAGGGTACAGACCCGCTTGTGGACACAATTCGCGTAAAGCCTCAGCGGCTCCAATCCCACACGTTAGTCAAAGTGCCTCAACAGTTGCAGGTTTGGTCTCGGTTGGCTTTGATGATGTTCATCATGTTTGGAGTTATTGTTGCCTTTGTGCCGTGGACCCAAACGATTACGGTTCAGGGTGCCCTTTCAGCCTATTCACCCAGAGAACGGCCTCAAGAAATTCATGCCCAGATTAATGGCAATATTCGCACGTGGCATGTGAACGAAGGCGTGACAGTGAAGAAAGGTGACTTAGTGCTTGAACTGGACGATGTCAATCCTCAGTTCATGGCGCAAGATCTTGTCCAACGGCTCGAGGAATCTCGTGAAGCCTTGGAGCAACGGCGGCAGGCTGCACTTGAGCGTGCCAGTATTTTAGCTGAACGGCTCAAGGAAATGACCACCTTGACGAAGGCCGCGACGACATCAGCCGAAGCACGAGTGGCAGAAGCCGATCATAAAGTACAAAGTGCCGAACAACGCGTGGCTGCCACCAACGTGGCTGAGGAGACTGCGGTGTTAAACCTCGATCGATCACGCGTGCTAGAAGCGGAAGGATTACTCTCGCGACGTGAATTGGAACTAGCCGTTCAAACCGCCACAGCTGCGAAGGCAGATGTGAAAGCCGCCCACGCATCTCTTCGTGAAGCGCAACAAGCACGACGGGCGTTGGTGTACAGTCGTGATCACATCGATGCGGAACTCGTCCAGCGTCTCTTAGATACGAGATCCCAACGAGCTTCAGCACTAGGAGAAGCCGCAAAGGCTTCTAAGGACTTGGCCGATTTAGAATTGACCCGATCCAATGCTCTGCAGCGGCGTGTGGCGAGTCGAGTGGTCGCACCACTCGACGGTACAGTGGTCCGTCTGACACGGATTGGTCCTGGTGAAATCGTTCATCCCGGAGATCTCTTGTTCACCATTGTGCCGTTAAGTGCTACGCCAGCCATCGAGATGTGGGCCAATGCAATTGACGCTCCATTGCTCAAACCCGGGCGTCCCGTTCGCTTGCTTTTTCAGGGGGTGCCCGCTATTCCTCTCTCGGCATGGCCAGAAATTATGGCAGGCACCTATGATGGAAGGATTCAGGTGGTGGATCAATCGGCTTCGACCAATCGTCAATTTCGTCTGTGGGTTGTCCCAGAGACCGAACGACGAGATTGGCCTCCTCAAGATCAGGTACGACAGGGCACGGAGGTGATGGGGTGGGTTATCCTCAATCGAGTCCCCTTGTGGTATGAAATATGGCGGCGTGTCAATTTATTCCCAGCAGATTATGAATCCGGAACGCCAAGCTTGAAAGATGTGCTGTTACCAAAAGCCGGAAGACCGAAAAAATAGGGTGTGAGAAAATCTAATTGACTTTTGAAATTTGAATGAGCATTTTTCGAGGAGAGAGGACACGATGAAAATGAAATTTCTAGTTGGCGTAGGGATGCTAATGGTCTGCCACGTGACATCTCTGTGGGCACAGAACGTCACGCCTATATCACAAGAGAACAACTTCAAGCCCGTCTTGACCTTGTCATCCGTGTTGACCCGTGTGGAAAAGGGGCATCCCTTACTGCGTGGACGTCAAACGCAAAAGATGGTAGCCAGCGGAAAATTGTTAGCAGCACTCGGGAAGTTCGAACCAAATCTCGTGAATGATTGGGAGCTAGAGCGGCTTGTAAAGAATGGGAAAACGACTAGCGTCGGATTCAATGACACGCTTGTGGAAATGCGACACCCGTGGGGAATCAAAGGATTTGCAGGATTTCGAGCCGGAATTGGAGATGTGGAGGTCGCGGATCTCGGCATCAACACCACGAATCAACCCCTGTTAGGCATCGTGTTCCCGCTCCTCCGAGGATTCATCACGAACCCGGATCATGCCGAATTAAAAAAATCTTCATTAGCTGACAGGCAAGCGGAATTAGAAATTCAACAAACTCGGCAGGATCTCTATCTCGGTGCCGCGACACAATATTGGAGTTGGGTGTCAGCCTGTCAACTCATGAAATTACAACAGCAGGCGGTTGCCGTGGCAGAGACTCGAGCCGCACAATTAACGAAACAAGCCAAAGCCGGAGCACGAGCGAAGTTTGATGTCATCGAAGCCCACCAAGAAGTTCAACGTCGTCGAGATCGTCTGATCAAAGCCCAACGCCAAATAGACCGGGAGCAATATACGCTTGCCTTATTTTTGTGGGAAGAGGATTCATTGGTGATTCCAGAACATATGGATGCTCCACCATTTCCTTCGGTCAGCTCCCACTATAGGTTGCAGCCAAATGAACAAGACACGCGGCAAGCCGCAACAGTTCGTCCTGAAGTTCAACTCGTGCATTTGGAGGCTGAGTTAAATGACATCGATCTAGAGGTGGCGGTCAATAATTTTCTCCCCGATCTGACAGTCGAAGCAGCACCTTCGAGGAAACCGGAGGATTTTGTCTTAGGACTAGGGTATCGGTTTGGCGCGCAATTGCGTGTTCCGTTTCTTCAGCGTGAAGCGCGCGGCGACCAACTCCAGTTAAAAGGAAAAGCCCAACGGCTTAAACTCTTGGAGCACTATCGTCTGCAACAGGTCAGCATGGATGTCGCCAATGCTCACTCAGCGATCACACGAGCGCATGAGCGTACACAAGTCGCGGAGCAGGCTTTTCAATTAGCGAAAAAACTCGAGAAAGGAGAGCGTACACGATTTAAACTCGGGGCAACCACATTACTCTTTGTCAATCTTCGTGAGCGCAATGTGCTGCAAGCCGCTGAGGGATGGATTGTCTCCATGGCCGATTATCAGAAAGCGCTCGCTCTGTATCAATGGGCTATCGGTGAATGGGTGACTGCCCCATCGTACGCCGCCCGTCACAAGAAAACAGAGGAAAAATTCTAACAGAACTATGAATCAACAGGCTCCCCTTCTTCGAGAAAATCTTGATCGTCTTGCCCTATTCCTGAAGCAAGAACGTTCGATTCTCTTAGGTATTCTGATCTATGCCCTTGCGGTAGGTGTTTTTTCCCTCATTATTCCACTGACCGTTCAAGAATTGGTCAACACATTTGCGTTTGCCATCTCTCCTGTGATGGTGGTCACGATTGTTGGAATCATGTCGGTAATTTTGGTCTTTGTAGGAATTTTTAAAGTCTTACAATTCTATGCGACAGACATACTCGAACGACGGGTCTTTGTTCGAGTGACCCTCGCGTTGGCACGAGTCCTTCCCCGCTATAAAGAAGCGACCTTCCAGTCTGATGCCATCAGTCGATTTTTTGAAATCGTGTTTCTTCAGCGGGCGTTTTCAAGCCTCTTTGTTGATCTGACCAATGTGCTGATCGGCGGATTGATTGGCATGACCTTGCTGGTCTTGTATCACCCATATTTTCTGGTCTTTGATGTCGTGCTCATTGGATCCGTCATGCTCATTGGATTACTGGGCAAAGACGGACTTCGCACGACTCTTCATATGTCCGAGTCGAAATATAATGTGTTTCATTGGTTTCAGGAGGTGGCCGATAATCTTTTACATTTCAAAACGACGAATTGTTCGGACCTTGTTTTACGGAACGCGGATAGATTGGCTACGACCTATGTGCACGCACGTCAATCTCGGTTTCGCGTGTTACTTCGCCAATACATCGGTTCGCTGACGCTTCAAATCATCTTACACACGGGGTTGTTGGGAACCGCTGGGTGGTTGCTCAGTCGAGGGGAATTGACGCTAGGACAACTTGTGGCGGCAGAGGTGATTGTTGCCAGCCTGCTCTTGAGCATCGATTCCGTAGCGAAACGCACATACGTCATGTTTTATTTTTTGACAGCATTAACGGAACTGAATCATCTCTTTTTATTGCCTCAAGACAAAGCTCCAAGCGAATCGGATTTGTCAATTGTCGAGTCCGATACCGCTGGGCTTCATTTGGTCTGCAGCCAAATAGGTTGGGCGAGGGGAGTACGTGTTCGTCCTGAAGAAATCCGGTTTGAGGCCATGCCTGGTGAAAAATGGGCGTTGATCTGCTCTACAGAATCAGCCCGTCATCGTGTCTCGTTAGTGCTTGCAGGGTTAGAGGAACCTCCAACAGGGATCGTGCAATACAATGGGGTTGACCTGCGAAGTCTCTCGACTGAGCAAATGAACACACAGCGGAGTATTGTTTTTGGAAGAGATCTCACGCTCTTTGAGGGGTCAGTTGCCGACAATATCACGATGGGTCGCCCAGACATCCAAACGGAGGATTTGTTATGGGCCGTGCGCGCGGCACAATTCGATAAAGAAATCGAAGAGTTGCCTGAGGGCCTAGATACCATGGTGAAAGAAGGGGGGAAGACTTTTATTCCCAGTCAGCGTCTCAGGATCCTTTTGGCTCGGGCCATCATTACCCGTCCATCGCTGCTGATCTTAGATGGAGGCATGCATGAAGTGCCTCATCATATTCGGGAACCAATTCTTCAGTATCTCGGCTCTCATGAAGACCCTTGGACGCTGGTCATTGTGACGACAGACGAACATATCAAAAGCTATGTTGAGAAGAGTCTCATTTTTTCTGAAACAGAGGCGAGAATTCTGTAAGCGCACGTTCCCGTTGCCAAGGAAGAGGGGAAGAGGTTCTTCGCAAACGGATGAGAAATGTCTCTAATCTGAATAGAGTGTGCGACGCGGTCAATTCCACTTCCTCCAGTGCCTGACAAAGAGCAACGAGATCGGTATGTGTTACGACCTAGGTTTGGAGCTTTGCTCATCCAGTCCGAGGCGGTCTCAAAAATCTGAATAATGGGATAAGTGGATACGCTCTAAGAAACGTGGCATGGTATGGGTACCGATGCAAGGCCTGTCTGCTGAAGAGACGACCTCGAGAGACGTATTTCCCGGCTTTGAGCTTCAAGATGGTTCGGAAGCATCGGACTTCGCCAGGTAGAGACGGCACTCTGCAGCAGGACTTCAGATTCCACTGGTGGTTGAGAAGGTCGCTGAACCGCAATGTCTAATGTCATGGGGGAAGATCAGGGTGACAAAAACCAAAACGATTATCTATAGTATGTAGAGGGCATCAAAATATAGAGGAGGTATACTTATGAAAAGGAAGCTCGTTCTCAAAGCTACCGTGGTGTTTTTGTCAATTTTGGGGCTTGCAAGTTTGTTAGAGTTCGGATTGGCAGAAACGCCTGAAACGATTTCTGCCCCTTCTCCCAAGCAGATCGAAATCGAGTGGTCTGCAGAAGAACATCTGATTGCGGCGAACCTTTTTGAAGAAACCGCAGCACGTCTTGAAGCAAAGGTGGGGCACTTGGAGCAACGAATAGCGAGATTTACGAAAAAGCCCTATTTGGATCCGAAAGGGTTTAAGCGACAGGGGTGGAGATTACTTATGGGATCTCACCGAGCCGAACTGAAGGAGCTACTAGAGCAAATTGCTTGGCATTACGAGCAGGCAAAACAACTTAACGCGATGGCTGTACCTCATGGAGAAGGGAAAAATGGGAAATCGTAAATAAGGATACATTCATTTCTCTCTTGTTATCCTCCAGGCATTTTCGCCGTAAAGATACATGAAACGGTATCAGGAATCTTCTCTGACAGATTCCTGATTAGTCCTTTGCCGAGCTATCTTTGTGCGCGTCCTACTATAAGTGGCTTACCTTTCAAATGAGCGTGTCCCCTCTCCCCAGAGGGGCGAGGGGAACGTCATGTGTCCCAGTTGACAGTTACAATACTATACAGTCGCGGCACCACCTTCATCCGGGACCGATAGCTTCGGCCTTGGGATTTAACCCAACCTCACATCTCAGTAGCAAGCCGAGCAGTGATATATTCTTTCAGTTGTTTCTGGTCATGAACGAGTATACTTTCGTTATCGCGGTTCGTCGGCATCTCCCACATCACCAAATTCCCGTTCTCCGAATATCGCCGATTCCTTGGTGTACTGCTTGAACTCCAACAGGTTATGTGCCGGGTCTTCTAGAAAGAAGGTGTGGTGTTCCAGCGGGGAACCTGCAAACCGAGTACGGGGTTCTTTGAAAAAAGACAGTTTCTTGTCTTTGGCTCGATCTACCATGGTTTGCCACTCTGTCTTCGACGTAAACACGAGTCCAAAATGGCGGGGATAAATACTACGGGGTTTCTCGAGAGCCTCAGTGGTCATCTGCGCCACGATTTGATGGCCCCCAAGATTGAGTGTCAACGCCACTTTGGATTCTCGCCCTAACGTGCAGCCGAGTCCTTCTACATAAAACCGCTTTGTTTCTTCAATGTTTTTCATAGGAAATGCCACATGAAATACGACTCCCACTGTTCTACTCCTTTGTTAAACGTCGAACCCA
The DNA here is from genome assembly GCA_021604005.1 of Nitrospirales bacterium. Classification (GTDB taxonomy): domain Bacteria; phylum Nitrospirota; class Nitrospiria; order Nitrospirales; family UBA8639; genus JAGQKC01. The sequence goes on along the minus strand of BQIV01000021.1, from coordinate 8,009 downwards.
ATGTATCCAAAAGAAAGCTGGCTTATTGTTGTGCCCGTCCTTTGACGTCCACGTAGGCCTGTTCAATTAACTCGTGAAGAGCGTGAGCTTCGAGGACAATACCTGGTCGTATTTTCACATGCCGCATTCGCTTCCCTGTGCCTTCTAAAAGCTTGTGAGGATCGGGAAGAAAAGCGCCGGTAAAGAACCCGACGTTCACATGTGCTGTAAACACATTCACATAGCCAAAAGCCGCGCCATTGATACAAGCCGTGGGGCAGCCATCGTGCACAATTTCGTCAACGTCCTCACCACATTGTCGAAATGTTGTGAACCATTGCCGAGCGATTGAAAATAGCTCATGGGGTTCTTGGGAAAGCCATTCATCAATCTCAGACACGTGACGCGCCGCTTCGGCAAATATAAAAAGTTCTTTGGAGTGATTCATTGGAAATTCAATGACACGAGCACGAGAAGTTACACCCATTACGCTATATGAAAAAGAGCACGGGGCAAGTCATATGACGCGTAAGCCCATTTGTATGCCTTCACCCACAATATGGCAAGCATTGTAGATAACTGTTCTGTTGTAAGGAGCAGAACTAGCCCGCATGTGTTGTTGCAAGATCTTCCTCCCTTTCAGGGTATTCTACACCGAACATACGGTTTTTCTCTCAGTGATTGTTATAGAAAAACCTGACCCCTGTGACAATTATATTAAACTAATTTACCTAAGTAGCCGATTTTAAGAGTATGAAGTCTAACACGAAACCTCAACGGGCTTCCGCGCGTCAAGGGAAACAAAATCCTTGGCGTTATGACAGATTTCGTCTGATCAATGGGACCCATGACTTCAAGGAAGCCGTCCCACAGGGGGCTGTAGAATACTCCGTTCGCTTGCGAAAAGGGGGAAGGCTTGCCTATTTCAACTACGCCCTCGCCAAGGAGATGGGGCTGATTGCTGCGGACCACCCCCAGAAAATGAATCGAAAGCTTGCGGCAACGGTTCTTGATACATTCGGCATTCAAATCATCAATGAATATGATGTGATGAATAATACTCCCATTCCCAAAAAGAATATGAAATCTCATACGTACATGGCGACCCGGTATCTTCAATTGCAGCACCCGGACCATACCGGACGCACCTCTGGAGATGGTCGAAGCATATGGAACGGCCAGATTTCCTCTCGAGGTACGACGTGGGACATTTCCAGCTGTGGGACAGGGGCGACGTGCCTGAGTCCGGCGACGGCCATTGAGCAGAAATATTTTAAGACTGGCGACCCCTCCGTCTCGTATGGGTGTGGGTATGCCAACCTCTCACTTGGCATTTCGGCAGCCTTAATGAGTGAAATTTTTTACAGAAATGGAATCTCGACGGAGCGAACCTTGGCAGTCATAGAGTATCCACATGGAAACGCAATTAATGTTCGTGCGGGACCGAACCTGTTGCGACCGTCACATCTCTTTCGATACCTGAAGCAGGGGGACCTTGAAGGACTTTGTAAGGCGGTTGACTATTTTATTGCTCGACAACGTTCGAATGGTCACTGGCCCAAACATGTTTCTCGAAAGAAACACTATGCGTATCTTGCCGAATATATGGCCCGGCGTTTTGCTCAGGCCGCCGCGAGATTCGAATCCGACTATCTCTTTGTCTGGTTAGATTGGGATGGAGACAATATTTTGATGGATGGCGGGATTATTGACTATGGTTCAGTGAGGCAGTTTGGTCTGTATCACCATGAGTACCGATTTGACGATACGGACCGTTGGTCCACGACGATTCCCGAACAAAAGCGAAAGGCCAGATATATCGTTCAAACCTTCATTCAACTGAGTGATTTTCTCGTCAATGGCAAGAAGCGCCCGATTCAAACATTTACTCGCCATACACTGCTGAAGGTGTTTGATCGGGAATTTGAACGCCATCTGTATCATCATCTGTTATATAAAATCGGCTTCAACGCATTGCATCGTGAATATCTGCTCAACGAAGAGCAGGATCTCATTGAAAAATTTCAACGGGTGTTTCGTTACTTTGAAAAGGCAAAATCAAAAAGAGGCCCGCACAAAGTCTCAGACGGTTGGACCTGGGATGCGATTTATTGTATGAGAGATATGTTACGAGAACTTCCCGTTCATCTGTGTGAAAAAGAAGCGATCATGTCTCCCGCAGTCTTTATGAATACCATTGCGTCAAGTTATGCCACCAAACGGGACCGAACACTCAATGAAACAAAAATTAAAAAGATACAGAAGTTTCAAAAACGGTACCTGGCATTAGTTCGGCAGACAGCCGACAGATTCAACAAACCTGAACGAAAACTTTTACTCGAACTCGGGATGCGGTCAGCCATCATTAACCAGTATGATCGCATCACCGGTGGATCCATCCTTTTGGTAACGGGAAAAATTCTGAGAGAACGAAGACGGTCATCCTTTGACGAAATGCAACAGGTGATTCATGATTTTATTCAGTATCAAAAGATGCGGCCCGGTTCGGAGAAGAAAACAGAAGTGAAAATGCTCCATTCAGAAGAGCAACGACGATCCCAACAGGTGATGAACAAGATTATTGGGTTGGTGCGGGAGTATCGAGAAAGCCTGTAGTTCTTTTCATATGGAAGATCTCTCAGTTTAGATATTATAAAACTAGTCTTGACCCTATAGACTTTCTATAGACTTTTCAGAATCTTCAGAGAGAGTCAGTCGTTCTTTCATCCGGCTTGTGGGCGCATTCCCATGGTTTGAGATAAATAAATACGGCAGCGTCTTGCGCAAGCTTTTGCCTGCTTGATCGTACTAGACTTTAGCCGAAGCGTGAGTTTGCCATGCATGAGAAAATAAATGACGTATACCTATATACGTTATACGTGCACATTGATTCTTGAGCAAGGGCGTAAAGGTGAAGGAGGTCGAACGTTGGCCAATATTATAAGACATATTCGGTTTCCTGCCCGAATCTCAGTGGCTCGTTTGTGTTTGGTTGGGAGACATAAGTCAAGTAAGAAACCCTCATATGTTCTCTCCTTTCTGAGTTCTTTTATGTAGGGAAAAACGTTTTGGAAATTGTCCTGATCATGTGAATGCGCCACCACAACATGACAGTCACGATCGACATGTTTTCAGATCTCAACACTAACTCCATGGCAGTCGAAACCGAATCATCATGATGTATTGGCCTGCCTCACGTTGATTTTGCATTGAGATAGAGGAGCCGGTACAATATTTCAACATATACCTCGTCAACGAGGCATATCTGAATATTGGAGTTATTTTAAACGGTAGAATAGACGCGGAATATTCTGCCAGAGGTGCATAGTTCGGACATGGTAATATCATTTCCAACAATTGCCAGTTGCGTATTTGCTGCCTATCTGTTTGGTGGGACGGATCTCGAGGATCACAGCTACGAACCGATCCCTAACCCCTCGCCAGAGTGCACCTTCTCTGCCTGGGTCAATCGAGGTGAGTTTCATTTGAAGCGAAATGGCCATGAAGTCTTCATCGCGCTTCCTATACACAGAGGCTGGTACCGGTTTCAATACGATTGGGGGCAAGATCAAGCCTATATGTCTGTTCCTGGTCAAACACGGTGGTATCCAGTTCCCGTTCGAATGGGTAGCACTGAATTTTATTGATAGCCTATGTATATAAATAGGGTCAGACTCGAATAAATGCGTCGGCACATTATGACAGGGGATATGTTCGATATACTTCGGATGTGTCGTAATCGGGGTAAGGGGTGAATGCCAACGCATGAGGCATTATGGCTCATCGTGGGAAGGGTTTTTTTCTTTTTTATCCTGTCGATCATGCATTTTTCCAAATAGATACCCGGCAATTGCTCCCATGATTCCAATAGAGGCAGTCAGTTGTTGTTCAACGTCCGCGATGACGACAATCGCAATCGTGCCAAAAATAACAAAGACGAGCCCGCTGGCATAAATGACATCTTGAGCCGTGTAGTCTTTGCTCTTGCTAATCACGAACAGCATGATCATGAGCGAAATCATGCCGGCAATGGCAACGCCAAGGGTTTGATATAAGCGGTTCTGTTCTTTGAGTTGATTGAATTCAAACGTATATTTATCGGCTTCGGAGAAAATTTCCTGTGTGGGAGAGTCTTGGGGAACTGGATATTGTGCGTCAATGTCGATTTCAGTTCCCATGTCTTCTGCCAACACAGCCCCTGTTCCCCACAAGGCGTAAGTACAAAATACAAGGCCGCAGACTATGAATTGCATGAGCAGCCTCTTATCCTTCAGCATTCGTTATCGCTCTTGAAGTATTTGGATAAGTTTGGAGTAATGCTGGATTTGTGAAAAATTTCTGGTTTTTCTTGCAGCATCAACTTTTTTTTCCAGCGAGGCGATCATGGCATTTTTCTTGTCTACCGTCCAACTTCGCGTGTCGTTTCGAAAGCGGCGATAGACCGGTGGTTCCTGCATATTTCGGATGATAGGAGCATTTTTTTGACTGGGAAGCTGAAACTTCCTGAGCTCATCACTGTCGGCCGGGATGGAGAAGAGGAGAAGTGACGTAAGGACAACTCCCGAACAACCGAGTAATCCGATTGTTCTTCTGCCTTCTCTCCAGCGATTCATGCGGCTCCTCTACACAAATAACGATACAGGTACGTTCTCAACTTACTCATTTATTCATAAAAAGGCAATACATCGGTACGTGGTTATGGGTTGTCTCGCAACTCAAGGACATCTCTGAAAGTCGTTATTTTTCGTGAATGTGGCGGCAGCTGACTGCTCAGAGCCTCATGTATTGACTCGCGTCGCGTTTTGAAACGGTTCATGACGCCGTGGTCGTCCTGGTCGCTCTCCCGGTCGTCTGGTACTTGGCTAGTATTGGCCGCCATCATGACCCAGATGTCAGTCTCGATTTACGTCGACGAACGGCAAGATGAGTCAAGGGGTGAGACTCTGCGGTTTAGCGAACGCAAATTCCTTACACTGAGGAGAAACATCTGTATTTAAAGGTGGTTACATGCCTCTGAGGTAGAGGGAGGATAAGTTTTGACGAATGTACGCAAGTATGATAATTCTGACACTCCGTTCTCCGGGAGTTATTTATCCGAGATCTCAATTTTGCTTCCATCGGCCGAGACGTTAATGTCTATGGTGTTCTTCCCAATTTGCCCGACAAATTCATAGCCGACGACTTGCATGCTCGCCGAGTGACTGGCTTCGATGAAGGTTGGGGTAAATCCAGGTAAGTTTTTTTGAATGGCCTTCATGACGGCTCCAGGGACCATATCGCTTTGGAATTCTATTTCAACTTCTTGTATTTCTCCGCTGGGGTTGACGTCATATTCTAACTTCCGACCATCTTGAAGAATGCCTTGAATTTCATAGACAAAGTTACCGCCAGGTTCAGTTTCCGTATTCGCGCTCCCGAAAGTGGCATCAGGGAATTGTTCTTGCGCCTGTTGCATGATGGTTGCCGGTATAGCGTTGAGTTCTATTGGGGGTTCCACGCCGGCCCATGCGGGGAGAGTGAAACTTGTTACCAGCATGCCGATGGACAGAGTGACTGCTGAATGAATGTTTTTCATGGATTTGATAGGCTCCATTCACTTTTTCCCAGAATTGATTGGCAATAGCTCTGAAATTTCTTTTCGTAGGATTTTCCAAAAGCCTTGCAGGTTTGCGTATTTATTATTGATCTGCTCTAAATACTCCTCAAGATGATCGATGGCTTCATGCTGCTCGGCCTCTCGTTCCTTTTGTAATTGCTGTTTAAGCTGAAGCAGCGTATCTTCGAGTTCATCGACTTTTTGTTTTAAGGCGTGTTTTCGGGTTGCAATCGTATTCAACATCCAATCCTCCTTATGTGTTGTTACCAACTAAAAGCCTGACTCGCGCCGATTAAGCTCAGCGGAAACAGGAAGAAGACGCCTAGTTGGACTGCTTGGATTGGAGGTTTGACTAGGGGCTTAATGAAGTTCAGCCCTTTCATGGACATGAAGTTGCCACCAATCATGAGATTCGAGAGCATGGCTCCTGATTTATGCAGTATCCCAAACATGATTTCTAACGGCAAAAAAATCACGACACTTATGACATTGAAAAAGTCGTGAATCGTGGCGGCGGCAAAGGCCCGTTTAAATTCCGCGCCTTGTTTGACGTGCCCCAAGCTGACAATGGTGTTCGTGATAGTGGTGCCGATAAGTGTATGTTAATAGTGGGTTTCTTATTCAGGGATGGTTCATGCTCGCGATGTACAAGGTTAAGGCATCGCCTGATTACGCAATTGTTCAACTGATGTGTAAGGAATGAGTACAGGCTATGTGTTTTGGGCCGCCAATGGAGTCAATCCGTTCTCCAGTGAACGTATGCTGCGTGGCAGTAACCCCAAGCGTATTAACGCCCTAATGCGGATTTTATGATAAAGCCGAAGAATGTACGTTCAAAGTGGGATTGCTGGTAAACGTGGAGTGGATCAATCATCACTATCTGGCCGAGACACGAAAGCATTACCCTGTGGAATCCCACGTTGAATAAAAAGGGAACTTCTATCGGGCATGTAAATTCTTGAGTTTTTAGGACTCGAACCACATCACCAATTTTTTGACATCTCTTATGCGCGAAGATGGGACATTGGGCCTTTGTTTCTCTTCAACTTGATCTGACTGACATCATAGCAAGGCAAAGTGGGAGCCCAGGAAAGCATCCTTGTTGACTCGGGTGCTGGGGAGGCGTAGACTCGACGTGTTCACAAGCATCAGCCAGGGCTAAGCCATGGAGTGACTGGCGTGAACATACAACCTCGATCATCAAGACTTCCTGAAAGAGCCCTGCGGGCGAGCCTGTGCCTGGAGGGCTTTTGTGTGTTGTGCACAAGCAGAGAGGGGCAACTGAGTCCGGTCTGGAGAGATGAAGGAATTTCCTTTTCTCTCTGGCCGTGCGAGTCGTTCTCTTTTGAGCGGGAGTACATACAAAGGAGGTGCTGTCATGATCAATACACAATTCATGAGGAGAATTTTTGTTACCGGGATCGTGTTCGTCGCGTTGGTGGGTTGTTCCTCAGGAACAAGAGAGGCCAATGTCGGGGCCTGTGTAGCACCAGAGGTAGTTGCAGATTATGTCCATACCATCATTGAAGCGGACCGGACCCTATATGCGTCCCTTGTGGTGGAAAGGATGCGGCATTATGGAAAAGACTTAGTGGCGGAAGACTGGGCCCAAAAGAACAAGCTTCCCCTGCCAGCACAAATGCTACAGTTTGCAGGATTGGAGGTAGAACGAAAGGGGATCGGCTTGAAGTACCGGCTCGCGAGTTTGTGGCCCGTTGATAAGACAAATGGGCCGGCCAATGACCGTGAACGGACAGGGTTGCAGACGGTGTCGGATGATCCGGGCACCGTACATACGAGTATGATCAAAAGACCAACAGGTCCCGTTTTTAAAGCGATCTATGCGGATAAAGCGGTCTCTGAAACGTGTGTAACCTGTCACAATAAACATCCGCTCAGTCCAAGGACGAACTACAAGCTTAACGATGTCATGGGGGGGGTCATTATTGAATTTCCTCTGAAATCATCGTAGCTCTTGTCCTGTGTTGAGCTCTCAGAAATTTCGAGAGCTGGGGGCGGTGCGTAGCCGAAAACACAACTGAATTTTTCACAATGTTTACGCAGACCTAATCGTTGAACGCGAGAGTCGGCAACGGGGGTGTGTCTTGTTATGCTGCTGCTTATGAGTGCAATGTGAATGAATCAGAGTGAGTTTTTATGCTTTTTCCCAGTGTTTTAGCGTCCGCTTTGCCTAGAGAACGGAACGTGAAGAACATGTGTAGTTTTCTAACTTTTTCTCAGTGCTTATGCTTTGACGCCTGCAGGCTCTAGCCGTGCCACGACTCTTTCATATGGTTGACGTGTGTTCTTGCGTTCGACCGGGCATGTGTATTCCGTGAGAAGGGATGAGGTTTCGCTAGAGTCCGTTGAGTGAACGCCTCGCATACTGGGCGGGCTTGTTTGAGCGCAGCGAGTTAGCCCGCCCCACCAACCA
>BQIV01000020.1 GCA_021604005.1 Nitrospirales bacterium | reverse complement strand
AGTTGTGGCCACGGCACGACCTGATCCATCTCCTGGAGAAACCGCTCAATCCGTAACTTCTTCGTTTTCATCTTGTACCTCATCGTGATTTGCATGAGGCTATTCTCCAGAATTCAATCACTTTTGCAGAGGGTTCTATAGATACTTTCCCTTACTCACGTATCTCATAGGTTTTCCCATCTTCAGCTATACAATTAATAGGCACCTCTAAAAACCGTCCTTGCACTCACATAAAAATCCTGGTTTTTAGAGGTGCCCTAATACTGAAATCGTTCGACACATCATCGGTCATGTTAGAACCTATGTCTTGAATGGGCCAGTACGGTTCATATCCTTGGTTATCGCTTTGCCGTTAGATGCTGAATTATTTAGAAATACGTAGGGTTATAGGACGTAGAGATAAGGGCTTGACTGGGAGTAATGACGCTCAGGTCGGTCTCGGAATATGAGTCGTGCTTCTTGCTCATTCCTTGTATTTCTTGACTTTGTTGTACTGCAACGCGAACGTTGCCGAATATTCGACGCCAAAGTTTCTTGTTTCTCGGTGTTGTGTGTCGTTCCATTCTTTTGTGTTTCGGGAAAGGGATGATGTAAGGGATGTCTTAGATTGTGGCCAAGCGAGCAATCGCAGTAATAGATGTACGATGCATGCCACAGAAAAAACCCATTGTCTTTCAAAAAGTTAGATTTAATTTTTGACACTCTTTGTTCGATAATGATTATTGAATGACTTCATAGGCTTGTATCCCTGTCAACGCAGCAGCGAGGGCTGTTGTCAATGCATATGCTTGAGTCGTGAGGCTGTCAGATCTGGTCGTTGTCCCCTCAAAATGGAAAATGTTGGTACCTCACATATGATAAATGAGTATGTGTTCGATAAGCCCATACAAATCGGCACCGCAAGCCGTCGGGACAGATTTGCTGAACAGGTTCCAAGCGTGGCTTGGAGCCTCTAGCCATGATGTGTTTGTAGGCAACGGAACGCTATGGAATTTTTGAAAGATGAATATCGAATTCAGGTGATGGTGTGGGTGCTCGTGAGCCTGGCATTAGCGTTTGGGCTCTACGCCGTGAGCCTGATTCACTTTGCCCTGGGACAAGTGAAAGAAGCACGAATGGACTTAAAAGCCCAGGAGAACGCGTTGCATGTTTCTCGAACGAACATTGAAAAACATTTGACGGACGTGCGGACGCAAATGATTTCGCTTTTTGATATTCGGGACTTGAGGAATGAGCAGGTTGGTGCCATCGATAAACTGCAAGGCTTTCTCCGTGTTCAATCTCAGGCAAGCAAGGATCATGAATTACGAAACACTTTGCTTGGGTTGGAGTCCGTATCTGCAGATCTGAAAGCCTATGTGATGTTGGCCGATCAATGGGAGGCGAAATATCAGAATGCCGTACGGACAGATAACCGGGTGCTTCTATTCCGCCTGCTTCAGGAGCGAGCAACGCTTAAAGGCGAAATTGATTTGGTGTTTGAAGATATCTATCAACGTCAAGCAGAGATTCATGCGCTCATTCAGAAAGAGGTGAACCGTCTGTTTAATCATGTTGAAGAGTCTTTGGCGAACAGATGGGATGAAGTGCTGATACTTGGAGGGACGGGAATCTTCATTTTTCTGTGTGTCGCGATTGTATTGTCACAGAAAATTTATTCCCAAATGCTTGAGCTTAGAAGGGTTCGTGAGGAAGCACAACAAGCCGTGAAGGCAAAATTAGAAGGGGAAACCGAGTTGCGACGTTTGGCGTCATTTCCCGAAAGTAATCCCAACCCGATCATTGAAGTCAATGGTGATGAGCAGGTGCGGTACATGAATCCCGCCGCACAAACTATCTATGACGAGCATAGTCATAACTCCGACACTCACCCACTTATTCATGACTTGCCGGCGATTATAGAAAAATTGAAGACTGGTGGACAGCAGTCATACGGTCGAGAGATCTACATGGACCATGTCATCTATGAGCAAGAATTTACCTTACTTCCGGATTTTAATGCGATTCGCGTGTATTCCATTGATATTACAACACGGAAGTGCGCAGAACTTGAACTTCTTGAAGCGAAGGAGCATGCGGAAGCTGCGGTCAAGGCGAAGAGTGAATTTCTTGCGATGATGAGTCATGAGATCAGAACACCGATGAACGGCGTGATCGGCATGACCGGATTGTTACTCGAAACCGCACTCACGCCTCAACAGCATCATCTTGCCGATACGGTTCGGGGGTCTGGTGAAGCCTTATTGACAATTATCAATGATATCCTTGATTTTTCAAAGATTGAAGCCGGAAAACTTGAATTGGAAACGATTGATTTTCATTTACGTACGTCCCTCGAAGAAACGTTGGAGTTAGTCGCAAGTAAGGCGGCAGAAAAAGATCTGGAACTCATCGGTCTTGTTTCTGCGAACGTCCCTGTGAACCTTCGAGGCGATCCAGGGCGTCTTCGGCAAATTTTACTGAATTTAATCGGCAATGCGATTAAATTTACCGAGCATGGAGAAGTTTCTGTACAGGTTCAGCTTCTTCAAGAGGAAGCTGAATACGTTGTTCTGCGTGTAGAAGTGGCGGATACGGGAATCGGAATATCTCCTGAGGCCACGGCCAAGCTCTTTGCCTCATTCAGTCAGGCGGATAGCTCCACAACACGAAAATATGGAGGGACCGGTCTTGGCCTTGCTATTTGTAAGCAGCTTGTCGAGCAGATGCATGGAAAGATTGGCGTTGAGAGTGTTCCAGACGAAGGGAGTACGTTTTGGATGACGATTCAACTTGAGAAGCAGCCCGAACAGGTTGTCTTGCCGCAGCGGGACCAGCTTCGCGGGCTTCGCCTCTGTATTGTCGACGCCCATCGAGCGAATCGTGATCTTCTTGCGCGCTATGCGGAGGAATGGGGCATGACGAGCGTGACGGCCGCAACACCCACGGATGCTTTGACGTGCTTCCATACGGCTGAACAGGAGAAGAAGCCGTTTGACCTTGCGATTGTCGGAATGAAGATGTCAGAGATGGATGGCGTGGCACTGGCGCGTACCATAAAGGCGAATCCATCGTTCAGTGTTGTGCGTTTAATCTTGTTGACGGCATTGGGGCAACGAATTGATTCTGCAATAGCTCGTGAGGCTGGCTTCGAAGGCTATGTGACGAAACCCATTCGGATGCAATCCCTGTATGACTGTTTGGCAACGGTCATGGGCTATCAACAAAAGGAGTGCGAATCTACGCCTCTCGTACAAGCACGTGTGACGGATGATGAAGCACTCAGAAGTTCGGTGCGGATACTAGTGGCAGACGATCATGGAGTCAATCAGCAACTTGCGGTCATGATGTTGGAGCGTTTGGGGTATCGGGCCGATGTTGTCGGGAATGGGCAGGAAGCCGTCGAAGCGGTGTCACGTGTGCCCTATACGCTCGTGTTGATGGATTGTCAGATGCCCGAAATGGATGGCTATGAAGCCACGAAAGAAATTAGAAGATGTGAAGCGTTACGCGTGAAACGTGAAGTGTATGAGGACGAAACACGAGACATGATTCACGAACGACAAGATACGCGAGAACACGTTCCAATTATTGCGATGACCGCCAATGCGATGCAAGGCGATCGAGAAAAATGCCTTGCAGCTGGGATGGATGATTACGTGACGAAACCTATTAACTTTCAAGAATTAGCAAAGATGATGACAAAGTGGTTATCAAAGCTGAATCTTCAGAAGACGAGTGCCTTGCACGATGTCGGTGGAGATTGAGGCGAGTTGCGTAGACCGCATTCTGTTGTTGACGTCATGCGGTTGCACGAATGTGAGGTTTCTGAGCATGTCTCGCTGTTTATGACCGTTTTGTAGATTTCCTTTTTTTCTTTTTTTTATTCTTCTCCCATTCGTTCATGCTTTCCAGTAATTCTTCTAACGTATCCTCTCCACTCGGGTGTTGGATGGTGAAGGCGTAGTCTTCTTTCGTGATTTTGATGACGTCGATCTGTTGTTCCAGAAATCCCTGGATTTCCTCAAGCCGTTCTTTTTCTTCCTTACTACAGAACGAAAGGGCGATGCCCTTGTTTACACCGCGACCGGTTCGTCCCACGCGGTGGACATAATTTTCGGCCTTGTCGGGTAAGTCATAATTAATCACGTACTGTATGTCTGGAATATCAATGCCGCGTGCGCTGACATCGGTGGCAATTAATGCACGGCATTGTCCGGTTTTGAACGCTTTCATGACATTGGCACGATCGTGTTGATCTTTGTCGCTATGAATAGTGAAGGTTTCGATTCCCACGCGTCCCATGGATTTGGCGACCCGTTCGGCACGGACACGGGTTCGCACAAATACGATCATGCGGCATTTAGGATTATCAGTCATAAACCGTTCCAAGAAAAACCGCTTGTCATCCATTTCGACAAACATGACATAGTGTGAGACATTTTTTGAAACACGATTTTCAGGTGAAATTTGTATGCGGATGGCCGATTGTCTGATTTGAGAGTACGCGAGCTTTTTAATCTCTTTATCGATCGTTGCAGAGAAAAACAAAGTTTGGTGTCGTTGTGTCAGCTTGCGTTTGATCGCGTGAATGTCGTCGATGAATCCGAGGTCGAGCATATGATCGGCTTCGTCGAGGACAAGCGTGTCGACCAGTCTGAGGTCAACGTAGCCTTGATGGATCAGATCAAACAGGCGGCCCGGCGTGGAAATGAGGACATCGATGCCGTGTTGAAGTTTTTGAATTTGCGGATCTTGTTCCACACCGCCATATATTGCAAACGCTTTAACTTTGGTGTGTTTTGAAAGCGCGGTGAAGACCTCTCCAATCTGCATGGCCAGTTCGTGTGTCGGAACCATGACGAGGCAGTGAATGCCATGAGAGCGTTGACTGCTTTTTCTGTGATCGATGTGGTGGATGATCGGAATGGCGAAGGCGGCCGTTTTCCCTGTTCCAGTTTGAGCGATTGCCAGGACGTCTTCGCCTGCCATGATCGAGGGGATGGTTTTAAACTGAATGTCTGTGCTCCGCACAAATCCGAGTTGAGCTAGGTTGCGTTTGATCGTTGCAGAAATAGGGTACTTGTCAAATTTCATGGTGTATTCAGATTGTTCTTCCGAGCCGATTCAGCCCTGTATCGGGACTTTGCCCTTTCGAATGGTGTGGACGTTCGCTACGCTGGATACTGCACACATGAGGTCGACGTCTATTATACGGTGATGCGCATGTCATCTCCAGGCACGTCACCGTGCGATTCCTCTGTTTTCAACCTTATGGAATATTTGCGTCCATTGGAAACTGACCGCCTAAGGCGACCTGGAGTGTAGATTCTGTCTGCCGGTAAGCCCGGAGTGCTTGAAAGTACCCCTGTTGAGTGTCCAAAATGCGGCGACGGGCTTCTATAAGAAAAATACTATTCAGTTGCATGGTATTATAAAATCGTTCAACGTAGGCAAGAGCATTCTGTTGTGCGACAAGCATCTTATCACGAAAGAGTTGCGCATGGGTTTCATGAAACGTGAGTTCGGCCAAGAGTTGTCGAATCTCTTGTTTGGCCGCGAGTTCAGTCGCCTCAAGTTGTTGCTTGGCCTGCCGCAGTTGAAACTCGGCTCTGGCGATGCCCCCTTGATTTTGATTGAAAATGGGTATTTGGAGCACAAGTACCGGTCCCGCGCTGCGGACACGATCTAACTCTCTCGTATAGTTACCTCCAAGACCAACGTCTCCGAAAATTCGAGATTTTTGTAGAGCAAGAATGTGCTGGGTTTGCTTAATTTGCAGTCGATTAAGTTGTAGATCTACACGATGGCGTTTGGCAATATCCCATCCCTGTTCAGGGGAAAGCGTACGAAGGGGAAGTTGTTCCAGGTTGCCGTGGATATTGATCTGCGCGTTCGCGAGAGGGTCTAAGCCCAGTGTTTCAAGCAGGCGAGTCCGTGCGGTCACCCGTTTGGCTTGAATCCTTGCGAGTTCAACTTGTCCATCGAATAACACGTTTTCAGCGAGGTAAATATCCAGGTCATTGACGAGTCCTGCATGAAACCGGACTTGTAATTCTTCGACCGTCGTGTGAAAGAGTGCAACATTGCGGGTCATGAATTGATGTAGGGCATCTTGCAGAAGCACGTCGTCGAAGGCGTCACGGGCTGCAGCCGCTGTCTGCAGGACTTCTTTGACAACGAGTTGTGTCATGCGCAGTGCATCGACTTCGGCAATGTGACGTCGTAGTGGAACGTTCCAGAGGTCGGATATTCGAAAAAACAGGTCCAGTTCGGTGTTTGTCCCTGTCGCGCCGTTTGCCGGAAAGCGAAGAAGCGTACCCAGTTCGGGGTTGGTGTAGAGACCGGCTTGCACCACATCTGCGCGGGCAATGCCTAAAGATTCTAGAGTGGCTTGCAGTCTTGGATTATTTAGCAAGCTGATCCGAATGGCCTCTTCGCGAGTCACGCCATGTTTGAGGAGGTCATCGATCATGGGCTTGGTCTGGGCATGATCCTCGGCTGTTTGTTGCCAGGCTACTGGATTTCCTGTGCGAGTCAGACTTTCCTTGACGATGCGCTTTTGATCCTGCGTGACGTCGACCGTGGCGCACCCGTGGGTGAACAGTACACTCATGAGCATGCAGATAGCTGGATACTTCATGGTCTATCCCTTTGCTGTTGACTTGGATGTTGCCAGACGGCTTCGGGGTCGGTGGGCGTGACATGAACGAGCGTAAACATGCCCCCGTGCGGCATGATGCCCATGGGCGCATCGGCCATGGCATTCATCACATGATGCAGCCGGTGACAATGCATACGCCACGCTCCTGGGTTCCATGCGATGAATTCCACATCACGAGTTGTTCCAGGTGGCACGTTGATCGTCGAGGCAGGCCATTGAGCGGATGGTGGGATCGGGCCGCCTTCTGTGCCGACAACTCGCCAGGAGTAACCGTGAATGTGAATGGGATGGCTTTGCATGCTCAGATTACCAAAGCGAATGCGGACACGATCTCCTTGCTGAATATTAAGGGAATCAATACTCGGAGCGGCCTTGCCATTAAACGTAAACCAATTGAAATTCATTGAGCTGATATTGGGATTGGGGTTCCCAGGAGCAAATGTCCATTCTTGTAGAAGGATCGCAAACTCTTTATCCGGTCGTGAGGTGTGGGCTTTGGGGTGGACGACGAACAGGCCGCCGAGTCCAAGTGCATCCTGTTTCATGACGTTAAATCCGGTGTGATACATGAACGTTCCATTCTGATACACCGTAAATTCGTAGACGTGTTGACCGCCAGGAGGCGTGGGAGCTTCGGTCACCCCGCCTGCGCCGTCTTGATGGTTGGGTACCTCTAAGCCATGCCAATGAATTGATGTTGGTTCAGGAAGTTCGTTGATGAGGATAACGCGGATTCGGTCGCCTTCTGTCACTTCAATCGTCGGGCCGGGCATCGATCCGTTATACCCCCACACGAGGCCGTGTTGTGCGGTATGGGGTTTCTCGTTGTGCATGTTTCCGACAAACTGATTCATGAGCGGGATCATTGATTGGTCCATGGGATGTCCGTCGGTAAATTCATGGTGGATGGGTTGAGCGATCAGGGTAAAGACTTTGGTATCCCCGTCCAGTTCGTAGCCGAGGGACGGTACGTTCAGAGTATGTACCATACCCATTTGAGAACCCATCGTTGGTGGAGGAGGCGAATACATTTTTTCTTGCTCAATGCGTGGAGAATGAATGGTGCCCAGGGGGGTGTCTCTGCTCCTCATGGGTTCCGAAGAGGTGGAAGTTGGTGGATAATCAGAGGAATGCTTTTCTGAATGCTGAGCAACGGCGTGTTGTGGTGATGGCTCGATCTGAGCCGTCTTCGCGGTATGCTCGTGCGTGTCGTCGTATGCAAACGATGTATGTCCGCACATGAGTATTATGGTGAATACACATCGCACTAGAGAGAACGGGTACATTCGCATAGGGTGACTCCATAGCAATGGTTCGTGGCTCATCACATGGTACTGGGCGCATGTGGATATCGACGTCAGGCTCTAGTCCGCTTGAGTGCGCAGATGGCGTTATGCGTTATTGAGGATGAACGAACGGAATCAAATCAGAAGAGTTGAGAGAAAGATATAGCGAAGCGGGCCGCTTCGAGGAGGCGGTTGGGTAAGGCCAAAAGTGGTTGGGTGCGCGAGGAGAACGAGGGTGATCCAAGGTATTGAGAGTTCTTGAGTAACTGAATGGACCGGTTCATGTTGGCTGTGACTTGAAGAAAGAAGCAGTGAGTCTATGCAGGCTTCCGTTCCATCCATTTCGTGATGCGGGAGAGAAGAGGCATCGGCCATTGGTAGCATCATGGGACAGAGAAACCCAAGACTCCCGCACAGCATGATGAGCATGGCACAAGACAGAGAACAGATTCGTAATCGAGTATTGAGCACTTTTTGCATTCTCTTATTGTACTGTCAGGTCGCTCTTCGTGCAAACCTGCTGCATGGACCATCGTGTTGCCCATTATATGCTTGCTCTCTACATACATGACATTGGACAGGTACGCAATTGAGAGGTATCCTGATGGAGTGGGTCTGGAACGACGTCGTGAAAGAAACGCCTTGTGCCGGTTGCGTACGCGAGTCTTTACCTCTTCTTTGGCACCCATCGATGTCATGTGGTGCTGTGTCGAATACTGAGATGAGTCATGGTCGTTGCGTCAACGGTTACGGATTGATTTACTCTGGGAGTATACACGGATGAAGACACTCGTGAAATGGAGTTTTGGACTAGTAGGCATACTTATCCTTGTGCTTGTAGTCTTCTGGGTATTTATTGTTGATACGCTTGTTGAAAACATTATTGAAACGAAGGGGACAGAGATTGTCGGCGCCAAGGTCGAACTTGACGAAGCTGATTTAAGCCTATTCCCATCTGGATTAACACTGACACGACTGCAAGTCACGAATCCCGATAAGCCGATGTCGAATGCCGTGGATATCGCTCGGATGGCCATGGGGTTGGATATCTTGCCATTGCTCTGGAGTCAGGTGATTATCGAAGAAATGGCCGTTGAGGGAGTGCGGTTCGGAACCGAACGCTCGGCATCGGGTGCTATCCGGAATGCTCCAGTCTCTGAGCCTGGGCAAGGTCCGTTTGCGCTGTCGTTGCCGGCTCTCGACATTCCCAATGTTAAAGAGATTTTGGAAAAGGAAGATTTAGAAACGGTGAGACTGATCGAAGCGCTGAAAGCCGACATTCAGCACGAACGGGATATTTGGGAAGAGCGGTTGAAGCAGTTGCCAGGCAAAGAACAGGTGAAGAAATACAAACAACGGGTCAAGCAGGTGAAGAAGTCGGCGAAAGGTGGAATAGGCGGCGTGCTGAGTGGTGTCGAAGAAGTCCAATCCCTGAAAAAAGAAATCGAAACGGATGTTCGGCAAGTGAAAGATGCCAAAAAAGAATTTGAAGAGAAAACCGCGCTGTTGAAAACGCGGTTGGCGCAAATTAAAGCCGCACCACAACGTGACATTCACCACCTTCAGAAAAAATATAATCTGTCCCCCCAAGGACTTGCCAGTCTCAGTCAGTCACTGCTTGGGAGTCATATTGGATCGTGGGTGCAACAAGGTCTAGCCTGGTATGAACGATTAAAACCGTATCTTGAACAAGGTGGAGGAGCAGAAACTGAGGTCGCCGCGTCTTCCGATGGACCAGGCGTGGCCTTTTTGATACGTCTGGCAAACGTCTCGTTGAATCTTGATATCGGAGATCTTTCAGGCACGGTTCGCAATATCACGCCTGAGCAGGCGATATTTGGTCAGCCATTGACGTTTGCGTTCAGTGGGGAAAACATGAAAGGCGTGCAGTCTCTCATGCTGGAAGGGACGCTTGATCACCGTCAGCCGGATCAAGCCTTGGATCAGATGCAATTAGCCGCAAAGAACTTTCACCTTCAAGATATCGTCTTATCGAAGGATGCGCAGTTCCCTGTTTCGTTGAACGAGGGGGCTGCCGATATTGCGATCACGGCTTCGCTTAAAGGGCAGGCATTGACGGCCAAAGGGTCTGGGCAGTTGACAGGGTTGCGTATTTCAGCAGGTTCTCAGCAGGACACTCGCCCATTGACGCAGTCATTACGCAAGGCCATTTCAGATGTTTCGCAGTTATCCGTCAAGGCGAATGTGACTGGAACGGTTGAGCACTATGATGTGGCGCTCGAATCTGATTTGGATGAAATAGTTCAGCGTGCGGCAGGGAAAATGGTCAATGAGGTCGCTGCTCGCTTCCAGCAAGACCTTCAAGTGGCCATTCGGGCGAAGACGAAAGAACCTATCCAGGGTTTACAAAAAAGACTGGGAAGTTTGGGGGCCATTGGCCGTGACTTAACCGATCGACTTGCGCAACATAACACGTTGTTGCAAGGCTTATTTACGAAAGGCAAGTCCAAGTCAATCCTGCCTCAAGGATTAAAATTGCCATTTTAAGGATGTCGGGCAGTCTGCTGACTCGTTCATGTCGTGGCAAACAGGTGGTGAACGACAATCTCTGGCCGACACGATAAACGAACGGGGAGTAATGAGGTTCCGACCCCTCGGGTGGTGTACCCTTGCATGTGATGGTGTCTCCACGATCCAGCCGCATATTCTCGCCCACATCGACTGTTGACGATGATCGGCGTTCCGCCAGGCATGCAGATTTGTCCTCCATGTGAATGCCCGCAGAGGTATAAGTCAATATCGGCTAAGGCTGCCTCCTCAATAATTTCCGGTGAATGTGCTAAGAGTATTCGAGCAATCGGGTCTTGCTTCGGGACGGCTTGCAGGGCTTTTGTGAGGTCGGCAACTTCATACCAATGGGCGTCATCCACCCCGGCAATCCAAATTGTTTCGGCTCCGCGTTGAATGGGTACAGCTTCGTTGAGCAACATGCGGATCCCGAGCGTTTCTATGCCTGGTACCATTTCGAGAAAGTCATGGTTGCCGAGAATTCCGATAATACCGTGGGTGCATTGGATATGTTTCACAAGCGGAGCGAGACAGGTCAGCGTGTGTTGGTAGTCCCCGTAGGTCAGGAGTCGAAAATCACCGGTGATCACGCACAGATCGTAGTCAATCTGGCTGATCACCCGGTGGAGTGCCGTGCCTCCATCTGCAATCCCTTCCAGATGAAGGTCCGACAGGTGCAGGATACGGAACCCTTGAAATGTTGGCGGGAGGTTCTGGAGGCGGACGGGATGTTCAACGATTTCATAATTGAGTGAATTTCGTACGGCCCTGTTCCATAGGCCGCTGATCTTGAGGAGGGCTTTGAGCAGAGGTCCCACACGATCAAGATTTTCAAAACTGATATGGAGTCCGGTCGGGCCGGAACGAATGGCTGAATGAATGGTTTGGAGTTCCAGCCGCCGGCTTGCATGGTGTGACCCGATGCGCTCGAATATGTGCGAAAGCTCGTTGGTTTCCATATTGCGATTTTGTGTGTACGGCTCTTGTCAACACCAGGTGCCGAACGATAACATAGTCCGATGCAAACGCTCGATGTTCACAATCCGGGATTGCCCGATTTGCAATTTGTGCTCATGGTGTTAGCGTTGTCGACGTCTGACTTAGAGATGCTGACCATCCCAGTCCCGGTTCGAAAAACTGTGTTTAACCGCTGTTGGGCCTTACTTCATGAGACGCCGCCTCCCGAGAAGAATGAAGACCGCCGTCTTGATCTTCGTGAAAGCGATGAGGTGACCCTTGATGCCATGGTCATCGTCATTCGCCGAACGTTTGAAGAACATCATATTACACATATTGCGTGGGATCATCCTCCCAGCGAACCAACCAGAACGTCAACTCCCGAAGCTCAACCTCTCGTTGACCGTTTACAGAATTTTAATCCCGTTGACCCCAATTCTTCTGCTCCTGAACAAAATTAGCCTGGGTTGTTCTAGTGAATTTTTGTGGTAGAACTGTGGCGCGGTTGTGCCCATAGGTCGGTGTCTCATGCGCACAACGTTCTGGAACGCGCTTCTTTATTACATACCCATTATTGTCGTTCAAGAGTTTGCGGTATTGTACGCGTCCAGAGATGGACGTTGAGTCGGCTATCGGTCATTGTTGTGGCTGTACATGCGGTTCAAGGCTGAACGACTATGACACATGCTGTGAGAAAGGAAAAGCACATGAGGAACATCTTGTGCGGAGGACGTGATATGTGCTGGTTGGGTCGTTGCGTGTACGCCTACCCCAGTCCTAAGACGGGAGAGGCGGAAAAGCTTGCCTGAGTCTATGGTCGTGGGTAACCAATGTGGTGGGATGGTATCCCGAAATAACTCAGGGAAGCAATTCCGGCTCTCCTTTTCCATGTTATCCGCACTGACATGGGTTCGAGAAAGGTGGTTGTGTGTGTTCGATTGCTTGCGTGATGACTGTCAGCAATTCACGTGAATCAATGGGTTTCCGGAGCACGGCGCAGGCCCCGGCTCGCCGTGCTTCGACTTCGAGAGTTTCATCTCCGAATGCGGTAATCATAATGACCGGGATTGACGCTGTGTTCGGCAACGCCGTCAGATTGTGCAGCAATTCCATCCCGTCCATGTTCGGCATCTGATAATCAGTCAAAATAACATGAAAGCGGGCATGAACCACCGTCGAGAGCGCGGTTATCCCATCGTGGGCTTGTTCGCAATGGAATCCATGCACTGTCAGTAAATCGGATAATATCCATCGAATGTCGGCATTATCGTCAACAACGAGAATGCGATGTATTATTGTATCATCCATGGTTGTTATGACTAGAGGTGCCCTCTAGCGAATCCCAATATGTGCTAAATAGGAACTTCTCACAAACTCCGCGCGACACCAACTCTCAACTAGGTGAAGTTATGTATAGGGCTAGTGCGATATTCATGTGCCAACATGTAGAGCTTACCTGCGAGATGTGAGCGTCGCGGTTCTTGACGTCCGTTGGACATTGGGCAGTGACGGACGTGGTTTTCTTCTTCCCGCATTGGGAAGAGGGTTTGTGCGATTCCGGAGAATGATAGGATCGATTAATTCTCCACATTGCAGACAACGCCAGGTTAAAATCTCCATCTCTCCCGCATCGTAGTGCAAATTAAAGCAGGATTCTGGAGCCATTAGTCCTTGACATCGGGAACACGAATACTGGCTTACATTGGTTCTGTTGGTATCATTGATCATGATGATTGCCTCCTTAACGTATGGGTGCATCGTATCAATGAGACCTAAGTCTTTGATTAGAGCCACATTAAAACATTCTAATGAATGAGCGGCTGAGGCAAGAGGCGTTGCGTACACGTGGGTAGGGAGTGGGTGGTCGTCTATCAGAGAAGCAAAATGCTTGAACAGACTAGGCGGTGAAGGCGAGGGGCATCTGCATGCCCCTCGGTCTTAAAGACTTCACCGTGTTGAGCAATATTACAGGGAAGGTTTGAGGACGACATTGGGCAGCCACACATTGGAAAGCCTATGTTTGTATACGTAAGGCTTACCAGCGTAGGTAGAGAACCTTCTGTTTATCATCAACAACGTCAATTTGTTTTTCAAGAAGTTGCTGTTGAGAATTCATGGCTTTCAATACATACGTACCGGTGGGAATATTAATGAAGACCCAGGGGCCTTCGACGTGAGCCGCTGGGATATCAAAGGACACCGGTCCATCCAGCTGATGAACCGTCATTGCGACGTTTGATAAATATGCACCTCCGTCCTGCACGAGAATTAACTTGAGGGAATACGACGGGTAGGTGAGTGTGCGTTCTTCCAATCCAACGCCAGCGCTGAAATAGGAAAAATTTTGGCCTTTATAGAGAGGGAATGAAAGCGAGCCGCTTGGGGCACCGGTGTAGGGCACACGTAATGTCGATTCGGTCACCGCCATTGTGGAATCATCGGCACGTGCATACGTGTACGAAAACAGTATCATGAAACTCAAAAAGTTGACCGCCAATATCCAACGAATGTCATGTTGCCTAATTGTGAGGTTGGATCGATTGCGGATTAACGGTGTTGAGAAACATTGATACTGTGGATCACCCATTTGATTCCCCTCCATCCTTCATGATGTGGTCATTCTGTATCACAATTGAGCCATGCTTCTATGTTGTGCCATTGATAATCGGCTGCTGAAAAGATAACGCTGCCTTAGGCCAGCGTCAAGACTCCCGCACCATGAATTGTTCCAGCTTTCAGTTGTTGCAGGGCCATGTTCGCTGCTTCTAAGGAAAAGGCTTGGGTATGGGTTCGAATGGGAATAGCTGAAGCTTCGTGAAAAAGGTCTAACCCGTCTTGCTTGGTGTTAGCTGTGACGCTTTGAAGCGTACGTTCGTGAAACAGCTCACGTGCATAATCGAGTCGCGGAATGGCACTCATATGAATACCGGCTAGCGCAAGCGTGCCACCTTTTTCAAGCGCACGAAGAGCTGGCGGGACAAGTTCTCCAGCAGGTGCAAAAAGAATCGCTCCGTGTAGGGTCTCTGGAGGACCTTCTGCGGCCCCGCCTACCCAAACGGCTCCGAGCTGACGAGCAAGAGCGCGATGCTCTTCTCGAAGCGAACACACGTAGACTGCACATCCCCAATGTTGAGCAATTTGAATCGTAATGTGTGCGGATGCTCCAAATCCGTACAGTCCAAGACGCTGTCCTGGCTTAATGTGAGTACGTCGTAGGGCACGGTAGCCAATAATGCCCGCACACAATAATGGTGCGGCTTCTTCATTGCTAAACGTAGGAGGGATGGGGTATGCAAATTTTTCCGAAACCAACGCATATTCCGCGTAGCCGCCATGGACGTGATAGCCTGTGAACAGAGCCTGTGCGCAGAGATTTTCCCGCCCGCTCTGGCAGAATTCACATTGACCGCAGGTACGTTGAAGCCAGGCAATGCCGACTCGGTCTCCCTCTTTCAGGTGGTGAACCTGTGGACCAATTCGATCGACAATGCCAATCGTCTCATGTCCGGGGATGATGGGGCGAGTTGAACGTGGTAGCTCACCTTCAACGATATGAAGATCGGTCCGGCACACGCCACATACCTGGACTTTGACTCGAACTTCCCCTGGGCCAGGGTGAGGGTCAGGAAGTTCCGTGAGACAAAGAGGTGCGTTGGAAACATCACCTTCTTGTTTGAGGAGCATCGCTTTCATACAGTTTCGTATCTCGTGAAGCGTATCTCGTATTCCGTATCAATACAAGAGGGATCCTTGTAAGACAAGAAGGACGCGTCACAATCCTCTCTTCATAGAAGTGAAACAGTTACGGTGTGTATCGGTCTGGAACCTCTGCCTCGTGTTGTGTCGATGTCAAGGTGCGGGGGCTATGATCGATGGGGCGGAGATCATCAATGTCTCTTTTGCTACCGGCTCCCAGCTGTTGAAACTTTCGTGCCGAAGGCAGCACACGGCTTTCCAGAGATGCCACGGACGCATTGTAGGCTTCGACCGCCTTGCCTAGGGACCCACCAACTCTCATGAAATGATCTACTAAGATGCCCAAGCGTTCCGAAAGCTCCTGCCCCAAAGTGCTAATGCGTTCGGCATCTTCCGTGATTTGTTCTTGCTTCCACCCGTAGGCGATGGCTTTGAGTAATGCGATAAACGTCGTTGGCGTCGCGATAACAATATTTTTACTGATGGCGGATTCAATGAGTGAGGGGTCCCGTTCGGCTGCCGCAGCAAGAAATGAATCGTTGGGGATGAACAGGACGACGAACTCTGGAGAGGCCTGAAACTGGTCCCAGTATTCTTTGGAAGAGAGTTGATGGATATGCTGTTTCACTTGCGCCGCATGGCGCAAAAGCGCACGGTTACGTTCGTCGTCGTTCGTGGCTTCTAGTGATTCAAGAAATGCGCTAAATGGCACCTTGGAATCGATCACCACCTCGCGTTGTGCCGGCAATTTGACGATCATGTCAGGGCGAAGATGCCCGGTGGCGGTTGCGACGTATTTTTGTTCAACAAAATCGCAGTGTGCAGACATGCCGGCCAGTTCTGCTGTTTTGCGAAGGGCAATCTCGCCCCAACGCCCACGGATCTGTGGAGAACGGAGGGCGTTGACGAGCTTGGCTGTTTCAGCTTGTAGCGTTGATTGTGAGAGCGCAACCTGTCGTAATTGTTCGCCGACGGTACTCAGTTCCCGAAGCCGCTTATGCTCAAGTTCTTTGGTTTCCTGTTGATATGTGGCGAGAAGTTGGGTGAGAGGTTGAACTAGTGCGTCGATCGACATTTTTTTCTGTTCAAGATCACTCGAGCTTTCGTCTCGAAGCGCCTTAAACTTTTCTTCAGCTAATGTCAGGAATCCGGTGTTATTGCCGGCGAGTGCGTCGGCTGCTAACGATCGAAAAGTATCGGATAACGTCGTCTTTGCCTCCTCGAGTAACTGCTGTTGTGTGTGAAGATTGTGAGTGGTCTCTTGATATTTTGTTTCTGCCGAGATCTTGGCGGCTTCACTTTCCCTCAATTGTTTTCGCGTCAGGTTGCATTCCGTCTGAATTGCGTGCAGCTGTTCGCGAAGGTCCTCTATTCGGACCTCAGAGGCGGCCTGTTGCTGATCTTTGTCGCTGAGAGCGGAGGCTAACGATGCTTTAGCTCGTGCGTTCGCGATGAGCCACGCAAGACAACCTCCAGATGCGAAACTAATGAAAAGAGCAATCCAATCACGCATGGCTAGAATTCATGAAAGTGTTGTTGCATTCCAACTCTCTGAATAAGAAATGCGTTTACTCTCGCACTCCTCCCTTTTCTCATAAGGCGAAATACGAACGACGATTTACGAGCGACGGTTCACGAATGACGATTCACGCTTGCGCGCCAAAGCGCTTCAGCGCGCAGGCACGAGCGACGAACATTAATACCCTGGAAATCCAGGAATGAATGGAAGGATGATCGACACGGCGATCAGAATAATAATGATCCATTCCAAGACCTCCATGCGGCGGTTTCCAGTCTGATCCGCCAGTTTTTCATACACACTGGCAATGGTTTCGAGTTTTCGATGAATGCCGGCATCCCATCCCTGTAAATGGAACCGTTGAGAGGTGAGACGATAGACGCGAGCCAGGTATTGATCCCCAAGTAATTTTAGCGCATTGGTGACACGTTCAAACAGGATGGCACTATCAACTTGTAGCTGCCCGATTCCACGTAGATCGGTATGAAAGGAGCCTGGCCAGCGAAAATGTTGCCATTGATATTTGGTGAGCGATTCATAGGCTTGATCCAATGCCGTATCCAATTGGTCGTCAAGATACCGTCGTTCAAGGAGTTCGACATTGGCGAATTCGAGCACGGCACAGACATCTTCCATCTCTTCTCCATAGATCAAGGCGCCATTCCAATCAATGAAGGAAATATCATGCTTCCCAAACGCAATGTGGTATGAGGTTGAGTCATGTACTTCTTCGTCAGACAATGGCTCGCGTTCGCAGCGAAGAATTTGAGCGATCTCTGGACTCCATGTCGCGACGATGTTGGTTGCAGTAAAAGTCGGCTCGGTCGCCTCGATGTGAAAAATCAAGTAATCTTCGACAAAGGAGGCAATATTGGGCTTTTCAACGGCGGTCGCAATGGTCTTAACGAGAAGATTGACTCGTTGCCGGGACTCCTCGAGCAGCCGCTCATTTTCATAGAGCGCTTCACTGAGTGGGAGCAACGCGTCAAATGGACCTTGGAGAGGAATCGCGTAGATAACGGAAACGGCACCAAAGTCATACAAGACGACATCGACCGAAGGTCGTGTGCGTTTCTCTCCAATTTCCAAAGATTCCGCCTCTTGGCTGATGCGAAGCGGTGGCGGTCGGTAATCGAAATACCGTGGAGTGGGACGTTTTCGCTTGAGCCGGTCACGCTTTTTGGTGGCTGTGATACGCTGGTCGGCTTGATCTAAATCAATAGCTGTTCCGATATCATAGGCGAAAATCGCAAAGCAGGTGCCTTGTTCAATATGCATAAGTGTTGGGGGTGACTGGGTATCGTACGATGGGTAGATGGTTGCCGACATGTTTATTGCACAATACGATGCACTCTTTCTGAACCATACCGCAAGAGACGTTGTCGATCAATTCTTCAACGGATAGGGATGCATATGCGCAAGTCATGTTTTCAATCATTTTTGTTGCATATGAGTGCTGACACCATATCGAATGTCACAACGTATGATACACGAGAGGGAAAAGATAAAGTCTTGCCTGTGTGTAGTTTCCTAGTTGCAAAAGTAAAGGTAATGTAATCAGTTGGCATTATTGCAGGACGTTGACAATGCAAAGCGAACGTATGAATAGCATGTCCAGAGAAAGTTTTTCGAGATGAGAACATCATGAAAATCAGCTGTTATATGCTCGAATTTCATGGTATTATTAGGATGTCATGATCAAACGTCAGGGCATTCTGTCCACAATCAAAGCAGCCATACAACGTAACAGAGTCGTCGTGCTGTCTGGGCCACGTCAGTGCGGGAAGACCGCATTGGCTCGGGAACTCGTCAGTGAGGAGTCCGTCAATTATTTTGATTTGGAGGATCCGGCAAGTCTTGCCAGACTTGATGAGCCGATGACAGCATTACGTCCTTTAAAGGGACTCATCGTGATTGATGAAGTTCAGAGACGCCCAGACTTATTCCCAGTGCTGCGCGTTCTTGTTGATCGCAAAGCTGCACCAGTGAGGTTTTTAATCTTGGGCAGCGCCTCAGGTGACTTGCTGCGACAGAGTTCGGAAAGTTTGGCTGGACGGGTGGAGTACGTGACCATTGGAGGGTTTACCTTATCTGAGTTGGGCGCACCAGCCGGGTCGACATTGTGGCGGCGAGGTGGATTTCCCCTGTCGTATTTAGCGAGAACTGAGGTGGATAGCCTCACTTGGCGAAAAAATTTTATCCGCACGTTGCTTGAACGCGACTTTCCTCAATGGGGCGTGCGGGTTTCGGCAGTAGCATTACAACGCTTTTGGATCATGTTGGCCCACTACCACGCACAAACGTGGAACGCCGCAGAACCTGCACGGGCATTGAGTGTCAGTGAATCCACTGTTCGACGATATCTTGATTGCTGACCGATGCGCTCATGATTCGGCAATTACGGTCCTTGCACGCCAATCTGCGCAAGCGCCAAGTCAAAGCACCAAAGGTGTATGTGCGCGACACTGGCTTGTTGCATCATCTTCTCGGCATCGACACCGCCAAAGTCCTTCTCAGTCATCCCAAACAAGGAGCATCCTGGGAGGGTTTTGTCATTGAGCAGATATTGATGACCGAACAGCATGACGATGCATACTTTTGGGGAACACACCAAGGAGCGGAGATGGATTTGATATTGCGTCGAGGCGACCGGTTATTAGGGGTGGAATGTAAACGAGCGGATGCTCCGCGCCTGACCCCTTCGATTCGCATGGCTTTGGAAGATTTAGGCCTG
This sequence comes from Nitrospirales bacterium, assembly GCA_021604005.1. GTDB lineage: Bacteria > Nitrospirota > Nitrospiria > Nitrospirales > UBA8639 > JAGQKC01. The sequence goes on along the minus strand of BQIV01000020.1, from coordinate 64,934 downwards.
GAACGTATTGCCGTCATCTATCCAGGGAATAAACGATTCCCGTTATCTAACAACGTAGACGCGATACCGCTTGAAGAACTAGGGCAAGGCCATCAGTTATTTCCGTGAAACGGACGATAAGAAAATCCTAGCTTGATTGGATGGTTTCAGCCCAAGCAAATGGTATAGTTCAGCGAATATTTCCACGGGTACTGCGAAACATTCCCCATTTACACCTTGTGAAGAGGACTAGGGGAGAATGGTAACACAGTGCCGTCGACGTTGAGCCGAATTTCTTCCGAAACCTCTGGAGCCCTAAATTGAGGATTTTCCAGTATGGCAATGTCTGAGGCGCACACGCGCGCGGAACTCATTGACAAACAGCTGGAAGGATCAGGCTGGAATGTCAAAGATCCCACTCAGGTGGTTGAAGAGTTCGACATTCTGATGTTGCCCCTAGAAAGGGTTGCCGAGCCACGTACACGGTATGAGGGACACCAGTTCAGCGATTACGTCCTACTTGGGAAAAATGGGAAACCTCTGGCTGTAGTGGAAGCCAAGAAAACGAGCAAAGACGCCGCCCTCGGTCGTGAGCAAGCCAAACAATATTGTGTCAATATTCAGAAGCAAATTGGTGGAGAACTTCCGTTTTGCTTCTATACGAATGGCCACGAGACGTACTTCTGGGACCTCGACAATTATCCACCACGCAAGGTCGTTGGTTTTCCCACTCGCGATGACCTTGAACGATTCCAATATATCCGCCGCAATCGCAAACCCCTCACTCAAGAACTCATCAACACCGCCATTGCAGGCCGCGATTATCAGATACGGGCGATTCGGGCAGTGCTGGAAGGGATCGAACAAAAGAAGCGCGACTTCCTGCTGGTCATGGCCACCGGGACCGGGAAGACCCGCACCTGCATCGCCATGGTCGACGCCCTGATGCGCGCCGGTCATGCGGAGAAAGTGCTGTTTCTAGTCGACCGAATTGCCCTGCGCGAACAGGCACTCGGCGCCTTCAAGGAGCATTTACCCTACGAGCCGCGCTGGCCCAACGTCGGTGAAAAACTCATCGCCAAGGACCGCCGCATCTACATCTCGACCTATCCCACCATGCTCAATATCATCCGGGACGAGTCGCAACACCTCGCCGCACTTTTTCGATTTCATCGTGGTCGACGAAAGCCACCGGTCCATTTACAACACGTACAAAGAAGTGCTGAACTATTTTAAGACTATCACGTTGGGTCTGACGGCCACGCCCACCGATATCATCGACCATAACACCTTTCAGTTATTCTACTGCGAAGATGGCATCCCCACGTTTGCCTATACCTTCGAAGAGGCCATCAACAATGTGCCGCCCTACCTCTGCACCTTTCAGGTCATGAAAATTCAGACCAAGTTTCAAATAGAAGGCATCAGGAAGCGCACGATCTCGTTGGAAGACCAGAAAAAACTGCTGCTCGAAGGCAAGGAAATCGAAGAGATCAACTTCGAAGGCTCCCAGCTAGAAAAGCAAGTGATCAACAAGGGCACGAACGCCCTCATCGTCAAAGAATTCATGGAAGAGTGCATCAAAGACCACGACGGCGTCCTTCCAGGTAAAACCATCTTTTTTTGTTCGTCCATGGCCCATGCCCGACGCATCGAGGAGATTTTTGACAAACTCTATCCGCAGTACAACGGCGAGTTAGCTAAGGTCTTGGTCTCCGACGACTCGCGCGTCTGTGGCAAGGGTGGCCTGTTGGATCAGTTCACCAACAATGATATGCCGCGAGTCGCCATCAGCGTGGATATGCTCGACACCGGTATCGACGTGCGCGAAATCGTCAACCTCGTGTTTGCCAAGCCAGTCTACTCCTACACCAAATTCTGGCAAATGATCGGCCGTGGTACCCGGCTATTGGAATCCAGCAAACCAAAGCCCTGGTGCACGGAAAAAGAGGTGTTCCTGATACTCGGTGGCTTTAATTGAACCCTTCAAATCGAGAATCGTTCCGTGAATCACTTTCAGGACCACTTCTTCGCCTCGCATGACAAACAACACTGTATCACCCTCTTGACATCCAATCGGTTTCGAATATCCTTTGGTATGGTGGCTTGACCTTTTCGGGTAATAGTTGATGTTGACATTCCTACCTCCATGAATTAGTACTGCCAGTGTAGGTTAGTACTACATTCTACTAGATGCAAGGCATGCTCTTAATTTAGGGGTCAGACTCGAATTTATGCTTTATCCCTTGCCTGCTGTCAGTCGCCGTGATTGTCGAGAATTTTCCCCGTATATCAGATGTAGGTATGGCTGGCGCAGGGTCACCTATTGCGGCGCCGATTGCTCGTCTCGAGCGACAGGGCTACGCATTGACTTGCCGGTGATGTTTTTTCAATAACTCCGAATAACTTTTTTTAGGTAATAACGAGCAGAGCCTCATTTGGGTTGCTCAGAAATTACTTGATGACGGGTTCTTCTCGGATGAATAGATCCTGGATATACCGTGTAGAGCAGTTCCCTATTCGCAATTGAATGACTTTTGGTGGATGACCGAGGAGGAGACTTCGGTGCAGGAAGTCGGAGTCCTTGGACACAATGGCGAATTGGTAATCTGAGGCAAATTTCCAAATTGCCTCATCGTCGTCACCGGTCAGCCCTAAATCTTTTACATGCTTCGAACCAGGGTATTGTAGATCAAGACTGAGGACAAGTTTGTACGAAAGGTTCTGGTCTAGAACCAGTTTCATACGTTAGCCACGGAAAGCTTTTTTTCACGGTCTGCAGCAAATGAAAGGCAGGCGTGGATGTCTCGTTTCGTGAGTTCAGGAAAGTCGCTGATAATTTCATCTTCCGTCATCCCTGATGCCAGATATTCCAGCACATCCGATACTGTGATCCGCATCCCTCTGATGCAGGGTTTTCCGCTACGTTTCCCGGGCTCAATAGTGATAATGTCAGTGTAGTCCATGGCTCTATAGTACCTTTCCAATTAAAGAATGACAACAGGATCGATGTCGGTACTGAATCTTTAAGGAGACCATAGATACTTCTGGACTCAACCGCAGACTACAGCATGAGTAATGAGTGCAGAGAGGCAAGATTAACTGCCCCAATCATTCTTCTTTCGGCGCCGACTGCTCGTCTTGGGCGACGTGGCTGCGCATTGGCTTGTCGGTGATGTTTTTTTCGATTTCTAGTCGTTGAGCTCTAGGTCTCTAGGAGCTCTCTCTCCAATCTATAAAGTTTTTGAAACTCAAAAAAGAGTATACATTGGTGATTAAGAGTTTCTGTGCAAGCTGATTTACCCAGTTTCTACTTTGAGTTTTTATTATATCTGCCTAGTTTATGTGTCTTGACTAAATGTCTATGTTGGATTACTATGAAAGTCTTGAGCAATTGCGATGTTATAGCCGTTTTACATAATTTCCGATGTCTGAGGTCTAGTATGACGCTGTCTTGGCGACTTTGAGTTACCCTCTCAGGCGCAGAACGGCATTCACAGTCAGTTGCGTCGTAAGGGGATGTGTAGGGTTACGGGACAATCGTCGCCAAGGTCATCACTGGAAATGAATTGAATTCGCGATAATGCACAGGAGGAGTCTGGTATGGGGAAGGTGAATGTATCTCTTCAAGACGACGTGCATGAAGATTTGTTGAAATTGATTCCTGCAAGAAAACGAAGCGATGTCATTAATGAGGCCTTGCGTAAAGAGCTCTTGCATCGGAAACGTCAGTTGGCAGCAGTCCGGATCACGCAATTACGCAAACGAAGTGCGACGCTTACGGGACGCGAGATCCTGGAGGCGGTCAGAGAAGATCGTTCCAGGTCAGCCTCATGATCATTGTTCCTGATGCCTCCGTCATTCTTAAGTGGGTGCTCGAAAAGGGGGAGGGGGTCGAAGTCTCGACGGCTCTCGATTTACAAAGCGCGTTCGTCGCAGGTGAGCTTGAGTTACAAGTCCCCACATTGTGGAAATATGAAGTCGGTAATGTTCTTGGTCTGAAGCAGCCCCAACTAGCAAGTGAACTCATGAAAGCACTATTGGACTATGAGCTGACAGAAGTTGCCCTCACGTCCACCTACTGCCAAGCTGTGTTGAAGCTCATGGAGGAAGTCAAAGGCGTAACATTCTACGATAGTTGTTATCATGTGCTTGCTATTCAGACTATGGGCGTCTACGTGACCGCTGATAAGAGCTATGTCAAAAGAGCTAGCCGGAAGGGAAGTATTCGCTTACTTGCCGATTGGGATATGTTGAACTGAGAAAAAGGAGAAGTTGAAGGGGCGTTGAGTTTTGTTATTCTGTGTTTATGATCTGTTCGGTACCCAAAACCTTTTGGTTTATTGCCGTTCTATTGGCCGAAGCCTGCAAGGGTGTGCGACCGATACTTTTTCCTGGCCCATGCCGTGGTTATTAAAATTGACATTTATAAAGGGGTTCTTTCAGTAGGGCACCTCTACAAACCGTCTTATCCCGCGAGCGTGGCGTCAGCTACGTGCTCACATTAGTTATGGAAAGATGATCGTGAGGCCAAGTTTTCGAAAGTCCTCGTCAAACGCCAGGCACGGCATATGGTCGAGGAGGGTCGTGACCACAACACATGATATCGAATCGCAAAATGAGAGTCGCCGTTCATTCCCAAATTTGCAAAAGATCTCTTCCGCTTCTTGGTGTACGCCATCACCGTGCCAGACAATGTGCAACGAAGGTTTGATGTCAACGAGGAAACGCTTAGCCGTCTGATAGTTTTTCCGGTAACGCAGGAGTGTGACTGTTTCACTAACAATATCCCAGGTCGTATAAAACCTTGCTTCGACGACCTGGGCTTCTGTGAGCAAAGCCAAGGCCATTTCATGATTTCGATCCTTGGGGTCCAAACAGGCATAAAAGAACGATGTGTCGCAGAATAGTCGTTGAGGGAAGGGGGTCATTGCCTTTTGGTCTTGCGCCCGTAGAGATAGGCGTTGGTATGAGAAGAGATGTTCGTCTTATGGCCTCGTGATTTCGGCATCTGCTTCGCGAGCTCAAGGAGCTTCTGCGCTGCTTCTCCTGGCTGGGGCTCTGGCTGGGCAGCTCGCAATTCCGCCACGACTTCGTTATGGAGTGTGATTTGCACACGGATTCCAGCGTCCTCTCGTACTTTCCGAACTAAGGCTGGCAATCGCCGTCGTGCTTCACTGATTGGGAGTTTCATGGTGAGTTTCTTCTAGGTTGGTTAAAGGTGTAAGGTATGACAATTTTCTTAAGTGTTTTTATTGTACATCTTTGTACGAAATAGGTCCAGTGAGGGAAACCTGCTTGGTGATGGGTTCACTTGTGTCGTAGAAAGAGGCCGTGATTCGTATCAATCCAACCGTGTGAGCATGGAGCGGTTAAACTGTAGCGTTCTATTGTAATAATTCTTATTCCGGCGCTGTGAGTTCATCTTGTGCGACATGGCCGCGCATGGATTTGTCGGTAATGTTCTTTTCAATTTCCAATGCGATGACCTTGGCAAGTTGTTCGGCCGAGAGTGCGCCCATGGGCAGGTCTTGTGTGTCCGCATAATACGGATCTTCCGGTATGGCTTTCCGATGGTAGTTCACTAAGATTTTGGCCGGTTGAATGGACGTCTCATTCTTTCCGACCACCACGGACTTATCTTTTGGCGCGACTCGCGTTCGCGTGGCCCACTCACGTGAATCAATCTTCACAAACGACACATTCCAAATTCGTCCATTTAATAAGTTTCTGACGGCTTTGGGGGTGTGTTCAAGAAAATATGAATCTCGGATGAGTATCTGAAGCGCTTCGCGAATCCGAATGTCATAGAGCTTGATGGTGGAATCAGGATGAGTAGGTTTCATCAATTTGGTTGTCCCAATGTCGAAGAAGGGTTGATTCTTGAGGCTGTGATAGTCATCAACCGTGACGAGATACGATTCAAAGAGCGCCTGAAGCACCTGTTCCCGTTCCTTCCCCGACAGTGTTTTGATTTCTTTGGTTGTTTTGATTGGAGTATGTGTGAGGTCTCGTTGTACGGAAACCTTTCGAGGTTTCGGTTTCGTGGCTGCCTTACTCAGCACCCATTGAAATTCCCGTTCGAGGCGTGGGACGAGCTTGTCGGGGTGATTGAGATAGCCATCCTCTTTCAGCCTCGACGCGTTGACGAGTAGGACGACCTGTTTTGGTTGGCTTGTCCGTGCCACGAGAAATGGAAATTCTTTGACGAAACGATTAAAGACTTTGGGTTCGATGACTACCTTGCTCAGAAAATTTTTCTCTATGGCCTCATTGAATCTCGGGTGCTGATGCCTGTGTTGCATCATCGTGCTCAAGGCATCAACCAACGTGTGCACGGCATCGTCGACCGTGGACGTATCCAGCACGATTCCCTCGGCCGCACCTTTACCGGGTTGGAAAAACACGCGAAATGTCGCACCGGGCACGTTGTGACCGTTCGTCGTTATGAGCGAAGGCGTATGACGATGTTCGTCGTTGCCAAAGGCAAAAGTAGCGGAAATGGCAATCCAGGCGACGGTTGCGATGCTCAGGGTCAGGTATGGCAGAACCCTCCAGCGAGGCGTTCGACATGCGCAGCGTTCGGGTGATGGTGACATATGTATTGACCTCATGACTGTAGGTAGGTGTTGAAGCAATTGTAGCAAATGTCGTTATTCGCTAAGCAAGTTGTTGCTGTTTGCCCATTACTTAATAAACCTGTGATAATGAAAACAGCATGCATGCGGTTGGACCGGTATTCTACATTTACAGTGAAGGAGGTGGTCATGAGAATTGTACAACAACGGCGGATGTATTCATTCGTATTTCTGAGTCTTTGTGTCATGTTACTCAGTCCGGGGGTATTCTCAAGTGTAGCCGTTGCGGAAACGGAGAAGACCAAAGTGGTCTATCACGTCGATGGACATGACTTGGCGACGGCCAAGTATGCCATGGCTCTCATCAATAAACATATTGAGGCGGAAGGTGGGCCGGAGAAGATCGATATCAAGCTCGTCGTCCATGGTCCTGCGCTCCCGCTCTTTGAAGAGAAAACGGTGGATCCTGATCTCAAGGCGAAACTCAAGACCGTGATCGACAAAGGCGTGGGTGCGGAAATGTGCCAAGTCTCGATGAAACTCTTTGGCACCCCGCTGGAAAAATTAGTGGCGGGCTTTACCCCAACGGAACATCCCGTGGCAGTGAAGCGCATTGCCGACTTGCAGAAAGCCGGATATATCTACATTAAACCGTAAGGGCTGTGAGACTCGTCGCTCGTGCCTGCGCGCTCCGGCGCGCAAGCATGAATCGTATCTCGTGTAAGGCTACACAGTTTTTAGCGAGATGCGAGCGGCGGTGACTTTGCAGTCAATCCATCCATCCATATTCCCTCACGTTTTCTTCCTGTCTCAGATGTTATGGCCATGCGACTGACTCCAACGCGGCGAACTATCCAATCCTACGAAGCACAGCACGAAATCTATCTTCACGAATGGAACGCCCGTCAGTACAAAGTGCCGCTTCATTTACATAATTTGATCGCTCGCGTGCCGAAGGCCGGATTGATATTAGATGTCGGGTGTGGGCCGGGTCAGGACACTCGCTATCTACGTCGGCAAGGGTTTCATGTGTGTGGGGCCGATCTTACCTGGTCGTTTCTTCAAGCCGCAAAGGCACGAGCCCCTCGCTTACCGGTAGTTCAAGCGGATATGCGTCGGCTGCCATTTCCGCTTCAAACCTTCGATGGAATCTGGGCTGCGGCTTCGATTATTCATCTTCCCAAAGTCCAAGCCAGAACCCTATTGAGAAAATTATTCAAGCTGACGAAGCCAGGCGGTTGGCTGGCACTCACCGTCATGTACGGTCGTGAGGTTGGCGTTCCCCGGCAGCAATGGATTGCGGGCCGATACCTGGCGAAATGGTTCAAAAGAGAACTCAGGCACGCGGTGCAAACTGCGGCATGGGACGTGTGCTCAATTGAGCGCGTCACACATCAAGAGCGCAAAGGGGCTTGGATTAATGTCTTGGCCACACGGTCTGGCAGGGAGAAAAATTGTCTTGTGGTTCGTCAGGTATCGGGACGTGACGGAGGGGTCAGAAGGACAAGGTCGTGATTACGACGGCAACTCTTTGCGTATGTCCCCGGCTTCCCATTCAACCTAGAAACGGCAGTTGAGCGGGAAAAAGCTGTGCAAACTATTTGTGTGCAGAGGAAATGTACAAATCTCGTGGTCACCTTGTGGGTGATGAGAGATTTTTACATTTTCTCGGTGCATGAAGAGGTTGTGCAGACTTTCGTGATCCAACTGCTGTTTTTAGGTTTAACCGTGGAATGGGCGGGCGCGTGGTTCGGATGGGAAGTGGGAAGGGATGCAGAAGTTTTTTTCTGACGTATTCGATGTTGCTGGCGAGCGGTATATTTTTTCCACCAGATGACTACGCCGGTAACCGAGAGGACAGCCACGGTGATGCCCATCATACTCATAAAGATCTGAAACGGCATTCCCCAGATGGCTGCCATATGCAGGGCGAACAGCCAGGCGCTGACGGTATCGCCGCTCGCCTCCCCGGTCGGAAGATACAACGCCCGTTGGACACCGGTATTGGCGTCGAACCACACTGAGGTGCCGCCCCACTCGGCAAGATCACGGCCGCTGTTGACGCTGTAGCGATATAGGCCTTTTCCGGGGTCGTACGACAAACTTCGAGCTTCATGTACATTGAACTCCTTGCGGGCCGCTTCCTTTGCCATCAGGCCTTGTCCAATTTCTAAGGCTTGCGCCCAGGGAATCCCAGGTTCGGGTTGCGGCTTGTCGAGCGTCGGTACGTGTTCTACCCTCGTCTGGCCGGTGAAAAATAGTCCCATGACGGGTTTGTACACCTCTTGTAAGTTGAATCCGACAGAAGACCAGGCCAGTATCAACAGCATGGCCCATGGCCACAAGCCTCCCGCGCGGTGCAGATCGAAGTTGACTTTATACCGATTGCTCTTCCATCGCATGGTCCACGATGGCCACCAGCGCATGATCCAGGAGTGTCGTTGACGGCGTGGCGCGGCTGATGCTTGAATCCCGTGCGGGGTTGACTGTGAACGTGCCCGAGCGGGGAAGGTGAGATACGCGCCGATAAAACAATCGACGGTCCACAGCAGCGCCACGATACCGAAGACGTATTCGCCGACCGTGCCGAGAGCCAGTGCGTAATGCAGCCGGTAGAGAAAGGGCATGAGGTTCGTCATGCCTTGTGTGATGTCTCCCCACATCCGTGCGCCCAGAATTTCGCCCGTGTAGGGGTTCACAAAGAGGGTGTCGTATTCCAGGTCGAAGGGCTTTCCCGTGGCTGGATCGATGCGGCTATCCAGGAAATAGGTGCGGGCATGATCTGGTTGATGGTTGAGATTGACCCAATGGACCAAGCCCTCCGGGTGAGCAGCTTGAACCTGTTCGCGTACGAGTAAGGGGTCTAACGGTTGGGCTTGGGGCGACGGCGGTGTGACGGTCATTACCTCCGCATTCACTGCCGTATCCAACTCATCGTAGAACGCCAGCAGGCTACCGGTCAGCCCGGAGACGAGTAAAAACAGGGCCATGACCAGCCCGATATACCGATGGATGAGTACCCAGGCTGGGCGATGTATCATGATGATTCCACGATGCGAACGTAAGTGATTTGACGCACCCTTCCACACTCCTCTCATATATATGACGAGGCAGCCAGGCAAATCCTTACCTGTTTTCGAATTAGGCTGCTGGAAAAAATCTGGACGAGTCTACAGATTCTGAAGCGTGTAATTGATGGGAAGCAGCAGAACGACCTGAGGTTGGTGTAATTGTTCTTGAAAGTCAAGGGGAAAGGCCTGTTTGACCGTCTGAAGTGCATTTTGATCCAACAGGTGATGGCCCGACGATCGTTCAATCACCAGATTGCCAAGCAGTCCGTTTCGCGTAATGGTCGCGCGTACGGTGACTTGCCCCTCAAGGCTTTGCCGTTTGGCTCGAGCAGGGTACTGTTTTAATCGTTGAACCTTTTCATGCAGTCTTTCAACCAACCAGCCAAAATCGGCTTGTTGCGGTGTGCGTGCTAGCGTGGCTCTTGGTTTCAAGGCTTGAGGGTCGGTGGCCGGAGCGATACGTGTTTGGCCCGTGACCGAAAAGTCAGGCTCCTGCTGCGTGGTATGGCGAATCCCTTCGCTCCAGGTGGTATCGTTGGTTGCCTGGGCGGCTTGCGAATGAATCGTATTGGCGCGAGGGAGATCGGTCTGAGGAAGAGGGGACGGTTGACGGATCGGGCGAGGCGACGTGAGATGTGTCGTCAATTGGGCTTCTTTCTTTATCCGTGCCGGTGGGGCAGGTCTAGCCGTCTCATGTGGAACGCTGGCATGAGTGGGAGTGTCGCTAAATGCGGGACGGGCAGGCGAGGGAATGGGCACGGAGCCCCGTTGTCCGGAACGCGCTTTCATTTGCCGAAGCCGGTGCTGCGTGTGCCGTTTCGTTTGAATCAAGGGCTGCAGTGGTGGGGCGGCATCGACCGTTCGTTTGCGAACGGGCTGCGAGGCCTGCGGTTTCGTCGGGGGAGGAGGCGGAGGTGGGTCAAGTTCAACAAACTGTACCTTCCAGGCGAATGACGACTGCGTGGGGGTAATCCACTCGATGTTCAACAGGACGCCAATCACCGTCAACACTAAGCTGTGAGCCACAAGCGACAGCATCCAGGCCATATTCGTTCGGCGTCCCAATTGAGGCCGGGTTGCAGGTCTTTGGCGCTGTAATGTGGCGGAAGATGAAGTTGGTCGATTCATGTATGGATGAAGCCGAGAAATAATACGAATGTATGAAATAAAAAGAATCGAAAACCAAGCAACGTCGAAATATAAAGAGGGCAGCAGTATCGCATAAGTCTATGAAGAAGACAATGATAATGGATATCTTTATCAAAAACACACAATGTTAATTTTAAGTTATTGATTTATATTGATTTTTGAGAGTTATGAGCCAATTTTTTTGAGTATTTTCCATGAGCCATGCTTATCGAGGGGTAACACGATACACAAGTTTTTACCATTTCCTGAGGTAGGGCGAGACAGCCTCATTCGTCATAAAGAATAGGGCACGCTGTGTGTTGGCTGTTCCTCTTTCCCAAGGCATTTAGAATGGACCGCCGCACTGTGATAGTCGGGCTATTCAATATTTCATTTCGATGGATCATAAATGGCCGTCTGTAGACTCGCATCCTGAATGGGTGATGCGAAAAAGAGGGGAAACGTGATTTGTGAAGCGTGAAACGTGAAGCGAACGACGAGCAACAAGCAACGAATGACAAAAACGGAGAGCGTGGACACGCATGAATGACGATCAGGAATCAATGGAACCCCGGTCCCCACGGGATCAAGCCATCGACTGGTTTCTTCGTTTGCAATCTGGCGAAGTCTCGGCTCGTGATCTTGAACGCCATGAATCCTGGTTACACGAGCATCTTGTTCATCGTGAGGAATATGAACAGGTTGCCGCGATGTGGGAAGACTTCGATCAAGTTGAGCCGCTTCTCACGGAACCCAGTTATTCATCGAAGAGCCTCAAGCGCTCGAACTCCACGACACAGGCCTTTGCTCGTTCAGAGACTATGACGCAAAAGCTGGGTCATCTGTCGGCGGTGGCTGCCCCGTTCCTAGTGGTGTTGCTATTGGGGATCTGGTGGTGGCCGGACTCGCCGGTGCTAGAAGAATCGTTTCGCACGGCTAAAGGGGAGCAACGAACGGTTAATCTCTCAGATGGCTCAACCATGCTGATGAATACGGATTCGCAGGTGTTCGTGCGTATGTCCGGGGAGGCGCGACGGGTGACCTTGCAACGAGGAGAGGCCCTATTCACGGTGACACATGATGCGCAGCGTCCCTTCGATGTGCATGCCGCCAACGGCATCATTCACGATATCGGGACGCAGTTTCTCGTTCGGCACACTTCGGAGACCGTGCAGGTTTCAGTACTTGAAGGCCTCGTCAAAGTCGAGGTGACCAATGCGGTGAGCGCCCGTTCTACGAACCATTCGCACATGCTCAAAGAAGGTGATCACGTGTGGTATGAAGCCTCAGGCCATCTCTCTTCGGTGCAAGCCTTCGATCGAGCCATGATCACGGCTTGGACCGATGCCATGCTCTATTTTGACGCCAAACCGCTCAAAGAAGTGCTCGCAGAATGGGCACGGTACCGGCCTGGAGAAATCCGGTCGCACGACCCGAGTCTCGGCACCATTCCCATCAGCGGAAAATTCCAGATCGATCAATTCGACAGTTTCTTGCACGCATTAGAAAACACCCTAGATATTCATACCCGTCATCTCGCCCCGCAGGTGATCGTGTTGAAACGGCACGTCGATGGGGAACGCGTCAACTAAACGTGCTCTCCCAGATTCCTCGCGTGTTCTGCACGTCCCCAAAATCTACCCATCAAAAATTTTTTTAAAAATCCACGTCCCCTTTTGACGTATGAACTCGTCATAGTTCATGACGAGGCAACATCGTTCACAGTCATATTCATTCATTGTGTATGTCAAAGAGGGCAGAGAACACCGATTCCCGATCCTTATTGAGCACCCCGTTCCCTGCCGTAACCGGGGTGGGGGATGTATGGAAGGATTCATCGAATGCGTCAGAAAAAAGTCAAACAACTGAGGCGAACACACCGCCGTCAGGCAATGCGCGATCGTCTCAATCACGTCGTTTGTTCGACGGCGGATACCGTCAAAGGATCTCACCGGCAGAATCTCCTGTGAAGATTTCTCGTCGGCCTGTCCTCCGTGGCCTTGGGGGCCTATCATCCAGCGTTGGCGCAGGACTGGCGAGAGACAGGACCGATGTCTGGCAGGGATGTGGCGGCTGATCCTCATTCTTGAGCGGGACGGCTTGTGGCCGAACAAGACCGACCAAGTGCATCAACACCATCATTCGAGATTCCCGAAGCAAATCTTTCAACGGCGTTAAAGGCTTATGCGCGTCTCGTCGACTGGCAGCTTCTCTACCCGTCGGACCTTGTTGCTGGACGGCACACGAAAGGCCTTCATGGTACGTACTCGAAACAGGAAGCCTTACTACACTTGTTGGCAGGCACAGGTGTCACCTATCGTTTCTCGGATGCCAACACCGTCACCCTTATTGCACAGGAAGATGTTGGTGCAGCAGGAGTCGTCGGAGCAGCGGCGGGAACCTCTTCAGGATCGGATATCCCCGTCGTCGAAGTGCAGCCCGTGGAAGTGACAGATACCATTACACGCTCTAAAGTGTTCCTGCCTCCTGTCGATGGCTACAAGGCGGACGAAACAACTGGTAGCACACGCACTGCCTTGCCCATTAACGAAACCCCGACTTCCATTGGTGTAGTTACGAGAGATGTGATGAAAGACACGTTCTCGTTAAGGCAGCAAGATGCGTTCGAACATGTCAGTGGAGTGTCACGGAGCAATACCCGTTTAGGACGAGGGGAGGGATTTAATCTCCGTGGTTTTGAAGTTGGTTCCTTTACGGGTTCTTTTGGTGCTATCAGGCAGAATGGACTACCAATAGACAGTGCCTTCGCTCCGGAAGTGGCCCTCGTCGAGCGCTATGAAATTATCAAGGGGCCGGCTTCGATTGCGGGTGGCGCCTCAAGCCCAGGTGGCGTGGTGAATCGTGTTACCAAGACGCCACAAGACGAAAATTTTGCTACCTCTGAATTTCAGGCTGGATCGTATGGATTGTATCGTGGGGTAGTTGATGCCAATGGCGTATTGCCGATTTCCTCAAACGTTCGAGGACGAGTGGTCTTCGCCGTGGAAGAAGGCGGAAATTTTGTTGATGAAGTGGATGTCCGGCAATATACCGTTGCGCCGTCGATAGAGATTGATCTGTTTGATGGTGCCGGCACCTTGTTGCTCACAGGCCACTATCAACAGTTTGACGGCTCTAGCTACCCTGGGTTTCCATTGTTGACCAATGGCAAAGTTCCCGATATTTCCCGCACCCGTAATTTTGGAGGTGGGACCGATAGTGGAGCTAAAACAACCTTTCGAGGACAAAACTATGAGGTGCATTACAATCATGAATTTGTCAACAATTTAACTTTGTCGATGAAGGGAAAGTATTCCCGTGCAGACTTACTTGATAAGACGCTTTATGGCTATATCTATGGAGGGGGTACATTACCACCCGATGGTACATCAGCGATATATTCATCACTTCGAGACGTGGATACTGAAACGTATGCCGGTGAGATTTTTGTGAAGAAACAATTTGAAGGATTGGGCCAGCAGCATGAAGTGTTGGTGGGAGTGGATCATCGCGAACAAAGTCAAGACATCCCAAACGGGTATGCTTTTCTCGGTACCGATAATATTTTTAATCCGGCGAACAATTTTCAGATCCCGTCTAATGATATCCTTGTGGCCAATGCTTTTACTAACCAGACAGTAGACCTGATGCAAACTGGGGTTTTTGGCCAAGTTGTGGTGCGTCCCATTTCAAAATTGACGATGGTTGGCGCACTCAGACAGGATTGGGCAGATCCGAAAGTCACAAATAGGCTAACCTCTACAAAGTCGAGAGACGATCAGTCTGAACTGACTGGACGAGTGGGGGCCATCTACGAACTATTTCCAGGGTTGAATGTGTATGCGGGCTATGCGCAGTCGTTTCAGGTAAATCTTTTGGCCATTACTCGAGATGGTTCTCTCGTACCGCCAGAAACTGGTGAGAACTATGAAGTTGGAGCGAAGCTGGGCCTTTTTGATGGACGGCTGCGATTGACGGCTGCGGTATTTCGAACGTACCGCCAAAATGTGGCGACGACGGATCCAACTGATACGCGGTTTTTCATCGCCATGGGGGAGCAGCGGCATCAGGGAATGGAATTTGACGTCAATGGCGAACTATGGCCAGGACTGAACGTGACGGCCAATGTTTCATATTTGGACGCTGAAATTACGAAAGACAATCGTGCGGGTTTTGAAGGGAATACTCCAAGGTTTGTTCCACGCTCTTATGTTGGGCGCGTTTTCGCGACGTATGAAATGCAATCGGGGCCACTCCAAGGTTTGGGCTTCGGCGGCGGGGTATTTTTTCAGAGCGGAGTAGAGTTAGAGGTCCCTAACCGGTTTTCGACCGAAGCGTACGAGCGTGTCGATGCGGTCGTATACTACCGCCCACCTCAAAAAGCCTATGATTTCACGATTAATGTCCGCAATCTATTGGATGCGACGTATATAGAAGGTCCAGGGAATTTGGGCTCGTTTAACCAATTTGGCGCGCCGGTGAGCGTTTTCGGGACCCTGCGCCTTAAATTTGATCCCACTCTGGAATGGACTCCACCGTGGGTGGATTGAAGAGGGGAGACGGATATGCAAAGTGAAAAGTGTAAATTACAAAATGGGGGCGATGCGAAGACGGAAAGCGTTATTCGGGAAACGAGAGACGGAAGATGGGAAACGGCCAATCGGGTCAGGCATGGGTTAAGACTTATTTAAGAAACTTCATGGTTTACCAAAGTGTGCGTACATGGTGGTAGCCTCGAATGAGGCTATCCTTGGTTATCACTGTTGCATTTTCTTCCCTCGCGCTGGCAACAATAATCTGATCAGCTGGATCGTCATGAAATGGTTGCGGAAGTGTTGTTGATCGGTAGCTGATAGTTGGTGTTATGTGAATTAGTCGTAACTTTGGCATTGCAAGCGCTTCTCGAATCCATTCTTCCGGATTGCAGGAAATCCCAATTCGTTTCTTTTCTAACAGCTTGCTGAATTCCCAAGGAGAGATGGCTGACAGGAGCAATTCATCGTATTGCTGTGGGTCTAAGAGAATTGTGCGTATTCGCTTGGAAAGCTTTTGCGGCTGCATGTGCCACCAGACCCAGACATGGGTATCGAGGAGATACTTCACCGGCAAGCATTCCAATTCTCTCCGCCAAGAGGTGACACAATATCATCTTCAAAGACGAGGGTCTTGGCAAGTTTTCCTGGTATCGATTGTTTTTCTGCAAAGGGTACAATTTCAGCCAGAGGTTTGCCACGTTTTGTGACCAAGACAGACTCTCGGGTTTCGGCTACTTCTCCTAGTACCTGCAATGCATGAGCCTTGAAAGCTGTTACGGCCATGGTTTTCATGAGGCTATGCTCCTTCCTTCGGCCCTGGTTTTTCTTTAAAAGAAATTATAGTCATTTAAAATGGTCATGTCAACTATGCCCGTTTTACAGTCTTATAGGGCATGGAGGTTAAACCTTTGCGCTAATTTGAAATTGTTATATTTAGGGTCAGACATGATTTAAGACTGTATGGTGAGGTGAATTTTAGACTACCGAATCTTTCGTAAGGGTTGGATGAAAACGAAATGGATTTTTTGCCCAGGAGAGGTCTTTTGATCTGGGTGGTCAGCAATTTTCCAGACATCACCTTGAGCGATATGAACAATAACCTCTTCGAACGAATCGCCTCCGCTCGATACCCTGCCCAGGCTTGTCATGAATATCGAGGTAAACTCCTACCTACCCATGCTGCTTGCCTAAAAAGGCACAGGATAGCATGAGTTGTGCTTTTAGGGTTGGAAATTTCTTGAATTTGTAAAAAACTTGCTTGAAAGGTAAGGATATTGTGTCTGAAATCGTCTTATTACGTAGGAGGGCGAAGGACCTTTGCGCTCTGAGTGTATCAATTATTCTGAATTCTTCCATCATCCTATGCTGTCAAAGGCTATGTACGATCCATGACGATGTCTACTGCCACCAAACCAGAGAGCCCTCAATCTCCATTATTACGACACGTTCAACAAGCGCTTGAAGAGCGGAATTGGTCTGCTGCCCGGCAGTTGTGTCGTGAGCAACTTCATGCGAATGCCAATGATCCCGATGCCCATCGCTATCTTGGCCAAATCCATTCACTACTGGGTGAGCGGGAGTCGGCGCTGGAATCGGCCAAACGGTCAACGGACCTCGCGCCGCAGGACCCGAGAACGTGGTCTGATTTGGGGCGGGTGCACGTGCGTCTGTGCGAATGGTCTCATGCGATTTACGCCTTCACCCGCGCGGTCGACCTCGATGCGCAGTATGCAGATGGGTGGCATAACCTTGGAACGGCACGCAAGCAAATAGGTGACCGGGAAGGCGCGTTTGATGCACTCAAGCGAGCGCTCCAAATCGATGTGACCCGTGCGGAAACGTATCTCACGCTTGGAAACTTGTTGGTTGAGGCTGAGCAACTCGAAGATGCCATTCAGTGTTTTCGGTGGGCGGCGGTGCATGATCCCTCGATGGCTCGCGCGCGAAGTCGTTTGGCGCAAGAATTGTCGCAACAGGGAAAGGTCATGCAAGCCGAGTCGCTCTTTCGGCAGTCGTTGGGGTTAGATCCGGATGATATTTCCAGTTGGTTCGGCTTGGGCCGGACGTTGGAAGATCTTGGGCAAGCCGAGGCGGCGCTCGGGTGTTATCTGAACGTGTTGCGGCGGTATCCGGGTAATGCGTTGGCCCTAGGTCACTACCTGGGGTTAGTGAAAGGAGACACGGAGAGCGGCATGTGGTTGGTGCATGCGCACAAGGCGCTTGGGCACGATCAGACGCCCGAGGAAGCCCGCGCGTTGTTGGGTTATGGTCTTGCGAAGTATCACGATCGCCGCCGTCAGTATCGGTTAGCGGCCGAGGCCGGGAGTTTGGCCAATGCGGCCCGGCGGGCGAAAGCGGGGCCTTTGGCTCGTGAGGCCTTGACCACGCGGGTGGATCACGTCATCCAGACGTATACCAAGGAGTTCTTTGAGGTACGGCAGCACTATGGGGTAGGAACCGATCAACCCGTGTTCATCGTGGGGCTCCCGCGTTCGGGGACGACCTTGACCGAGCAGATTTTATCCGCCCACCCGCAGATGCATGGTGCCGGGGAGTTGCCGGACCTTGCACGGCTGGCGGGCTGCGCGTTGCATGAAGACGGGGATGCCCCGTGGCAATCGGCCCTCCGACTGACGGAAATGCAGAGCCGGGAACATGCCTATCGGTATTTGGATGCGTTGCGACAGGGGGCGCCTAGGGGTCGCTTGCGTATCAGTGATAAGCAGCCATTGAACTTTTTTCAGCTCGCCTTTGCCGCCGTGCTGTTTCCCAATGCTCGCGTGGTGTACTGTCATCGCGGGGTTCGTGATAATGCGCTGTCGATTTGGTTGGAAAACTTCAATCCCGATCAACGGTATTCGACGGACTTTTCGGATCTGGCCTATTTTACCATGGAGTCCCGTCGGCTCATGACGCATTGGCAGGCGGCGCTTCCACTTTCGATTTTGGATTTTCAGTACGAAGAAACGGTGGCTGATCTTGCCGGACAGGCGCGACGCCTGATTGATTTTCTCGACGTACGCTGGGATGATCGATGCTTAGATTTTCATCGTGTGGATCGTGCCGTGCAGACGCCGAGCCGGTGGCAAGTGCGGCAACCCATCTACACGCGGTCGGTCGATCGCTGGAAAACCTATCAGGACTATCTCCCGGAGTTGGATGTGGCGTTTGCCGGATTCGACAAAGGACACTTGTCGGTGTGACGTCTGCTTGCCTGTTCCTTTCCCTTTATGTGCCTGCCATAGGTAATCGTGCTAGCTTTCCGCGCAAGATGTGGTCCCAGCGATGTGTTGTGGCCCTGCTGGCACCGTCATGGTTTTCTGGTAACCGGTGGCTGTCTGATTTCATGGGTGCGTCATTCCCATGACATGTTCTCCTGACCATGTTGTGGATTGATCGAGGCGAATGGATTGTCCCTCATGAGCGTCTTGGACCATTGGGAAGACATTTTCTTAAGTGTGCGTCGGCACAAGCTCCGTGCATTCCTGACGGCGTTTGGTGTCTTTTGGGGCATTTTTATGGTGGTGCTGTTGCTTGGCATTGGAACGGGGTTGGAGCGGGGGATGCTTCAAATTTTCAAAGATGATGCCTTGAACAGCGTGTGGGTTGAGAGCGGGAAAACGTCGGTTCCATTTGACGGCTTGCTACCTGGACGACCGATTACCTTGAACATTCAAGACCTCGACTTGCTGCAGTCCGGTATTCCCGGCATTGAAAATATCACGCCTCGCATTGAACTCAAGACAAAAGAGCCTGTGACGTTTGAGCGGCAGAGCGGTTCTTTTCCAATCCTTGCGATTGCACCTGGGTATCATGTGGTCGAACGGACGCAACTACTGTCGGGCCGGCTGATGAATGAACTGGATACCGCCGAAGGTCGGCGCATTGCCGTGATTGGTTCACGCGTGGCCCAGTTGCTGTTCAACGAGGACGAGGATCCGGTTGGGCAACGCATTACCATCGAGGGTACCAATTATTTAGTCGTTGGTGTCTTTACTGATGTAGGGGGAGAAGGTGAGTTGCGTCGGATTTATATTCCGTATACCGCGTACCTGCGTTCGTTCAATCCTAATCCCGAAGTGACGTTTATGATATTTACCGTCAAGGACGGATATCATTCTGTTGATTTTGAGAGCCATGTTCGAACCTTATTGGCGAAGCGCCACCGATTTGCGCCGACTGATTATGCGGCGGTCGGTATCTGGAATTCCCTTGACGAGTATCTGAAGTTTCAAGCACTGTTTGGAGGCATTCACCTGTTTGTCGGCATCGTGGGACTTGGCACGCTGTGCGCCGGCTTGATCGGTGTGACCAATGTCATGTTCATTGCCGTCAAAGAACGGACGCGGGAGATTGGTATTCGGAAGACCATTGGCGCGACGCCTCCGAAAATTCTCACGATGATCCTGTCGGAGTCGTTAGTGTTGACAATCGTATCAGGGTATTTGGGGCTGCTCGCTGGGGTTAGCGGGGTAGAACTCATTCGGGTGATCGGCTTTGAGATGGAATATTTTCGAGAGCCGGAGGTCGATATCGGAGTAGCGCTCTGGGCCTTGACCGTGTTGATCATCGGAGGCATTGTGGCCGGGTATATTCCGGCTCAACAGGCGGCACGGATTAATATCGTGGAGGCGCTGCGGCATGAATAAGCGAATTGGACCAAGCCATGTGGCCGGTGGCGTTGCCTTGAAACGTGGTGGGATGCCGGCCCGTGAGGTGAAGCGATGATGCGCATGCTGTTGCTGGTTGTCTCGATTCTCGTATTCTCGGCGGTATCCGGCTATTTTCTCTATACACGATCCGTGAGTACGGCAGATGAATACCAGATGGCTATGCCGTTTCGTGCCGATATCGAACGCTCGATCGTGGCAAATGGGACCATCACGCCACGTCAGCAAGTCGTGATCAAACCCCATATTTCGGGCGTGATCAAAGAGGTTTATGTGCTTCCCGGTGACGCCGTAAAGCAGAACGATCTTTTGGCGTTGATTCAACCCTATCCCGACCCTATTGATGTGAGTGCCGCCCAATCCAAGTTGCGGGAGGCACAAATTCGGTTGAAGCACCAACAGCGCGAGTTGACGCGGACCAAGCAGCTCTATAAGAAACGCTATCTCCCACGTGTGGAATATGAAGAAGCGCACATGGAATGGCAACTGGCCAAACAGAATTTCGCGGCCGCGCAACGGAATGTGGAAATTGTTCGGTCCGGAGCCTCGACGGAACTCGATCAGAGTGCATCGGAAATTCGGGCGACCGTGAGCGGGTTGGTCCTGGAACGGACAGTCGAAGTGGGGGCATTTGTGATCGAGTCGAATGAGTTTAACGTTGGTACCAGTATTGTCACAATTGCCGATATGTCCGATTTGATTTTTAAAGGACAAGTGGATGAACCCGATGCAGGGAGGCTTGAGAGAGGGATGCCTACCACGTTGATTGTGGGAGCGTTTCCTGATACGACGTTTACGGGAGTCATTGAGTTTCTTTCGCCCAAGGCGTTGGTCAAGGATGGGCGGACAACATTCGAGGTACGCAGTAGCGTGACATTGAAGGCCGATCGGTTTGTCAGGGCGGGCTATAGTGCAGTGGCCCATATTATCGTAGATCGTCGTGAGCAGGTGTTGGCTATTTCTGAACGAAATCTGTTGTTTAAGGCCGGCCGGCCTTTTGTGCCTGTCGAAATTCACCCTGAACAATTTGAAGATCGTGTGCTGACGCTCGGGCTTTCGGATGGATTAGTCGTTGAAGTGCAAGATGGATTACGTGAGGACGAGCGTTTTCGCATTCTCCCGGTTCAATAACGATAGAGGTGCTGTTATTGTCCGCTCGCCTTGCGTTGTCTATGCAGGAAGGCAGTATAGTTTTTTAACGTTTTCTCAGTACCTATGACCTGACGCCTGCAGGCCAGTCCGTTGAGTGAACGCCTCTCATGCTGGGCGGGCTTGTCTGAGCGCAGCGAGTTAGCCCGCCCTACCAAATGGTGTTCATCTCATCCGATGAGCCTGGCCTGGGCGTTCATGGTTTTGGGTCCTTTTGCCGAAACAAAAGGGCCTCGGCCGCCGGGACGAACCCCGGTAGAGAGCAAAAATCTAGACGATAAGAAAACATGAGATGAGCGGTGAAGTGAGTAATGTTCATGAACAAAATGTTCTTTAATGCTATAGCGAATCCACATACGTTCCAAACAGGGAAATGCTACTAACCCAGTGCGGTACAACGTGAACATGAGGAAAGTTATGCCCGCCTGGATGATTTGCAGGCAATTGACGATGCAATAACGAAGGGGCATCGGCATTCAACGGGGCGCCCTGTAGCTTCAGCATAACTGAAACGGCTATAGCACTTTCCAGACGACTATAGCGGAACCAAATAACTTTCAGCCGAATCACCACCACTCATACAGCGCAAGAATATACTTCGTACATGCAGAAGTTTAGTGGAGCGACTATAGAGCAAGATCAAAAACCTTCAAGCTTTATTTACATCACTCACACAACATCATAGTACACTTCGGATAGACGAAAGTGTATCGGAACGCTATAGGTCTTAATGAAAAGTTAAAAGACTATACACGAACGCGGAGCCCGTGCATGCCTCCCTGCTTTCCGTAATTTTTACCTCACTGCCTCTCCCTGGCCTCTTCACCGTCACATAAGGTGATCTTGCCATTGAACATATTGACCTGGCGAATGAACATGTTTATCCGTCCAGGGCTTTCGGTAGAGTCTCTTGTCGGGTAATGACTGCGTAGTCACCGTCGCAGAAGAGATCGTGCTCTATCGTCACTCAATTCAGGCGTGAACAATTGTCATTGGCTTGATACGTATGCATGTGAAAACGCCAATCATCATGAACGGGGATTCATCGGATCTTCCAGGTTTCGTCGAATATTACTACGGGGAACTTGTTGGGTATTTTACGAAAAAGCTCGGGTCAGCATCGTTGGCATCAGAGGTCATTCATGAAACATATCTTCGAGTGACGAACATCCGTCAGAATCTTCTCATTGCCAACCCCCGGGCCTATCTGTATCGCATTGCGAATAACCTTGCTACGGACGTGTATCGAAAAGAGCACATACGAGCGAAATACCTCTCACCCGAGCCACTTCAGGAAACGGTTCCCTATGAAGCTCCGAGTGCGGAACGAGAAGTGGCGGGGCGGGAACGGCTGGCGCTTCTGCTTCGCGCCATCGAGGACTTACCTCCTCGCTGCAGGGAAGTGTTTATGATGCGAAAGTTCGAACAGATGGACTATCAAGACATTGCCGCTCGCCTGGGCATTTCTAAAAATATGGTTGAAAAGCATCTTCGGAAGGCCCTCCAACTGTGCCGTGCGCAGCTTGATCAAGCAGACTAGATCCATACCGGCATGAATCGGCTAGAGATGACCGTTCCATTTCCAATGGATACGCATGTTTTTCCAGTATTTGAACATGGTCAAATGCATCGGTAGGAGAGTATTGTGTTTCCTGGACTTGCTTTATTATGATATTGAGAATGAGTATTATTATTAACATGTGAGCTACAGGATCATGTTGAGGTTTGGTCGCAAGCTGCCTTCTCTGCATAGCCGCAATCCGTGTGTAGTTTGTTGTGTTGGTCGTCATCGCGACAACGTTCTAGAACGCCATCGAACGCGATCGATAATATCCACGTTAAAAGGGTGATTGCGACGATGAGTTCTCCCACCTCCATGCATGCGGCGGCACATGAATACTATGGGGAATTACTGGCGTTTTTCACCAACCGTCTGCGGTCAAAAGATCAGGCTGCCGATGTCGTACAGGAAACCTTTCTTCGCGTTTTCACGGCGTCCTCCACCCAACCGATCAAGAATGTCCGAGCCTTACTCTATAAAACCGCCACGAACATCACGGTAGATCTCTTTCGCAAACAACAAAAACAGGCAGAACGATCTGTTGTGTTGGATGAAGCGTACGACTGTCCCGCGCGGGAAGCCGATCCGGAGCGAGTGGCGGTTGGAAAAGAAGAGTTACTGCAGCTGAGTCATGCGATTGCCGAACTGCCGCCTAAATGCCGCCACGTGTTCCTCTTGCATAAAGTTAGGGGAAAGTCCCACCGTGAAATCGCCGAACATCTTGGCATTTCTCACAACATGGTCGAAAAGCACATCATGAAAGGCTTGGCGCACTGTCGCCAGAGGCTCGACGCCGAAGCCTAACGCTCCCATAACCAAATCGCAGTTAGAGGTCGTTAGCGGTGCGCTGCAAAGGGAAGTGAATCCTATGTCATGTACCTGGCGAAGGGTACGTGGGATTGGGTATTTGAGGATAGATTGCTCAGAGGGTTTTCTTGCTCCATCTTCTCTTGTAGCGAGTGGTGTCTCAAACAAGTTTCGAAGAGACTCTGAGTCATGACTACAGATTTGAGCCTATTCTTTGTGTGGCTGCCGGTTGAGGGTGATGAAGTTATTCACTTGTGATGTGATGAACCAACACTTGTGGGACATACTGGAAATGGACATCCATGGTAAGAATTTCCAGGCCAAACTGCATCGCAGTCGCTGCGATCCAAATATCGTTTGTCGGAATGGGTTTGCCGAGAGTCCAAAGAGCATTCATGATCACGGCATATCGATCGGCTGTTTCCTCCTCAACTGGAAGAACGTGAGTTCGTGGAGATAGTAGAAATCGCCGCAAGAGTTCTTCATTTTTCTCACGTTTTTTCCCGTGTAAAAATCCTGCACGTAGTTCGCCTAGTACGACGGCATTTACAGAGATGATTTCAGCCTCCTGAATGTAGGTTTTTATCTTGAGGTTTCCACGCATGAAGCCCGAATAGGCCGATGTGTCGAGGAGTAGGCGCATTATTTCCAGAGTTGTGGGTCGATGGTTCGTTGTTTGAGCAATGTCTTCTCAAATGTGAGCGCTTCCTCTTTCGTCCAGGAGCCAGCAAGAGTATCAAGATCATGATGGATGGAATGTGGTTTGCTTGTAGATGCTCCCAGATGTTCTTCGAGCAGGCCAATAACCGCCTTGTTCATACTTGTTTTTTTTATGCGAGCTCGTTTTTGAATCGCTTTCGCGAGGTGGGTGGGTAAATTTCGGATGGTGATGACGTTCATAGATCCTCCTTATTTTGCGACAGGAATTTGCATCACTATGATGCACGAAGCGTAGCATTTTTTTGAAATTTTGGCAAAAATAGATGCTATTGAGTTCTAAATCTTATTGAATTATCGATGGATAGTTCAGTATGGGTGAGGCATAGGCGTACGTGTAGCAGTTTCGCGATAGATCTTGCGCTAGTGTTACATATCGATAACGACATAACTTTTGGAGGTGTATGATATACGACGGCATGTTGTCGAAAATTATTGTACGTGGATAGGATCGTATACCCATGATGTTTTGCATATTCTCAATTTTCGTCAATAAGAAGTTTCACTCGTCAGTGGAGACGGCAAGCATTCGTTCTCGTGCGGCTGCAAATTCCAGGGTTGCATGAATATCTTGGGAAGAGAGAGGCTTGGAGGATCTCGTGTTCAAACATGTCTCCAGCTAAGTACTCTAAAATATCGTACATTGTGATTCGTGTCTCTTTGATGCAGGGTTTCTCACCACGAATAGCTGGGCAATGGAGATTCGATCGTCATAACTCATAGAATTAGCTTACCGTTAGGCGCGAATACACACAAGTTTGGTAAATAATGAATTTGCTTAAGATGCCGGTATTGCGTTTTGAACGTTATTTGAAGAGCTGCGGCGGTAGGGAGAGAGTGATGTTGAATGTGGATGAAGACTGGACGCCTTCTGTACGGAAATATTCGATAGTTCCGGTGAGGCCAATCACGATGACTTCCTTGATGCCGGAATGCAGATAACCTTGGATCTTATGGTTTATTTCTGCCTTCCGGTTACCGGGCGACAGGACCTCCACGACAAGCTCAGGAGCTTCAAGGATAGCGTTCCGGGGGAGCCGGTCCCAGCGTTCTTGAGGCATCCAGACCACATCTGGTACGCGGAGTCCGGCGGTTGATGTAAGGACTGCGACTTCTTGGACAGCTTCGTCTCCGAGTTGCCGGTTCAATTGGCGAACTACACTTGAACAAATGCGTTGATGGTGAGTTTCCGCGCGTGGGCTCAAGACGAGTTCTCCATATTCCGTGAGTTCGTAGTAATCAGGGGCTTGCTCGTCTTGAGCGAGCTCGGCCCACCGGTCGGTTAATTCTTTAGGGGAAACCAGTAAATCGGCATTCATCATACTCATTAGTCTAAAAACCCCCTCTTATCTTGTCAACTTGACCACCTGTAATAAAGATAGCAGTGGCTGTGAGTTTTTCAGCAAGGTGGGACAAAGAATTGCGCACCGACCCGCACCTATCGTGGTCAAGCCCACACGTATGGTCTTATCACCGAAGTGGGATCTAAGGGGTGGCACCAAATCGTATTCAACCCTCATCAACGAAAACCTTTGCCTCGAAACATGAAACTCACTCTCAAATAAAGTTTGTCACGCAACGTCAGGATTGCAGCATTCCATTCGTCATATCCACAAGCCTCATACATTGTTCTTGTCGTTTCCTGAATTACGCGAGAGGTGTCGGATACAATGGCGCAACATGCAGGTTGAAAAGAGAAGAGCTACAGCGAATCCCCAAGCATAAATAGACGGCGTTAAGCCAGTTCACCGAATCATGTATGAAAGTCATCAACAGCCTTCTTCCTTACCCTCCGTTCGTGAACAAGCGCTAGCGTGGGTCGTTCGCTTGCGTTCAGGAAAGGTGACATCTGCAGACCTCAAAAGTTTCGATCAATGGTTTCGCGCGAACGAAGCCCATAAGCGAGAATATCAAGTCTATACGAAGATGTGGGGAACGCTTGAGCACGTGCCGCCATTTCTCGAAGCCGAACTAGAAGAAGCCGATCGCTATTGGGCTATGCATACGCGTGAATTTGCGGTGGGTGCATCGCATGGAGGTTGGAGTTGGGGCTCAGCTCTTGCGGTAATGAGCGTTGCTGTGGTGATGGTCGGGTGTTTGGTGTCGGTATGGCCCAGTTCGCCAATTCACGAAGCATCTTACCAAACAGTCAAAGGTGAGCAGCGGATGGTGACATTGGTGGATGGGTCGACCATCTTCCTGAATACCGATTCGCAGGTATCTGTGCAGATGTCCGATGAGACGCGAGTGGTCACCATGCATCGGGGGGAGGCTGTGTTTACCGTTGTCCATGAGCCAGGACGGCCGTTTGATGTGCAAGCAGCAAACGGCATCATCCATGATATTGGGACACAATTTCTCGTTCGCCACTTTTCGACAGATGTGCAAGTCGCCGTGCTCGAAGGCCGCGTAGCCGTGGAGGTTGATGCTCAGGCCTCGGCGAAGCCGGCACAGAATCCGCACCCGCTTAAACAGGGCGAGCAGGTGATGTATACGCCGGAGGGACAGCTCTCTCACGTTAAATCCTTCAATGTGCAGACGACGGCGGTATGGAGGCAAGGGCAGCTGGTATTTGTTGAGACACCCTTGAGTGAAGTGCTCGATGAATGGGCGCGTTACCATCCTGGAGTCATTCGACTTGACGACCCGAGTTTAGGGCGTGTCCCCATTAGTGGATCCTTTCGCCTTGATAACATCAACGGATTCTTTCAAGCCTTGGACGGTATTCTTGCCCTACGCCCAGTCCGGCAAAACCAGAATCTCATCGTACTAGAACGGCAGTCTCAATCATCGTGAGGAGGGGATCGTGTCGAGAGGCAGGCCTGAGCATATTTATCAAATTTCATACCAGACCCCAAAATTAAAGGTGAAGGCATGTCGAGCGTCGGGGCAAGTATGCGTGTAATTTATCAAGTTTCAGGCCTGACCCAAAATTTTTGAAAAAATAAAATAAGGAGGTCAGGTTTTTTGAATCGCGGTCGTCTCATCTACATTACATCTATTTTACGAAGCGAGATGAGAGGTTGAATGGCAAATTCGTCTTCGTCTGGTAGCCGTCTTTATTAATTATTCAATTATTCCTAGTTTTGTAGAGGACAGAGAACGCTGATTCCCGATCCCACTCTTCCATCGTGAAGGGAGCAGTCGTTTTCGAGAAAGGATTGTCAGTAAGCATGAGAAGAAAGCGTATGAAGTCAAAACGGCGAAAGCTCGCAAGACGGGCAATTGCTGAAGCAGTTCAGGCGGCGTTTGAGAAAACTGCAAGCTCCGTAATTGCCGGAAGGACCCAGCGGATGGCATGGGGGGTCATGGTCGGGCTTTCCTCGTTAGCCGTGGGGACCTATCATCCCGCCTTGGCACAAGAAGGAAAGTTGTTGCCGTCACGTCATTCCCGTCAGCAAAATCCCGAGCTGTCTATTGGCGGTCGCCATCATCCCCTTCTTGCTGCGCGTCAGGAAGACAAGGAGCTTTCACGACAGTCACTGAAAATACCAGCAGGAGAACTGCAGCCGGCGCTCTTAGCCTTGTCGGAACAAAGCGGAGTGCAGCTTCTGTATCCCTCGGCATTGGTCTCTGGGCTCCAGACAAAAGGACTCGAAGGACTGTACACAGTCGAGGACGCGCTGCAACGATTGCTTCAAGGCACAGGTCTGCAGTATCGCTTTTCGGATGCCGACACCGTGACGCTGTTTGTGCACGAAGATGCTGGTGCGGCAGTTGCAGGAGCATCTTCAGCATCCGATATCCCCGTCGTCGAAGTCCAGCCGGTAGAAGTAACGGATACGATCAATCGTTCAAAAATGTTTTTGCCTCCGGTGGATGGCTACAAGGCAGATGAAACGACTGGTAGCACGCGCACGGCCTTGCCGATTTCTGAAACGCCATCATCGATTGGAGTGGTTACGCGAGATGTCATCAAAGATTCATTCTCCTTGAGACAGAATGATGCCTTCGAGCATGTCAGTGGGGTGTCACGTAGCAGATCGACCTTTACCCGATCCGAGAGTTTTAACATTCGTGGCTTCAATCTAGGCGGTGTGGGTGCTTTCAGTGTCCTCAGGTCGAATGGATTGCCTGCTTTTGGTGTTTTTTCTCCTGATCCGGCACTTATTGAGCGGTATGAAATCATCAAAGGACCTGTTTCGATTGTTGGTGGTGCATCTAGTCCAGGAGGGTTCGTCAATCGCATCACCAAGACTCCTCAAGATGCGAATTTTGCGACGTCCCAATTTCAAGCCGGCTCTTTCGGCCTATATCGTGGTGTAGTAGATACCAACGGAGTATTGCCGATTGCCCCCAGGGTACGAGGACGACTCATCTTTGCAGTGGAAGAAGGTGGACATTTTGTAGATGATGTCGATGTCCGGCAATACACAGTAGCACCATCGATCGAAATTGATCTTTTTGATGGAGCTGGTGCGCTATTGTTTACTGGTCATTATCAGAAATTCGATGGGTCTAGTTATCCTGGGTTTCCTCTGTTGGATAACGGAAGTGTCCCTGATATCCCCCATACTCGGAATTTTGGAGGGGGAAGCAAAAATGGTGCAAATACGGCATTCGAAGAACAGAATTATGAGCTGCACTATAATCACGAATTCGTCAATAACCTGTCATTGTCGATGAAAGGTAAATATTCCCGTTCAGATCTGCTTGATAAGTCTTTGTATGGATACAACTTTGGTAGAGGAATAGCGCTAGATGGGACATCGTATGTGTACGCTGGATTAGATGACGAAAGTTTTGAAACATATGCGGGAGAAGTCTTCTTGAAACAAGAATGGGAAGCCTTAGGACAGCAGCACGAGGTCTTAGTGGGGTTGGATCATCGAGACCAAAGTCGTGATTTTTTATTTGGGTATGTTTTTCTCGGTACTGATAATATTTTTAATCCTGCCAATAATTTTGCATTGCCCACAGATGATGTACTGGGAACTGCAGTAAGTAATGCAAGAACATTTAAGCTTGAGCAAACCGGGTTGTTTGGTCAAGTAGTCGTTCGTCCCTTTGAATCACTCATGTTCGTGGGAGCTGGACGCCAGGATTGGGCAAAATCCTCCAATAAAAATTTTCTGACGACTGCATTGCTCGAAGAAAACTATTCGGAATTTACTGGACGGATTGGCATGATTTATGAGCTGCTTCCTGGTTTTAATGCTTATGCAGGATACTCGGAGTCTTTTCAGGTCAGTCCGACGCTCACGGCCAGCGAAGACTCCCTGTTACCTCCAGAGAGAGGCGAAAACTACGAGGTGGGAGTGAAGTTGGATCTCTTCCATGGACGGTTGCGTCTGACAACAGCTTTGTTCCGAAGTTATCGGCAAAACGCCCCTGCCCCAGATCCTAATGATGCAAGATTTTTTATTGCCATTGGTGAACAGCGTCATCAGGGCGTAGAGTTTGACATTAATGGTCAACCTTGGCCAGGGCTGAACCTGACGGCAAATGTTTCATATGTTGATGCTGAGATTACCAAGGATAGCCGAGCAGGATTCAAGGGAAACTCCCCATCTTTAATTCCTCGCTCATATGTAGGGCGGGTCTTTGCCACGTATGAACTGAAAACAGGTCCATTGCAAGGCTTGGGTTTCGGCGGTGGGGTGTTCTTTCAGAGTGGTTTTGAGTTGGAGATTCCCAATCGATTCTCGACTGAAGCGTACGAACGTGTCGATGCGGTAGTATTCTTTCGCCCGCCTCAAAAAGCATACGATTTCACAATCAATGTTCGAAATTTGTTGGATGCGACTTATATTGAGAGTCCCGGCAGGTTATCGGCATACAATCAATTTGGCGCACCGGTGAGTGTCTTCGGGACGCTGCGAGTGAAGTTTGATTCGGTTTCCGAGTGGACCTCGCCGTGGGCAGATTGAGTGCGTGAAGCGTTATTCGTGAAGCGTGAAGCGAACTGAGGAGCTGATAAATGCAAATTGAAAAGTGCAAATTGCAAAATGGGGGAGAAGGAGAAACGGAGTGAAACGTCGTTTGTGAAGCGTGAAGCGAACTGGTAAAAGCAAACTAAGGTAATGAGCAATTTTTATTAATGTGTGGGCTCTAATTGATATCGAATACGAGAAAAATGTTATGCAGGTAATCCTCTTTCTTTTACGTGCTTCGTGGGGCAAGGTGGTGCTGGCCGGTTTGGCTGGTGTCGTTAGCGGGCTTGGTGGAGCGGGGTTGCTGGCGTTGATGAATCGGGCTTTACATGCATCCAACGATCTGATGAGCATGCTGTTCTGGGGATTTTGTGCCGTTAGCGTGGTCGTGCTGATGTCGAGAATGCTATCGCAGATTGTCTTGGTGCGATTGGGACAACAGATGATTGCCGACCTGCGGATACAATTGTTTGAAACCCCTGCCGACTATGCTGCCTTATGATCATTAATATGCCGCTTGCAAATTCAGTCTATCTTCCTTAGGTGTTGTTGAAGATGAGGAAGTTTTAAGCCGTTACGCAAATACGTTGGGTAGAAGCAGAGAGAAGCCTGGCAGGAGCGGCGTAGTGAGAGTTGCTTGAGGGTCTTCTAATGTGAGTTCTTGGCAGGTGCCATAGCGGCCTTCTTGAAGGCGATATATTTTGATACTGTCGAGTTCCGGGTCGACAATCCAGTATTCGTTGACGCCGTGCTGTTCATAAAGGGTACGTTTTAACCGTTCATCCCGTTGACGTGTGGTTGCGGACAGGATTTCGATGACCAGATCAGGCGCTCCCTGGATGTTTTGACGGGTGATGATGGAGAGCCGTTCTGAACGGATGAAGAGTATGTCGGGCTGCACGACATCAGTGTCAGTGAGGACAACATCGGTCGGAGCCGAGAAGATGCGGCCTTGTTGGGTGTGTTGGCAATGCTGATGGAGAGCCGACGTAAGATTGACGGAAATACGTTGGTGCTTTGTGAGGGGGGCAGGAGTCACATGGTGTTCTCCATCGATGAGTTCATGGCGTTTCCCATCCTCAGGAAAGCCCAGGTAGTCTTCATAGGTCAATTTGATCGTGCTAGATGCGGTTGTCATGTCAAACCTCAATATCCTACTCTCGCTTTACCATACTAAATTGTGGAGGAATTCGCAATGCACGTGTGAATGCATGTTGCGTGTATTGGTTTTACTTGAAGAAAGGCCGCGATGTGTCTTTAAAATTCAAGAGTCATGTCTGACCCTATATGTCAGGGAAAATCCTGGTTTTTAGAAGTACCCATCTGCCGTTCTATGGGTTTTGAAGGTTGGAGAAATATTAAGTAGGTAAAATATTGTAGATGTTTCTGTCTCTGTAGTTGAGGTGCCCTTGAGTGTGCGTAAAATTGAATATTTATTTTATTAAATAATTCAATTATTTATGATTTAATTTTACGTAAATTCACTTATTTATAGATGGATTATGAAAAAATAAATGTATTGTAGAGGGCAGGAAATCGTTATTTCATTCGTCTTATTCTATGTGGGGTGAGAATGTATAGTGGTGCCTCTCTGTATCCTGCTGAGAGATAAGGATGTTTGCAAAGTGTGTGGGTTCATTAAACCTCAGCCATCCAACGGAATGATCACCTCCGCATTTCTTCATCCTTCATGTTCTTGTTTGTGAAATAAGAAAGTTTGATATGCGTTGTTCTTGCCGCTGTATCTGTCATGATCGTTCATGATCGGCCTCATACCACGGGATGTCGTGAGGTCTGCTGGTCATGAGTGATCGAAATGACGGATTTCCCATAAATTCCCCGCAAGCTATTCACGGTTGGTTACTTTCGGTGGTGATCCATGCCGGTTTGATCGCGGGTATTGTCATGACCATGTCGCAGGTCATGGAAGTGAAAAAACCGGATCCCTTCCGGTTAGACATTTCACTTGTGACGCTTCCTCCCGATTCGGTCAAGCAGCCTCAACCGGTGACGCACGCTCCAGAAACCAAGCCGGTGTTGGAACGTGAGCCTGTTCGGAAAAAGCCTGTACAACAGGTTGTGCCGCCAGAGCCCGTGAAGCAGGTTGTTCAGGAAAAGCCTGTTGAACAAAAGATTGTTCGCGAGATGCGGCGTGCATCTGAGCCCGTCAAGCAGCAAATGGTCAAATCCGTCACGGCAGTTGCTGTGCCGGTCAAGCAACAGCGGGCTCTTAAGCCTGAAACGGTGCAACGCGAAATTGCTCCAACTCCCGTCACGAAAACGGAGGTGGCTCGTGTTCAACCTCATGTACAACCACAGACACGATCCGAGCCGCAAGTCACGCATCGTCCAGTTTCAACCGCCAAAGTCCCTGTGACTAAACCGGTTCGTCAACCAACAAGTCAGCCGGTCGTGCAAACCGCTCAAGCGGTTTCGCGGAATGGGGCCAAGCCTACGACCCAGGCGGTGAAGACGAGAGCGGAAATGGTCAGCAAACCTGTGCCAGCGATTGTGTCCGGAGCGATTAGCCGAACGGTACCACGTTCTGTTTCGCGCCCCCATGCGCCGGTGCAGGCGAAGGCGCCTCCGGTGAAATCGGTTGCCCGCCGCTCTATTCAACGAAAAACCATCAAAAAAGAATTGCCGGACGTTGTGGTGCGCGAGTTAGCGTCGACGCCGCTTCCGGCGGCGGACTATGGATGGGTTGCCGATACCCTGCTCAAGCGTGTGCAACAGCTGAAGCGTTACCCGGCTCGCGCAAGAAGGAAAATCTGGGAAGGCACCGTGGAGTTGCGCGTCTTAATAAATGCGGCCGGTGAGATTCAAGATGTGCAAGTGTTGGCAAGCTCCGGTCATAATCTCCTAGATCAAGAAGCGCTGAACACGATCAAGATGGCCTCCCCGCTAACATTACGCCATCGCATCAAGCATCCGGTGGTGATGGTGGATCTTCCGATTGTTTATAAATTAAATTAGTCTCATTGCCGCAACACTGCTCTTGTCGTGACATCTCAAAATTTTTTACCGTGCGCAATGCGTGTAAGGGAATTGTGTTTCTTTGATGACCCGTCTTGCGTTCCTCTCTATTATCCGGCGTTGTGGTTGTATTCATTACCGATCGAAGTAGCGATTGTCTAATAAGGAGGGCAATTATGAAAAACATGCAGTCATTGTGGCGTAGATTCAGCCAGTCTGTTCTTGGAGGGGTATTCGTGGTGTATAGTATGTTGGGTGTTGCCGTGGTGGCCAAAGCGCCTCTCCGTTTCAGGCAACAGTTATCGATGCTGAAGGTCTCGAAAGCCAGATTCAAAACTTTCGTTTTTATTACGAAGAACAAGTGGATGAAACATCCTTTGTCCCCCATGCATTGCACCATGTTCCTGTGAAAAAAGGCGCGGCGACTATTCAAGTAAAGTTTGAAACGATTAAAGAAATTCAGGTGCAGGCCAACGAGAACGCGCCGGAGCTGACTATTTATCTTACCAACGGCAAGAGCGGAAAATTCCCTTTGGGAATCGACGGACGTTTTCGCGGCGAGTCGGATTTCGGTGACGTGGACTTTCTTCCATCCGGCATCAAATCCATCGTCTTTACAAAGTAGCCGCTGTCGAGTCGTGAGGGCTTGTGCCTCAGACTGTCGTGGTGAGCTACGATCTCGTTCGCACATGTGGTGATGGGGTGAGCCTATGAATACGCCGGGAGACTGCAATGCCCGAGTCCATGATTCAGCTTCAGCAACTGAATAAAGCCTATCGGGATCATGCAAGCTTGGTTCCGGTTCTTCGGGGGATTGATCTCACTATTGAGCAAGGCGAGTTTGTGTCGATTATGGGGCCTTCCGGTTCGGGGAAGTCTACGTTGCTCAATATTTTAGGGATCTTTGATGACTATGATTCCGGTCTGTACACGCTCGCCGGCAAGCCTATAAAAGGTCTTTCACAAACGCAGGCGACCGTGTACCGCAATACGCTCTTAGGATTTGTTTTTCAGTCGTTTCATTTGTTGCCGTTTAAAACGGCGGTAGAGAATGTCCTCTTGCCGTTGACCTATCAAGGGGTGCCGAGAGCGACTCGCCAGGATCGCGCGCGTGAATATTTGTCACGGGTGGGGCTGGAGCATCGTGCACATCATTTTCCAAATGAACTGTCCGGTGGAGAACGTCAGCGGGTAGCCATTGCTCGTGCGTTAATTACTCAGCCGAAGGTGATTCTGGCTGATGAGCCAACGGGGAATTTGGATACGAAAACGTCCTACGAAGTTATGGAACTGTTCACGCAACTCCATCACGAGGGTGCGACAATTGTTCTGGTTACGCATGAACCGGATATCGCCAAACAAACCGAACGAGTCATTCGAGTCAAAGACGGCGTCATTGAACCTGCGGCCGTACCATCTACACTTTCCCATTCTGCTTCTGCTCATAACCCTGTTTTGTAAAAAGAACCTCACAGAGGTGTGGCTCGATGCCGTGGATACCGTCCATGCGCTCTCGATCGTGCTCTGCCTAGCCATGGGTGAAGCCATGCTGGGTATCGGAACGGATACAGTGTGAATCGATTTGGATAACAGACGCACATATCCACGCTGAAGTCATCACGTCGTGAACCGGCGATGAATGAGTGCCGCCGGTTCCTGGCGAATGCCCGTCAATTATAGCCGTTTCAAATAAATTCTGCTGATTCAAACGTTGTACCGCCTGGAGTTTGTTGCATTTTTCCGTTTGGAACGTATTGGGATTTGCGATAACCGGTTAGATCCTTCCAGACGTTTCCGTCACATGGTTTCTCAAAATTGCATGATTCGGGAATGAATTATGCTCTCCCTCCTCATCGATCCCAATAGTTCTCTACCCCCGTCATAAAAATCATAATGGTTTCATGCAGGTTATTGTGCGCAACGAAAGCCGATCGTGGCTTCCCGCTGCTGAGGAAACGCTCCGCCGCGCGTCGCCGTCCGGAGCATGACGGTTTTACTTTTCCATGATCCCCCACGCACGCTTTTGTAGCGTCCGTTTTTCGGTCCGGGCGGGTTTCGCTCCGGCATGATCGGATAGTAATCGGAGCCGAACCAATCGGCCACCCATTCGGCCACATTTCCCGCCATATGGTACACCCCAAAGACACTTTGTCCTTCCGGATAGCTATCCACGGCCGCGACGAGCGGAATTTGATGCATATGATATTGTCCAAAGACCACAACGGTGTCCGTCGGCTTGTCTTGTCCCCATGGGAAGGCTCGTCCCTCCAGGCCGCGTGCGGCCTTTTCCCATTCGGCTTCGGTTGGTAACCGTTTCCCTTGCGCGTGGCAAAACGCGGACGCTTCTTGCCAGGTCACATACAGGGCCGGCCATGGGGCCAGTACCTGATCTGGAATATAATGGACATCAATCAAGTGCCATATTAATTCTTGTAACTCGTCGGATACGGGACGATTGTCTTGCTGTAAGAACGCCAGAAATTCTCCGAGTGTCACTTCATATTGATCGATCTTGTACGCGTTCACCCAAATGCGGCGCTGAGGAAATTCGGTGTCGTCATATTGTGTATCGACATGGAAAGCATCGGCATCACGCCGTTTGGTTCCCATGAGGAAAGAACCTGCAGGAATCGACACGAGTGGAGACGGTTGAGCCAATGCGGCAATCCCTTGAAGGTGGGGTGCCAACTCCGGTGGAACGTCAGCGGGTAGGGCGAAACAGGGGATGAAGAGTACGCTGAGATAACACCAGAGTATGTACGTGGACCAGCGCGTCATGTGATTTCGGTAGGCTGCATTCGTCATGAGCATGAGTGTGACCGTCCGCGTTTATGGTTTGTTTCTTTTTCGGTCGCTCATGCAATGGTGTCAGTGTATCAGGGTTTGCCTGGATTGTGCGAGGCCCTTGCGTGTGCTTTGATTTATGTATGATTATCGATTCTCGGCTTGCAGAAGGAGGACTCATACGTTATTGTCTAAAGGTGTTGCATAAATTATAACATTTCTTGCATTGTGTTCTGGCTGTCTGCCCCTCGTCTTTGCTATTTTCATGCAGTGTGGAATTGGCCACGCCCCTCTGTGGTTTCATGGGTCCTCTCATTTCTCCAAGGAAGGAGGGTTTTTATGCTTCATCAGCTATTACGAGCGACGGTGTGTGCCATGTGTGTCCTTTTGCTCAATGCCTCTCTCTCTGTTGCATCTCATAAGACCTGGACTCCACGGCAGGTGTTGGCCTTGCAACATACCGTAGTCAAGACGAAGGTGAATTTTCCTGTGAGACTCACTTCAGGACAATGGCTGACGTTGGCCGGGTTCTTCTACTTCAAGGCCAAACATGTGAGGAGTTGTATATTTGCCGGGAGTCACAGCCGGCTCATGCGATGTCTTATCCAAACGAATGTTGGCAGGAAGCCAGTACAGACGCTTATCCATGGTCTCACCTATGATCATCGGTATTGGGACATCGGCAGAGCCAACAACGGTAATTTTTCCTATGCCCGTTTTATGGCCAAGAAAGGGTTTGTGGTGTTGGCGCTGGACCTGCTCGGGAGCGGACAATCTCCTATGCCGCGGGGTGACTCGATCAATATTACCGAATCCACATTTACCATTGCGCAAGTTTTGTTTCGTTTGAAGTCCGGGAACAATCCATTGGGACGTGCGTTTAAACACGTGATCCTTGTCGGGCATTCGTTGGGCGGGGTCTTGAGCGTACGCACGTTGGGTACCTTCCCGCACGCTGCCGATAAGTTGATTGTGATGGCCTGGGCATTCGCTCCGCACGTGGTGTTGCCGCCTGACCTTGTCCAAGCGGCGCTTGTCAATCCTTATGTCCAATTGCCGTCCCCGGTTAGAACGAATTTGTTTTATCTTCCGTCTCAAGCCGAGCCGCGTGTTATCCAATTTGACAATACGTTTCTGGCAGATCAAACCCCGCGAGGTATTTTTCGCCAAGGCTTGCCGTTGCTCGAGGCTATGGCCAGGGGCAATGCGGATGACGTGACTTTTACCAAAAATTTCTCGCGCTCGAATCGGGTTCGTGTCCCGGTTCTGATTCAGCTAGGGGAATTTGATGTGATTGCACCTGCACGATTAGCTAGACAAGAGGCTCGTTTTTACCCACGTGCGCCACGTGTCAACGTTCAAAGGTTAGCGAATATTGGACATGTGTTTAATTTTCATGTGACGAATAGGAAGAGTTGGAATGGCATCGTCGGATGGTTACATGGAAGTCGTGACGATGACGATGATGATGACGACTGAAATGGTGTCGCCGCTCATGATGGACAGGCAACCCCCTTACGTCATTGTCATATCATGACGTCAGGGGGCTGTGTTGACGGAGATTACTGCATGAGCGAATCACGTTCGATCTGATCTTTTCGTATATCGTATTCCGTTTGATCGATTTTCCCATCTTTGAGATCTTGATCAATTCGATCTTTTTGTGTTTTTAAGTTGTACTCGTATCCTCCAGCGCCGACAGCAGCACCGCCGAGTGCACCTAATGCCGCGCTTCCACCAGGACTGGAACAACTCGATAATGTGAGCAGCATGCATGCTGCCGCGGCTAACGTCAATTCCCGCATGAGAGAGACCTCCTTTGGAACATGGAATAATAATGAATGAAATATGATGATGAGGGGGTGCGCACATGAACCTCATGTGGTGGCATGGTGTGGGGAGAACGGTGTGAGGTCTGTTCGTGAAGCCGATCCGGTCATGCCTGCTACCAATAGAGGGCATTGTGCCCTATGTGGAACCCAAGAGAAGGGTGGAACAAGCGCCGGTAATATCTTGACGGACCAACCCCATAGGAGAATCCCGAGTAGCCGCGAATGCGTGGGAAGCGATAGGCCCGAAGCGCACGTGTGTGATCTCGAATACGCTGCTCGAGCTGATCATTCACGGAACGTTGGCGGGTGATGCGCGCGTTCAGTTGTTGCTCATGGTGTTGTGCCGTCTTGAGCCGTGTTTCGAGTTTCTCAATCGTGTCTTGTTGAATCTCAATATACGCATAGAGACAATTCAAATGAGCATTGTCGTCGTAGGCCAGACATTCTTCCGGTGACTGAAAGCCACCGGATATGGCTGGGTTTGGGGATACGATGGCTATGGTCAGACAGAGCATGGGCCATGCTAGTATCCGGTTCCGGAACGCCTGACTCCTCCGGTTGAGACATAGTGTCATTGGGGTGGCCTCGCACATGGTTTTCAATTCCACTCTTCCGACTTGGTCTCTCTCACCAAAGCGTATCACTTGTGGTCGATATGGAACAAGTCTCGGCATGATCGAAGTGCTGAGCAGCAGAAGATGAAAACGTCCAGGGCGGAGTGTGTTTCCGGAATGATGACGATGGTGTATGGTTCCAGATCCTGGCGGACCTTGGTCGCGAAGCATGGTGGTTGTCGCTGTCCGCACGCCTCTTCCTAATTCTTGTCAAAGACCGTGATAATTCCCGTGCCTGTTCAGGCATTGATCATCCTTGCGTCAGAAACGTGTGCGGTGTGAACGGGCACCGAACATGTTCCATCATTCAGGATATCGCACTTTGCTCAGAAGGCGTGTGTGGGTCTGTCTGGTCACCGCGTTCGGAGCGTCGGGAGTTGCTTGACTTTTGGATGGATCGAGTGCAAGCTAAACGCTTGGTTATCGAATGCAACAGGGGTTGCCCAATCCTTCGTTGAGCTGTGCCGTGTTCTTTTCGTATCCACGCACGTGGTGCTTGGAGCATTTCCTCACTGTAGCAGGCCATGTCGACGCAAGCCTTTTCGTCTTCCATACCGAGTGATACATCGGGCTTTTCCAGCGAGCACGAACATGTCCGGGCTCAGCAAGTGGATCAATTGTATGGTCAGGCGCCCATCGGTATTGTCGCCTCATTGGTGAATGCCTCCATTCTTGCGTTTGTTCAGTGGAATAGTGTTTCCAATCTTCACCTGCTTGTCTGGTTGGGGTGTGTGCTGGTTCTCAATATCGTCGGGGGTGTACTCATCTATCAGTATCGTTATACCCAGAAAACCGGGGCTCAGGCCCAGGATTGGATTGCCCGATTCTTGTGGCGAAGTGTGGCGTCCGGCCTTATCTGGGGGTCATTCCCGGCGTTTCTCTATCCACACGATTCCATCCCGCATCAAATATTCCTGGCCTTGATTCTTGGAGGCATGGTGGCGGGTGCGACGGCGGTTCACGCTGCTTCGAAAGATGCGTTTCTTGCGTATAGTGTCTTATCGAGTACTCCGATGATTGCACGGTTTTTGTCTGAAGGGAGTCAATTTCATGTGGCGATGGGGGTGGCGAGCATCCTGTTCTTGGGGATGATGATCATGACCATGAGGAAAAATCACGGAGTCCTCATGAATGCCATCCGTCTTCACTTGGAAAATTCCAGCCTGATTACTCACCTTTCCGAAGAACGGGATAAGGCGAAGGCGTTAAATCGGGCATTGTCTGAAGAAGTCGATGCCTGTCAGATCATGGAACGTGAACTCATTCAACATCGCGATCATCTTGAACAGTTAGTCGAAGATCGCACGTATTCATTACGCATATCTGAAGCGCGGTTTCAATTTCTTGCTGAAAATATTACCGATGTGATTTGGGTGATGACGTTGGATGGAAGTCGGTTCAGTTATATGAGTTCGTCTGTAGAACGTGTGCTCGGTTATTCCAAAGATGAAGCCCTACGCCTCTCGTTGAAAGATCTTTTGACGCCGGAGGCGCTGAATGTGGCGCATATGGTGATCAATGAGGAGATGGCGATTGAACAGCAGGGGACGGCCAACCCTTCGCGTTTTCGGACATTGGAACTCGAACATCGGTGTAAAGACGGATCTCGAATCGTCGCAGAAATTCAAGCCAGTTTTATCCGGAACGAACGGGGTGGGGCTATTGGATTTGTTGGTGTGACTCGCGATGTGACGGAACGGAAGAAGATCGAAGACGCTCGCCGACGGATGGACTCACAAGCCTTGCGATCGCAAAAAATGGAAGCCATTGGTACGCTTGCTGGCGGTATCGCGCATGATTTCAATAATTTGTTGACGGGTGTGCTGGGGAATATCTCGTTAGCCAAACATGTCTTACCCGACAATAGCTCGGAATCAAGATTTTTGCGTATGGCCGAGTCTGAAAGTGTTCGTGCAAAAGAATTGTCGCAACAGCTGTTGGCGTTTGCCAAAGGCGGCGACCCGATTACGCAAGTCACGTCCCTGGAAGGACTGGTACGAAATACGGTGGAGTTTTCTTTGTCGGGATCTGCGGTGGCTCGGGAGTATGTGTTTGAAGAACCGCTTCGCTATGTCGAGGTTGATGTCGGGCAATTGAGTCAAGTCATCCAAATCATTGTGATGAATGCCGTTGAGTCGCTGTCTCATGATGGGCACCTTACTGTTCAGTGGGACAATGTCGTCTTGGATGACGCTTCCGCATCTTCCGTTCCCGTTCCCTCAGGACCGTACGTGAAAATTTCATTTTCAGATAATGGGGTAGGTATCGATCCAGACAATTTGGCGAGAGTGTTTGATCCATATTTTACCACGAAGCCGGATCATTATGGATTAGGTTTAACCTCGGCGTATACTATCATGAGTAAGCATCAGGGACATGTGATGATCGAGTCGACCGTTGGCGCTGGAACGTGTGTCTCCCTCTACTTGCCTGCCTGTTCCGAGGGGGCAATGGTTGAGTCCCCATCCACTATTGCGAAAAAGAATGGTTCAGGCAAGGTGTTGGTCATGGATGACGAAGAGTCCATCCGCGTCCTGGCGAGCGAAATGCTTCGGACCTGTGGATATCATTTTGAAATGGCCAAAAATGGAGAAGAAGCCGTTCGGTTATATCAGCAGGCGAAAGAAACCGATACGCCGTTTTCCGCGGTAATCCTCGACTTGACGGTGCCCGGAGGATTGGGTGGGAAGGAAACGATGGTGCAACTTCTTCAAATCGATCCGGATGTCAAAGCCGTGGTGTCGAGCGGCTATTCTAATGATCCGATTATGGCACATTATCAACGATTTGGGTTTCATGCGGTGATGACCAAACCCTATTCATTGATGGAACTCAGTGACGTCATGTACCGTGTCGTGATGGAGCCTCATCATAAATAAACTCCAATAGAACACGTAAATGAAGGCAATAGCATGT
This sequence comes from Nitrospirales bacterium, assembly GCA_021604005.1. Lineage (GTDB taxonomy): Bacteria > Nitrospirota > Nitrospiria > Nitrospirales > UBA8639 > JAGQKC01. The sequence goes on along the minus strand of BQIV01000020.1, from coordinate 23,744 downwards.
ATCCGGAAGAGAAGATGATTGCCGTATTTTTCATGTTGCACTTTTCATTGTATATTATCTTGCTCACATTCCTCGTCACAGCGTTTACAATTCAACTGTTCATTGAGATGCGCATGACGTCCTTCTTCCGACACAACCCAGGGGCGGACACTCCATGGCGGGTTGTGCCGGACATGTTGTCCGTGTCCACAGGCAAGATCGGCGACCCAATCGCCGACGTCATCTTGATGAAAGCCAATGATCGATTGTCGCATATTCGTGTACCCTCAGTTATCAGCAACGTCAGTTAACAGGCTTCAGGGCATGACTATACCACGCTGCTGTGCCTATCTCACCGTTCGCGTGTGAGCGATTTGACATCCAGCCAGTCTCGCATCCAATCTCCCAACACATTGATGGCGAACACAACAAGCATCAGCGCGACACCCGGTGCGATGACGACGTGAGGCGCGACGAGCATATACCGGGTTCCATCACGGATCATACTTCCCCACGATGCATCGGGCGGTTGGACGCCCAAACCCAGAAATGAGAGGCCCGCTTCCGCGATAACGATGCTGGCGACCCCAAAACTCAATTCGATAATCAACGGCGCGCTGAGCAATGGAAGTAAATGCCGAAACATGATTCGTCCCGAAGACGCACCAAGCGCACGAGCTGCCGTCACATGGTCGGCTTCTTTGATAGCAAGGACCTGAGAGCGGGCTAATCGCGCGTACCCAACCCAGCCAACACATGCGAGGGCCAGCACGACATTTTCAATGCCCGGACCCATGGCCCCTGCGAGCGCGATGGCCAGGAGTATTCCGGGAAAGGCCAGGAAAATATCAATGATTCTGATCAAGAGATGATCAACCCAGCCTCCCCAATAGGCCCCGATGATGCCGAGGCAACTTCCAACGATGGATGCAATGAAGACGACCGAGAATGCAACCAGAAACGATGTCCGGGCGCCGACGATTAATCGATCGCCGATTGAACGTCCGATGTCGTCATAGCCGAGCCATGCCGTAGCAGATGGCGTCGTCAAGATCTGGGTTAAGTCGATGTGATTGGGCGTAATCGGTAAAGCTGGTCCGATGATGGCCATCACACTCCATACTCCAAGGATGAATAGAGGCACCCATAAGCGAATCATGACGGGTGTCTCAAGCGGATGCGAGGATCAGCCAAGGCGTAGAGCACGTCGGTGACAAGATTGATGCCGATGTACATGAGGCTAATCCATAATATGGTGCCTTGGACAATAGGGTAGTCTCGCTGTTGAATGGCCTCGATCATTAAGGATCCGATGCCGGGCCATGAAAAAATCGTCTCGGTGATCACGGCTCCGCTGAGCAGGGCGCCAAATTGCAAGCCGAGTAATGTCAGTACCGGTAAGAGGGCGTTGCGCAATGCATGGCGAAAGACTGTCTGGGTTGCACCCAGGCCTTTGGCTTGTGCGGTTCGTATAAAGTCTTCGTGAATGACTTCGAGCACGGCGCTCCGAATCATGCGAGACAAGATGGCGGCCATGGCGGTCCCGAGGGTCAGCGCAGGGAGGACAAGCGAGAGCAATCCATTGCGTCCGCTGACCGGGAACCACCCTAACCACAAGGCTCCACCCATAATCAACAGCGGGCCCAGCCAAAAGTTTGGAATTGACACTCCGGTCAGGGCAAACGCCATGGCTCCGGCATCGATGACTGTGTGCTGACGTAACGCCGCAAAGATTCCAAGTGGAAAGGCCACGAGCATGGCAATCGTGATTGCGCCGGCTCCAAGTTCGAGGGTGGCCGGGAATCGTTCAAGCAAAATAGTTGTGACGGCACGGCCCGAATGAATGGACGTGCCGAGGTCGAGGTGAAGCAGTCGTTGCAGATAGTGGAGGAGCTGAATATGGAGGGGCAGGTGTAGGCCCATCGCTTTTCGAAGCGCGTCTTTGTCCGTAGGATGCGCAGTTTCTCCCAGCATGACATCAATCGGATCTCCGGGAATGAGATGCATGAGCATGAAGACCAGGCAAGACACACCGAAGATAATCAGCAGAGCGCTTGCGAGTCTCGCAAGGACAAATTTCGTCATGGTTGATGGGACTCTTGCCGGGTGAGCTGTGTGGACGTGGGCCTTCGCGTCACGGTGAGGAGGCCATCATAGTTGCCGTCTGCGGATAAGACATATCCGGTAATGTTGCGTCGGGCGAGAAATACATGCTCTTCAAACCACAGAGGAACATATGGCAGCACATGAAGAAGGTGTGCTTGAAGACGTCGATAGATTTCGCTTTTGCGGTGCAAGTCTTGTGTCGCTTGGGCCTGTTCGATCAGGCGATCGCTTTGGGTATCAATAAATCTTCCGCGGTTGGCTCCCCGTGGAGGAATAGACGAACTGTGAAACACATACCGAAAGATGTCTGGCGTTTTCAGCCCAACCCACGACAGACTGTACATTTGAAAACGGCCGGCTTTGATATCTCCGTAAAAAGTTCCCCAATCGTGACTCTGAATAGACACGTCAATGCCGACGTGTGCGAGTTGATCCTGCACGATGGTGGCCACTCTCAAACGAATGGGGTCCGTCGAGGTTTTATACGTGAGGCGAACGGGATGAGCCTCATCAAACCCAGCTTGCCGTAACAAGGCCCGTGCCCGTGTCGGATTATAGTCATACCCGGATAGTGTCGCGTCTCCGACCCAATGTTTCGGTGGGAACATGGCATTGGCCGGGTGTGCCGTATCGTGTAACAGGTGATGAATGATGCTAGTTCGATCGATGGCATGGGCAATGGCTTCTCGAATGCGGTGTTGTCCCACAACGGGATCTTGGAGATTAAAGCCGAGATAGGAGAAGTTAGCTCCTTGCCGCCGTTGGATGGAGATCTTGTCATCGGTGTCGAGATACGCCGTCAGTTCAGGCGGAAGGTCATTTTGTATCATATCAATTTCTCCAGCCAACAGTTTTAATACTCTGACGGTTGGATCAGGAATTCGAAGCAACTCCACATATTGACGATCGACCTGCCGCATCAGGCGCCAATGCGTATCGTCAGGTCGATCGATAAAGGTAAAGGCACCGTTTCCGATCGGGTGTTCATGAAAGGGATGATTCGTGCGAATAAGGTTCGCGGGGAGAATACCGATAACAAGATAGCTGGGGAAGAGCCTATCGGGTTTGTTGAGATAAAAGTCCACGATGTTGTCCGTGGGCACGTGAATGTCTGAAATGAGTGTCAGGGCGCTGCGATGTGGAGAGTGGTTGCTTGCATCTAAGACAAAGTCATAGGTGGCTTTCACATCGCTGGCTGTGAGCTCAGCTCCATGATGGAATGGTTGCCGAGTGGGTTGCAAGAAAAAGCGATAATGGACTGGTGAAATTTGTTCCCAGGTCGCGAGAGAGGGAACCGGTCGAGCGGCTTCGTCAAAATCGATAAGCCGGGAGTACAGCAGTCGATTCACTCGTGCCGAAGTGGCATCGGTTGCAAATCGAGGGTCCAAGTTTGCCGGAGTATTGGCAAGCCCAAAACGCAGGGTCGTGTCCGAACGTGGCTCTGAGCAGCCGACGGTCAGTGTCAGGATCGTCAGGACGATCGCGGAGTGAAGAGCCATTCTTCGCAGAACGTGTTTGTTGGTGAGTCTGCACGCCATGGAGATGTGTTAAGGATACCGTAAGTGACGGGTTTCTCCAACTCTTCGGGTGTTCAGAAACATCCACCCCCTTCGAGAGTAGAGTCCGATGTCACTGATGTTTCGTCTTCAATGACAACAGTATATAACGAACATGTGTGGAGATGACGTATGAGTAACGATACCGGAATTGCAACGACGCCAGAGGTCAATGGAACGTCTCAACATTCGACGACGATTCCTCTTGCGCCCGCGTCACTGAAAGAGACGGGGCTTTCTGAAGAACTGCTTATACAGCTCTTGCTTAAAACACTCATTGTAACAGGCGAGCTGACGGAAGCGACTGGAGGCGAGCAGTTAAAATTGCCCTATAGCGTGATGAAGGAACTGTTCACGATTCTCCAGAAGGAGAAGTTGTGTGAAGTTCGAGGGCATGGTGAACCGCTTGGTGTGTTGTACCGGTACACGTTAACCGACGAAGGGCGACGACGAGGACAGGCGTGTATGGAGATAAGCCGGTATGTGGGACCGGCTCCGGTGCCCCTTTCTCAATATGCGACCATGATCAATCGTCAGCCTATTGGAAAATTGAAAATTAATCGAACGATTGTGGAGCAGGCTACGGCGCATTTAGTGCTTCCTGAGAAAACGGTCGAACAAATTGGTGAAGCCATTAATTCCGGGTGGCCGATTTTTCTCTACGGCCCACCAGGGAATGGCAAAACCGTGATTGCTGAAGCCATCGGCTGTATGTTGAAAATGGTCGGCGGTGGAGAGATCTATATTCCGCATGCCGTTGAGATCGATGGGCAAATCATCCAAGTTTTTGATCCAATTTCGCATGAGACCATCGGTCCGCCTGTCGAATCATCAAGCTCGTTTCTAGAGACAAAAGTTGAACGTGATGTCCGTTGGGAACTCTGCCATCGACCCGTAGAGTTTGCCGGGGGAGAATTGACCATGGCCATGTTGGATTTGTCCTTTAATCCAATTGCGAAATATTACAAGGCTCCGCCCCATGTGAAGGCGAACGGCGGAGTCTTTCTCATAGACGATTTCGGCCGCCAGCTGGTTCGGCCACGGGATTTGCTGAATCGCTGGATTGTGCCGCTTGAAAAGCGGGTGGATTATTTAACGCTGCATAGTGGAAAAGTGTTTCAACTTCCATTCGACACGATTGTCATTTTTGCCACGAATCTTGAACCGCAAAAACTTGCTGATGAAGCCTTTTTGCGACGTATCCGCAACAAGGTGTATATTGCCGATCCCTCGCCAAAACAGTATGCGCATATCTTTGAAGTCGTGTGCCGACAAAAAGGTGTGCCGTTTAACCCTGAGGCCGTCGATTATCTTTTTGAACATATTTATACGAAATATCATCTCAATATGAGAAGCTGTCATCCGCGGGATTTAATTGAGCAAATCGTCAGTATTGCGAAGTTTAAAGATATTCCTCCGACGCTTGACCGGGCGCTGCTCGACCGTGCCTGTCATACGTACTTCTTCGTGGAAGAAGAGCAGGGTGGGACAGAGGATGGTGACTATTAACGTCGGTGTGCGTCTTGCCTGCCTCGGTTTGCCGTTGTCGACAGTGTGACGGAGTTCTGCGATGAACGTTGGGGGCGCAGGTCTGTCCCTGAACCGTATAAAGAGTGACTGTCGGCCGCGTTTCATGCCCCGTTCTCGCCTCACGATATACCCCTTGCCGTATGCACGTTTGTGCAGCACGAAAATCCTGTCTTTTTCAAGCGTAACGTTCCTGATACACTTCGTAGTGGTCATGTCGTGCATCGAGTCCATGTGCGATGCGATAACCCTGCCATGCCGTACGGCATGAGGCATGTCTAATGTGCCCGCATGTGTGCGTATAGACCTAGTGACCATTGTATTGTGCATACATCGAGATGTGTGAGTGATGCTCGCGCAAACAGGCTCCGGTTCAGGAAACAGTACCGTCACGACCTTCTACGAAAGGAATGCAACGTTATGGCACAGTCCGTCCTTATTGTTGATGATGAACCTGATATCGTGGAACTTGTCCGGTTTCACGTTGAAAAAGAAGGGCTTCATTGTTTGGATGCGATCGAGGGCGAGTCGGCCCTTCGTCTTGCACGCGAGAAAAAGCCAGACCTGTTGATTTTGGATTTGATGTTGCCTGGCATCGATGGTTTGGAGATTTGCCGAATGCTTCGAAAGGACCTTGCTACGGCGCATATCGCGATCATTATGTTGACCGCGAAGGCTGAAGAGGTGGATCGGATTGTGGGCTTGGAAATGGGGGCGGATGATTATATTGTGAAGCCATTTAGCCCGCGCGAACTTGTTGCGCGTGTCAAAGCGGTCTTGCGGCGCGGCCGGGAACCGGCAGAAAGTCCCCGGAAAAAGGTGGGTGCACTTGATGTGGACGAAGCGAAGCATCAGGTGTGGGTGTCCGGTCAATTAGTCGAATTAACGGTGAAAGAGTTTGATTTGCTCTGCGCGCTTATGGATGCCAAGGGGCGAGTGCTGAATCGTAATCAAATTCTCGAATCAGTCTGGGGCTATACGAATGCGATCGATATCGAATCCCGGACCGTTGATGTTCATGTCCGGCGCTTGCGTGAAAAGCTTGGATCCGAGCAAGGGCGGATTGTGACCGTAAAAGGTGTCGGATACAGGTTCAATGCAGAGGTGGAATAGTCTGTACGTGATGTAACATATGCATACACGATTATATCGAAAATTTGCCATGGCTCTTGTTCCCCTCATGGCGCTCGGAATCATCACTGGGTGGGGTCTTTCCTTCATGACGATGTGGCCTGGTCTTGTCGTCCTGGGTGCATTGGGGCTCGCTGTGGGAGGTGTCCTGTGGTACATGTGGTATTGGTTACTCCCGATTGCCGATGTGCGTGATGCCGCCGAGGAGTTGGCTGTTGTCTGTGCGCCCAACGAACCGGTTCCGCACAATGGTGAGGAATTAGACGATCTCCGTCGAATGCTGATCCACCTCACGTCGCGGTTACGCGAGCGCATGCACAGGCTCGAAGGTGAACGAGTGAAGGTCACCACGATTCTCGATAGCATGGTTGAGGGGGTCATGGCCCTTGATGCGCAGGGACGAATATTGGTCGCCAACCCAAGTGTCCAACGAATTTTGGATTTCAGGCATGCCAAATTAGAAGACTATTCATTGTTGGAAGTGGTTCGAAACCGGGAGTTGGCGGATTTGCTTGAATGGTGTCAATCCCTTGATGTATCGGAACGCTGCAGCCGTGAGGTGGTGCTCACGATGCCGCAACGTCGCGTGCTTGAGGTTAATGCCATGCCTTTGGAATTAGTCGATCAACGTCGCGGGTTGGTGTTAGTGCTGCATGATATTACGGAACTTCGCCGGTTAGAAAACGTGCGTGCGGAATTCGTGGCCAATGTGTCGCACGAGCTTCGAACGCCGTTAACGGCAATCAAGGGATACTTGGAAACGTTACTTGATGAATCATCTCCGGATCCTGCAATGTATCGACGATTTCTCTCCGTCGCCCTCACCCACGCCGATCGGTTAGGGCGGCTCGTGAATGATTTAATGAATCTTTCTGATATTGAAACGGGCAAAATTACCTTGAAACGCGATCGAGTGCCGTTGGCTGACGTCGTGAGTGAGGTTGTGGGTATTTATCACAATGAAGCCATCAAAAAGGGGGTCTCTCTTATCAGCCGGGTTTCTCCAGATATCCATGTGTGGGTGGATCGGGACCGCCTCTCTCAAATTCTGATTAATTTAGTCGATAATGCCATGAAGTATACGACGGAAGCCGGTGAGATTCATTTTACCACAGCGTTGACCACACAGAGAGAGTATATCGTGTTACGAGTGCAAGATACTGGTCAGGGCATTCCACCGGTCGATTTGCCTCGTATCACGGAACGGTTTTATCGAGTGGATAAAGCACGGTCTCGCGAAGAAGGTGGAACAGGCCTTGGTCTGGCCATCGTGAAACATCTCGTCCATGTTCAAGGGGGAACCATTCAGATTGACAGTGAATTAGGAAAGGGCACCACCGTGGATGTGTCGCTGCCCTCTCGTGTCTCCGCATGATGTTCACCGGTGTTTCAACATGATGGTTTCACCTCCAGCCTCGTGTGTTTCACCTCTCTATCTTTCCTGACGTTTTGTCGCCGAACAATTGAGATTCTCAAGAGTTTCCGGCGGTTCGTCCCGCGTCATTCCGTTCTATCTATCGCGAGCTATATACGTGCCAAACCGGAACATTGCACTTGCCAGGCGCGGGATCACGTTGCAAGGCGATGGACGTTAGAGCTGTTCCCTTTCCCTTTCACGTGTATGACATCTGTTTGTTGTGCTATGTGTGCGATTGCAGCTGAACCTGAGGTGGTCTTGCAATACTTGAATCGATTACAGAAGGCTGTTCCAGGAATCAAAACGGACACCAGCACGGTGTCCAACCGTAATTTTACACTGATGTAACGTTGTGCACCTGGGTCCGTAATATTCTATGACTATGATCTCTTCAGCTCACGAACAACAGTCTCAACATGGAGGTTCGTATGGAACTGCTACAAACACCATCACCGTCTTGTGCCGAGAGACTAGGCTCTGAGGTTTCAGAGATCCATGCAAAGGTTTTACGGGCACTGGAGTTGTACGGTCCGATGCCGGTTGAGGTGTTAGTCGAAAAAACTCCGCTCTTCCGATGGGTGGATGTGCTGAGAGCCGTCAGTCAACTTTGGGGGGATGGCAGACTTGAACTGGAGTACTATCAAGGCCAATTGATGATTCACGCCATATCGGAGACCGATAAGGGGAAATTTGGAGAAAAGCGGGGAAGGAAATGGAAGGGGAACCTATCGAGTTAACAGTTTCGTAACATAGATGTTACAGAAGAGAAATGTCATGTCTATATTATCATCCATACTATACGGGGAGGAATGTGAATGGAACAGACGCAACGTTTTGGTTTCAAGGGAATGCGCAAGTGCATCGTCCACGCAGTCGGTGTTGCCGGAATGTCCATGGGGCTGGTTGCCGGCGCAGGTTCAGCGGTATGGGCCGGAGCCGATTCCATGGAAGATCCTAATTGGAAAGTATACGAGCGAGTTAGCGGTGTATCCGGGAATGTCAATAGTATTGGATCGGATACGCTGAATAACCTGATGACATTGTGGGCAGAGGGCTTTCGAAAACAATATCCCAATGTCAAAATTCAAATTGAAGGGAAGGGGTCCAGTACCGCTCCGCCAGCCTTAATCGAAGGGACGGCGCAACTTGGCCCGATGTCCCGGAAGATGAAGGGAAAAGAACAGGATAAATTTGAAGCGAAGTTCGGGTATAAGCCGACGGCTTTTCCTGTCGCCATTGACGCGTTAGCGGTCTACGTGAATAAAGACAATCCCATCGAGGGGATGACGATGGAACAAGTCGATGCCGCGTTTTCTAAAACACGGAGACGAGGCGCGTCGAACGACGTGGCGAAATGGGGAGACCTTGGCATGAATGGGTCATGGCAAGCGAACCCCGTGAGTCTCTATGGCCGGAATTCAGCCTCGGGAACCTATGGGTTTTTTAAAAAGGCAGTCTTAAAAAATGGGGACTTTAAAAACCAGGTCAAAGAACAACCCGGTTCGGCTTCTGTTGTGCAAGGTGTAACGGAAGATCGTGCGGGAATGGGATATAGCGGCATTGGCTACAAAACCTCCGGTGTGAGAGCTATTCCGTTGGCGGCCAAGGAAGGGAAGCCTTTTGTTGAACCGACATTTGAAAATGCCGCCAAAGGCGCGTATCCTCTGGCGCGATTCCTCTTTGTGTATGTCAACAAAGCGCCGGGAAAGCCACTGCCGCCTCTCATGCAAGAGTTTTTGAAATTTGTCTATAGTAGGGAAGGGCAAGCCGTCGTGATTAAGGATGGGTATTTCCCATTGTCCGCCAAAGTCATTGCTCCTCAACTTCAACATTTACAATAGTGATCATTGAACTTCAGGCTGGAGGTGTTCTCAACTGCGGAAACCTCCTGCCTGATCTAATGTCTGTACATCTTCACTCTCCATTATCTACGTACGATGCCACCGTCTGATGTTACCGCCCAGATAGACGATCTGCCTTCTGTGCCTCCGGCCAAGACGAGATTCGTGGCTCAAGGACGTACGCAGAGAAAAATGCGAGCCTTACTGGATCGTATTGCGACAGGTGTTGTGTGGGTTGGCGGTCTTGCCACGATTCTGAGCATCATGGGCATTTTTCTGTATCTCTTTAAAGAGGTTGCTCCGCTCTTTATTTCCCCTGAAAGTGAATCGCAGGCAACGTTTCAAACGAACATGATAGAACAGCCAATGGACCAAGCCTTAGCCATTGGCATTGATCAATATCAAGAGGTGGCCTATCTCATTCATAAGGGGCACATTGAGTTTTTTCAAGTACCCAGTGGCGAGCCCATTCCGTATGAGGCCAGTCAGGATCCGATCACCGAGAATATTGTCGCCGTTGCCCATTCGGCTGGCCGTGGCCATCAGTATGCGTTTGGGACGGATGATGGGCATATCGTGCCGGTTGAAGTGGGGTTGACGCCGACGTTTCATAACGATATTCGCACGATCATTCCGACGATGACGCATGATACGCCGATAAGGGTGGATCCGACGGAATCGGGCATTGCGACGCTGGCCTATCAGGAAACTGAAGCGGGATTTGCCGTTGTGATGGTAAGCCAGTCCGGCGAATTATGGTTAACGGTTCTTGGCGAAGGGGAAGGCCTGATGCTGGTCGATGAGCCTGTCATTACGCAAACGCGTCTTGCCACCTATCCGGACGGTCAGGTGACCACCTTAGCCTTAGATAGTTTGGCCGAGACGTTAATGATTGGGATGAGCGATGGTCGGTTACTTCACTGGAATCTGCAAGATCCGGATTTACCGCAATTGAGTCATACGTATCTCCTTCCCAATGCATCGGATCGTGTGACGGCACTGTCGTTTCTTTTAGGCGATCGAAGTCTGATTGTCGGGACCAACAAGGGGATCGTTTCCGTGTGGATGCCGGTTCCAACTGAAGGGTCGGGACGGCCAATCCCTTATAAATTGGTCCGTTCATTTACCTCTCATGACGGGTCCGTAACCCACTTGTCTCCCTCTCGTCGTGATAAAGGGTTTTTGTCGACCGATTCGACAGGGCAAATGTTTCTGCATCACTCGACTTCCAACCAAACCCTGTTAGAGATGCGGGTGGGAGATGCAGCCATCCAGGGACTCATGTTCGCTCCCAAAGCCAATGGTGCGGTGGCTTTTAATGCCGATGGGACATTTCATGTCGTCAACATTGACAATGCTCATCCAGAGGTCACCACGGAAACCCTGTTTCAACCTGTGTTGTATGAAGGCTATGCAAACCCTGAATACATTTGGCAGTCCTCCAGTGGTTCAGACGAGTTTGAGCCGAAGTTTGGTATGTGGCCTCTCATTTTTGGAACATTAAAGGGGACGATGTATGCCATGTTGTTAGCCGTTCCGCTGGCCGTCATGGGGGCTATCTATACGGGCATGTTCATGAGTCCGCAGCTTCGGGGAATCGTTAAGCCGATTATTGAAATCATGGCAGCCTTGCCCTCCGTCGTGCTCGGGTTTTTAGCGGGATTGTGGCTTGCCCCCCTGCTTGAACAAATTTTTCCCGCCGTAGTGGGTATGCTCATTCTTATGCCGCTCACGGTGACGGCGGCATGTATCGGATGGCAGTTTATGCCTCGATCAATTCAAATTCGCGGACAGTCCGGCGTCGATTTAAGTGTACTGATGATTGTGTTGTTTGTGACGATATTAGGTTGTTTGATGCTCAATACTTCTATTGAGTCCTGGTTATTTGACGCCGATTATAAGCAATGGTTCCGGTCTGTCTTTGATCTGCACTATGATCAGCGGAATGCCTTGGTAATTAGCATGGCCATGGGATTCGCGGTAATTCCTATCATCTTTAGTATTTCGGAAGACTCCATTTCCAATGTTCCAAAGCATCTCATTGCCGGGTCCTTGGCAATGGGAGCCACGCAATGGCAAACGTTGACGCGATTGGTCCTGATATCGGCAAGTCCTGGAATATTTTCGGCATTGATGATCGGGTTTGGACGCGCCGTCGGCGAGACAATGATTGTCCTGATGGCTACGGGTAACACGCCGATTTTGGATTGGAGTCTCTTTAATGGATTCCGGACTTTATCGGCCAATATTGCCGTAGAAATGCCGGAGGCGCCGCATGGCGGAACGCTCTATCGCGTACTCTTCCTGTCTGGGCTGCTCTTGTTTACCTTTACGTTCGTGATCAATACCGTTGCCGAAATCGTGCGGCAGCGTTTACGTACAAAATATAGTCAGTATTAAGGCGTATGCAGGCTGTATCTCTCAAGAAATTTTTTGATTCCGGTACGTTGTTTGTCTGGATGTGCGGGGCTGGATTAGCCCTGTCGCTGTTGATGATCGGCGGACTGTTAGCGCTTATTTTCATCAATGGCATGGGGTATTTTTGGCCGAAAGACCTCGTCCAATTTACGCTGCACGATGGGTCGTACGTCTTGGGTGAAGTCACCGGTCATGAAGTGATTCATGATTCAGTCAATGCAGACTCTCCTGAGGGCAAGGGGCGTATTCAGTTAAAGGTGGGCAATAGAGATTTGTATGGGCTGGATTTTCGGTGGATAGATGAAAGTCACATTCAAGCTCAATCCACCCCCACGGATGTCGTGTTTCTTGAACGGCGGGAATGGGGAAATTTCTATGGCCGGCCTCATCGTGTGATGCAGGGAGACTCCGTGGTGGCGTCGGGACATCAAGAGGCCACGACGGCGCTCTTTCCGTTAATTGATCGTGCCAATGAGATTCATGAGGACATTCATTATCTTGAACGCAGTGTGATTGGCGACATCAATCATGAAATAGAAGCCCAGCGTCTCAGCCTTCGGGCGTTGGAGCTCGAAGGCCGGGCTAATCAGTCGGAAGTTGCTACGCGCGAGCAGGAAGTGGCTGTGCTTCAAAGCCGGTATGAAGCCGAAGCCGACAAACTGCGCGTATTGTATACCCAGCTGGAAGAGTATTCAGTCGTTCTCGAAGATGTGAACGGGACAACGAAAGAATTAGCGGTCGGACAGATTATTCGGATGCTGCAACCGAATGCCATGGGCGTGGGCGAAAAGGTGTGGGCCTATCTTGGAAATGTGTGGACCGTTCTCAGTGAGGAACCTCGTGAAGCCAACACGGAAGGAGGTATTTTTCCTGCAATATTCGGAACAGTCCTTATGGTGCTGATCATGAGCATCGCAGTCGTCCCGTTTGGTGTGCTGGCTGCGGTGTATTTGAAGGAGTATGCCACGCAAGGTGCGCTTGTCCGGATTGTCCGAATTGCTGTGAATAATTTAGCCGGTGTACCCTCCATCGTGTTCGGTGTCTTTGGGCTAGGATTTTTTGTCTATGCCGTTGGAGGATCGATCGACGCGCTCTTTTTCCCCGAAGCGTTACCCAATCCGACATTCGGAACAGGTGGGATGTTGTGGGCTTCGTTGACCTTGGCGCTTATGACGGTTCCTGTTGTTATTGTTGCAACGGAAGAGGGTTTATCGGCGGTTCCGCGTGAATATCGTGAAGGATCGCTGGCGTTGGGTGCCACAAAGCTGGAATCCTTACTGCGAGTTGTAATTCCGTGTGCGATGCCAGGCATCTTAACCGGCTTGATTTTGGCTATTTCTCGAGCCACGGGTGAAGTGGCGCCGCTCATGTTAACGGGAGTGGTGAAGCTGGCACCCTCGATGCCCTTAGATGGAACGTTTCCGTTTCTCCACCTTGATCGGAAGTTTATGCATCTCGGTTTTCATATATATGATGTCGGGTTTCAATCGCCAAATGTAGAAGCGGCGAAGCCGATGGTGTATGTGACGACGTTGATCCTTGTTGGGGTGGTGATTATCTTAAACCTGGCAGCAATTTCTATACGAAATCGAATGCGGAGAAAATATGCTGGTTCCACAATTTAAATCAGGTACAATCATGGATATTGTTCACACGCCTTCTCAGAAAACCACGCACTCATCGTCTCGTTTAAAAGTCGAGGTCGTAGGTAATGGACAGAAAATGATGCAAGAGCAAAAGGGGCAGGAGTCGGAAGCAACCATACCTGGTTCCTCCAGACCGAAAATTGACGTTCAACAGATGAACTTTTTCTATGGATCCAACCAAGCGTTATTTAAGGTGAATCTCACGATTCCGGAGAATCGTGTCACCGCGTTTATTGGACCATCCGGCTGCGGGAAGTCGACGTTGCTGCGGTGTGTGAACCGCTTAAATGATCTGGTGTTGGGGTCGCGGGTCGAGGGGAAAATTTTGATTGACGGGCAGGATATTTATCGGCCTGAGGTGGATATCACGGATTTACGCACACGGGTGGGTATGGTGTTTCAAAAAGTGAATCCGTTCCCCAAGTCGATTTATCAAAATGTTGCGTATGGTCCAATGTTGCAAAAAATTTCCAGCAGGTCGGCACTCGATGAAATTGTCGAGAAGAGCCTGCAGGGGGCAGGGTTGTGGGAGGAAGTCAAAGATCGTTTGCATGCGAGTGCGCTTGGTATTTCCGGTGGACAACAGCAACGGCTCTGTATTGCTCGTGCATTGGCCGTGAATCCGGATATCCTCCTGATGGATGAACCCTGTTCAGCCTTGGATCCCATATCAACCGGAAAGATTGAAGAATTGCTGCATTCGCTGAAGGAACAACTGACGATTGTGATTGTGACGCACAATATGCAGCAGGCAGCTCGCGTGTCCGATTACACGGGTTTCTTTTTATTAGGTGAACTGATCGAGTATGATGATACCAAGAAGATCTTTACCAATCCTGGAGATCGCCGGACGGAAGATTATGTGACCGGACGATTCGGTTGATGAGGCGTGTGGAAGCGTTGTCGTATAACGGGTCGATAAAGGAGGCGTTGTGCAACGTCATTTTGATGAAGAATTGGCTGAACTGAGGCAAAAGATTTTGCGTATGGGTGCGTTGGTCGAAGATCAAATTCGACAGGCGACGCATGCATTAATTGATCGAGATGTTGACTTGGCGCAACAGGTTATCGATAACGATCGACGCGTGAATACCTTGGATGTCGAGGTTGATGAGGCCTGTCTTCAACTCTTAGCTCTGTATCAGCCTGCTGCTCGTGACCTTCGATTCATCACAACTGCGATGAAGATTTCTACCGACTTGGAACGTATGAGTGATTTAGCGGAGAATATTTGTGAACGGACGATTGAGTTGAATGACGAACCGCAGCTCAAACCCTATATCGACATTCCGGCCATGGCGAACAAAAGCTTGCAAATGGTTGGAGAGGCGCTGGATGCCTTTGTGCGTGGGGACTCGATGTTAGCTCGAAAAGTTCTTGAGGACGATGATGAAATTGATTATCTCAACGATCAGCTGTTTCGGGAGTTACTCTCGTATATGATCGAGAATCCGAAAACGATTACCCGGGGTATTCGATTATCGTTTGTTTCCAAGTATATTGAGCGAATTGCGGACCACGCTACGAATATTGCGGAACTTGTGGTCTATTTAGTCGAGGGCAAGATTATTCGACATACGCTGCCTGCCGAATCCATCGAGTCTTAGTCTTGGTCCTTCGTGTTGCGTGCTCGCCTCCCTCGCCGGGTGTGTCTTGATATCGTTTATGACAGAGTTTTTCCCTCGTTCACTATGGTGCGATCCTTCCAGTGAGTCAAAAACCATTCTTGTGAATTGAATGCCTCGTCTTCCGTCTTTGGCGAGAGGCGCGTATAGTGTCCTGTGGCCGTGAGTTGTCTGGCCTTGGTGTTATCTCGGATATGAATGCGTAGCACATTCTGAATGAGGAGGTCTTTCAATGATTGACTTTCTATGGGAAACAGCACTTCGACTCGCCCATCGAGATTTCTTGCCATGAGGTCGGCGCTGCCGAGGAAGAGTTCATCATGACCGCCATTTCGAAAATAATAGAGGCGGGAGTGTTCCAGAAATCTTCCGATGATGGAGGTAACGGTAATCGTGTCGCTCACACCGGGGATTCCGGGCCGAAGTCCACACACGCCTCGAACGACTAAGTCGATTTTCACGCCGGCTTGCGAGGCACGGTAGAGGGCATGGATACAGGCTTGATCAACCAACGCATTCATTTTAAATGCAAGATAACCATCGTCATGTTGACGGTGGCGGTCGATTTCCCGTTCGATTCGGCGGAGAATTTCCTTGCGCATGGCATGGGGGGCCACCAGGAGCTTCTTGTAGGTTTCCTTGCGGGAATAGCCGGTTAGTGCGTTAAATAAGTCTGAGACATCGGTGCCAATGGCGTCATCGCAGGTAAAGAAGCTGAAGTCGGTATAGATGCGGCTCGTAATCGGATTGTAGTTCCCGGTCCCCAAATGTAAATACCGGCGAAGGCCATCGTGATCTTTTCTCACGATCATGCAGAGTTTCGCATGCGTCTTCAACCCGCGAACTCCATAGACGACGTGGACGCCTTCATCTTCTAATTTTCTCGCCCATTCAATGTTGTTCTCTTCGTCAAAGCGAGCTTGCAATTCAAAGAGGACGGCCACTTGTTTTCCATTTTCCCTGGCTTCCATGAGTGCTTCAACAATGCTGGAATTGGCCCCGACACGATAGAGAGTTTGTTTAATGGCTAAGACATGTGGATCATTGGCGGCTTCTCGCACAAAGTCGACCACAGGAAGAAAGTTGTCATAGGGATGAAAGAGTAGGTGGTCTTCTTGGCGAATGGCGGAGAAGATGGTGTCCCGGTTGGCCAGGCGTTCGGGGATGCTGTTGAGGTATGGCGTAAATTTTAATTCTGGTCTGTCGATTTGGAGTAATTCCATCAAGCTCGACAGCCCGGGGGGGAAGTCATAGGTAAACACTTGATAGGGGGCGAGCTTCAGGTTTCTGACTAAAATATTTCGAATCGGTTCCGGCGTTTGCTGGTCTAATTCCATTCGCACGACGGATCCGAAATGTCGCAGGTCGACCTGCTCTTCTATCGTCGACAGCAGATCGGCCGCCTCGTCTTCTTCGATGGCTAAATCGGCATCGCGGGTAATGCGAAACAGGTACGACGCCTGAATGGTTAAGCCGGGAAACAGCAAGTCGAGATTGGCTCGAATGATATCTTCGAGCCAGACAAAGTGATAGGCTCCAGATGTGACCGGGGCGTCAGGCTTTTTGCTCTCGCGGGGCGGGTCATCCTGCGGTAGGCGGATGAGGCGAGGAAAGTTATTGGGAACTTTGACTCTGGCAAAACATTCTCCGCGCTCCGGGTCGCGAGCCACGACTGCGAGATTGAGCGTGAGGTTGGAAATGTGAGGAAACGGATGGGAGGGATCAAAGGCCAGAGGGGTTAATGCCGGAAATATTTCTTGTGAAAAGTATTGCCGGAGAGTGTCCCGTTGAGCTGGAGACAGCTGATCGTACGTAAAGAGGCGTATGTTGGCTTCATATAGTTTATCGAACAGATCTTTTTTCCAGCAGCGTGTGACGCGTGTGAGTTGTTCCAGGAGTTTTTGGCGGACTGCATTCAATTGATCGGAGGGGGCCATGCCGTCCGGTGGGCTTTCGACGACTCCGCTGGTGACCTGTTCGCGAAGTCCGGAAATACGAACCATAAAGAATTCGTCCAAGTTGCTGAAAAAAATGGCGAGAAACTTCGCTCGTTCCAAGAGTGGTTGACGTTGATCTTCCGCTTCTTCAAGCACACGGTCATTAAATTCAAGCCAGCTTAATTCACGGTTGAGGTAGAGCTTGGGGTCGTAGAGGTCAACGTCCGACTGTTGTATGTCCGGTGTTGGGATGTGTGTCATGGTTTGCTCTGTATAGGTTTTGGGTTAGAAGAGTGTCGTGAGGTATGTGTTATTTCCATAGGGCTTTCGCGCGTTTCTTGACTTTTCTCCATCGACAGGGAAAATCCGCGCGTGCATGAGAGCGTCGCTGACGGAGGCGTTCGACAAGCAGGCCTGTGGTAAATGCCGAACGGACGTGTTGAGTCGATCGGAGAAAGGTTTGTAACTGCTCTTCGATCATGACGGTATCTTGGTGTTCGCCTAAAAGATCTTGTAATTTTCGTATTTGACGGATCAGGCGTGGGGTGCATTCACGTGAGCACGGTGTGGCCAGCTCTGTCGCGTACCGGACTCGTTTGGCGCGGATGCGCAGACGGTGCAGGTCCTCATCGTCGTATGCTTTCGGTAAATGATCGACGGCTTTTTCAAGTTTGTCGAACTCTTTTTTTGCGAGATCCGGCAGCGGGACATGCAGATGCAGGATGTCCATATGTTGAAGGGAGGACTGCAGGTGATCGAGGAGCGTTATATATCGTTTGCTTCGCAGGGCCTCGACCATTCTGGTGTGCGTCTCGGCACGTTGCGCTTCTAATTGCTGTATAAGTGAGGTGAAGGTTTCTTGTTCCGGCACAGCCAGGGCATGGGTTTCGTGGCGAAGTTTTTCCAGTAAGACATCAAAATCACGCACGTTCCCCAGTGTTGTCGCCAGCCAGCCAATTTCTCTTCGAATTGTGGTGTTCCATGTTGCGTTGGAGAGTGGTTGAATGGCTCGCAGAATGGCCCGGGATCGTCTCGTGGCGACGCGCATTTGATGAAGCGCCTCTCGGTTTTGACCTAACCGTGTGCCGGGATCATGCCGGAGAATTTCATCCAGTTGTTGCCGGAGTTGCCATGTGACGTGTTCTCCCGAAGGGGCAGATCCATTTAATGTGTGTGGTTGCTCAGGGTACTTAAGGTCCAGTGCTTGGCAGAGTTGCGGACGTCCGCTGGCTTCTTTCGCTCCGGCAGCGATGAGTTGTGTCGTAAGATGTTTGAGGTGTTTGTGTGTGCCGGCGAGTAGCCGAATCCGCATTTCTGTGAACCGTTTGCGCACCCGACGATTTTCCAAGAGGGCAATGTGATCGATAGCTATTTCTGCTAGGATACGATCCTGTTCTCGTATCTCATACGAAAGCCGTTCTGTTCGAAGCTTGGCGATGAGAATGGGAGCCTGTCCACGAAGGAATATAAAGAGCAGCTCGGTCATTTCCCGGGGAAGTTTGGTGGATCCATGAGGTATTTCAAGTGTGTGCCGGACATTGGATGTTGGGAATTGTAGCTGCCAGGTACCTTTCCCCTGTTCGACGCGTCGACGTAGAATAAACCCCAAACGGGTCAAGTCGTACTGTTGCGTGTCATAGTAGGTTGAGGTGAATGTACGTTTGGGTAAGCCATGGCTGGCGAAGGAGTCAGGAAGGCAAAATTCAACGGGAAGTCTTAGCCTTGCCTCTTGGCCTGATGAATGTGTACACGTAGAAGGCTGCATGCAACGAGCAGGATGCTTGTATGATAAATGAATGAAGTGACAAGTATTGAGCAAAAAATGTGCCTTACACTTTATCATAGCGCGTTCTCGCAAATGTGTGAAGTTTTTGGGCAAATCATGAAGGACGATGAAGGGGGTGCACTGTGGCAATATTGGGAAAACAATGGAAAATCATGGGTTTTGAACGAGTTATGTTGAATTGTGTAACGAGGGAGGGGTTTCTTGTGGAATAGATCCAGCCTTGTGCGCATTTGTTATGTCGTATTCAAGTGAGAGAAGCTATGTCTAGACAATCTGTTGGACCTTCACTATTCATGGTATTCGCAGCGATGCTCTCAGTCTCATGTTCACTGACTCCTCGAACGTCTCCGTTCCATTTTCTTCCGCTCACACAATCGGCGGTTCCCGGCAGTATGTCCACTTGTGCTCCTCTTGTCTTACCGGAAGGCATTACGCAGTCGATTCTTGTGCAGGAACAGCCGGTATGTTCTCAGGCGATGCATACACTTGATGTGGTGACCGGCACAAGTGACTGGACGGATATGAGTACCGTGAATGAAACGGGTATGCACAGTGGGCGGTATTTCTATCGTACGCATGAAACGAAAGAGGGGCGAGGTGCGATGTCAGTCCTGGATGTTGAGACTGGCCAAACCTCTATTCATACTGGCGAGGAATTTGGAGGTTGGGATCGACTGGATGGAATCGAATGGACACCATGGGGGACCATTCTGACGGCAGAGGAAGCCGGTGCATATGGTCGGTTGTTTGAATGCCAGGTCGATCGTTTGCTTCTGACTTGCGTGGATCGTCCAGCTGTCGGGCGTATGTCGCATGAAGGGATCGCTGTGACGCCAGATGGGTCCGTCTATCTCGCGGATGAATTTGATGGGGGATCGATTTTCAAATTTGTCCCAGATGCATATGGGGATCTTTCCGCCGGTCAACTCTTTGCGTTGAATGTCCACTCCCGTGAGGTGACGATATGTTCTGAGACGCCGGGGATTGGGGTGACGCCGACGGGGCCGGCGGAATGGGTGGCGCTTACGCCAGGCCGTGATGGTGTTGTAACTGATCCGGCATACAACGCGCGAGCGGCAGCGCGTGAAGCAGGCGTGGCGCCGTTTTGCCGTTCAGAGGACATTGAGGTCATCGATGACAATGTGTATGTGTCACTTACGACGACTCATGCTGTCATTCAAATACCTTGGGGAACGCCTACTCCAGAGGTCACGGAATATGCCGGTATCAATACAAATATGCAGAGCGAAGAGTCGATGCCAACATATGGACTCTACGCACCTGATAATTTAGCTTCCGATCAGGACGGCAATCTCTACATTGCCGAAGATAATTCTGGAAGGAGCGATATATGGGTTGCGGCGCCGGACAAGGATGGCGATGGCACAGCAGATTCCATCATGTTATTCGCCACGCTGACGACGCGGGGTGCCGAGGCAACGGGCATCTATATTTCACCGTTCGATCCGGCGACGTTGTATGTCAATGTCCAGCATGCGGACAACGGAAATGATATGACGCTGACCGTTTCACGAAATCATGTACAGCAATAACATATGAAAAGAGGAAAGTCATATACTGCCATTCGGTGTTAACCGATGTCGGAAGATGTTGAGGATTCGTCTGTATCATGAGATCTGTGTGTGACTGATATTGCTTGAGTGTATAAGCGCTTGTGTGTCGAGATTGAAATGACGGTTGGGCTGTGACGGATAGGTGACTGTGCTTGCTTTGAGAATCGACCTGAGGTCAGAGTTTGGGGGCAGTGCCGAGGGAAAGAGGCGCCAAGCCCGAATGCCGTGAACACGTACTGGTCTGATGGGTTAGGAAAGGTGACTGCCTGAATCAAAATTATAGTGTGATGCACACAGCCTGACCTCTATTTGTCTAGACTGACATTATCTTATTAAACAAGAGACTTAACCTGTATTTCTTGAGCTGATTTAGGGAATTTTTTTCACGCCCGCTTTCTTGGCTGCCGACTGTAAATCTCCATCAAGCGTGGCCAGTGGTAGGCCTAACCGTAAGGCGAGTTCGAGGTAGGAGGCATCGTAAGCGGAGAGCCTGTATCGCCGGGACAGTTGAAGGGTGTCAGACAGTGCATGTGTAAAGGTAGCTGAGTCTACTTCAATATCGACATCCTCAAGCATCTCAAGAAATGTGGCGCTCCGTGCTTCTGTCACCAAGTCTTTGGCTTCTGCCCTGGCAATGACATTGGCAACTTCGAGTCCCCATGTCACCGGGACAAACGCGCTGGCGTGTTTGGTCATATCAAGCACTTTTCCGGCGTAAGTCAACTCTCGTCGTTGACCATCACCAAAGAACCAACGCATGGTTACCGAGTTGTCAAGAACGAAACTCATGCACGCCCCTCGTCGATGAGCTTCTTAATGTTGACCTTCCGTACAGGACTAGACAACATAAATGCTTTGAGTTTTTCCGCCACAGCAACTTTGTCATTCGCTTTTATGGCTGTACTAGGCACAAGGTCCGCCACGGCTTCCCCGCGATTAGTGATGGTAAAGCTTTGGCCGGATTTAACTTGCCGCAGTAATTCTGGGAGTTTCGTTTTTGCTTCATAGGACCCAATTGCAATTTTCATAAATTCCTCCTGTCACAGACATTACATATAGACTAGTATATAGACCAGTCTATAGTGAGGCAAGGCTTGCACCCGATCATGTTTACGCTAATAGCGATCCCCTAAATTATCTCGTACGCGAGGAATTCTAAAGGGGACAGTTGGTAGGTAGAGTTTTCCAGTTTTTTGCGTTGACTGGTCTATTCTCGATCTGGAGGACATATCTGAAAAACACCATGCCAAGCGAGGAATCGTGACATGGAGAATTACAGAACGTATCGCCAAGATCTTGGGGACTTTTCTGAGCCAACTCCCATTTCTAGGATGATTGGGACTGTGTGACCAGACAGTCTCTACGCCAAATGACATAGGCCGTGAAGGCCAAGAGTGAAATGAAGAACACGGTGCGAATGCGTCCGAATCCAAAGCATGCGAAATTGCTCGTGGCATTGAGAAGGCCGAAACCGGCATAGACCAAGAAGACAAACAAGGCCCAACGGCGGAGTGTGAGAAAGCCATACCCAATGGCGATATGAAGCGCTGGGGATTGAGCTTTGACCAGGAGACCTGGGATGCCAGTAGGTTTGCTGCAAAATACGGTCAGGAGGTAGTCCGGGTTTGCCAAAATAATGTACAGGTCCGTGAGCGCGGTGAACAGAAATAACCCGCCAAGATATCGAATGTCGTGAGCGCGTTTCCAGACAAGGAGCAATGTGGCCCATTGACCTTGTGGAGTTGGGAGATACGCTTGATAGGTTTGAAGGCACCACCAAGGCAAAATAATTAACATACCAAAAAACCAGCCCGCTCCCGGTCCCCCGACGGCTCCAAGAGCCCAAGTGCAGACTCCGAGCAGTCCACCCACCATCAGCACCCAGATCATATGAATGGGATACCCCCGGACCAAGTGCCCAAGTCCTGGAAGGATAGCCGAGAGGATTCCCCCAAGCGGCGAAGTGCTCGAATGATCGGATGCAGAAAAATTCGGTTCAGAACCCATAGGAAAAGAAAGGATAGAGGTGTAGAGAGCAGAAGTGCAAGCTGAGCAGAAAGGATCGAAAGGATGCCATCGAAAAGAAACTCGGCCTGCGAGAAAGGAGAATTAACGTCTCACTGTAGGCATAGCCAATGGACAACGCAGCCCGATTGCCATAAATACATTTCAAATCTTTCTATTCCCCGTAGCTTGCTGCGGGGTTGCTGAACAAAGGGAAGAGTTCGAGAAACCGTGGTTTCTCAAGCAGAAGAATTCTTCCACTGAATACCCCGTCCGCTTGCGGCGGGGATCTTTTATTATGATTTAAGGGTAGCGTCCCCTGTTCAGACAAGGGAAATACATAAATGCCCTGTTGTAGGTAAAATTGCTAGGCCGCATGTGTTTGAGGTGCCCCGATACAATCAAGGGTATATTCTAAATGAAGCAACTTGACCCTTTTGACCAGGGAATAAGTTAAAGAAACTCAGCGGAAATAGGAAGGGACAGTATAGTATAAGGATTAATGATCAGTGGCGAATTTTTTTGTGTGGAAAAAAGACGGCCCTCATGATGTGACAATAACGGATTATCATTAGAGAGAGGTAAAGATGGTGAAGAACAACATGAGACCAATTCATCCTGGTGAGATTCTTGAGGAAGAATTTTTGAAACCGCTCAAACACACGGGCTTGACACCGACCTCATTGGCGAAGGCTATCGGAGTCCCACCGAATCGCATTACGGCCATCATCAAGGAACAGCGTGGGATTACCGGTGATACGGCTGTTCGACTCAGTGAATTTTTTGGAAATACGGCGAAATTTTGGATGAATCTTCAAGCGTCGTATGATCTACGAATGGCCGAAAAGAATATGTCCAAACAGGTAATCAAACACATACATGAACAAAGAGAAACCTTAGTGCCAGTATAGGGGATGGTTTGTGAGAATCGAGCAAGCCTGTAGTTCTTCCTGTAGAGGACATAGCGTATTGCAATATCAAAGACATCATAAACGCAGGCCTTTTTGCATTTTCTCAAATTCATCAAACTGATAAAACTAGACTTGACCCAAATTTGTTGTACGCGGGTGCGATTGCGAATGCGCCCGCCCCAATCCCAGCCCAGCTCTTCGACCAACCGAACCCACGTGCCTCGAAAGCCAGCATCGGTCACGAGGATCGGGCGGACCGTGGCCGGCAAGACCGCCCGCAAGTGGC
>BQIV01000019.1 GCA_021604005.1 Nitrospirales bacterium | reverse complement strand
TCTTTTTCTGTCGGCGCGCCCTGCTCATGGCAGCCTGACTCAAGCGAGCTCCCCAATAAGCGGGCCCAACAAGCTAGCAAAAGAGGAGGAAGGAGCAAGCACAAGAGGCATTCAGACAAGAAGAACTCGGCAAAAAACGATTCGAGGGCCAAAGACCCTCAATGCAGCTGCCTTTTGCAGAGGGTTCTATAGTATCGCATTCAGGATGTCGGCAGTCATCATTATCTTGAATCAACGCGAAACTCGGGGTAGGATACAGCTATGCTAGGTTGGTCTTCTTGTTCAGTCGTTGAGCGTGACCCACAACGAGTCAGCGGCGGATGGGTGTTTCGGGGCACCAGAATTCCCGTTCTTGCACTGTTTGAAAACCTCGAAGATGGGGTAGAGCTCACCGAATTTGTGAACTTGTTTCCCGGGGTGACTCCAGTACAGGTCCAAACGGTTCTTGCCCATGCCGCAAAAAGTTTAGCCGCTTCGAAAACACCCTAACGTGCGAATTCTTTTCGATCAAGGCATCCCTGTTCCGCTACGCACCCTTCTCCATCCGCATCACGTGGAAACCGTGTTTGAACATAACTGGGGCCTGTGCACAAATAGCGAAATACTGAACAAGGCCCAGCAAGAGGGATTCGACGTGTTCATGACAACCGACCAAAATCATGGCGTGTGCGAAAACGCCAGTGTGCAGATCATCGGGATTGTCGTTCTGTCCTCAACCAGTTGGCCCAAAATCCAAACGGCCACCCCAGCCATTCTCCGTGCCATCGAAGATTCATCGTCAGGTGAACTCACCGAAGTCAGCATTGCCTAAAGATTGCTCTCAAGGTTAGAGAAAAGTTTGCTACCAAGGCTGAATTATTAAAGTCCAGAAGATTTAAAACTTCCTTCAATGTAGCGGTGGAATGCAAACTTTCGAGCCCGTGAGTGAATTGTGATTGTCCCAATATGATTTATCGCTTTAAATGGGCGAAGTTTTATCGAGGCGATTTGTGATAATTTCTTTGCAAGATAGAATGTCTATGTTGTTTTATACACGCAACAGAAAACCACGTATTTTATGCAGAACTGCTGTATAGAATGATGTCCACTGCATAATGGTTCGACCCGACTACGGAGATTATACGTGTCTCGCTAAGGATGCGTAGATTGGACTCGGAAGCGTCTACTGGCTTCCCTTTTTACTGGACAGATATTTTGCTATGATCCAATAAGTTCATCTATGCGCCCGTAGCTCAGTTGGATAGAGCATCGGCCTTCTAAGCCGAGGGTCGCAGGTTCGATTCCTGCCGGGCGCGCCATGCATTCCAGTTGACTTGATGTACCGTGCAGTCCGTCTTTTTATAGCCGTTTCAAATAACTTCCGCTAGTTGAAACGTTGTACCGCGCGGAGTTAGTTGCTTGTTCCTGTTTGGAACTTATTTGGATTCGCTATATCGTGTGTTTCTTACAAAAAATTTCACCAACACAGGATTGTATGAAGTATTTTTTCTCGTTCATCGTTGTCTGCTTGCTGACTGTATTATTTGTCCCCTCAACATTTGCCGATACGGTTTTGGAAAAAGAAACCGTGGATTTTGTCTTCTCATTGTCTCAAGACCAGTGGAAACAGCAAGGTCCGACGTTTCATGCCTGTACGGACTGTGACGTGCGTTTGGTGGAAACCAAGACTGGCACAGGCTTAATGGTGCATGATCAGGTTGCCAATAAACTCGTGTCGATTTTACCGAATTATGCCGACCCCAAGCACAATCCTATTTTCATGGTGATAGGCATCTTTTTCCCGGTAGGCTGGGAAGACGACTATCGTTCTGACAATTTCTTACCTGCTCGTGAAATGCAGGCTCAGCAAGATATCAGCAGTGAATATACGGTAGCCGCAACGGCTGCTCGTGGCCCATCAGGATATGAGGGAGTGCTCTATACCATTACAAAATCTCACAACGAAAAATAAGCACACAGACATTCCTGCTTATTGAGTGACGTGGCTGTTGCCTCGTTCTATTATGTTGGGTTCGTAATGGACAGCTCGAAACAGGCAGTCATCTCCTTTTCTTTAATACTGACTCATGCCGAATGCGCTAGCCCATTTTGGAATTCAAGGGGTACTTACGCGATCGGTTATTCCCACCGCAGACCCTAAGCTTATCTTTCTCGGCTGTATCCTTCCCGATGTGCCCTGGATTCTTCAGCGGGTCTTGCTTGGTCTTGTACCTGGCATTGATCCCTATTCGCTCCGTCTCTATGTGATTGTCCAAGCTTCCTTGTTTATGACGATGGTCTTGTGTGCGGCTCTCGCCAGCCTTTCACATACGCCAGGTATTATTTTCGGGATTCTTGCTTCCAGTGCAGTTGTGCATTTAGCCCTTGATGCCCTGCAAATCAAGTGGGCGAATGGTGTGCATTTTTTTGCACCAGTTTCCTGGGAACTCTTTACTGTCGGATGGTTTTGGCCTGAGAGCTGGCCAACCTATCTCTTGACAAGTTTAGGGTTTGGCTATGTGCTCTGGTCATGGAAATCGACAATCACGGTACAGCCGTTTTTCCTTCCATGGTCCCTTAGAAGAAATAGCCTCTGTCTTGGCTTGTTTCTCGTGTATATGACCTTGCCACTCGCGTTTCTTGATGGGCCCTTGCTTGCGGACAATCACTTCGTGAAGACATTGATCGCTACGGATGCACGCGTTGGACGTCCAGTAGAATTTGATCGGAAGTTGTATGTGAAAGGTTCTGAGGGTGATGCGTTGAAAGGGTTTGGTGAGGTGTTCAAGCTTCGAGGGAAGTCCCTCGATCATCAGGCGACGGTTTCCATTCGTGGACGATTTGTCGAACTCGACACGATTGAACTCGTAGATATTCATGCACATGATTCGTGGTTTCGAAATGGGAGTAGCTACATTGGATTACTCGCCCTTGCCGGTATGTGGGCGATAGCAAGTTGGCGATATTACCACTGTGCGAATCGAGATACATCGATTCAATAAGCACCTATGAGCAGAGAGGAGGTCATCTGTGGCACATCACCCTGCATTTGAAAAACTGGTACAACGTGTCAAAGAACACATTCAGGAAATATCAGTCGATGAGGTAAGGGAAAAACAGACAAAAGGTGAGCCATTCGCCTTCATCGATATACGTGAAGATCATGAACGTCGAAAGGGATTTGCGAAGGGGTCACTCCACATAGGGCGCGGGATTCTCGAGCGCGACATTGAAGGTCAAGAACCGAATAAAGATACGATGATCGTTCTGTATTGCGGGGGAGGATATCGTTCCGCATTAGCTGCCTCAAACCTTATGGAAATGGGATATACGAAGGTTCGTTCAATGGCGGGCGGGTATAAGGCTTGGAAGCTTGCGGGGTATCCACTCGAAAACGGCAAGGAGCCTTGACTCACTCAACGCACTCTTTGACGTCAGGTCGACCGAGATGGGACGACCTGAATCAAAGTGGACCGAACAATTGAGAGTGCGTTCCTTACGTTTACTTATATCGTTTGTCGAATTCTTTCACGACTTCATTGGTGATATCTAACCCACGTTGACTATACAGCACGATTTTGAGTGTGGTTTCGCTACCTTTATCGATAACCATGGCAAAGCCATGGCGTTTCGCAACGGCACCTGTAGCCGTTTCGATTTTCTTCATATACTCTTGGACCAGTTCTTTTTGTTTCGTCCCAAGCTCTCGTTGGTACTCCTGGCCACGTTTCTGAAATTCCTGGAATTTTCGAGTAAATATCTCTTGTTTTTGTTGAAAACCTTTGTCCTTGGACGCTTCCGATTTTTTTAATTCACTCTGAAGGTCTTCGAGTTCCTTTTGGTCGGCCTTTAACACATTTTCCCTGGCTTGCGCATGTTCTTTGAGGGTGGCCAAGGCTCGGCTGCCAGCCTTCGACTTTTCAATCACGGATTGTGGGTCAACGATGGCAATTTTAAAATCTTTGGCGATAGCCAACGAACTCGCTCCAGTGTACAGCAGGAGACAGGCACTGAACATAATTCCAATGATTGATGTAGTCGAACGTAGCAATTGCATTGACGGTCTTAGCCTCCTCGTGGTTGTATGCTCCAAGCCCATGTGTCGAGTAAAATACGATTACCGGTATGTCTGAGAGGTGAAAATCGTTGAACCGAGAGTGTTGCTGGAGCGAGTATTCATATAAAGCACGACCTGTATCGTTGAGAACCTTGCTGAGGGTAACTAGGGCAATCGTTCGTGTCAAGGGCTATACGCATTCCTCTACGTATTACAGACCTGAATGCCGTCTGTATGCGCAAACGGGAAATTTTTCCTACACATAAACAAATCTGGTGATGAAAGTCATTTGCTTTGGCGATAGTTTGACCGTGGGGTACCAGGCTCCGACACTTGCGACGCCGTATTATCACGCAACACCCTATGGGGAATGGCTTCAAACTTGGCTTGGCGATGCTGGAACGGTGTTGGTTCGTGGGGTGAATGGCGAGTGTACGAGTGAGATGGTCGAACGATTTTCACCTGACGTGCTTGCGATTCGACCAACCTGGGTAATTATTCTTGGTGGAACAAACGACCTGGGAGCAAACAAAAGCCTTACACACATTCTTGATAATTTAGTCACCTTGTATGAACATGCGGTACGCGCATCGATTGCGCCAGTGGCCGTTACGATTCCCTCGTTGCGTAGCCCTGTTGACGATGCGGGCCAATATATCATTCAGCCGCATATTGAACGGCGTATGGAGCTGAATCGACGGCTCGTGGATTATTGCCAAGCAGCCAACATTCCCTGCATTGATCTGTTCGCCCAGACAACGGAAGAGAACAGCTCCTTGCTCGCGGCCAGATACTCAAATGATGGCATCCATCTGTCAACCGCGGGGTATACGTTGTTTGCACAGTTAGTATGGGATCAACTTTGGGCGAAGCGGATCAACAAGTCCGGACGGACATAATCGACATCACGTGTGCTGGACAACGGCCAGACTGGCAGTTCCTGACTTATTCTTTTTTCCCACTTGATGAGTTTGATGAAGGGGTGGGTGGGGAAGATCCGCCCGATGATCCTGACGACGATGTTGAGCCGGAGGAGGGAGTTGAGCCAGATGACGATGAAGAGCCCGCACTTGTCTCACTCGATGACGTGGAGGACGTCGAAGACGAGCTGCCGTCAGACGTTCCATCGGCCTTTGTTTCGGTGGTTTTCCCCTGTGGCTTCCCATCTTCGCCTGGCCGGTTGGGTTGTTTCAATTTGTCGGAATAATCCGTCACATACCAGCCGGTGCCCTTAAACATGATGGCCGGTGACGAGATGAGTTTCTCAACCGGTTCGCCTTTTGGACATGAAAATTCTGCACACGTTGTAATCGGCGGGTCGGAAAACTTTCGTTGTACTTCAAATTTTTCGTTACAGGCAGTACAAATGTATTCGTAGATTGGCACGGTGCCCCCTCCTCATTGACTGTCAATATCGGCAATATTATTGATTAGGTAACACTCTCTTTGTCTGAGTCAAGATGTCACGCTCGGAAAAAACCCTCTACTCTAATGCTTGGATCGCACTCGCAAGTCGGTCCATCCCTTGCTCAATGACAGAAAGACCTGGTGTATAGGAGAGGCGAATGTGTTCGGGGGCGCCAAATGGCTCTCCCGCGACACAGGCGACCTTGGCTTCAGTCAACAGGTAGTGAGCTAAATCGGAAGGCGAGGTAATCGTTCCCTGAGCATGCCGTCGTCCAAATAACGCCGAAACGTTGGGCAGGGCATAGAACGCACCACGCGGCATTGGACAGGTAATGCCGGGGATGGCATTCAACCGGTCAACCATCAAGGTTCGTTGTGCACTCAGTTCCTGACGCATGTTCGTAATAAATGACTGGCCATCTCGTAACGCAGCAACGGTCGCTTTTTGTGCAATCGAGTTGGGATTCGACGTGCTTTGACTTTGAATATGTCCCATGGCGGTAATGAGATCTTTAGGGCCTGCGGCATAGCCGATTCGCCACCCTGTCATGGAATATGATTTGGACGCGCCATTCACCACTAACGTGCGCTTGGCGATATCTGGCCCTAAGGACGCAATACTGACGTGCTGATGACCGTCATATACCAGGTGTTCATAGATTTCATCGGAAACCACGAGCAAATCATGCCGAAGGGCCAGTTCTGCCACACATTCCAATGTGTGTTGGTCATACATACTGCCCGTTGGATTGCAGGGACTATTCAGCATAATCGCTTTGGTTCTTGGCGTAATCAGAGAGTCCAAGAGGGCGGAGTCAATGGCATAGTGTGACGCTTCTTCGGTTTTCAGGATAACCGAAGTAGCACCGGTCAAGGCAATTTGGTCTGGATAGGATACCCAGTAAGGGCTGGGAATAATGATTTCATCTCCCGCCTCTAAAGCGGCCTGGGTGAAATTATACAACGTGTGTTTTGCCCCGCATGACACGAGAATCTTCGATCTGTCATAGTCCAGCCGATGGGTCCGCTGAAAAGTCTCGATAATGGCGTCTTTCAGGTCATCGATTCCGGTTACGGCCGTGTACTTTGTGAAATTTCCCTGAATGGCCTCCAATGCGGCCTGTTTGACGCACTCGGGTGAATGTTGCGCCGGTTCTCCCGCAGCAAAATCGAAGATGGTCTCCCCTTGAGCTTTGAGGGCTTTTACCGTCGCGACCATATGTAAGGTGGGTGAGGCGGCGATCTTAGTGGTACGTGTTGCGAGTTTCATATCACAGGATTCATGAGTTGGCATGAAAGCACGATTGTAAGCGTTCGGCCACGTCGGGATGCAAAAAGTCTTGTAACGGACCGCCGAGCGACGCGACTTCTTTGACCATGCTGGAGGTTAAATAGGAATATTCTTCGCTGGCCATGAGAAAGACGGTCTCGACTCCTTCGTCGAGTTTACGATTTAACAGCGCCATTTGAAATTCGTGTTCGAAATCGGAGACGGCTCGCATGCCTCGAATGATGGCCTGAGCGCCACGATTACGAACATAATTGACAAGCAGACCATCAAACGATTCAACCTCGACATGGGGTAAATGCTTAGTGGCAATTTTGGCCAACTCAATCCGTTCCTGTAGATCAAACAGAGGACCTTTTTGAGGATTTGGCGCGACGGCCACAATCACGCGATCAACCATTCGAAGGCTGCGTGCAATGACATTGGCATGCCCTAACGTAATAGGATCAAATGTTCCCGGATACACGCCGATTCGCATGGGATTCATGTTTCGTCTGTTGAAAGAATGTTAAGACCGTATCGCCGTAGCGAGCGTGTCGCACCTGTTGAACGGATCCCACGTCTTGCGGCAGTACGGTTTTCCAGAAATGTTCCACCACCATCATGCCATCACACGCAAGGGTTTGTCCTGCACTCAATTCTCCTAAGAGCTGTTCGAGATTGTCATGCTGATAGGGCGGATCTACATAAATAATATCAAACGGGCCCAAGCGATGCAGATGCGGGTGACGTACAAGTTCCCACGCGTCACCGGCAAGAGTCACCGTGTTGGGCGGCTCGCCACATCGTCGAATATTGTTTTTCAAAAGGAGCAAGGAGTCGCGATGGTTATCCACGAAGACAACGCGTGCAGCACCTCGACTCAACGCTTCTAAGCCAATCGTGCCTGTTCCACAACAGAGGTCAAGCACATTGGCGTGAGAGACTTCAACATTCAGGATGGAGAATAAAGCTTCCCGAACTCGCTCAGACGTGGGTCTGATTCGATTCCCTATCGGGGCCTTGAGCCGACGGCCCTTTTGCGTGCCAGCTATTACTCTCATAATCCATGCATGGTTTTCACCTATCGCCTTAGGGCTTTGTACCGTACCACACCATTTTGGAACATCACAACTTCCCGTCGGACAGAGACTTTGACCCTCTTCTTTTGATCTGCG
Organism: Nitrospirales bacterium; assembly: GCA_021604005.1. Classification (GTDB taxonomy): domain Bacteria; phylum Nitrospirota; class Nitrospiria; order Nitrospirales; family UBA8639; genus JAGQKC01. The sequence continues at coordinate 84,638 of BQIV01000019.1, read as the reverse complement.
TATAGTGGATGAACTCTTGCAATTGTACGAAGTGAAGCTTTTGGATCTGAATGCGACATTCAGCATATGAATGAGATAAAACCAAAAATGGGTATTCACTCGTGGCCAAGTTCGGAACGTCCGCGCGAACGTCTCTTGCAGCAAGGGCCTGAGTCCGTCTCGGATGCGCAACTGCTTGCCATTCTCTTACGGGTGGGAAGACAGGATTCCTCTGCAGTTCAAGTCGCCATGGAGTTGCTTGAACGACTCGACGGAGTACAAGGCCTTTCAAACCGGAGCCTTGAAGAGCTCTGTGCGATTCCTGGAATTGGCCCGGCCAAAGCCGCGCAAATTCTGGCCGCAGTTGAATTAGGGAAGCGGACGCTCTCGACCCCGTTAACCACGGGCCTACGCATTGGTGCGAGCCGTGACCTCTATCACCATTACTATCCACTCGTACGCGACCTTCGATATGAAGTGTTTAAGGTTGTGTTGTTAGACGCTAAACATCGAGTGATCCGGGATATGACTATCTCCCAAGGAAGCTTAACCGTGAACATCGTTCATCCGCGCGAAGTCTTCAATGTCGCCGTACGTGAATCGGCTGCGGCCATTGTCGTGCTCCATAATCATCCGAGCGGAAATCCCGACCCTAGCCCTGAAGATTATGCCTTAACACAACGATTGGTAACGGCTGGCGATATTCTCGGCATCCAGGTACTCGATCATGTGGTGATCGGCGACGGGTCCTATATAAGTTTCGCGGACAAAGGGTTGATGTCGTCTTCATAAGGTCGATTTCCCACACTCGTCCGACCGCTTATACTCAACCTCATGAGTCTCTCAAAGCATTGGTAGATTTTTTGGCAAATTCATGCTAGAACTACTTGTGAATAAAGGATTTTTTGAAAAACGTTCTTTCTTGGGCGACAAATCGGAGCGTTGAAGGATAGTAAGGGGTACCGGATGAAAATTCGCCTAAAAGAAGTTGAGCACATCGCCCAGTTGGCACGCCTTGAGATTGCAGAAAGCGAAAAAGAACTCTTGAGTAACCAACTGAGCCAAATCTTAACTTTTGTCAATCACTTACGCGATGTGGACACCGATGGTATCCCATTGACGGCATCAACATCTCAGCAGGCAAATGTTTTACGAGACGACGTACCAATGGAGTCCTTGAGCGTTGAGCAGGCCATGGATAATGCGCCTCAAACCGAAGATGGATTTTTTGTTGTCCCCAAAGTCATTGCAGATCGCGACTCATCGTAACGCGCACACCCATGCGTCAACGAGATCTATGGATCGAATGTTTGCCATCTGACCGTCAAGCCGTGAGGTCACTCGAACGGGGCACGCTCGAATTACCCCTGAACTATCAGTTCCCATCTGTGAGTTTTTCGTACCGGAAGGGTGCACGAGACAGATGTGTATCAGCAATGACTCCGAGCTAAAATTTATTGCGTAACTGTGACGGACTCTCATTGAGAGTACGAAGGAAGGCTGACAATTGATGCCGACCTGATGAACTCAACGGGATTTTTGCCGTATGAGTCGGTGGCGAATCATCTGTAAGGCCCTTTGCACTGATTATTTGTGGAATCGAAATATTCGACATGGCACCCGCACTGTTTAAATTCAGCTTAAAAGAACTTCAGGATCTCTTTACCTCAGGAGATATTGGAGCACTCGATATTGCTCGCTCCTATTTATTGAGGATGAGTCAAGTGGAAAGCAAGGTGAAAGCCTATATCACCGTACGGGAGAGAGAACAGATTCTCCAAGAAGCGGACACCATTGACGCCTCGCTCAAACAATGGCGGAAGACGCAACCATTAATGGCCATGCCGTTGGCCATCAAAGATAATATTTGTACCCATGGCACTCGAACAACGTGCGGTTCCACCATGTTGGAGCAGTTCATTCCCCCCTACGATGCGACGGTCGTGGCAGCATGTCGAGAGCAAAAGTTCTTGTTGATAGGGAAAACCAACCTTGATGAGTTCGGTATGGGGTCGTCCACCGAGCATTCGGTCTTTGGGCCAAGCCGAAATCCCTGGAACTTGAACTATATCCCAGGTGGATCAAGTGGCGGTTCGGCTGCGGCTGTGGCTGCCGATGAATGTGTAGCCGCCTTAGGGACAGATACTGGGGGATCGATTCGACAACCCGCCGCCTGCTGTGGTGTCGTCGGACTCAAACCAACCTATGGAAGAGTATCTCGTTATGGGTTGGTGGCCTTTGCGTCATCGTTGGATCAAATTGGTCCAATCACGAAAACGGTGGCCGATGCAGCCATGTTGCTCAATGTGCTGGCGGCACATGACCCAAAGGACTCAACCTCATCTAATTGCCCAGCTCCCGACTTTATGAAGTCGGTCAAGAAAAAAGATGTCAAAAAGCTTACACTCGGTGTGCCGAGAGAATTCTTTTCCGAGGGACTTGACCCGGATGTTGAGCAACATGTTCGGGAAGCCATTGAGGTCTTTCAAGAGCTAGGTGGCACCGTAAAAGACGTGTCCCTCCCCTCAACCGAATGGGCTATCGCCGCGTATTATATCATTGCCACGGCGGAAGCGAGTTCAAACCTTGCCCGTTATGATGGAGTAAAGTATGGTTATAGAACAAAGGAGCGCAAGGGCTTATTCGATATGTACCGGCAAACCCGGGCTGAAGGCTTTGGTGCGGAAGTCAAACGGCGCGTCATGCTTGGAACGTATGCCCTCAGTTCCGGGTATTACGATGCATACTATGCCAAGGCGCAGTCGGTCAGAACGCTGATTACGCGAGACTTTGACGCGGTCTTTCAGGAGGTGGACTTTTTGGTCACACCCGTGATGCCGACAACGGCTTTCCCATTGGGGGAAAAACTTCAAGATCCGCTACAAATGTATTTATCGGATATGTACACGATCTCGGCAAGTCTTGCTGGGCTTCCGGCGATTTCGATTCCATGCGGATTGAGCCAGGCCGGCTTACCGGTTGGCCTGCAATTGATGGGGCGTCCCTTTGAAGAGTCGACGCTGCTTCGAGCCGCCTACGCCTATGAACAAACGACTCAATGGCGAAAGAAACGTCCTCCCATTCGTTAACCGAAAAGAAAGGAAACGTTTTCTATGATCGATTTGGCTGCAGTGGCCATTGCTATCGCATTTGTCGTACTTGTGGCGTATTTGATTCCAACTATATTGCAAATTAAGCGAACCGTGGCACAGTCGGAACGGGTGTTAACACGCGTGAACAATGAGCTGCCAGGCCTGTTGAAGGATATACGCGGAACAGGCGAAAATGTGCGAGTCATAACAGACCAGGCCAAAGTAAGCGTCGATCGAGCCTCGTCGTTATTTACCGCAATGGGGGAGATGGGACAAACGGTTCACCACGTTCATGACACTGTGCGTGGAAAAGGCGGGTCTATTTTTTTAGGACTCTCGAGCGTATTGGCCGGCATTAAAGCCGCATCGAATACAATGAAACATCGTGTCTCAAAAGAAGGAGGGAGCGACTATGGGAAATAATCGATCTTCAGCATCCGCCGGGTCTGTGGCATTAGCATTCTTGAGTGGAGCCTTGGTTGGGGCCGTTGGGGCATTTTTACTCGCACCGCAGGGGGGACGAGAATCGCGAGAACGACTGGTTGGCTACGCTCGACGAACAGGTGAAGATATTCGTGACCTACGAGAAAAAGCTACGGATGCCTTGGATGACGTCGTCGTCAAAGGACGAGACTTTGTCGATGAAGCGTCGTCGGTGGTCAAAGAAGCCATCGAGGCAGGTCGTGATGCCATGCGTCGTGAACGTGATCAACATTCCCATGATTACAACACGCATTAACCACTAATCGTTGCTCAAAGGCCTATGTCCTATCAAGTTGTTATCGGTGTCGAAGTGCATGCGCAGCTTCGGACACAGTCAAAGCTCTTTTGTTCATGCAGGACAATCTTCGGCGGTTCGCCGAATTCCCAAACATGTCCGGTCTGTTTAGGGATGCCCGGCTCATTGCCGGTCCTGAATCGTATGGCGGTGGAGATGGCCGTTCGGGTAGGACACGCGCTCAATTGCACCATTCGAACAGATCACTACTTTGCACGAAAGAATTATTTTTATCCTGATCTGCCGAAGGGCTACCAAATTTCGCAATACGATGAGCCCATTTGTGAAAACGGATGGCTTGAGATTCAGCCGAACGAGAGCACGAAACGCATTCGAATCCATCGTGCGCACTTAGAAGAGGATGCAGGTAAAAGCATTCATCAACCAGGGAGACCGGAGAGTCGCGTCGACTTGAACCGGACTGGAACGCCGCTTCTTGAAATTGTGACGGAACCGGATATGCACTCCGCAGAAGAAGTCGTTGCCTACTTGAAAGCGCTCAGAGATATTCTTCTCTATTTAGATGTGTGCGACGGGAATATGGAGCAAGGCAATTTACGATGTGAGCCGAATATTTCATTGCGACCATCCGGCGAAACACCATTAGGCACGAAGGTCGAATTGAAAAATATTAATTCGTTCCGGTTTGTTCGAGAAGCCATCGACTACGAAGTGCGTCGTCAAACCACCGTCCTCTCTGAAGGCGGGACAGTTCACCAGGAAACCCGCCTCTGGGATGAAGCACAAGAAAAAACGGTTGTGATGCGGAGTAAGGAAGAAGCCCATGACTATCGATACTTCCCCGATCCTGATTTATTGCCGATTCACCTTGAACAAACCATGATTGATGACATCCGCGAAACGCTTCCGGAATTACCCTCGGTTCGAAAGCAGCGCTTTATCTCAACGTATCAATTACCGGTAGGTGATGCCGAGGTTCTCACATCGTCCAAATCCTTGGCCGATTATTTCGAGACATGCATTAAAACGTTTCCATCGCCTAAGACAGTGTGTAACTGGGTAAAGGGCGAGTTGCTGCGCGAACTACATACTCATGATGTCGCTGCGCACGAATCGGCTTTGGCTCCAGAGCGACTGGTCAAATTATTACAATTGGTAGAGCAGGGTACAATTAGTTTGAAAGTTGCAAGGGAAATTTTCACAGAATTGTATGTCAGTGGAAAAGAGCCGGAAGCATTAGTTCAAGAAAAAGGACTTAGCCAAGTGTCTGATGATAACGCCTTGCTGGAATTTATTCGTGAAGTGCTGGTGAATAATCCAGCTCAGGTGGAACAATATAAGGCTGGCAAAGAGACGGTATTAGGATTTTTTGTGGGGCAAGTGATGAAGGCCTCACAAGGCAAAGCCAATCCTGGAAAAGTGAACACATTATTAAAAACGGCATTATCAAACGAATCTTAATGTAAGGTACGCTTATGATGAGTACGATTCAAACGATTGTTCCACGCATGATTCTAGATTCACGAGGGAATCCCACCATCGAAGTGGAAGTGACGTTGGCGAGTGGAGTCCGTGGCCGTGCGGCAGTGCCGTCTGGCGCATCGACCGGCGCACGTGAGGCACTCGAATTGCGAGACGGGAACAAGCGCGAGTGGATGGGCAAGGGAGTCAACAAGGCCATCACGAGCGTCAAAAAGTCCTTAGCCCCCAAACTTCTTGGCATGAAAGCCTGTGATCAAGTGGCCATTGATTCAACGATGATTGCTCTTGATGGGACCAAAGGGAAGTCGCGTCTTGGCGCGAATGCCATACTGGGTATTTCGTTAGCCGTGGCACGGGCGGCGGCAACGGAACTTGGGCAACCCCTTTTCCGGTACATCGGAGGGTTGAATGCCCGAGAACTGCCCGTTCCCATGATGAATATTATCAATGGCGGGGCGCATGCCGACAATGGCTTGGACTTTCAAGAGTTCATGATCATGCCGGTCGGAGCGGAACGTTTTCGTGATGCCTTACGCATGGGCACGGAAGTCTTCCATCACCTGAAAGCGTTATTGAAGTCGAAAGGGTTGAGTACCGCAGTCGGTGATGAAGGTGGCTTTGCGCCAAATGTTGCGTCACATGAAGAAGCACTCGAACTCATCGTACAGGCAATTAAAAAAGCCGGCTATCAAACGGGCCGGGACATCGTCCTTGCCCTGGATGCGGCTGCAAGCGAATTCCATCAAAAGAATGCCTATCTCATCAAAAGTCAGAAAAATGCTCGATTAACATCAGCCGACATGATTCACTACTACCAGTCATTGACGACACAATTTCCTATCGTCTCAATTGAAGATGGCTTAAACGAAGATGATTGGAAAGGATGGAAAGATCTCACCACTCAGCTTGGCGACACGGTTCAATTAGTAGGGGATGATCTCTTCGTCACGAATGTACAGTATCTCTCCCGGGGCATTCGTGAAGGGGCGGGCAATGCGATTCTGATTAAACTCAATCAGATTGGGACATTGACAGAAACCATAGAAGCCGTAACATTAGCTAAGAGGGCTGGATTCGGCGTGATCGTATCGCATCGCTCAGGAGAGACGGAGGACGTAACGATTGCCGACCTTGCAGTCGCATTAAACACCGGACAGATTAAGACGGGATCACTTTCTCGGACAGATCGGCTTGCAAAGTACAATCAACTCTTGCGCATTGAAGAAGAACTTGGGAACGCGGCTTGCTATGCAGGAAAAACGTGTTTACCCATAAAATAACGATTGGATATGGGAAGAAATAGAAAACGAAAAAAGAAGGCACCAGGATTTTGGGGAGACCTCACAAGCCACTTGCCTATTGTTGCCGGGATGATTCTAGGTGGCGTCTTTCTTGGCTATATTTTATTTACAGAAAATGGGGTTCCCTTATATCTCGAACAAGTTCAGGTAGCCGAAGAAGTGGCACAACATATTCAGGAAATCGAACGGACCAATAGATTCTTAGAGCAGGAAATTCGTCGTGTAAAATCAGATCCGTTAAAGCTAGAAGAACTTGCCCGGAATCGGCTTGGGATGGTGAGGGACGGCGAAAAAGTCTATCAATTCATTGAACCTCGCCTCAAACACTCCCAATCAACGCCGTAACCGTCTACGATTTTTTCTCACATACTCTGTCTTCCTTCCAAATATGTGACGCGCGCGCTTTCTCGTAATGATGTACAATTGCACACTATGAAGTTTGGATCGTTAGTCATTGTCGGCCGGCCCAATGTTGGGAAGTCCACTCTCTTAAATGCCCTGGTCCGGCAAAAAATTGCCATTATTTCCGACAAACCACAGACGACCAGAACGCGAGTCCTTGGCGTTGGGCATTTTGCCAATGCACAATTGGTGGTTCTGGATACTCCCGGGCTTCATAAACCCAAACATCAATTAAACCGGAAAATGGTGCGAACCACATTGGACACGCTTCCCGATGCCGATCTCATCTATGTGATGATGGATGCCAACAAACCGCCTGGAGCCGGAGATCGGTTTGTCATGGAACAAGTTGAGGCCGCAACCAAATCCCAGGCCTACGCCGGCATCTTTCTTCTCTTAAATAAAGTCGATGAAGTGGGACGAGCGCGATTGCTCCCACTCATTGAGCAATTTCGTCAGATGCGAGAGTGGTCGGAAATTGTGCCGATTTCAGCGAAACAGGGAACAAATATTGACCGGTTGATTGAGATGACCCTTTCGTATCTTCCGGAAGAGGAACAGCAATTGTACGAGGATGACTTTCTGACCGATCAGTCGATGCGGCACATGGCAGCCGAAATGATTCGTGAAAAAGTCCTGCATCATACCCATGCAGAACTGCCCTACGCGGTTGCCGTGCTACTCGATGAATTTATCGAAGAGGAATCGCGTGCGCATGTGCGAGCAACGATCTTGGTAGAAAAGTCCTCTCAGAAACCGATCATTATCGGAAAGCAGGGGCAACGGTTAAAAACCATTGGGACTGAAGCTCGACTGGATATGCAACATACATTTGGGGTGAAAGTGCACTTGGAATTATGGGTCAAAGTTCGTGAAGACTGGCGAGACAATGAAGGCCTGCTCCTTGAATTGGGCTATTGAGAACACACGTGCCTAGTATGCGGTGGAAAAGGGTTACATTTTGACGTGTTAATTGCTCTTTGATTAAAGTTTTCACATGCCACTCTACAAAACCAGAGCTATCGTCATAAAAAGCCAGCGTTGGGGAGAGGCCGATAGGATTGTGACGTTTTATACTGAGCAGGTCGGCAAAGTCCGTGGAATCGCACGTAGCGCTCGACGAATGAAGAGTCGGTTTGGCAGTGCACTTGAGCCTTTTCGGCTTGTTGAGTTGACATTGTTTGAAAAAAATGTCGAATCGCTTGCACGAATTAGTCAGGTGGATATTGCAGACTCCTTCGAGAGACTCCGGGAAAGTTTACCGCTCATGACTGCTGCAGCCAGAATTGTGAATTTCATTCAAGCCGTCACACCGGATCGAGATCCAAATCACGCAGTCTTTCAGACATTACGTGATGGGTTGTCTGCACTCGAATCTAGTGATGACCCTGAGTTATGTGCCCTCTTGTTGCAAATTCATATTCTCGGGCTTACCGGGTTTCGCCCTCAAGTTCATCACTGTACAGAATGTGGAGTCTCGGCTGAAGTCTCAAGCATGCGTTTTTTTGCACAGTCAGGAGGAATGATGTGCTTCCCCTGTAGCGAGCGATCGTTTGATCGTGGGCTATCGATTTCTCCAGGGAGCATTGCCTTTATCCAACAAGCCAGACGACTGCCATTTGATAAGATCACCCGACTTCGCGCTAGTGGCCAAATTCGACAGGAAGTGAAGCAAGCGATTGAGGCCTATGTGGAAGAGGTTGCGGGAAAATCCCTTCCCTCAATGAACCTGTATTCACCAAGCGTCAATCAACCCGATCGATTCCCAAGTTTTTCGAAGGAGTATCACTGATGACACAGGAGACACTCGAACCACAAGATATGAATTGGCTTGAAAACGGCGTGTTAGGTATTGACTGGAGTGATGGCCACCACGGCGTCTACCCTGTACGGTACCTTCGTCAACAGTGCCCATGTGCAGCATGTGTCGATGAATGGACGGGTGAGGTACGACTCCAACCGGACTCCGTTCCTCTCCTCATCATGGTTCAAGACATTGAAGCCGTTGGGCGTTATGCTCTCCGGTTTAAATGGAGTGATGGCCATGACACCGGGATCTACTCTTATACGACATTACGACGTTTGTGCCAATGCGATATTTGTCAGCCTGACAAGCCTCAAAAACCTCGAGGGAAAGTGCTCTTGTAATGGTGTATGCCCTTATGAATTTGTTGGTGATTTATGGGTCTGTTCACGAAAAGGGGCGAAAATTCCCACGAGCCTGTTTATAAGTTTTTTCTTGTCTCGTGAATAACGCCTGAAGACTCTCTCCTTCCCACGCCACCTGTTTCTCCTTTTCCCTGATTGCATTTTTTGAGTGCTCGGTCTCGACAATATCTCCTTATTTTTCTCAGTGGCCCTCTTCCGTCCCACTGATATTCAGTATGTTGCACACAGCCTAGGCTGGCCCAGGGCCCAGGTGCAGGCGACCGCGTATGCTCCCGAAACCCAGTCCCGACATCGGCAACTCATCCGCACCCTGTGTCACTTCCGAGTATGGGACTGTTGAATAATAGGAGGATTGCTTGCACTTTTTGCTATACTGTGCGCCGTCCACTTCTCGGTCCCATCCTCTTGCCCCCTGGAGTCGCGCATGTCCCAACTGGAAATGGTTGCTCTTGACAATTTGTTACCGTCCACGCCTCCCTATCGCCGGGTTCAGGCCTATCTGCCCGATGCTACCAAGACTTTGAGCGAGGTTAGGCAGCTCAAAGGAGCGGAGGGGGCGGGCATCGAACGCTTGTTTCGCTGTTTGCTCCTGCAATTCATGGAAGACCTTTCGGATCGAGAACTGGAACGGTACCTCGAAGAAAACCTCGCGGCCAAATGGTTCTGTGGCTTCACCGTCTCCGCGCCCACGCCTGCTTATAGTCTCTTCACCCGTGTTCGGACCTGCCTTGGGACAACGCGGCTCTCGCAATTGTTTACTACCATGCGCGAGCAACTCAAAGCCGCCGGACTCATGAGTGAAGTGTTTACCTTTGTGGATGCCACGCATCTGATTGCCAAAGCCACGCTGCGGGAAGAGCGAGACAAGGCGCGCCAACAAAAGATTGAGCAGCTGACCAACGAGGTACGGCCGAAAGTGGCGACGGATAAGCAAGCCCGGATTGGCTGTAAGGGCCCGAAGCACTATTGGTCTGGCTATAAGGAACACGTCAGTGTCGATAGGCAATCGGGGCTGATCAATAAAGTCGCCACGCCCCCGGCCAATCTGCCGGATGCGCAAGGCCTGCGGCATGTGTGTCCGACGCAAGGGGCGATCTATAGTGGTATAAAGGCTATTGTATGGCTCCCGCTCGTCGGGCAGCGGCCAAGCGGACCTGTCATCTTGCCGCGATCCACCGCAACAAAATATGAAGACCAAAAACTGGGCTCGAGACCGCTGGCATAGCCATCTACGGGCGCCGTATGAACGAGTCTTTTCTCGGCGCCCGAAGCGGGTACGCTATCGCGCGGTGGCGAAGAATCAATTCGCGGCCTTCTTTCAGGCCATGGCCTTTAACCTTAAACGGTTAGGCATCCTCGATGCGGAGCTGGTGGCCCCCTAAGCACAAGGCCGCCCACGGCAACCGCCCCAATAGGGAGGGCGACTTCACCAAGAGCGTCTCAGGGCAACTTCGCAGAGAGAGTATTTTTCGCTGTAGACCTTTCATCGGATGGCTTTGACCGAACCCTCCCCACGCGAACGCCTTACACCGCTTTATTCAACAGTCCCAGAAGGTACGAACGTCCGCGCTCTCTAATTGACTGGCGGCATGAAGGAAACGGGCTTGCTCATCTTGGGTGAGGTATTTGCGTGTACCGTCGTGTGTTAACAGTTCCCTAGACATCTGTTAACTATAACGCATCTTCGATGTTGGTGAAACGCTCTCAGCTTGCGGAAGGGGAGTTACCCCAATAAAAGATGCTCAACAGCACGAGAGACCTAATTTCAACTTCCATAATCGACGGAAAATGGCGGTTTTGGTGGGTTCTGGTCGGAAGTGCCTTGATGCAGCATCTTTGAATCTTTCCTAATTCGGGCTTTAAATTCTCATGCCTGGGCGTTCCCGCAGGGAGGAAGCCCAAGCCATGAGAGTTAACACTTTGGTAGAATTCTGTTTAATCAGATTTTGGCGGGAACTTTTTAAGGAGTTTGAAATACTCTTGATTAAAAATGAAAACGGATTGCCCGTTTTTTGTATGGCTAACCGTCCCATAATCTGCTTCACGCAACATCTTCCAAAACTGCATCATTCTACGAGTTTTTTTCTTCATCCCTCTGCATAGCAGGAAAGGGAAGGGCTAGCAACAATTTACTAGCTTAGTGTTTCAGATACTCGACTACATGTCCTTTTATTGCGTGGTTAAAATGTATTTGAACCGATGAGGGCTTGTGATGCATCAAGCAAATTATCGTAATGTAGAATTCTAATGTCCTTACTCGATTGTTGATGCCTGCGTCGCACCAGATAGGTGTCGGGAGTGAAGTCCTTGCGTTTTCCAGCTATTACAACGAAATGGTGGCGCGATATATCTAGGCAGAGGAACTCGTTCGGCAAATCTGCATCACGTCGTTTGCACTTGTCAAATGTCTCCTTCAGGTGAGGATAATGAGCCTGCAACCATGTGTGCCATGTTTCGATTTGAGCCAACCCTTTTCGAAATGACGAACCGAGGTTCCCATCACTTAATGTTATCTTGCCGATTGGTGCTTCTAGCTCGACAAATACGAACTCCCAACCACCAGAATTTTTCCCCACAAGGAGATAGTCGGCTTTGTAAGAGTTGCCAAGTTGGAATTCAGGAAAGAGATAGGCGTCATGATGACCAAAGTTGAAGTTTTGCTTCAGCAATGACCCAATGATGAAATAGGCACGGTTTTGCCGAATAAAGTTGGTTATACTTTGCTCAGTCACGTCGGTAGAGGCGAGAAGGTTCTGAAAATTCTCAAGTTGCTTGATAAGCGACTGATTATCTTTCAAATCCTCGATATCGAGGTAATGGTTTGGAAACAGACTAAGGTGGTGACGTATCGCTTTGGAACAATTCCAGAGAGATTGACAAACCTTAAGACCAGGAGAGGATTTGCTGCTTACAGCACCTTGCTCGCGAAACGAGTGCAACTCCGACTCTTCAATATCGGTCAGCTCCGTGTAGTCTCTCTCATAAAGCTTCATGGCCATTTCATTCGGAAGCTTTGCCGGACAACTTGAAACTGAACATCGGAGAGGAAAAAGTCTGAAAATTTTTTGTGTGAGAATGGTCGTAGAAGTCGATGAAGAAGTTTTCTTGATACCTAGGCACCATCTCTTTTTTGACCTTTGGCCGTTTCGCCTGGTCGAAGTTGGAAGACCAAGCCGAACCCGTCAGAGTTAACACTTTCCGAGCATTCTGTTTACTGAGCTTTCAAAGTCCGCTTCGTGAACAAACCCATTTATGAGAGATCCCTTTTCGAATAGAGACGAAATATACCAAGTGAATAGATGCTGGATTTTGCATGAGAAGGCATTCCTAGGGAGAGAAGGAATTTCCAAGCAGTGTGCTGAAAAGGGCTAAGCTGTAGGGAAAGAACCTGAAAAACTTATTCGGTCAGCGAAACGCTACGAAACGATGGGATTTGACGAATGGCGGATTTGGCTTCAGCCACATAGTACGCATATTCCGGCTCTGGGTATTCGTCAATAATGGACTGCAGCAAGTCTTGTGCAAGAACATAACTGCCGGTTTGCCATGCAGCCTGCCCAGCTTGGAGCGCACAGGAAACAGCCATGGCCCTAGGGTCAACGGAAAGTCGAGAACCTCGAGCTGAAGTCCAATTCTTCAAGAATTTCGGCAAGGGAATAGGAGAGTGGTGAATGGTAATTGGTCCAGGCGCTTTTGATAATTGATCGACATATGCTTGCATTTGAAGAGGATTACGGTCCACAACGCAATCATTGTAGAGCGTCCAAAGCCCCATAAATTCTGAGTCTTGGAGGCTTAATTCACTTTTTTCCGTAGGCTGAAAGCTTTGACAACCTGAAAGCAAGACCAGTAGAAAAAGTCCAACCACGGATTTCATATATCGTTTGTTCATTCCGTACATCACGTCCAATATTCTCAGTACGCTTTATTTTTTACAGGAAAGTTCCGAAACCTATAGACACACGATTACTGTATGATCTATACCTACGCAAAACAAATGCCATTCGGCGTATAATTTATAACACAATGAAAATTATAGATAAATATACATTTAGTCTGATTGAATGTCATTCAAGTGTTGCATTATTACAACATGAGTGTGATGTTTGCCCAACGAACAATTATCGTCGATTTCGATGCCCCACGGTTTCCTCCTCATACTGACTAGCCAATCGTTTTGTTTCTGGGTGAAAGGTATACCCTTGTCCTTTTGTAATATCGCGAGTACGAAATAGAGGGCTAAACATTCCGCTAGGATGCAGATACCCGCCACGAAGTGGGACCGAGCGATTCTGATGATGGATAAGATGGCATGGCACGGGCCGAATGCTTGTGAGCCATGCCGCAAGATCTTGAGGATTACCGATTGATGCAGAGAGTAATAAGAGCCGGGCTTGTGTCGGACAAAAAATAATTGTTTCTTCCCATACCACGCCGCGTTCCGGATCAGCGATATATTGCGACTCATCCAAAATAACCAATCCAAGCGTATTAAGCCGCACATCCACTTCTCCACTCGCGGCATCATACAGTAAATTCCTCAATATTTCGGTGGTCATAATCAAGAGCGGAGCCTGCGCATTGTCGCGTCGGTCCCCGGTAAGGATGCCAACATTCTCTGCCCCAAACAATTGAGAAAACTCCATGTACTTTGTGTTCGAAAGTGCTTTAAGCGGAGACGTGTAAATCACCGTCCGTTCCTGTTTGAGTGCTGCTTTTGTCGCCTCAATTGCCACAAACGTCTTCCCACTTCCGGTGGGTACGCTGACAATCACATCGGTCGTCGCAAGTTGCGTGACTGCCTCCTGTTGCCAGGGGTCTGGGTGAAAGGTCTGCGTTAGCGGTACTCCAAGCCCTTCAAGGAGTTGAGGCACCGTAACCGGTGGCGGCGTGGACGACAGGGGATGCTTCGCGTGTGGTTTATGGGGCGGGCGTTTCTTCGGAGCCCGTATGGAAGACGGTGACGAAGATGGCGCGAGCAACGCCGACCGTGCAGCCAACTGAGTCTGAGAACGCAACACATCGGCTTCGAGGATAGCTCGAGATTCCGAAGGAAGTGCGAGTAATACGTCGATTAAACGATGTTTGCCAAGACGAAAATGCCGGTGGACTCGCCCTCGTGCAAGATGGTGAAGCTGTCGAAGCGAAAGCGATTCAAGAATGCCAATGAGTTCGTCATCTGTCATAACGGTACCCTCTCAAGGAAGTTCTTCGAGCACTTCTCGCCTCATCGTCGTAATGGCGGAGCCGGCGGTTTCCGCTAAGCTTGGATGGGATGCCTTGAGTGTCTGCAATTGAGAGAGAAATTCGATGGTTCTAGCAAACAGCCGGTACACATCTCCTTCAGCCATGGCCGTCATACGAACGAGTGTGATCCATTTCAGATCCGGATTTCGAACCCATTCATCGGTTAATGCGGCGACATCGGTCCGGAGAAGCGGAGGCTCTTCATACGAGGCCAAGGAGTTCGCGACCGCACGGACATGATGAAGCATTGTACTAAGCCCCGAGCTCATTCTGAGAAAGGTTCCAGGCCTATCATCATCATGGGCAATACCCGCCATGATGGCAGCCAAGAGCGAGGGCTCAATAGCCTCAAAGGCTTCCATACGGATGAGTTCTGTAATAAGAAGTGAATGATCAATGCGAATGAGCCGGGCCCATTCGCCCTCCGAGGTGAGTTCAGATGTTGCCGTTAAATAGCCAAAATGATGCAACACATCGCTCTTTTCTTGAAACCGATGCCACAGCCCTGTCCGAAGCGCTTGAATCGTCTTCGTCAGCCCTTTTTCTTTTTGGCGAAGGCGTACTGCCGTTGCGTGATCTTTGCGGCATGCCGCATACGAGGAGCAAGTTGGACAGGAGAATTCATCGGTGAGAACGGACAGCAGTTGCATGTCTTCTTCCTGTTCTTTCTCGAGAAGAACGGGTAAGACCGGCAGTCCAACGGGTAGGGCATTGAGTTCCTGGGCAAGCCGAGAAAGTGCATTGGCACTACACCAAGGAAACACCAGTAGAGGTTTAAATTCAAGCATATGATCATACAATTGATTCACCATGACCGCTGGACACTCGGTAATTGTCCCTTTCGCACGCAAAATTGACAGCATCGGATGCCGTTGGCCGCGACTTCGGTATTGCCGAAGAATCACGGCAAACCCCTTGGAAACATTGATCACGCGCCCTGGGGTCAGAAATGGCAATTGTGCGGCGGTGGCAGGGGAGTCTTGATGGGCGATTGGACGGCGATGACTTTTTCTCCGTTTGGCTTGATCGTAGATCTGCCATTGGCTAATCCAATCCGTACAGACTCGTGGACCATACGGTTCCATCTCTTGATGGATCCTATCAAGATGGTTTTGATGAACGTCCGCCCTTCGATTTAACTGAAATTGCGCAAAGCTCTTGGCCAAAATCCCTTCGATATGAGCTAAAGGATGGGCCTTTAATAAATTCAGCACCATGGGATAGGAAATGACAAACTGGCTTTCTATCGGCTCAGGATAGCCAGTCAGACCTTTTCCCAACACCTGAAGGTCGATGTAGGGAGATGGCGTAATCACGACAAACCCCACCAAATCTTTTCCCCTACGTCCCCCGCGTCCTGCTAGTTGTTGAATCTCACCTATGGTCAAGTCGGAAAAGTCTCTGGCTTTTCGGACGCTTGATTGTGTGATCACGACTGTCCGTGCTGGAAAATCCACCCCGGCCGCTAATGTTGTTGTGGCAAAAACGGCATCTAAACACCCTTTTCGCATCAGTTCCTCAATGGCAATCTTCCAGGAAGGAAGGTGTCCGGCATGATGTGCCGCCACTCCACAACGAGCAACAGTCGGCATGAGCGGATGTCCGGTAATACTGGGATACTCGACGGCGAGCTCTTCAAGGAATGCCGCAATGCCCTGCGTTCGGGACGGAGGGAGACGTGTCGTACTTCGTTCAAATGCCGTAATGGCATCGTCGCAGGCACGACGAGAGGTTAAGAAGACAATCGCAGGAGTCAGCTGTTTTCTGCGAAGAACCTCGACAAGGTCAACTGGATGAATAGCGGGTGGCATGGAAGACCTTTGATGTTAGCAAGATTTGATCGAAAGATAAATGAGCACCTGGTAATTGAGGAGTGAATGCCATGAAGATTTTTTGAAAAATATCAAGAACAACAAAGAAGCAACATCAGGTGCTGTGAGCTGCAAAGAATGTGTCTTTAAGGCCGACCAAGAGGAAACCGATACACTTCACTAGAGGCAATAATGGTTGATGTCATTGTACGTGGAGTCAAAGGCGCGACGGTTGTAGACCTGCACGGTCGCTTGGATATCAATGCGCGGTGGCACTTTAAGGCCATTATGAATCAATGCTGTTTGAATGAGTCAGAGCATCTGATCATCAATTTGGCCGGATTAACATTTATCGATAGTGCCGGACTGGGCTTCTTGGTCACGGCATACATGCAATTTACCGGATTACAACGACGAATGACCTGGGTACAACCGAAGGGTGTAGTCGCCACGTTTCTGGAAGAATTGAAACTTCAAGAGCTTGTGCCTATTTTTAAATCCGAAAAAGAAGCCATTTCCGACCCCTAAGGCAGTGCGCTACCCTTCCTATCCTTCAGAATCGTGACTCATCCCTGCTCCTCGCTCCTGTCCATCGCTTGCTCTATTTGTATATCCCGATTCGATTACATCACAATCTCTTCCGTAACAATCTTTCTAAACGCTTACGACTTGCGCTTTGACCGATTCTTCATAATAATCAGGCGGTTTTTAATGTTTTCACGCACAACCTTGATACGAACCTCCCATTCATCAACGAAAAATTGCGTTTCACTCACTTCTCGATTTAATTCCGCACGAATTGCAGGGGCTTTATGGAGTTGAAGGAGTTGAGTGGGAATAGCACTTCGGTGGCCTGAAATCAAAAAACTGATGGCACAACACACCATTGCACATACTCCGATTTCTATTCCAAAAACCTCGAGTGACAACAGTACTGCAGTGATAGGGGTATTGACTGCTCCAGCTAAGAGTCCGGCAATGCCAAGCGCAGCAAACACACCCGTGTCCAGCGAAAACGTGTGTCCAAACAGAGAGCCGGCCGTCGCACCCACAAAGCAAATGGGGAGAATCACACCTCCGCTTCCGCCAAAATTTAAGGTAATACTGGTGGTGACAATCTTCAGTATACATAAATACCAGAGCACCTCCTGGCCTGCGAGCGCTTGCTGAATCACATGATCCCCGAGTCCTAAGACGCTCATTGAGGAGATTGACGCGACTCCCAAGAGGACCAAACCACCAAGAAATGCCAACAGGGGCGGGGGGAGGGGAGTGTAGAACGCGGTACGTTTTCCAAGATTGATTGCCTCAATGAGGGCCAATGCGCATAGTCCAAAACATATACCGGCAAGGATGGACCAGAGAAATAGCAATGGGGAAACATGTGTCACAACTTCGACGGGAGTCGTCCAAAACGTCACACCGAAAAACAGCGTTACTTGATGTCCAACAACAGCGGCAATCACCGAAGGTAAAAGAACGTGGTAGGCAAGAGCACCAACAAAAAGCGCTTCCACTCCAAAAAATGCCCCGGCAATCGGTGTCCCGAGCACTGAAGCAAAGCCTGCACTAATGCCGCAAATGACGAGAGTTTTTCGATCGGCATCGGAGAATCGGAATATGTCGGCAGTCCATGACGCCACCGCACCGCCAATTTGTGCACAGGGTCCAACATTGCCAGCGGACCCTCCGGTTCCAATCGTCAAAAGCGTGGCAACCAGCTTTGCCGGAATGACGTGAGCCTTGATGCGTCCAGATCGAAGGTGGACGGCCTGTATGACACGTTCGACGCCTTGCCCGCCAGCTTCGGGTGCCAACGAACTTGTAATCCAAGCGGAGAGACTTAATCCAAACGGCAGAAGAAAGAGGCCATAGGAAATGTGTGAGGTCTCTGTCAGTATCGTCTGTAATGCCTCTAAAAAAAATGTCGTGGAGACACCCACCAACAACCCAACTCCGGTAGCAAGGACCAACCACTTACACACAGTGATCAATAAAATACATTCTTCCGTCACATGCTTATTCATAATAATGAATCAACATTCCAATGCGTTCACACGGTCTGTGCCTATTCGATAATTGACCCCATATTCCGTGATGTGTCAATGACTGCCTTCTCACACTATCATGCCCTTGCCCATTCATCGGTGACACCTACCGGGCGTCTATTGGACCGGCTAGTCCCCCGAAAGTCAATAATATGAGCAAATGACACTATGCCGATCGTGAGTGGATGCGCAAGAATCTCCGCGTGTTTTCATGGTTTTGTGTATGCAAGCCTCATTGACAGTCTGATTTTTTGAATGATAGGTTCTCAAGAACCGTCGTCAAATCGTCATTCATCTCTTCCTCACACAATCATAGTGGAATGGTATGAGTCCTCCCCGGACATTTGCGCTTCTCTGTGCTGTCGCCTTCTTGGCATTCGTCAGTTATGACTTGGTGCGACGGCCCGCGCTCGCTCTTTTTGCCGGGTCCTTGGGCGCAACTCCGGTTACCGTCGGCATTCTCGTTGCCCTATCCACGGTTACGGGGATATTTGTCAAATTACCGGTTGGAGTCATGTCCGATCTTCTGGATCGACGCAAATTCATGATCGGCGGCTTACTGGCCTTTGCGCTTCCCCCTTTTTTCTACCCCGTCATATCCGATGTCACGATCCTTGGCACACTTCGTCTCGCGCATGGGCTGGCCACTGCGCTCTTTACGCCACTGGCCTTGGCCATGGTTGCGCAACTGTATGCCGAAC
Source organism: Nitrospirales bacterium (assembly GCA_021604005.1). GTDB lineage: Bacteria > Nitrospirota > Nitrospiria > Nitrospirales > UBA8639 > JAGQKC01. The sequence continues at coordinate 65,667 of BQIV01000019.1, read as the reverse complement.
GACGTGGAGAAGCTATGGGATGGTACACGGCCGCGGCACAGGGTGGTGGCTTGCTAGGACCGATGCTCGGAGGAATACTCGTCTATGCGGTAGGTTTTTCATCCACATTTCTCATGGCAGGTGCTTTTGGAACATTGAGTCTTGTGTTGTTTCTGTGTATGCCTCGTACGGTCATTCCGGCACCACGACTCAAACGTACACACCGAACCTTCATGACCGAGGTGCGACAAGGCGTGAAGGACATTGTACGGCATCGTGGCATTCTCACCACGAGTCTCACCGAAGCCTCGAAAATGATGGCCAATGGAACCTTAATGGCTTTTCTCCCTCTCTATGGTCTTTCAATTGGACTCAATGCCGCACAGGTCGGTGTCTTATTTGGCATTCAAGCTTTGACATCATTATTCGCAAAACCGGCTATGGGGAAGATATCGGATCGAACCGGACGGCATACGCCCATCGTCATTGGGTTATGTCTGTGTGGAGCTATGCTCATCCTTATCCCACAACTTGAAACACTCAAGTATTTACTGATTGTTTCAGCCGTGTTTGGGCTTGGCGAAGCCGTGATCACCTCATCATCCACAGCATTGATTGCCGACCTCTCACACCATACATCCATTGGAGCCGGCATGGGCATGCGGGGAACGATCATGGACATTGGACATGCTGCCGGTCCCGTGATCGCGGGCATACTCATTGCCAGCATTGGCTATCGTGGAGGGTTTGCCGTCATCGGCATTTTTCAGTTTATTACCGCGGGAGTATTCGGTATGATCATGGAAGGGAACAGACGGCGCACAATACCGGAGGAACGACCAGTATCTCAGTAAGTGAGACGAGGACAGGGTTGATGCGAGAAGGGGTGGGAACGGGTGATGTCATTGTGGGAGTCATTGCCGCGCTTGGTGTGGTTGTGATGATCGTGGTGTTTGTCGTCGTTGTGAAAACAGTATTTTCAAACAAAGATAAAAAATAATAGATAGAACCGCCTTACGATAAAGACGTGCAACAGGCCACCGAGGTACTGACGAATGTTTAGCGGTATAGTTGAAGAAATAGGCGCAGTGAAATCCGTGCAAAAAGGCTTGCATGGGCTGCGTTTGTCCATTCTGGCATCAACCATTCTTGAGGACATGTATATTGGAGAAAGCGTGAGTGTGTCTGGCGCCTGTCTGACGGTAACAGAATGTGGAGAACAAGACTTTGCGGTGGACGTTTCGACAGAAACCTTGAATCTGACGACGCTTAGTTCAACCAGCGTCGGGACGCCGGTCAATCTTGAGCGTGCCATGAAGCTGAACGACCGTCTTGGAGGTCATTTGGTCACCGGTCATGTCGATGGAATTGGAACGATTCGACGACGAGAGCAAGAGGGGGATGCGATTCTATTGACGATTGAAGTCCCAGAACCAATTGCCCGGTACTGCGTAAAAAAAGGATCGCTAACGGTTGACGGAATCAGCCTGACCGTCAATGACGTCTCCGATCATGCCTGTGCCGTCACGATCATTCCGCATACCGCGAACGTCACCACGATGGGCTTACGGCAAGTTGGTGATGGCGTCAATCTTGAGACAGATTTGATTGGGAAATATGTCGAACGGCTTTTACACGCCAACGGAAAAATTCCTGCACCGACAACGCCCGTCATTGATCGCGACTATCTGCAAAAACGCGGGCTCATCTGAGTTATACCCGAGCATCATGCTTCGCGACCGCCCACTGCTTCGTCTGTTTTTGTTCATTACTCTGTTTATCGTGATTGTCCCGATTGTCTTGTGGGGAGTCGTGCAGTGTTACGAAGTGATTTGCACGTCATGTGAATGCTGTGAAGGCTTGCCCAGACCAGAACGACGATAAGAGGGAAGAAACGATTCGCAGCTACAGAAAGTTTTCCAATTTTCGTACTTCGTAGCGCCAGTTCACATCACACGCCCGATTATATTCTGTCGCTTGTTGGTAGCGACGCTTCTCCTGTTCGGTGAGTCTTGCCGGGTCAATACGCTCGACCAGTTTCGTATAGCGTTGAAAATATTGATGGCAGGAACGATAGTCTTTTTTCTGAAATGCAATATACCCCATATACACCAGGGCATTGTAATCGTTAGGCTTGACGGCTAAGACATTTCCATACGCCAACTCCGCCTCACCTAAATGACCCATGCCAATATGTACCGTCCCCAGCCAACTCTCAATTTGATAGTTATTGGGAGCTAATGCGCGAGATCGTTCTAAGTGCGTTAAACTTTCCTGCCGGTTTCCGACATGATAGTAGGCTTCGCCAAGCATGAGATGCGTTTGCGCATCATCTGGGCGTAAGGTTGACGCTAAGCGTAGTTTCTCAATCGCTTGAAAAAACTTTTGTTCTAATCCTAATAATCGTCCTTCGGTCTTCAATTGTTGAAAGGTTGAGTCTTCCAATGTTCGTTGCGTGGCATCTTGCATGAAGACCTCATGAGCATTCGTGCATGCGCACAGCATTAACGTCACACTCACAATGCAAACATTTTTTACAAGAGTATACATGTAGGCCTCGTATGTGATGGGAAATGATGAGAACGGCTCGTCATGTATCGAAGTAATTACTTGTGTCAAGGACTGGCTGAGGCAAGACCGTTTTCGCCGTTTTAATGATCACAAACCCACAAAACATCAGCCGAATCGCCAGCACGTTCAATACGCAAACACACACATCGTTCTAGTGAAAACGGCTAGAACGTCCACGGGGTAACAGACCATCCGCGCTAGGGTTCTTCTGTTTTCCTGTTTGGAATGTATGTGGATTCGCTATAATGGTCAGAATAATATGCTGAAGATGGGGAGTGCTATACCCCATTTGGGTAGGTCCGATCATGAGTGCCGCTGGAGCATGCCTCATAAACTGGCAGACATGAGCGCAGCGTATTCGAAGAAGTCGCATCATGTTCTTCTGCGTTGTCGAAATTTCTCCCTTCTATTAGAAGAGAAAGTGCAGTATTGTAATACGAGAATACGTGACGCAACTAACCGAGATGACACGTGGAGGGCACAATTGGGAGCAATCAAACGCCTAATATACTAAATCATGGAGAGTCGATATGACTCTCTGGACATGTCCCCTTACACGCCATGTATAAACATATGGCTCGTGCGAGACAATATTCGCCTATGGTATTTCACAAAATAAGCCGAGGAATTTCTGCCAGCATTACCCCAGATACGGCTATGCATATGCTTTCCCAGCATGAGGTGGAGAAACTCTGTGATGCCAGCCAAGGTGGACTCCATGAAATTTTCAGAAATAGTGCGTTGGCCGTGTTGACCTGTGGGAATGAAACGGATGATACCAAAGCCTTTTTTTCCCGCTACCAAGACTTTGACATCCGCTTGGAACAACGTGACCGCGGGGTAAAGCTGGAACTGAGTCATGCGCCGTCCAGTGCGTTTGTGGATGGAGAAATTATTCAAGGGATCAAGGAACATTTATTTTCCGTATTACGTGACATCATTTATGTCCATAACGAAATTCAACATAATACGAAATTTGATTTGCTGACATCCAATGGCATCACCAACGCCATTTTTCATATTTTACGAAACGCAGAAATCATTCATTCTGTTGAAGATCCGCATTTGGTTGTATGTTGGGGCGGCCATTCCATCAACCATGTTGAGTATCAGTATACGAAAGAAGTTGGGCATGAGCTTGGGTTGCGCGGCATGGATATTTGTACAGGATGCGGGCCGGGGGCAATGAAAGGGCCGATGAAAGGCGCGGCCATCGCGCACGCCAAGCAACGCATTAAGACTGGCCGGTATGTAGGATTAACAGAGCCAGGGATCATTGCTGCCGAAGCCCCCAATCCCATCGTCAATGAACTGGTCATCCTTCCGGACATTGAAAAACGTCTTGAAGCATTTGTACGGGTTGGACATGGCTTTATCGTGTTTCCCGGAGGCGTGGGAACATTTGAAGAAATCCTGTACTTATTGGGCGTACTGCTTCACCCCAACAATGCCGACATTCCCTTCCCACTGATATTTACCGGACCGAAAAATAGTGAAGAGTACTTTCACGCAATTGATGCCTTCATCAAGGACACCTTAGGCCCTCACGCCGCACAACGGTACCAAATTGTGATTGATGACCCGCAGCGCGGCGTGTATGAAATAAAAAAAGGGATACAACGGGTCCGTGAATTTCGCCGGCACACTCGTGATGCCTTCTATTTTAATTGGCATCTCTCGATCGACCATGAGTTTCAAAAACCATTCCATCCAACGCATGAGTCGATGTCGCAGTTAGCTCTCTACATAGATCAACCGGCACATATGCTGGCCGCAAATTTGCGTCGGGCTTTTTCCGGGATTGTCGCCGGCAATGTAAAACCGCATGCGCTCAATGCCATTGAACACTATGGCCCATTTGCCATTCACGGGGAATCATCCATGATGAAACTCATGGACGATCTCCTGCAATCTTTCATCAAACAACATCGTATGAAAATTGACCAACAGCATTATACGCCGTGTTATCGAATCTCTTCATGATCAGCAGAACCCGTCAGAGGATCTCTCTCCTGATGTACGTTTCTCATTTGGAATTCCGTTTAACGCCACGATTCTCTCGCGAATGCAAATCCATACACTGCTATCAACTCACACAGCGAGCTTGTGATGCTCATTCTCACAGCAGAAAAGCGCTCACGAACGCTTCGGTTGGTTCGTCGTTCCTGATGTCGTCAGAATCAATCTCAGGGAGCAGTAGCGTCTTACAGTATTGAAATCGGCTCATTCATGATTTCAACATCATGTTGTGAAGGTCTGAATTCCGGCGCAATGGATGAACCAACTATCTGGGGTGGTATCCCGTCCCATGAGAATGGAACACGGTGCTTTTCGGTTCCATCGTTCCACCGATACACTAACTCATCGGTTCCCAAGTCATACTCAGGAGTGTCTTGGTGCTCCCATTTCTCCACAAAATGTTGATAGAAAATCGTATAGAGTCCATGTTCTTTTGGATTGTATTGAAACGCGTACATGGGCATGTATTGAATATCTAAATTCGTATGATAATGTTGCAGCCATATATTGTCGCCAAGGATTGCAAGTTTGACATTGGGATCGTCCGAGTAGAACTTGACTCTCACATTTTTTTGAGTCGCACGAAGGAGTTTCAGGAAGTCGATACTGGCTTTCGTCTGTGCCATTAAACTTTCCAACGTAATTTCAGGATGTAAGATCGACCGCGCACGTGCGCGTGCATTCTCACTGCTTGGATTCAATAACAGGATTTTAGCCTCCAGGCAATGTTTCAGGACGGGATGTAAATCGCCTTTCGGATCCACAAAGGTATTTCCTGTTGAGCCGATGATCATGACATTGTGAGGAAATCCATGGTCCTTAATCAACGACGTAATCCGGGCGGGAGAGACACGCCGCCCACCGGGAAACACATGGACCAACCCCGCGCCTCGAGCCGATTTGGCTAATTGCGAATCTCGAAAGTTTTGTCCTAAATAATTCAATACAATGATCAACGTCATGGCCACGGTAATCTCAACCGACACAAGGTAGACTTTTTCACTCTCAATCACCTCCCAATACTTGAGAACTCCTTGAGCGCCATACGGCAATAACATAGCGATCATTGCACTCACACTCACCAGGCCAATGTGATACCACACATCCCCTGCATCATTCAGTCGCCGCCTCATTTCAACAAACCATCGAGAATTCGTCACACGCACTCCTTCATCAGTGAATAGACACCGTTCTGCGCGAACCAAGCCACTCAAACACGTTAGTGGAAGATCGCAGGAAAATGTTAGTGGGTAAACCAGAAGTTAACGAAGGGGCCCCAGCCTTCGGCGTCGTGCCTAGATCCGTCCACGACGGCCAGAAATTAGGTCGCACCCTGCTTTAGTTCTATCGGCAGATCGCAGTAAAATCTTTAGGGGATCTCAGAATTTTCTCTACGGGGAAACAGCATAATCTAAACAGATATAGTTTTTTTAACTTTTTCTCAGTACCTATTATCTGACGCCTGCAGGCCAGTCCGCTGAGTGAACGCCTCTCATGCTGGGCGGGCTTGTTTGAGCGTAGCGAGTTAGCCCGCCCCACCAATCGGGGTTCAGCTCATCCGATGAGCCTGGCTTGGACGTCAATGGTTTTGGGTCCTTTTGCCGAAACAAAAGGGCCTCGGCCGCCGGGACGAACCCCGGCAGGGAGTCAAAATTGAGACGACAAAGACAATAGGCAATGAACGGTGGAGTGAACCGTGGGCTCGAGCAACATGGCCTCTGACGCAATCGCCTCCCCAAAGGCTATCGCGGAACCACAGAGCTTCCAGCCGAATCACCCCCACTCACACAACGCGAGTACACACTTCATACAGACGGAAGGGCATGGCACGGCTATACGTCTTAATGAAAAGTTAAAAAACTATAAGAGATTTATCAATATGTTCTTATGAGGAATGTTGCCGTGCTCTAGTCGCATGTATCGCTGTGGAAGGGTGCTGAGCGTTGTACTTCTTATGACGACCCACTCGATAAAAAATTTCAGCACACGCCTCCTGAAGCGTATGAGGATGGAAGGGTTTCACGAGGAAGCCTTGTGCCCCTTCCTGGAGCAGTTGCCGAAGCATGTGAATATCAGACCCACCAGACATGACCCACACTGGCATGTGATAGCCAGCCCACCGCAATTCATCAAGCATTGTTCGCCCATCCATCATTGGTGTATGCATATCTAATAGAATGACATCGACCGTGTGCCTTGAGACTACATCAAGCCCCTCATGTCCGTTATCGACAACCCATACATGATAGCCCCATGCGACGAATGTTTCTTGAAGCATGGTTGCCACGGCTCGATTGCTTTCAACCAGCAACAAAAGAGGGGAGAAATCGTTGATATTCTCACGGGACTGAGCATGAATGAGATTGTTGTTGGATGAATTCATACAGTCCTAACTTTTTTGTGAAAAGTATAAAACGTGAAAGAGGTTTCGCACAGGCAGTCCTCTTAAATGATCCTAAGCAATAAGACAGCATGATGCATGCCTAATGAAGTTTTCTCCAGAAATCCTTGGATAACATATTGATTCGCCAAATAACTCTTCACTCGGTTGGCCATTTGTTCCTCATGCGACCTGTAGGTTTGGCACGATTAGTCGTATGGTATTCCCTACGTCAATAAAATAGAGAACTGGACTCTTGGGAAACGTCTCAAGAGAAAATTTATTCGATCCTATCAGCAGTTACGATGCATCACACATTACTGTGGAAATATGCGAAAAGGATCTGGCCCGCCTTTTGCGTTCCATTTATAGTAAAGAAAAACATCACTATGTGATATTGCTGTACGATGCTTGGGATCCACCGGAAGGCTCCCAGCAGTCACTCACAACAGTAGCACATACTGACATTATGGACATCCTCGAATAAGGGAGAACTATTATGAATTCGATGACACGAAAGAGTAAATCATTGTGTGGATTCCTGCTCGTCAGTAGCTTGCTGGTCCTGTTCCCTCTAGGTACTCTTAGTGCTCAGCCGGTTGAGTCTCAACCCGCAGCCGAACAAATAACGGGAGAGAAACTGGAACCATTCGCCGGTGCGTACAAGAAAGTTTCAGAAATTAATGCGGCATATAAAGAACGGATTGTCGAGGCCGGAGATCCGGCTAAAACGCAAGCATTACAAGAAGAAGCAAATGAAAAGATGAACCAAGCCGTTCATGATCACGGACTCACAATCGAAGATTACAATACGATATTTAAGGCCATTCTTAATGATGAGCAGCTGAAAGAAGAATTTATGACGGTATTGAACCGTACACAATAAAACGAGTTGGGTTGGATAATCTGAAACATCACGGCTTGAGATTATTCTTTACAATACCTGCCTGACGACAATACACAAATATTGTTCATGTATGTCATCTTGAGTCTCTGACGAATGTTCAGAGTCATAGAGGAAACGCTCGGCGGCTCGAGAAAGCCTTCGTGAGACTCAAGATGGTCATGCGTCTCCTCATCTCTTGCGTTCAGATGAAATCAAAAATCATCTGGCCGTGAAGTTATGGGCATAATGCATTCCGCTAAGTTCTCTCCCTTCCTTGCATCATTTCTTTTTACTTATAAGAATCTTATATAAACGGAAATATTAATGCATCATATCATGTCTGACCCCATAATTTGGAATGCACAATGCCACCATCGACTCAAAGAGTCTTACCACTGCCGCTATCTTCACAACGCCTGCAAATTTCTTTTTTCATTCTTTGAAGTAATAACCAGAATTATTGTGATTCAGGGAACTGATGTTGGCGCCAGGCTTCGTAGACGACGACGGCCACGGCATTGCTGAGGTTCAAGCTACGAGAGGCAGGTTTCATAGGAATGCGTAAGCAATGGTTTTCCGGAAGCGAAGTTAAAATGGCTTGCGGGAGTCCCCGGGTTTCGGGGCCAAAGAGAAGGGCATCTCCTGATTGAAAAGCTACGTCGTGATAGGGGCGGGTACCTTTAGTGGTGATGCCAAAGACACGAGGGGGCCTTCGTGCTTGAAAATAGGCTTCAAGAGTGACATGAAGTTCGACATTGCTTAGTTCATGATAGTCTAAGCCTGCCCGCTTTGCGCCTTTGTCCCCCCAGCGAAATCCTAACGGACGAATGAGATGCAGAGGAAATCCTGTGTTTGCACACAGGCGAATAATATTCCCGGTATTTGGTGGGATTTCTGGTTGATAGAGGACGATATCGAGCATGGTTCTAGTGATGATAGAGAAGTATATACTCTGAAAAGACAAGATTATTGAGATGACCTCAACCTCAGAGTGGCTGAAAAGGTAAGCACAGAAAAAGCTTCATGGCTACAGGCACGATTTATCCTAATAATTAAGGTATAATTGATCGTATGCAAATGAATCGTCGAGTTGTAGCATTAAAAAAATTAACTGACCCTGACGACAATTATGTCAAGGCCACTCCATCGGAGAGGGTTTCGTATATATGGGAACTCACCGCTGAACTCTGGTCGTTAACTGGTAAAGGAAATGCTGAACAAAGACTACAAAGAGATGTTGTCGCTCTTAATCGGTCACAAGGTTAAATTTCTTGTTGTTGGGGCATACGCTTTAGGGGTTCACGGTTATCCAAGAGCAACAGGTGATGTTGATGTCTGGGTAGAACCTTCTCCAGAAAACTCAAAGTTCGTGTATGACTCTCTTGTAGCCTTTGGAGCACCAGTCTCTCAACTTACGCAAGAGGCGTTCAGTGAAGAAGGTATTGTGTTTCAAATTGGGGTTGCCCCTCGACGAATTGATATACTCACTAAAATTGATGGCGTAAGCTTTAGTGAAGCTTACGTTGCAAGGGAAGAAATCGATATCGAAGGACTTATCGTTCCGTTTCTCTCCAAACCGCATCTCATTCAAAATAAAGAAGCCACTGGTCGTGAAAAAGACAAAATTGATGCTCAGCAGTTAAAAGAACGTTCAGGATCTCGGGACTTATAACCGCGTTGTGACTTCCTGGTGCTGGCGAATTAATCAGGCCTTCGCGATTCCTCATTCCTCAAGCGTAGAAATATCGCCGGGGTCTTGTCCAAGTTCTTTGGCTTTAAGGACCCGTCGCATGATTTTCCCGGAACGGGTTTTGGGTAACGATGTGACGATTTCAACCTCTTTGGGCACGGCAATTTTTCCAAGTTCGTTGAGCACATGGTCTTGAAGCTGTTGAATCAAGTCAGGCGTTTCGGTTTGTCCTTCCTTGAGAATGACAAAGGCTTTGATCATTTCCCCTGCGGTCTTATGCGGTTTTCCGATCACAGCGGCTTCCACAACTGCGTCATGGCTGACTAACGCACTTTCCACTTCTGCCGTCCCAATTCGATTTCCTGCTACCTTCACCACATCGTCCGCACGACCCATAAACCAGAGATAGCCATCCTTGTCTTTGTGACAGACGTCGCCTGCGGTATAGCAACCCTGAATCGTATTCCAATACAGGAGATAGCGATCGGGATCGTTGTAAATAGTCCGCATCATTGATGGCCATGGTTTTTTAATGACTGCAAACCCTCCTCCATGGTCGATGCTTTTTCCGTCGCGATCCACGACATCGGCTTCAATCCCTAAAAACGGTCGAGTAGCCGAGCCCGGTTTCAACGGAACGCAGGGGAGGGGAGTCACAAGAATACTGCCAGTCTCTGTTTGCCACCATGTATCCATAATGGGCTTATTGCTGCCAGTCACGCGGTAAAACCATTCCCAGGCTTCGGGATTAATGGGTTCGCCGACCGAGCCCAACACGCGTAACGATGAAAGATCGTATTTGCCGGGCCATTCTTCCCCAAACTTCATGAGTAATCGCACAGCCGTCGGCGTAGTATAAAAAATGGAGACACCATAGCGCTCGATGAGATCCCACCACCGTCCAGGATCTGGATAGTCCGGTTTTCCTTCTGCCGTTAAAATCGTCCCGCCATTGAGCAAGGGACCGTACACAATATAGCTATGCCCAGTGACCCATCCAGGATCGGCTACGCAAAAATACACATCGTCGTCCTTCAGATCGAAGACATACTTTGTGGTGATATAGGTGCCCACCATATACCCGCCATGCACGTGCACGACACCCTTGGGTTTACCGGTTGTGCCTGAGGTATAAAGAATATATAACGGCGTCTCGGAATCTAAAGGCAGCGCCTCACAATTCGTGGATTGCTCCTTTAGCCAGTCGATCCAATCGACTTCTTTCTCTGAATTCAAGGCAGGCCCATTTTTCTTACGTTGGACAACGACAACCTTTTCGACGGTCGGGCAATTGTTGACCGCTTCATCCACGACCGGTTTCAGCGGAATGGTTTTGGATCGGTCGTATCCGACATCCGCGGTAATCACCAACTTGGATTCGGCATCTTGAATTCGCGCTTGCAGAGCTTTTGCGCTGAATCCGGAGTAGACGACGGAATGGATGAGGCCAATCCGTGCACAGGCCAACATGGCGACAATTTGCTCTGGAATTTTGGGGAGGTAAATCGTAACCCGGTCACTCTTCGAAAGCCCTAAGGCTTTCAGCGCATTGGCACATTTATTGACCTGCCGATGCAGTTCGGCATAGGTAAAAATACGCTCTTCACCTTCTTCCCCTACCCAGATGACGGCAACTTTATTTTTTCGCCAGGAATTCACATGACGATCAAGGCAGTTATACGAAATATTACAGGTGCCGTCCACAAACCATTTTGCCCAGGGATAGTTCCACTCCAAGACTGTATTCCATGGGGAAAACCAGTGCAGTTCCTTGGCGACGTCTTCCCAGAACTTTTCGGGATCTTCAATAGATTGCTTATAGGCCTGTTCGTAATCTTGAATATAGGCTTGGGCTTTGAGCTCCGCCGGTGGCTGTATCACGCGACCGGATTTCTGCAACGTTTCAATATTCTGTTCCATCAGATCACTCCTTGTTATGCTCAGCTAAGCGACACAATATGCCATGAATACATGACAGGGACGTTCTGAGCTATGGACATGCATTATGCTGAGGTTGATTGTGTCGACGCAAGGGTTCGGTGGCTTGGTGTTCCGGTCTGAGAAGATCCAATACCGTCTTTACGGGGTTAAACGTACTGATCGGAACTTCCACAAAGAGCGTATTCCACTTTGCCATGGCACCATTCCAGAGGCCAGGCAATTCGAGCGCTTTCAGATCTCGTCCTTGATAGGATTTTCTGGCAATAAATCCTGCTTCAGGATTTGAGAACGTGGGTAGGTCGAACGGCTGCCCTTGGTAGTCTCGAACCCCACAGACTAAATCAACCGGATTAAAGTGTGTCGATGTGTGTAGGATGGCTTGCTGACTGTCTACCTGAGGGTCGACTTGCGATGATTCCACAATTTGCATGGAATGTGAGCCATCCTGGTGCGTCACCCAAAACGGCCCCCCTCCCGGTTCTCCAGTATTCGGGACCATCCCACAGACGCGAATGGGTCTATTCAATTGTTTGAACAACACGTTCTGTTGATAGCGTACAGACTGCGATTTCACTTTCTCTGACATTGTCATACCGAATGTGTGTTCAGCGAAGGCTGCAATTTCATGAAAATATTGTTCCTCGATCGCATCTTTCGATAACGCCTGGACATAGTGAAACAGTTGGCGTTGAATCGTCACGAGATAGCCTCCTAACGCTTTCTTGTAAAGATTTGGTTGATCTATAAGCCGTTGCGGAACCACATTGTCAATATTTTTAATGAAGACGATATCGCCTTGAAGATTGTGAAGGTTATGAATGAGTGCCCCATGCCCGCCCGGACGAAAAACGAGAGCCCCCGTTGAGTCTCGAAAGGGACGATTCTCAAGATCCACCGCGATGGTATCCGTCGAAGCTAGTTGCTGGGAACAGGTGATATCGAACTTCACATTCTGGTTTTCAACTCGACGGCGTATGTCCGCGACATGTTCGAAGATGAGCTGTTCATGATCTGGTGAAATGGTGAAATGAATTCGCACCGTTCCAGAGGCATCTTTCGCATAGGCACATCCTTCAACGATGTGCTCTTCGATGGGTGTGCGGACATGATCGCTGTAGCGATGAAACTTCAACAAACCTTTGGGAAGGTTTGCGTAATTTAAGCCGGGAGTAAATAGGAGAGTACGTAAGACGGCTTTCCATTGCTGATCCGTAGCCGTAATCCCTTGCGACGCGAGTTGAGCCTGTAAATCATCATGAAATGCAAAGGCGTCTAATTGCTGAAAGAATTCGCCAAGCGCTTTGGCATTCTTCGTCTGAGAAAGAAGATCGCGGAGTGATGTCGGGGAAACTTCGTTTTGGTATTCTTCAAGAGTCGTGAGCAGCGTCTTAAACATTCGACTTGCCGCACCTGAAGCCGGGACAAATTTTGTGACGCGCCCTGATAATGCCACGTCTTCAAAATGCTGAGCATAGGCGTCTCGCTCTTGAGCACTCAATCGTGTAATGCCATTGTTGACCGTGCAAGGTCGATTCAAAACAGTGTACGGAATACCCTTTCGAAAGGTTTCAAGCTGCGCCTCCACATGTTCAAGCATGAGACCCTTGTTGTTGAGGTCCTGCTGATCGGCTTCAGTGAGTGTGGGCATGTGAAGAATGAATTGTGTGGCTGAGGTTCTCAGAAACGTATGAGGCTCACGAGGGTAGTCGTATCCTTAAGAATCGGTTCATCGTCATGTGTCTCTATGATTTTATGAGACGGAGAAAGTGTTGTCTAGAAAAATCACGACGACAGGACACGATAACGGAAGGAAGAGCCGTGTGTGTTTGCACATTTAATCGTCAGCGCCCCCCTTCATGTATCCTAACCCGATTTTCAGGGCGCGACGCGTAATTTCCGTCCATCGATTTTGTGGATACTCGGCTAAAACCTTTGCCGAATTGGGATCTTGAACTGTCAGGTCAGTAATCTTGATCATGCCATCTTCGATTTGTACATCGGCCACGAGCTATCTCCTTTGTATATGTGCCCAAACAACAACAGTCAGCAGTGTCCCGGATTATTTCATCCCGCCGTGCGTACCCGTTTTCTTGACAGGCTTCGAAGTGGATGATAGCATTTTTCTTAAGTGAGACGCGAATTTACGTCAGGTTTTCTCACATCAATCAATTAGCCGTTATTCATTTATCAATGCCCTAATTCGTATGAATATCTCGACTCCGCGTATGCGACAACCATGGCTGTTCCTCTGCCACAGCCTTCTTTTTGTCTGTGTCTTGACCGCATGTGGTGGACCGCCTAACTGGGTCAAAGAAGGTTCCGGCGCATTTCATAATGAAGAGACGAAGTCGATATACGGAGTAGGGTCCATTGTAGGGGTCAACAATGAGCCCTTGGCTTGGGAGGCGGCGGAAAATCGATCGCGCGCGGAATTGGCCAAAACGTTTGAAACGTATACGGGATATTTAATGGAAGATTACACTGCGTCGACAACGGCAGGGGATTTCACGAAAACGGCAGAAGAACAAAATATTGAACGCGCCATTAAAACTGTGACCACGGTGACATTAAATGGGGTACGCCCAATTGATCGCTATAAAGATGATGACACCAACAGCTATCACGTCTTAACAAAACTTTCGTTTAAAGATATGCAAGAAGCCTTACAAGAAGCCAGAGAGTTAAGCCATGAAATGAAAGCGTATGTGAAGGAAAATGCCGAACGACTCTTTCAAAAATTAGAGAAAGAAGAGGCGAAACGATAACGTCTCTGCGGTCGGTGAATCCAATGAATGAAACCGTAGAATCATGATGAAGGCATGTGAATTCAGACAACCTCTTTTGCGCTGCAGCATTTTGGTATGTACGCTGCTCATGATACTCCCACTGGCCGGTTGCGGGAAAGAGAAAAAAATTACACGTGTTGACACGGGGCTCGTGACCGATTTCAGTGGTCGCTGGAACGATACGGACTCGAGGATGGTTGCGGAAACCATGATCAAAGAAATGGTTTCACGTCCGTGGCTCGAAAATTTCAGCCAATCACATGGACGACAACCCGTCGTGATTGTCGGATCGGTGTTGAATAAGAGCAATGAGCATATTAACGTGCAGACGTTTATTACCGACCTTGAACGGGAAATGACGAATTCACAACGGGTCACATTTGTCGCCGCAAAGAGCGAACGGGATGAAATTCGTGAAGAACGGCGCGACCAAGCAGTGCATGCTCGAGAAGATACCCAGAAAGGACCAGGACAAGAAATGGGAGCCGACTTCATGATGAAGGGGTATATCTCCAATATTCTGGATGAAGCGGATGGCACAAAAGCTGTGTATTATCAGATTGATCTTGATTTGATCGATTTAAAAAATAATGTCAAATCGTGGTACGGACAGAAGAAAATCAAAAAAATCATTGAGAAAAAACGGTTCCTTTTTTAGTTCTCTCTGTATGTATACCCGTGGGTTTGTTTCAACGTGATGTTCCTTCTAAGCGGCTTCATGCATCCTGTGACGTGTGTCGCAAACATCGAATCAGTTTCCTTCCCTACCTAACCCCACTCCGGCGTTCAGTTCGCCTGCTTTGTCTTGCGCTTCTTTCATTGACGTCCTTGTTGACGGGATGCAGTTCATTTGGCAGTCATTACTCGAACGTCGAAAAGAGTTTACTAGCCGGAAACCCTGAACAAGCCGATCACATCATTCAGGAAACCCAAAAAGACTATGGGCAACGAAGCCATCTATTGTATCTCATGGATCGAGGTATGACCTTGCATCTTGCGGGTCGCTATCAAGACAGTAATACCTTTCTTGAAGAAGCCGATGCGCTCATTGAGGATTTTTATACCACGCGCATTCGAGATGAAGCCGCCGCCATTCTTGTCAATGAAACCCAACTGCCCTATCAAGGCGATCCCTATGAACAGGTCATGGTGAATGTCATCAAGATGCTGAACTATGCCTGCCTCGACGATGTTTCAGCCGCATTAGTGGAAGCGCGACGCATTGATCATCGACTCAACGTCCTTGCCGATACAGTTGATGACGACAGTTATCGCGAAGACCCGTTTGCCCGATATGTGACGGGCGTGTTGTATGAAGCATCAGGCGACCTCAATAATGCGTTCATTGCCTATCGAAAAGCCGCAGAAGGGTATCGACTGGCCGAATCGTGGTCTCAAGTCACCTTACCATTAATATTGCAAGAAGATTTATTACGAACAACACAAGCGCTGGGGTTGAGCGAAGAGTTTCATGACTATCAACAGGCCTTCCCTGATGCCGCTGAGCCGTTCGTTCATGAGCAAGATATGGCGGAAATTGTCATCATCAGCATGAATGGACGTGGCCCGACCAAAACAGATCTACTGCTGGACTTACCTATTAGTCTTGATGCGTTGCACTTGATGGTGCTGACCAAGCAGGGGTTTGGACGAAGTCATAGACGAATGCGTGGCCCTGATGCGGTGCTGTTCGGACTTCAAGGTGATATCGTTCGTGTGGCCTTGCCTCAAGTTCTGCAACAACCTTCGCCAGTTGCGTATAGTACCATTCGAGCAGACAATGGCACGAAAACCTATCAGAGGGATACTCAACGGATGTATGATGTAGATGCCGTTGCCAAAAAGAATTTAGATGATGCGTATACCTCACTCGTGGTCCGTGCCGTGGCACGAGCGGCGATGAAAATGGCCGCTGCCGTCGGTATCGGGTATGGGGCACAGGCAGCCGTGAATAAGGAGTCTCAGGCCTTGGTAGGACTTGTGGCTGCAAGTGTAGCGAAAATATTTGCGATTCTCACAGAAGAAGCGGATATTCGAACCTGGAGAACGCTTCCCGGAGAGTTTCAGGCCACACGACTCTTGGTCCCTCCAGGAACCTATTCCATTACAATCGATTCATATGATACGCGTGGGAACGTACTCCCAGGACCTGTGACACTCGACATGACATTGAAGAGTGGAGAGACTCGTTTCCTGACTCAACGTATTCTCAAATAACCCACGAAATTCAATGGCTATTTCTCGAACAATCATACTGTGTCTCTCAATGGGAATCTGGAGTATGGGGTTCGGGTGCGCATTATGGGACGATCGTTCCCGTCCTGATTGGGTTGATGGAATCAGTCTCGAATTTTCACCAGAAACATATTTACTTGGGACAGGTGAAGGTGACACACGTGCGGTGGCGGAGCAACGAGCGTATGCGTCAGTCGCACGAATTTTTCACGCACATGTGCAAACTCAGCTGCAAGACAACGAGACGTATTCACAAGTCGATCAAAACAATCACACAAAGACGAGCCGACAGCTGACGCTGGACCATCTCACGCATGTCTCAACCAAAAAGGTCTTAGCCGATGTCAAAGTTCTGGAAGCTTGGTCTCGTCCTGATGACGGCCAGCACTTTGTCTTAGCGGGATTGGATCGCGCTAAAACTGAACGTGTTTTACGCGCACATATTGCGAAATACGACCAGGCGATTCAACACCATATGGAAGATGGTCGTACCGGTGTCAATGTGGTCACGAAACTTCGTGGATTGAAGCGAGCATTACGAGATATGCGACTTCGACAAGTCGTCAATACGGATTTGCAGATTGTCAGTTTGACCGGAGCAACCATTCCCGCACCATACACACTGGCAAGTATTCAGCGAGAACTCGACGCGTATTTGTTGAACGATGTGCGCATCGATGTACAGGTGACGGGAGAGCAGCAACCACAACTGTCCCAAGCTATTTGGGATGGATTAATTCATGAAGGGTTTGTCACTCGCGATACACAACATCCTGATTCCATCTCAGATAATTCTGAACAGCCCATAGACGCGTCTCATCATGAAAGACCGGACTTCCGTATTATCGCCACTTCACGCTTAGAAGACCTCAGGCTGAACGACCCATTATTCACGTATGTTCGTTGGTGTAGCGACCTCCAAGTGATAGAATCACGTGAACAACGGGTCATCGGTGCGGTCTCTCGCTCAGGACGTGAGGGGCATATCACACAACATGAAGCCCGCGTACGGGCAACGCAGGCTATGCAGAAAGCGGTATCAATGGAAATCGCTCAATTACTGGCTCGATTTATTTATGATAAAGAAGCTAAAGCCCTGGCTTCGTCACCATCTTCTTCCTGTCTTCCCTTCACACCACAACGATCATTATTTCCCTGAGCAAGTCAAAGGGACGACAAAGGAAAGGTTTGTGAAAAAAGTCATGATCGTCATCGGTTGTCTTCTAGGCCTTCTTCTTCTTGTGATCTTGACTGTTCCATATTGGCTGGACCTCAATCGATATCGTGAGCAATACATTCCGATTGTTGAACAGGCATTGAACCGAAAGATCGAAATATCGCATATCCGTGCAATGTGGTATCCACAGATCGGGCTTCACATTGAAGGCGCAAAGATTTTTGATGATCCCAGTATTACTCATGCCCCCTTTGTTGAAGTTCCGTCAATTGAAGTCGCCATAAAATGGAAACCGCTTCTTCAACGTCGAATTGAAATCCATAGTTTGACTCTGGATCAACCCCGTATCATGTTAGTTCGCGGAGAAGAAGATACACTGAATACCGCAACGCTGGGACAAGGAACACCAAAAAGCTCCGATGCTTCGACGACTGAGGAATCACCTGAATCGGTCTTCGCGATGCTTGGCGTGGAGCAGCTCACGATATCGAACGGAACGTTACGGTACGAGGATCATTCTCAAGAACACGATCACTGGTATCAGCTGGAAAATATTGAGATGAAAACAGAGTCCGTTCGAGTTGGTGCGACAGCACAATTCTCTGTCCATGGAACGCTTATCCCTTCACAACTTCCGGTATCGTTGGAAGGAATCGTTGGCCCGCTTCAACCAAATTTGGATATCCCGAAAATTGAGATGCGTGTACAGCTTGGCCAATCAGGTCTTAACGCCAAAGGGCATATACGAGAGGGCATGCTTGCTCTCGATTTGTCATCGTCAAAGATTGCCTCAGACGATCTTCCCTTCAGTATCCGACTCGATAGGCCTGTTTTCATGACACAGTTTTTTGCCCATCTCCAAGCACCAGTACGAGAAACAGACACGTTGACCTTAGTACAAACTGACCTACAGTGTGATCCGCTTCAGTTTCAGCTGGAAATGGGGGAATCGATTCTCACGGTTTCCGGTCGCGCCCTTGGGAGGAATCTGAAAATCCATGCAACAACTCCAGTTCTCCACAGTCAAGATATTCCAATATCGCTGCCTCTCCATCGTCCTGTGTCGATGCACACAATTGATGTTCACGCAACAGTCGATGAGACGTTGATCCATATTGACGCACTTACGGGAACGCTGTTCGACGGTCACGTCACTGCGCATGGGACATGGAACATGCGTTCCGAGGTTCCTGCCTTTCAGTCAACAGGAACCTTTGAACACATCAAGATTGAAGAGGTTCAACAGATTCTTCAGCCCACCCCGGTTACGGTACAGGGAACCGGAGAGATGAATTGGGACTTGAAAGGCACAGTTCCCGAAAAACAACCTCCTCACCTTTTTGGTCGCGCGCACCTAGCAATCGCCAATGGACAATTACAAGGTTTTGACTTATTGAAACATATTGAACGTGTGTTGAAACTCAAAGGCCTCTTGAGCACCGGACAAGGTGTGACACGTTTTGCACACTTTCACAGCGACGTAGATTTTCGCAATGAGCAATTCCCTATCAAATCTGCTCAGGTGCAAGGCCGTGACGACACCTTTCTCATGCAGGGTTCAGGGATGATCATGCGCGATCGCTCGATGCACATCACTGGGGATTTACGATTAGGCACGACCATATCCAAAAAAATTATTCAACACATGCCAATTGCCAAGATGGCATTAGAACACGGCTCACTGGCCGTTCCATTTACGGTGAACGGTTATATCACTGAACCGGCGGTCGGATTGGATTTTGGCGCAATACAACGGCGCCTGCAGAAGCAGGTGGGGTCAAGCATGAAAAAAATTCTTGAAGGTAGCCCGAAAGAGATGGAAGAACTCTTGCACCAAGGAAAAGACCTTTTCAAACATCTATTCGGAAAATAATGACGATTCACTCCACCTCACAACCCATTTTCTGTTTCAGTGTCTACTGAATTGTCTTAAGATTTCGAGGAGATGCGGGAGGAATGGCTCCTGTTAACGCCTTCATATTACGGCCGGCACTCCCCATGGGAATCAGTGACCATTTCGGACTGCCTGTTTCAAGGCGTTCTTGAAACGGCGTCGCAGCTTTATTAGCACGCCAGCTTTCTTGACCGCTCAGACCGTCCACCATATAGGGAGTCAAAAAACTATCGGCAGATAACGCGATAAAGGCATAACTATGGTCGGGAGCGAGATTTGTTCTCCTATGCGTAAAAGGCGGGATGGAGGAGTCATAATGGTTCGCAAAATCTGTGAAATTGGAAACCCACTGACCGGTGGATGTTTCAATCGTGGGATCACGATAAGCTTCAACCAGGTTACCCAGGCTTGTCGGGGTCTCGTCCAGATTCAAGTGAAATCGCTTTTTCGCCATAAACTGTAACAGTCTTGACGTATCTGCCACTTCCATTTGTTTTGCCATTCCCAAGACCACAAGCATAAAGTTCTCTTCCCATGGGGATGTGGCATGCGTTAAGGAGCCATCGTTGCGAATGGGGTTTTGTAAAAAATCTTTCGTCCCGGTACTCCATTGACCAAGCGGTGACGGTTGCTTGCCGGGAAATACCCAATAAGGATTTGTCGTCCTGATATGTCGTCCCCACCTCCAGATCTCATCTCTTCCTGAGTAGGTGGGAGGAAGATGTTGGACTCCTTCCCACGCCGTAATATTATTATGAAGTTTATCGATGAAGTAGGCTTGCTCCGGTTCTCCATCCGGCGAGATAAACGCTGCATAGACAAGAACTTTTAACCCCCAGGCATCCGATCGGACATTTTGGTTATTTAACAGTCCTTCATTTCCTGGCCTAGCTACATGACTATTCCATCCAGACCGTTGCCAGCCAAGGCGAAAGTTGGCATCAAACTGTAAGCATTCAAGGTAATAATACCGTCCACTGAACAGATAGGCGGAATAACAGGCATCGGTATGATGACTCGAGTCGGTTTCTGTCCAACCATCGTTGGAAATGAACCCCCGTTGAATCCGGTCGGCATTATTTCCAGAATCCAAGATGCCCGAAAATTGACTCGTCGGCCTGGCATTGATGGAGACAATTCTTCCAAAGGTCCCTATCGTTCCTGTTCTCAAGTTGATTCCCTGTTGCCAGAGATTCCTATGCCGGCTCCAGGATTGATCAAAATACTCTCCGCTTCCCGCCGTAGAGTCAGCTTCTCTGAGATGAATAGGAAGACGACCTGCCAGATCCGCATTTCCCAACATCATGGCATAGCCTTGTTCACTCATGGAGTAGAGCCACAGTATTTCCCAGGTGGCTTGCAAGCCTATCCAATCGTTTTTTCCCGGTGCATTTAAGGCTTTACCGTAGTTTCCAAGATAGCCGGACTTTGTTCCTGTATTCCCATCCAATGTGCTGCTGTACTGTCGGTAGGTTCGATATCGTGTAGTTTCGAGAGCTGGAGAGACATTCAAAGACGTATCGTAATGGGGAAGTGCGCCGGTCGTGACCAGATACGCGAAATTGTAATCGACTCTCACAGGTTCCGGGCCACTTCCAATCCAAAACGTTTTATGCCAACGGGATTGTCCAATATGGGTAAAGGAAGGATGGGTCCATGTTGTGACGGGGTGCGCATGCCCTGTTTTGAGAGTGAAGCGGTAGGAAAGATCTCTCATGCTGTGGGAAAGAGTGGAACTCGCCCACATGTTTTCAACGGTGTAGCCGACCTGCACATGTTTTCCTTGAGGATAAAACCATGCTTCAAAGATAGGATGAAGCGCCTTGCTTCCGTCACCAAAGTCTTGGTCCTCGCTACGAGCAGGCGTACGGTCTTCGATGATAATGGCTGTCACAATGGGTCCCTGCAACCAATAACGAAATTTACCGTCCTTCAACATTTTCCGTGCTTGCACAGTGCGATTTCGTTCACCATGCATCTGAATGGAGGCATCAAAATTGTACTCACCCTCCAACATATGTGCTTGACGCAGGAAGTGCGTATTGTGACCGGTTGGCTGATTGACAAATTCAACCTCAACACCCCCGGACAACGGCAGGGACGGCACAACAAAGCTTACAATGGCAAATTTCACGGATCCATCACGCCATCGATTTTTGACATCACATTGCGTCAGAACTTTCATGCCCTGGATTTTGGCTTGTGCAAAGTGCATGATAGTGCCTTTGGGAAATGGCCGAGCGACAGAGATAGCTCTCTGGGTTTGCACAACATTGGAGGTGTTAAACAGTTGAATGGTATTAGGCGCTGCGGATGAACTCTGACGTATCGAACCCGATTCCGTCTGGCCTTGCAAGTCGAATGTGCGAGTCTGCTGCCTCGCAAGGCTGAGCGTATCGCTCGCTGGCATCGCATAAACATATTGACTGGACATATCGACGAAAAAACACGTTCCTCCGAAGCCGAGAAGTATCGTCAAAATAGCTCGCAACATACTCATGCCTGGAATACTTTCAACTCGATACGGAATAGTTGAATGACGTGAACTGGCGAGATTGCTGGATTATGAACAAGAAAAATCAGCCTGTAATTCTTGAAGAATTTCCGTCCATTCTTGAACGTGTGGTAGATAACGTTGAAGAAGGGATGTAGCCTCAGATGGCTTGCGAACTTCAATGGTTGAGAAAATGTTCTGTGCCGTGACACGATGCTGGCTAGCTAAGACCAGTAATTGACAGGCACCGATTGGAGCTGGGGGCTGTCCCCCGGCTTGCTCAAAGAGGGCAAGCGCTCGATACCCGTTCTCTTGGGTACGAAACAAGGCTTCCGCTCCCGAATACACCGTCTGAAGTGCCGTGTCAGCATCTTTTCTCGCTAAATGCGCAGCCATAAGGGCGGCTTTTCCGCTCGAAAGGGTAGCTCCATGTGGATCCCCACTGGAGATCGCATCATCTGCCTGCCGTACTAACCGTTCTAATTCTGCCTGCTCTCCGACAAGCTGAGCGAACGGGTGAGCACTGAGTCCCAAGACGACGGAGACAAGAAGAACAATGGGTAATTTCCATACAAAACCTTGATCCAATCGTTCCATGCGTTGATGCGATGTGTTCGGAATTGTGAAAAAACTTGCAATAATCGAATATATCTCTGTCCGTTAATTCGCTTGTTCATCCATATCGACTTGTTTAATCGTCCAATCCACGGCCAGCCGAAGCTCACTCATGGGTTTTGATGTATCGTAGATCAGCCAAACTTTTTCTTC
Organism: Nitrospirales bacterium; assembly: GCA_021604005.1. Taxonomy (GTDB): domain Bacteria; phylum Nitrospirota; class Nitrospiria; order Nitrospirales; family UBA8639; genus JAGQKC01. The sequence continues at coordinate 42,847 of BQIV01000019.1, read as the reverse complement.
TAATTTCCGAAGCGGGTCAATCGATTTCCCATCCCGCAACTTTCCGAGCCCCCAGACCACTTCGGTCATCACAGGAAAATCAATATCCTCTGATGACTCGAGATCATCCACGTGGTCGGTAAGATAATTTAACATCGGAGGCGTAATGGAGTGATTTCCAGTTGTGGCACCAATTGACCCTAAGCCTTTGGCCGCAGCAGCACGGATTGAAGAGTCATTCTTTGTATTCGTAAATATCTTGGTGAGAATGGGAATTCCAGGACTTCCCGTTGCTGCCAGTGCGGCAATGCTTTCTACCGAGTACGTCTCCTCTTGTTGAAATTCTTGTAAGTAGGGTTGGGCTTCTTGTGATTGAAAATGAGGCATGACGGAGAGTACCAGAAGCTTTCGATCTTCAGACGTATTTGAATTCTTCAGTAAAGCCAGGAGTCGTTGATCGTGCCCCCATTGTGCGGCAAGCTTGACCGGGAAATCATACTCTTCGAGCTTGTGTTTGAGTTGGGCTAAGGCGTAATCCCCAGTGTTTTTCACATTCGCGGCCTTGGCCGCAGCACGAACATCGTCAAAATCTGTCCGGACTTCTTTTTGCCAACCCGAGGCTTTCCCTTCCAAAAAATAGGTAAATAAACAGGCAGGTCCCTTCCAGAGACGTGCCGGATTATCTACCTGATCGGCGTCACCACCGGCTCTCGTCGTTCTTGTGGATTTTTTCTTTTCCTCACATTTGACACGAAATTCAACGTCATGTGGTTGTTTACGATCAGTTACGATGGTGTAGTCAAGTTCTTGTAAGCGACGAGAGATGACGTCGACGAGCGGAGCCGCATCGCCACGGCCTCGATGAGTCAATGCCAAAACATTCACAAATATTACATTCGCCTTAGCCAGTTTTTCCTTTTGTTCAGATGAAAAATTATCCCGGCTTGCCGCAGAGACGTCAGAGATCATCGCAAAGCATAGAAACACACAGCCTATCAAGGATATTTCCCGTCTCATCACATGCTCCTCCCAGAATCGGTAAGTAACGAAGATGATTGCTTCATGTCAGCACTCCATGCTCCCTGGCCAGTTCATTCCAATTTGGTATTCTGTCTTCTTCTAGAAAAAGATGGACATGATTCGTAAAGTAGGGTGGAAGATGAAATGGCGATGTCCCTGCTTACCCTCCCTTTTAAAACTATACCTTCCCAGAGCTCAGACCAGCAACTCAGGACTGTCAACGTGCCGTGTCCAGACGAAAGAAGAATAAATCGTACGAGTTGCATCGAACGTTGAAGAGGAAGATGTCGTTGAAGAGACCTTCTTCTCCATAACTCTTAAACAAGTAACGTTGTGATATCCACCTTTAAGGCTTGCTATGTGCACCTTGTGATCAATGCCAAGCTACCCCAATCAGTATAAGGAGTTGGCTATTCTCGGATATCAGTTGAGTTGAGAAGAGATCACGGTGGCTATGACGACGGCATGGAGGCATGACACGATGAACCGAATTTACAAACTCGAGTAGCGAAGACGATCAACATCTTGGCGACTTAGGGTGCCATGTTTCAGTCGTGACGATAGGAACCGAAGGGCATTATTTAACGGGCGAGTAAGCTAAACGCCGTTTTTGGCGCCACCGATAGCCGGTCAGGGCAAGGAGACCTGAGCTTAGTAACAGTATCGTGCCGGGCTCCGGGACGGGAGCTGGACCGTTCACCGCCGTACGAAATCTTGCGTAGATGCTTTCACCACTAAGGTTCACAGTTGACGCAGCGAAACGAGAGCGAAAGACGAAATCCACTATATCAGGCCTATCCTCGGGCACAGAAAAGTTAAAGACCTCAAAAAACTCCACAAAGATTGGCCTCAATGGATCCCCAGGACTGGGTTCATCTATATGGTATGGAATAGAGATGCTACAGTTATGGTGAAATGTACACCCGCGAGTCAATTCCGGGTTTGAGTCAAATTGGCCGGCTGGACTGTCAACGAATACTTGATCGTTAAGAGCAACTGCGGCCTGTAAGGCTGCCTTGCCTGTTTGAAAGGTGAGTTCGGTTGTTGCATTGCAGTCAGGAAATATGGTGATGCAGGCGCCAGCGAGAAACTCGACATCATATAGGATGCCGCCAACGTTGACGTTCGAGGCACCCTCCAACTGCAGGGTGGTGGGGTTCACATTGAGGGTCACCGCGTCGGCGGGGTGTGTGGACAGGAAAATGCATATGAGCATAGCGCCGATCATAGCTGTGAGTGGATGTCGCCGCTTCATACTGTTTCCTGTCAGTCTTCTCATTTTTTTCTCCTAACCCAGGTACAGAGGGCCTTTCGACGTTGACTGAGCGTCAATACATTGATGCTATCACGTCAAGCACCTTGCGACAATCAGACTTTTGATGAGATACGAGACAGACGCAGGCATTGCACGGTAGTGCTGACTAGGGGATGGATCACTGCCCGATGTGCGTTCGATGATGATTATGACATTCATGGATCTTAAGGACGAATTAATGCCAAGCCTTCCGTGTTTTCAGTCACCATGTAAGGATTTAGAAGACCACAGACCGGCGTGTTATTCATCACCGTGAGAGACGTTCGGTTAATCCTTTTAAGAAATCGTATTCCCCGTAGCTTGCTATGGAGTCGCCGAATAAAGGAAAGAAATTGTGAAACTGTAATTACTCAATCAGATAACTTTTTCCACTGAATACCCCGTCCGCTTGTGCAGGGATCTTTTATTATAAGTTGAACCTATGACGATAGCGGGGTATACTCGCCAGCATGCTAGAAAAACAGAAATTTGCCTTTATTGGTGCAGGGAATATGGCTGAAGCGTTGCTAGCTGGACTTCTGCAATCTGATGTTGTGAAACCTTCCAATATCTTTGCCACCGATGTGTCTCAAGCTCGTCTCGATACTCTCAAAGACGCATATCAGATTCAGGTTGGTACCGATAATACGGAAGCCGTGAGATGGGCGACCATTATTATTATGGCTGTTAAACCTCAAGTTCTTCCCCAAGTTCTCCAGCAAGTCAAGGCAGGGCTGACAAGCACTCAACTCGTTATTTCAATCGCAGCCGGCATTCCTCTGTCGGCAATCATCGATGAACTCTCTGAGTCTGCTTCCGTGATCCGGGCTATGCCGAATACTCCCTGCCTTGTCCAGCAAGGCGCCACGGCTCTCGCCGCGGGCACAACTGTCACCCAAGACCATATGAACATGGCTGTCGCCATTTTTGAGGCTTCCGGTAAAGTGGTCGTCGTTGAAGAAAAGCTGATGGATGCCGTTACCGGGTTAAGTGGAAGCGGTCCTGCGTATGTCTACGTCATGATTGAAGCATTAGCCGACGGCGGAGTTCGCATGGGCCTTCCTCGTCACATTGCACATACGCTTGCCACGCAAACCGTACTTGGAACGGCTCATGTAGTTGTCGAAAGTGGCGAGCACCCCGGACAGTTAAAAGATCGAGTCACCTCTCCTGGAGGAACAACCATCGCTGGACTTCATGAATTAGAGAACGGCGGGGTTCGCGCAGCATTGATGAATGCCGTGGCTGCTGCCACGAAGCGATCGCAAGAGCTTGGAACCTCAAAAAAAGCATAGAGCGTGAGCTGTCGCGTGGTCTGTAGAATTCGACCTCACGGGGACATCCGATCATCATACGTGTTTCGCTGTATCCATGAGAGGTGCCCGAGAAAAGATTGCACGTCATAGCCCTTGCCATCCTACCTTCAAGTCCAAACATTCAACAGCAGAAACGGTTTCATGCTTCTGCTCACGTTGTAATGCGGGGAAGGTTATGTGGATGCACACAATGCATGCCATGCCAAATGGCAGATATCCGGCATAGCCTAATATCGGCATTTCGAACACTTCAAAGACATGCAGATATGGAATCGCATATTCCCAATGCGCCAAACTGCTACTATTCCACAATTCCCAAAGCACCCCGCAGATAAGCCCGCCCATAGCTGGGACGATAATCGGACGCCAGTCACCATGTTCAAGATTCCTGAGTATCGTGGCGTGTCCTTGAAGCAGTTGTAGCGCCAATAAGAAAAGCAGTGGGGAAATCCACAATAGTGGATAGAGGACCCTAGGCCAAAGCCCAATACTGATAAACCCCAAACTAGCTGTCAGAAGAAATAGCCATCCAAGCTGTGATTCATTCCGAAGACTGATCTTCCACCAGTGACGAAATGGCTCCGTCATGCGCCCCAAGGATAGGAGAAATTCATATGTGCCATAAACCGCAGGAAGGACGATGGAGAACGACAGGCTTCCGAAAAACACATAGGCGAAGGCCGAAACCTCTTCGTTCGGCAGGTAATACCAATTCTGAACGAATCGATTCAGATACTCAAACACCCACCAAAATAGCGCACTAACCGGAAATAAGCTCACAAAGATTTTCGGCTGATCAACCAGCAAGCAACGACGCGTCCGCATCAATGTGAGTGCATTGATCAACACAATATAGCTGAGCCAGAGAGGCGTAAAGGTGTGAAGTTGTACCCCTGCAAGGCCTGGCCACCGTGTCCAAGCAGCCAACCATACGATGGCTAATGTTGCAATGGCATACCATCCCCAAATCGGGAATGATCCAGTCGGCGCTTTTTTCAACGGAGAAAGACGAGGAAATGTTATCAGTCGCCATAGAAGTGGTGTCATGACAAGAACAATGCCAAAGGCGGTAGTGTTAAAAAGAATCCACGAAACTTCACCTGGGTCAACGTACATGGGTCTTGGAGGAAAATGGAGAAACGGCCAGATTGATGATCCCGAAAGCCATATTCCAAACAATGGGAGTCCCACAACCGCAATCAAAAGTAGCAACAAATGAAGATACCGCATGTGGGAGTACGTTATGAGAGCATGCATGATAGAGGTGGAACTGACTCCTTACCGATCACTCATCCTTAGTCTGCATCAGCACAAGACCATGCAGGCCCAATGCATTTTCGTGTGTGCAGTTAGGCAGGGTAGGCATAATTGGCGCGTTCTACGTATTCAATACCTTGCCTAACCATACCGGCAATATCGAGTCCTTTCTCAACATGTTGGATCTCGGATAATCGTGCACGCGTATTCGGATGCGGAGGAACAAAGAGTGTGCAACAGTCTTGATCTGGTTCAATCGATGTTTCAAAGGTCTGAATCGCTTGTGCCTGTTCGGTAATTTCGATTTTATCCATTCCAATGAGTGGACGAAGAATCGGGAGCCCCGTGACTTCACTGACCACTTGAATATTGCCGGGGGTTTGCGAAGCCACTTGCCCAAGACTATCGCCGGTGACCAGGGCCCATGCCTCTTCTTGTCGAGCCAATTCTTCGGCTATTCTCATCATCATTCGTCTATAGAGCACCACACGAATGGGGGCAGGGGCACCGAGAACAATGTGTTGTTGAATCTCGCCAAATGGTACTAAATATAATGTCGAAGAGAGTTGATAGGACGTCAGTAACGTCACAAGGTCCCGCACCTTCTCTTCAGAGGCACGCGAAAGATACGGACGTCCGTGAAAATGTACAAAGACCACCCGACATCCGCGTTTCATCATTCGATACGCCGCAACGGGGGAATCAATTCCTCCAGACATAAGGCATAAGACTGTACCTCCGGTCCCGACCGGGAGTCCGCCGGGTCCGGGTTCTTTGTTGAACGCATAGTAGGCATCGTGTTTTAAGATTTCGATATAGATCGTCAAGTCCGGCTTGGAAAGATTCACACGTTTGCCTGTGTGCTCACAAATATCCGCGCCAATTTCCCGATCGATATCCATCGAGGTCTTCGGAAATCGTTTTTCTGCTCGTTTGGTCAGAACGCGAAATGTCGTGAACGCATTGGAGGGGATATTTCGCCGAATGGCTTCTTTTAGCTTCGTTAAATCTGACGACACATATGAAATCGGCGCTGACCGGGCGAAGGAAAAATTCGTTACACCAAAAGTGCGAGACAACGTATCATGGATGCATTCCCAAGACCGTTCCTCCGGGAAACTGACTCGAATTCGACCGGGTAAGGCTTCAACTTGAATTGCCTTGAGGTTTTTCAGGGCAGATCGTAGATGGCGGACCATCCGTTGCTCAAAGAATCCTCGATTTCGTCCTTTGAGTGCCACTTCATGATAATGGACCAGTGCATGAAACATTCAATACATCATCAAGTGTTGAAAGAAGATCCTCAGCATGAGCCTTGCTTTCTTTAATGGTAAGATTCGATGAGATATGTGCTAACTGACATGCATCGGGCTTGCGCAAACCGACGAAATTGTCACGTGTCACCTCACTCCTGACTTTCAAGAAAACGTTCAGCATCGATGGCAGCCATACATCCTGATCCTGCCGCCGTAATCGCCTGTCGATACTGAGAATCTTGAACGTCCCCAGCAGCGTAGACACCTGGAATATTGGTTGCAGAACTATGTGATTGCGTCACAAGATATCCAGACTCATCCATATCGAGAACCTCTCGAAACAAACTCGTGTTGGGAGTATGGCCAATGGCCACAAAGATTCCTGCACATGGAAGGTCTTCTATGTGTTTTGTGTTGACATCACGAACACGAATGCCGGTCACGACATCATCACCAAGCATCTCTTCGATAGTGGAATTCCATCGAAACGAAATTTTTTCATTTTTTTCGGCACGGTTCTGCATGATTTTTGACGCACGCAACGTATCTCGCCTGTGGATGATGGTGACCTTGCTAGCAAATTTTGTGAGAAACGTGGCTTCTTCCATGGCGCTATCTCCGCCTCCAATGACGACGATTTCTTTTTCGCGAAAAAAGAACCCGTCACAGGTGGCGCAGGTTGAGACGCCGTGTCCCATTAAACGGCTTTCAGAGGGAAGTCCCAAAAGATTGGCGGAGGCGCCGGTCGAGATAATCAGCGTCTTGGCCTGAATCGTATCTTCGTCATCGATCGTGATAGTAAATGGACGGTTAACGAGATCAACCTTGGTGACATGGCCTTGCCGAAATGCCGTCCCAAATCGTTCAGCTTGGGCTCGCATATCCATAATCAACTGCGGGCCCATAATGCCTTTGGGAAAACCTGGAAAATTTTCTACATCGGTCGTAATCGTTAATTGTCCGCCCGGTTGAGACCCATCAATCAAAAGAGGGGACAGATTTGCCCGGGCAGTGTACAGCGCGGCAGTGAGGCCCGCAGGCCCAGATCCGAGAATGACCACATTATGCATGAAACAACTCCTTATCGTTGAAGTACTCCCTTACCGTGCACAACTTGGCTTGGGTGAGAGAGAAGGCTGATGATACCGTCCTATCAGAAATTAGATACGCAATGGTGCTGTTTTTTGTCGAGCCTCTTTTTGAAAGAGACGATAGAGATTTCGAACAATCGGACGCAGTTGAGGTAAGGGAAGTGCCCCGTTGATCACATAGTCGGCATACCGTTTTTTTTCAGGCAGCGGCATTTGGTGGCGTATCCGGCGTACGGCTTCAGCCCGAGACATGCCGGTCCGTTGACACGCACGCTGAATTTGTATCCGTTGATTGGCGGTCACAACGATGACGCGGTCCATCCGTGTGTAGGCATCTGATTCAATCAGCATGGCGGCGTCATAGATAATCACCGCTTCCAGATTCTTCTGAACAACTTGCCGTACTATGCGAGCCTGCTCACGTGCCACGCGGGGATAGAGAATATTTGTTAATTGCTTGAGCTTACGAGGATTGCCAAAGACTGTATCCGCCAGAGCCGCTCGATTTACGGTGTTCTGTTCGGTCAATATTGTTCGACCAAATGTTCGAATAATGTCCTTCCAGGCGACCCGGTGAGGTTTCACGACCTCTCGTGTGAGGCAATCAGCATCAATGATCCATGCACCATACTGTTGAAAAATCTGAGCAATAGTTGATTTTCCCGATGCTAAGCCACCCGTCAGGCCCACGATGAGCATATCGCACCATAGCATAGGATTTTTCCCAGCCACAATCATGAGATAAGATACCCAAGAGCGCCATAGCTTGACCCACGGGTATCACATAGGTTATTGCCTACGAAGGCTCTTTGGAGACGGCCTATGCATCAGTGGTAGCGCAACCTTTTCGTTCTCCAGCCATCACAAGATACTGAAAAGGATTTTTTAACCTAGAAACGGCAGTTGAGCGTGAAAAAGTTGTGCAAACTATTTGCTCGGTGCATAAAGAGGTGGTGCAGACTTTCGTGATCCAACTGCTGTTTTTAGGTTTAAGCATCACATGAAATTCTCAACGACCTTCATGCTACAGATTGCAGCGCTCTGCTTCTGTGTCGGTTATCCATACCATGCATTTGTGTGGGCCGTTTCACCAATGAACGCGCATCCGCCAGATGCGAGAGGGTGGACCGTGGCATTAGATGGAACAGGAGCCTATGTGTCCATCCAAGAAGCCATTGATGCGGCGCAGTCGGGGGACACCATTTGGATCAAAGCTGGAACCTATGCCGAAGATGTGACGGTTCACAGCAAAGAGGGACTCAAGATTATTGGTGAACAGATGGACCTCGTGGTGCTGACCGGGTTAAAACGCGTCGGAACGCTCCATATTGGGAAATGGCCCTACGGCGCACGGAATGTGGAAATTCATAATCTGACCGTTCATCAACATGGTGGGCTCGGGTTAGGCATTTTTAATGGTGGCGGGATTCTGTTGAAAAAAATTCATATTCAAGGCATGGTCTTTGGGCAAGAAGTTGAGGATGTGCGCATAGAAGATTGCGTGATAGGTGGAAGTGAAACGACTGGTGTCGCATTTGCCAACTCCAAGGCCAGTCTTATCGGAAATTTTATTCATGATAATGATCACGGTGTTGCAGTGGGTGGAACCTCAGAGGTTCTTTTAAAGCATAATGTGATTACCCGAAGTTTGTTCGAAGGCATTATGGTCCATGATACGTCCAAGGCGGTGGTGATTCAAAATACACTTGTGAAGAACGGTGGCGGGATCGCGTTTCATGATACGTCACAGGGTGAAGCGCACGGCAACATCCTCACCGACAGTCAAGTTGGGGTTCTTGTCTCTCCTGAAAGCCACACGGCTTTTTCATTTAACGCGCTCTCTGCCAATGATGCCAACTATCTTCAAAAAGAAGCCTCGAACGTTCCCGCTCCACGTGATCGGCAAAGTCAAACCGATGTGAATGTGTCACCTACCTTTGTCCATCCGGAGAAAGATGATTTTCGGTTAGTGTCCGATACCAAGCTGCGAAACATTGGAGAGTTCCCATTCCTGGGAGCGTTACCGCCCGTTGATTCCGGCAGCTAAACATCGTTGCGATCCTGACACAGAACACATGGCCTCGTCAGGGGATGGCGCACTACAGGGACGTATCAACCCAACGTCTCAAATGATTCAACCGGCCCACATTACAAGACCGTCAAGACCACGAAACAGGACGACAGTAAATTCCAGTATCCTTGCTATGCGTCTCGATTGAACATCTGGAATGGTGACTATATGGATATGAATGAAAAAATGCTCAGAGCTAAACAGAAACTGATGCAACGAGGCCGTGGCGACTCTGCCCGGGAAGTTGACATCGATTATGGGGACCCACGTGTCCCTCCAGGGCAACACCTCGTCAATAATTGGCCAGTCCTGGACCTTGGATTTAAGCCGGAACTCTCACTGGACGACTGGACATTGACCATCGATGGCCAAATTGAAAATCCGGTTACATGGAATTGGGAGGAATTTCAGGCACAGCCATCGAAATCCTACACAACAGACTTTCATTGTGTGACAAGTTGGAGTCGATTGGATAATGAATGGGTCGGGGTGAGCTTTCAGCATGTGTGTTCCATTGTTCGCCCATTGCCGTCGGCTCAGTTTCTCTTTTTTGAAGCGTATGATGACTACACAACGAATCTCCCGCTGTCCGTCTGTCAGGATGACGATGTCTTTCTCGCTGTTCAATGGAACCACCTTCCGCTGTCGAAAGACCACGGGGGGCCGGTTCGCCTGATTATTCCCAAGCTCTACGCCTGGAAAGGCGCGAAGTGGATCAAAAAGATTACCTTTACCGAACAAGACCAGAAAGGATTTTGGGAAATCCGCGGGTATTCGAACACCGCGCGACCATGGCAGAATGATCGATATGGCTAAGCACATTCATCGTGACTGTGCAAAGAGGGAACGCTGGAAACACGACAGCACCTTCATTAAGAAGAAGGTGATGTGTAGCCCCCCAAATTTGTGACAGTAGCCCCGGTCTTCCTATGATACCCACACTGCACATAACGAGCGTCACTCACCTTGCATGCGATCGAGTTACTGGGTAGGATGTAGATAATGTTCCACTATCTTTATCTTGAATGAGGTGATGACAGGATGATATCTCTCAAGCACGTATTGAGGAAACCGTTTTGCGTTTATGGGTTCCTGCTGACTTTTTCCTTCCCGCTATTCATCTCCCAGGTTTTGGCGCAAGACCTCGCTTCATTTTCCAAGCACGTCACTCCCCACACCTTAAAAAATGGTTGGACGTTTATTATTGTTGAACGTCCCAAAGCACCGGTTTTTGCATTTATGACACGAGTCAATGTGGGTTCCGCCCAGGAGCCTAGTGGCATGACCGGTCTTGCACATATGTTTGAGCATATGGCGTTCAAAGGAACGCCACGACTCGGAACATCGAATTATGAGGAAGAGAAAGTCGCTCTCAAAAATTTGGAAGACGCGTATCTGGCCTATCAACAGGCTCGCATTGCACCGGAGAGCGATCTATCCACTGTGCAGGAACGCAAAGATCACTTTAAAAAAATGCAAGAGGCGGCCAGTCAATATGTCGTGAAAAATGAGTTCGGGGATATCATTGAGCGAGAAGGCGGCGTCTCGTTAAATGCCTTTACAGGATCCGATGTCACCGGCTATTTCTATGCGTTACCTTCCAATAAAGTTGAACTGTTTGCCTATTTAGAGTCTGAGCGATTTCTGCATCCGGTTTTTCGTGAGTTTTATAAAGAACGAGATGTTGTCATGGAAGAACGCCGTCTTCGGACGGAAAGCCGCGCCATCGGCCGCCTCCTTGAGCAATTCATTTCAACGGCTTTCATTGCGCATCCGTACCACCATCCGGTCATTGGGTTTGCCAGCGATATTCAATCCTATACCATGACGGATGCCGAAGCCTTTTATCGCAAACACTATGTGCCGGCAAATATGGTAACGGCGATCGTCGGTGATGTGAAAGCGGAGCAACTTATTCCGCTCTTGGAGACATACTTTGGCAGAATACCCGAAGGCCCGAAACCTCAGCCACTGAGAACCGTTGAGCCACCCTCAATCGCTGAAAAGACTGTCGTCCTCCGAGATCCCTCGCAGCCGTTTTACCTCGAAGGCTATCACAAGCCGGCTGTGACGCATCCCGACCAGCCAGTCTTTGATGCCATTGATGATATTTTGACCAACGGCCGAACCTCTCGGTTCTACCGGTCCCTTGTTCGCGACAAACAAATAGCCGTGTCAGCTGGTTCCTATAGTGCGTACCCGGGGGACAAATATCCGCATCTCTGGATCGCCTATGGGGTTCCAAGCCGGGGTGTACGCAATACAACGGTCCAGGACGCGTTGCGTGCGGAAATACAGCGTGTAGTCAATGAAGATGTGACAGATGAAGAACTGCAGAAATTTCGCACGCGCGCCAAGGCTGGATTAGTGCGAGCACTCGGCAGTAATTTGGGATTAGCCATGTATTTGACGGATTATCACATGTTGTTCGGCGATTGGCGTGAGTTATTTACCTATATCGATCGGTTAGAGAACGTGACCAAGGCTGATATTCGACGGGTTGCGGGCAAGACGTTTCGGGAAGCGAACCGTGTCGTCGCGATGATTGAAACTGAACCGCCACAACCGGTCAAGATCGACACTGCAGCTTCAGGAGGTCAGCAACAATGAGTATCCAGTTGAATGTCCTTAAAGTGTGCGGTTGTATAAGCCTGATGCTTTTGCTGAGTCTGGCGCTACAAGGCTCAAGTTATGCTCAAGTTGATTATGTTGAAGACCTACAGTTTCCTCCTCTCTCAGAATTCAAAATTCCCGAACCAACCCGCGTAGAGTTGGATAATGGAATGGTGATTCTGATGATGGAGGATCATGAACTTCCGCTCGTCAGTATCTCCGCAAAGATACGGACGGGTTCTCGTTTGGAACCAAACGCCCAGACTGGGCTGGCTCAACTGGTGGGAACGGTGATGCGAAGCGGAGGAACCGAATCTCTAGCGGGAGATGCGTTGGATGATTATCTTGAAGGGAAAGCCGCCACGATTGAAACCGCTATTGGTGAAACCGCTGGCACCGCCTCCATGAGCTGCCTGAAGGATGACTTTCCTGATGTGTTACAGGTCTTTGCCGATGTCCTCCGACATCCGTCATTTGACCCTGAAAAACTGGCGATTGCCAAGAATCAAGCCATGGCGGGCATCTCTCGGCAAAATGATAATCCCGATGCCATTCTGGGAAGAGAATTTAAAAAATTGGTGTACGGTCAAGCATCCCCATATGCGCGCACACCTTCCTATGCCACAGTGCGTGCGATAACCAGGAAGGACCTCATCGCCTGGCATGAATCCTACTTTCATCCGAATCGAATTATTTTGGGTATTACGGGAGATTTTCAACCAGCCTCAGCCCTGAAACTGCTCAAAGATGCGTTTGGGGATTGGCCGACGGGGCCGACCGTTCCCGATCTTTCGGTTCCGTATCAAGAGTCGAACCCAGCCAAAGTGTTTTATGTTGAAAAAAATGACATGACGCAAGCGAAAATTATGATGGGACATTTGGGAGTCATGCGCCGAAATCCCGACTATTACCCCCTAGTCATCGTCAATCAGATTTTGTCCGGATCGTTTGGCGCTCGATTGTTTTCAAATGTTCGATCCAAGCAGGGCCTTGCGTATGATGTGCATGGAGGCGTGGGGTTTCAGTGGGACTATCCCGGGTTAGCCAGTTTAATGATGTCAACAAAAACTGAAACGACAGGCGCCGGTATTGACGCACTGATTGCTGAATCTCAAAAAATGGTGACGGACCCGCCAACCGATGCAGAGGTCGAGAAGGCGAAGGCGGCCATGTTAAATTCGTATATCTTTTCCGTGGATTCTCCGGCAAAAATTTTAGGCAAGTACGTCACACACGAGTATTATGGATATCCCGCAGACTGGTTCGTACAGTTTCGCAAAGGTATTGAACAAGTGACGACCGAACAAGTGCGGCAAGCCGTTCGCCAGCACTTACGGCCACAGAACTTTTCCATCTTAATCGTTGGTCCACGAAAAGGCACCGCGTCCGCATTGGCACGGTACAAAGACGTGCAAGAGGTGGATATTACCATACAGGAAGCAAGCTAATCAGGTGACCGCATGCCTCCTCGTGAACCGGATGTATCTATGAGACATACCCGTTGGTGGACACACCTACAGCTAGGAGCCTACCTGCTTGGGATGGGCTTTGGGTTGAGCGGATGTGAGACTAATCCGTATACCAAACGTTCGCAACTGCTCTTACTCCCAGATTCGTATATGTCTCAAATGGCGGCCACACAGTACAATCAAGTCCTTCAGGATCCCAAAGTCACGCTCTCGACCGATCCCAAAGAAGTTGAACCGGTCAAGCGGGTCGCCGCGCGAATTATTGAAGCGGCGAAACGATCGAAGTATGCAGAAGCCGCCAAGGCATTCAAGTGGGAAGTGACTGTTATTAAAGATGACAAGACGAAAAATGCGTGGGCGATGCCCGGAGGGAAAATTGCGGTCTATACGGGAATCTTCCCCATGGCAAAAACCGAGGCCGGGCTTGCGGCCATCATGGGGCATGAAGTCATTCATGCTTTGGCGCAACATGGCGGGGAACGAATGAGCCAAGGCCTCGTGTCGCAATTTGGTATGACCGCTGCGGCCGTTGCCCTTTCGACGCAAGGCTTCAGCCCACAAATGAATCAGCTTGCCATGCAAGCGCTCGGAATGGGAGCGCAAGTCGGAGTCTTACTCCCTTTTAGTCGGAGCCATGAATCAGAAGCTGATTACGTGGGAGTCTTATTAGCAGCCGATGCCGGCTATGATCCCCGTGAAGCCATCCATATCTGGCAACGTATGGCGGAAGCCTCTCAAGGAGCGCCCTCTGAATTTCTTTCAACACATCCAGCACATGAAACACGCATTGCCGATTTACAAAAATGGATGCCGGAAGCCCTGGCCCTCTATCAACCAGCACCGAAGGCTCCAGTGAACGACTTACCGCTGATCAATCCTTCTCCACCAGCAAACACTAAAGCCAGCCCTTCCAAGGGGAAGACGTCGTGGCGACAGTAGCGTTGCCAGCACCTTGCTTCAACATAACGTTTACGTTTTGTACGGCTTTTCATCGTGTTCACCTCCATCATGAATAAAACATGGTTTTGTCTGCCAGTTGTCCTTGCCATGTTTACCTTTTCAGCATGTGGGCGCAGTGAGCCCGTGGTGGAAATTGCGCTTCATCCATCGAAGCCCAACATTCTCTACATTGCGACCAATGCGTATCTGTATAAATCGAGAGATGAAGGCGCAACATGGCACAATATTTCACAAGGGATGACACACTCGCGAGTGATCTCCTTAGCCATCGATCCGCTCTTTCCAGCCAATATATATGCGGGAACGAAAGGTGATGCAGTCTTTCGAAGTTATAACGGTGGTCAGAATTGGGAGTCGAAACGAGCCGGACTTGAAGGTGTGACAATTTCGTCCGTTGTCCATCAACTCGTTGTTGTTCCTGGGTCTAGTCAACGGTTGTATGCAGCAACATCAATGGGAGTGTTTGAATCGGAAACGGCAGGGGAGACATGGGTCAAGCGAATGGATGGCATGAAGGAAGTCCTGATGGTCGTCACTCTCAGCATTGATCCTCATCAACCTCAAACACTGTATGCCGGCACCAGTGGTGGTGTGTATAAGTCATTAGATGGAGGACACTGGTGGGACAAGGTCAATAATGGTCTCGTGGACCCGGAAATTCTGAAGTCATCCCGGGCATTGAGCGTCACAAAAATACACATTGATCCTCATCATGTTGAGACAGTCTATGCCGCAACGCTCACCGGCTTGTATAAAACGGTGAATGGAGGCCAATCATGGAAGGACATCGGAAGAGACCTTCCCGATCAGATGCTGAGTGACTTACTGATTGATCCCACTACTCCTGATATCATTTATGTTGGCAGCCGGGAAGGGGTTCATCTGTCGACGACTGGTGGAGCAACATGGCACGCCATCAATGACGGATTGGAAAACCTCAATATTCGCGCACTCGCAATCAGTCATCTCGACTCAACGTTACTCTATGTTGGAACAAATGGAAGCGGGCTGTACCGTAGCCGAAGTAGAGGAGAGACGTGGGAGCCGGTTCCATTGATCAGTGCTCAGCATTAACGCCACACCTTGTCCCGGTCGGTGTGTTTGATAATTTCTTTCTGTCCATTTATGATGCGGTGTTTTCGTACATATCCTTCATGGATCTTCAAAAATTTTTCTTGATAAGGAAATACGAACTTTGAGTGATTCGACACGCGGACAGAATCTCCAGGATATGGCATGCGCATTCTGCGGAAAACCGCAAAGTTCAGGGAAAACGCTGATTCAATCTCCAACGAATCACACCTGTCCGCAGTGTCATACAGAAGGACATGTGTTTATTTGCCAAGATTGCGTACAACACTGTTCAAAATTTCTTGCCGGACAACCACACGTCCACGAACCAGTTGCCGTCCCTGAAGGTCCGCTCCCAACCCCTCCTGAAATAAAAGCGGTACTTGATCAATACGTCATCGGTCAGGAACGTGCGAAAAAAGTTCTCTCCGTCGCAGTCCATAATCATTATAAGCGTGTCTTTAGCGGTCAAACGCTACACGATGTCGAATTAGAAAAAGGCAACGTGATGCTGATCGGGGCAACGGGGACAGGAAAAACATTGTTGGCCAAGAGCTTAGCTAAAATTCTTCAAGTCCCCTTTGCGATTGCCGATGCCACAACCGTAACGGAAGCCGGCTATGTTGGAGAAGATGTCGAAAACGTTGTGCTGAAATTATTACAAGCCAGTGATTTCAATCTCGCACGAGCACAGGTCGGGATTATCTACATTGATGAAATCGATAAAATTAGCCGGAAATCAGAAAGCGCTTCAATCACACGTGACGTGTCCGGAGAAGGTGTACAACAGGCGCTCCTCAAACTTGTGGAAGGCACGGTGTGTAATATTCCTCCGAAGGGAGGACGCAAACATCCCGAGCAAGAATTTTTGCGAGTCGATACGGCCAATGTGCTGTTTATCTGCGGAGGAGCCTTTGTCGGATTGGATGAGTTTATCGCGCAACGGACGAATCAGAAACGATTAGGGTTTGGGGCGTCGAATGAACCCATTGTGACGAACACCGAAGATTCGTTAATGGACCGGGTTCGCCCGGAAGATCTTCTCAAATATGGCCTCATTCCTGAATTCGTCGGTCGTTTCCCCATCTTGTCGACGTTGCGTGAGCTCAGCGTTACAGACATGGTTCGAGTGATGACCGAACCCAAAAACGCACTTATTAAACAGTATCAGGCGTTATTTCAGTTAGATAATATTCATTTAACATTTACACCGGAAGCTATACGGTGCATTGCGGAGAAATCAATTTCCATGAAAACCGGCGCCCGTGCGCTTCGAAGTATTTTAGAAGAGTTGATGTTGGACCTCATGTATGACGTCCCAGCCCTTCAAGAAGTCACGGAAGTGGTTATCAATCAAGACGTGGTTGAAGGGACCGCGTCTCCACAATTACTGAAAAAATCAGCATAGGCTCTCAAATATTATATCGCTAAAAAATTCTGAGACTTCCTCACTTTCCCTCTTGTCTTAACCAATATATGTTGTACCTTTAATATTGTTCCTGAAAAGAATGCAGCTGGCTCGTTCGAAGTCCGTTCCGCCTAGTCCCGATGCCCATACCTTCGAGAGAGACGTCACCAATTTTAAGAGCGTGAAATTAGGTATTTGCTAACAACTTCATCAATATTACATTGATTACACACCGGCCCTTGGGATTCTGAGAATCCATGCGAACTCTAGCAAATCCAAAGACATGTCAAGCGGGGAACTACCACTTCACTCAGCTCGGGACGATGCTTTAACCGGCCGAAGTTATATGCAACGGATAGAACGTTAGATTTGAACTTCGAATGCGATGATGTATCAATATTTAAACTAACGTAGAATTGCTGTATCATTTTCCCTTCACACCAACTTAAAGCAAGAGAATTGTGTCGATATATACTATTGAATATAAAAAGAATTTTATTTTCCCCATAATGAAAAAATATTAGACCGTAAATTGCATAGTACTTTTTACGGTTTCGTCCACCTAACAAATCGAAATTTGACCCATTCACTTCTACAGTCTCATGTCTCCTCCTCACTAGAAGCGTAGCGAAGATTATTGCCATCGAAAACAGCATTATTCATGACAACCGTCCGATGCGTTGTATACAAGAAAGCTGAATTTATACATGCAACTCCGACGAAAAATTTTAATTGAAAGCCTCAAGGGAGTCGATCTTATTCTCCTGAGTCTGGCCTTTTCACTTGCCGTGGCGCTTGCCTACTCGAATTCAGGAAATATCTCCTTCAGCGAGTTTTTTGCCATTCGCGTTAAAGTCGAGAATATTCTTTTTGTCAGTGGAATGGTTATTGTGTGGCATAGTATTTTTGCATTTTTTCAAATCTATGAATCCCGGCGCCTCTCGACCCTGAAGGATGAATGTGTCGATATCCTGAAGGCCATATCACTCGCGACGCTTGTGTTAGTCACCGCGGCTGTAATTTTTAAGGTCGATATTGTGACACAATGGTTTGTTTTGGCATTTTGGAGTGTGAGTTTGACCCTTATCGTGGGCAGCCGGCTCATTTTGCGACTCGCATTGAAACAAGCCAGATTAAATGGACGCAATATCAGGAATATCCTGATTGTCGGCACCAACCCTCGAGCCGTACAATTTGCTCGAGACATTCAAGCAAAACCCGAGTTAGGCTATAAGCTTGTCGGATTTTTAGATGAATCTTGGTCAGGCATGGAAAGCTTTAAACAAACAAGGTATTCCATCGTCTCAGACTTTACGAATTTTCAAAGTTTCCTTCGCTGTTTTGTCATTGATGAGGTGATGATTGCGCTTCCCATAAAATCCTACTATGCACAGGCAGCGAAGATTGTTGAACAATGTGAAGAGCAGGGTGTGCTCATTCGTGTCTTGGGTAATATGTTTTCCCCCAAATTTGCCCATGAACGGGTTGAGCATTTTGGAACGCATTCTCTTTTGACTCTTCAACCTGGAGCTCTTGGAGACCAAGCCTTTTTCTTTAAACGAATTATCGACATTGCGGTGTCGTTGCCTCTCCTGGTGATGTTACTGCCATTTTTTGTCGGCATTGCCATTTCCATTAAACTCACGGATAACGGTCCGGTCTTTTTCGCGCAAGAACGGATTGGCCGCAATAAACGGCAATTTCGCCTCTTTAAATTTCGAACAATGGTTCCCGGAGCAGAAAAAATGCTCAAAGAGATTGAGCATCTCAATGAAGTACAAGGAGCAGCCTTCAAAATTGAAGATGATCCACGGCTCACATCGTTGGGACGATTTCTGCGTAAGACAAGCATCGACGAACTCCCACAATTATGGAATGTCGTAAAGGGTGACATGAGCCTCGTCGGCCCTCGTCCGTTACCCATTCGAGATTTTGAAGAGTTTACCGAAGATTGGCACCGTCGACGTTTCAGTGTTCCCCCTGGGATCACCTGCTTGTGGCAAGTGAATGGGAGAAGCCGGCTTTCGTTTGAAAAATGGATGGAACTCGACATGCAATATATTGATCAATGGACGCTGTGGCTTGATTTGAAAATTCTTTTGAAAACAATTCCGGTAGTCTTGAAAGGAACGGGAGCGGCATAAACAATTGCCATTTTCCTATCAAAGGGCAGAATGACCTTGTATCTTTTTGAACAGAATCATCATTCAATAACGATTAGGAGGATCGAATGAGTAAGGATCGAGTCTTAGTGACTGGTGCTGGAGGATTTATCGGCCACCATTTAGTTACCGCGCTAAAACAGATGGGATACTGGGTTCGTGGGGTAGATCTCAAAAATCCTGAATACGCGGAAACGGATGCCGATGAGTTTTTCTTGTTGGATCTTCGGCGCTGGGAAAACTGCCTGAAAGCCTCTGAGTCGATCGATGAAGTGTATGCATTAGCTGCCGACATGGGAGGAATGGGGTTCATTTCCAATCATCATGCCGAGATTTTGCACAACAATATACTCATTAATACCCATAGCCTTGAGGCCGCGCGTGTGCAAGGTGTGGGTAAATATCTGTTCACCTCATCTGCGTGCGTGTACCCCGAACATCGGCAGACCGATACCGATGTTATTCCTCTCAAAGAAGACGATGCGTATCCCGCATTTCCGCAAGACGCATATGGCTGGGAGAAGTTAGTCATCGAACGCCTCTGCATGCATTATCGGGATGAATATGATTTATCAACGAGAGTTGTACGCTTCCACAATATTTTCGGTCCTTTAGGAACATGGGATGGAGGAAGAGAGAAGGCTCCAGCCGCCCTCTGTCGAAAGATTGCCAAAGCCAAAATGACTGGTGACGCAACAGTCGAAATTTGGGGAGATGGGGAGCAAACGCGATCCTTTTGCTACATTGATGATTGCGTCACTGGATTGATTAAGCTCATGAAATCAGAATTTTCTGACCCCATCAATCTTGGTCAAGACCGGATGGTCTCGATCAATCAGCTGGCTGACATCATTGCCAATGTTGCCGGTGTATCGATACAACGAAAACATATTCCCGGTCCGCAAGGGGTACGGGGTCGAAATTCTGATAATACGTTGTTGCGACAGATTCTGGACTGGGAGCCAAGCATTTCACTGGAAGAAGGGTTTGCCAGGACCTATCCTTGGATCGAACAGCAAGTTCAAGAACAACAACATGGGGCCAACGCGGTGACTGAGGTTGTCGCGGCTGCTACCAGCGTCGCAAGCTAGGCGTTAAGGGAAATGAAAAATTAAACAGACGATGGTGATCTTGAACAAATGAATGATCAAGTGATTTCACGAGTGAATGTGCTTGGTGTCGGAGTGAGTGCTATCAATATGACTCAGGCCATCGACATATTTGACCAGTGGATTCGAAATAAAGAACACCACTATGTCTGTATTACAGGCGTTCATGGAATCATGGAAAGTCAGCAAGATAGCCGTCTTCGTGATATCCATAATCGGGCTGGGCTTGTCACGCCTGACGGAATGCCGTTAGTGTGGATTAGCCGGTGGCAAGGTTTTTCGAATGTCCATCGTGTGTACGGGCCGGATTTACTCTTACGTGTCTGCCAACATTCAGTAGCATATGGATACCGGCATTTTTTTTATGGCGGAGCCGACGGCGTCGCCCAAACGTTGGCCGATCGTCTTATCCATCGTTTTCCAGGCCTAAATGTGGTGGGCACCCACTGTCCGCCTTTTCGAGAATTGACGGCGCAGGAAGATGAAGCGGTTCTACACATGATTAATGAGAAACAACCACATTTTGTTTGGGTAGGAATGAGTACCCCGAAACAAGAACGGTGGATGGCTGCGCATCAGGGAAAGCTCACGGCCACAGCTCTGATTGGTGTTGGAGCCGCATTTGATTTTCATGCAGGGCTGAAAAAACAGGCCCCGCATTGGATGCAACGCTCCGGCCTTGAATGGTTCTTCCGCCTTCTCACCGAACCACGGCGATTATGGAAACGTTACCTGACAAACAACCCCAAGTTTCTCTATGCCATGTGTTTGCAAACCTTGAGAATTCGTCAATATGAAGACGAGTGGCTATTTTGATTTGAGGACATTGATTTTCTCGGATGAAGGATCATGATGGATTTCAAGAGTAAAATATTTGTGACAGGCCATACAGGCATGATGGGATCCGCTCTTGTGCGAAACCTGGTGGCTAGGGGATATCGCAATTTGATTCTCAAAACTCGTCAAGAGTTAGATTTAACTCAGCAAGCCCAAGTTGAACAGTTTTTTCAAGAGGAGCAACCGGACTATGTCTTCTTGTCAGCAGCCAAAGTCGGAGGAATTTTGGCGAATCACACGTATCCGGCAGAATTTATCTTTCGGAATCTGATGATTCAGACGCATGTGATAGATGCCGCCTATCGCCACAGCGTGAAACGATTGCTCTTCTTGGGAAGTTCCTGTATTTATCCAAAAGAATGTCCACAACCCATGAAAGAGGAGCATTTGCTTAGTGGATACCTTGAGCCGACGAATGAACCCTATGCAATCGCCAAAATTGCGGGCGTGAAAATGTGTGAAGCCTATAATCGACAGTATGGGACACAATTCCTCAGCGTGGTCCCGACAAATCTATATGGCGAGGGTGACAACTTTGATCTTGAAACAAATCATGTATTACCGGCACTCATTCGAAAGTTTCATGAGGGTTGTGAGCAAGGAACGTCCGTTACCATTTGGGGTACGGGACGCCCTCAGCGTGAATTACTTTATATTGATGATTGCGCTGAAGCCTGTGTCCTCTTAATGAATTTGCCCACAGAACCTTACACCAAACTCATTCGCTATCACACTGGTCCCCTCATCAATGTTGGAACGGGAGAGGGACTGACTATTCGTGAATTAGTTAAGATGATTAAACAGATTGTAGGATTTGAAGGCCATGTTCAATGGGATACGACTAAACCCGATGGAACGATGAAGAAAGTGCTTGATATTTCGCGATTACACCAATTGGGATGGCGACCCCGTTTTTCTCTCAGAGACGGTATCCAAAAAACATACGAATATTATTGTCAAATGGTCTGTCAGATGGGAATGATGAACACTATCGCCTGACATCAAGAGAGCGTAGAAAAGATGCTTGTTTGGGGTTGCTGCCACAACCACATATTATGATGAGGCAGTTGACCGCGTCATGCAAGCTGCTAAGATGAGACAATAGGTTACTATTCCATAAATGGAACCGGCATGGATGCAAAGTCGTGGCTTCGAATGGTTGCTTCGTTTGTAGAGTGAACCGAAAAGATTGTCACGGCGGTACTTTATTACGAATGCCATTTTATTTAAAAAATTGATGTACAAAGATAGTGCTAGTGAAGTCTAATCCCTGAAACAATATCGGTGCGGCCCGTACTATTGATCGATAGACACACTAGCGACTATCGTCATGGCGGGTGTTGTATTCAACGAGGAGGCCTCGAATGAAAGTCCTAAGTCTTGGTGGTGCAGGGTTTATAGGGTCACATCTCACAGAGCGGTTACTACATGAAAACCACTCTGTGATGGTTGTGGATTACTATGACGATAAAATTTCGGAATTGATTGGACAGCCTGGACTAACCCTATTGAAACAAGACATTCGCGAAGACAATTGGGGACTCGAAGAGCATGTCAAAGATGCCGATGTGGTCATCGATCTGATTGCATATGCTAATCCAGGCCTCTACGTGAAAATGCCTCTCGAAGTTTTTGAGCTCAACTTTACGGAAAATTTAAAAATCGCCAAAGCATGTCAAATGCTCAACAAACGTCTTATTCAATTCTCAACCTGTGAGGTCTACGGCAAGACTCCGGCAAGTTTTCTAAATGGTAATTTGGTTAATCCCGATGACCCTGCCCATGCAACATTTTCCGAAGATCACACAAATTTGATCATGGGGCCAATTGAAAAACATCGATGGATTTATGCGTCTGCCAAACAATTGCTAGAACGTATCTTACATGCCTATGGTCTAGAGCAAGATTTTAATTATAGTATCATCCGTCCATTTAACTTTATTGGTCCCAAAATTGACTATCTGTTGAATGAAACAGATGGCATTCCGCGAGTGTTTTCTTATTTCATGGATGCGTTGATTCATGGAGGCCAAATGAAGCTCGTCGACGGAGGGAATCATCGACGATGCTACACCTACATTGACGATGCGATCGAAGCTATTTACCGAATCGTCCAAAATCCTAATAGAGTTTGTGATCAAGAAATTTTCAACATTGGTTCTCCACACAATGAAACAAGCATTAAAGATTTAGCTGTCTTAATGAAGGACATTTATGCGAATGACATGTGGCAAGAGGGGATGCCGGAACTTCCTGAAATTATAGACGTATCGTCTGAAGATTTTTACGGAAAAGGGTACGAAGATTCAGATAGACGTATTCCGGATATTACCAAAGCCAAAAGTTTGCTTGGGTGGGAGCCTGAATGGGATATGGTTAGCACGCTCAAAGCAACGATGAATTATTACGTCACCGAATATCGTTTGCACTATGGAATGCGATCATGGAAACATGATTTGCTAAAGAAGGCCATGGCCTCTAAACATTGAGGCGTGTGCATATATTCTATCGCTGGCAAGGTGAAATTGTGACTTTTAGAATGGCTCTAAGTTGGGTAGAGTGAAGAGGTTGACTCTCGTACAGTGAGGGTCATTGGCTACATCCTCGACATGAGTAGATGGGAAGCTCACGAATCACGTGGCTGTTGTTTCTTCGCATAGCTTTTTGATACGTATGGCCGTTCTTTCCCAGCTATACCCTTCTTCGATCAAAATGGCTTGCGCCGCTTCGCCCAACCGATTGCAAAGTTCTGGGCTGCTCGCAAGTTCGATGATGGAAGAGGCAAGGGCATTTGTATCTCCAACCGGGAAAAGTAATCCGCCCCGACCTTCTTGAAGCATTTCAACAATTCGTTCAAGATTTGATGCCACTATGGCAACACCTGTCGACATATAATCGAGAAGTTTTACCGGGTCAAAATAGAATGGTTCTAAGGCCAGAAATGGGGCAACGGCTATATCCGC
The DNA here is from genome assembly GCA_021604005.1 of Nitrospirales bacterium. Lineage (GTDB taxonomy): Bacteria > Nitrospirota > Nitrospiria > Nitrospirales > UBA8639 > JAGQKC01. The sequence goes on along the minus strand of BQIV01000019.1, from coordinate 18,971 downwards.
GAGGTGTATATGACTCAACATCGTTTCTCTCGGAAGCCAGCCGTAAAAAGTTACGGCATCTTCGAGATCTAAATTCTTGCTGAGTTGTTCATCCGAACGACGAGTTAATCCATCGCCGATTAATTCTAACCGTGCATAAGGAATTTGCTTCCGTACACGCGCAAATGCATGAAGCAGGCTTGAAACTCCATGATAGGAATAAAAACTTCCAACAAAAATAATGGTCAACGGCTGTTTTGAGGTTCGACGAGCAACTTGGCGTCTCGGTACAAGATTGACTCCATAAGGAATGAAACGAATTCGTTGAGGGTTGACTCCTTCGTCTGCCATAATTCTCAACATTGGCTTTGAAACGATACGGATAAATTTAGCTCGACGCCATTGCAGACGTTCTAACATTCGCAGGAGACGAGACTTTCTCCATCCTCGAAATGAGCGTTCTAAATAATGGGGAGAATGCACTTCGAGAATGATTGGACATTTTAAGGTTAACCCGACTAACAATGGCGTCCAATCGCAATACAGTACTCTCCCATAGATCACGTCAGGAGAAAGCCAGGTCATAGATTTGACTTGCCTCCATCCGGTATAGGTGTTTTGGATCCCGCGCAAAATAGCAATCGGTTCAATCAGTAGGTGCTGAAGCCAACGTGGAGCATGAGTTTGAATCAATACTTGCAGTGTCCCGGCTTGCGAGGAGGAATGGAGGTCTGTATGGTGTTCGTTGCTTGAAACCTCGGGAATTGTCGTAACCCGTACTCCGAGACTACGCAGTTCGTTAACAAACTTTTGCCCCCAGGTCCCTTGTTCGCTTTCAGACCGGTTCAAATAATGATTAAGATAAAGTATATGGAGAGAAGATGGAAAGTTCCTACTTCCTTTATCGTCAATCGAATTGCTGGGAGTTTTCACCTTAGGTTTAATCCTTAGTGTTATTATAAGGAATGAAAACAGTCCGTTCAAACGAGTAATCGGCTATCCATACGACATGTTCTTTTGTAGGAGCAGTGAGTACCGAAATCACTCTTTTAATACACAAGCTTAAGAGGTGTACTGACGACCGTAATGTATTGGTGAATCTTGAACCTCTGAGCTTCCCCACTCGACTATTGGCAACAGGTTACGTGTTGGCAGGATAATCGAATAGAATCACTCGTGAAAAAACTAAAAGTGTTGCTTTCATCCTATACGTGTTGTCCCGGGAAGGGGTCGGAACCAGGAGTTGGATGGAACATGGCTTATCACTTGGCCCAGTTTCACGATGTTTGGGTCCTTACTCAAAACTATTACCAACGACCCATTGAAGAAGAATTAGCCAAGAGTCCTGTATCAGGGCTTCATTTCATCTACCATGATCTACCCTCTTGGGCGCATCAATGGTGGCACCGTGGGCAGCGAGGTATACAACTACATTATTACCTTTGGCAGCTTGGAGCTTATAATGTAGTCCTTCGTCTGCACCGTAAAGTCCTGTTTGATGTTGCCCATCACCTTACGCTCGGTCGTTATTGGACACCGAGCTTACTCTCTATGTTGCCTATTCCATTTATTTTTGGTCCAGTGGGAGGTGGAGAATCAGCTCCTTCCTCGTTTTTTCCGAGTTTTGGTCTGAGAGGATTCATGTATGAATATGTTCGTATGGCGGTGAGGTTTTTCGGTGAATGTGATCCTTTGGTTCGAGCGACGATTCGAAATGCGAAGGTAATTTTATCGCCAACGTTAGAAACTCGTACTCGCGTGAAAGCACTTGGAGCCAAACGGATCATTTTTTTTCCTGGACAAACCGGCATGAATAATCATGAAATTGATAGTTTAACAAGAACCACGAGTGAGGTTCGCAACGAAGATCTTCGGTTTATTAGCATTGCCCGATTACTCTCTTGGAAGGGAGTCCATCTCGGCATTCAAGCTTTTGCCGCGGCGAATATCGATGGTGCCGAATATTGGATTATAGGCGAAGGTCCTGAACGGGCTCGCCTGCAAAAATTATCAAAACATCACAATGTTAACCATCGTGTCCAGTTTCTTGGAAATCTGGGACGAGAAGAAACGTTTAAAAAATTATTGGCATCGCACGTTTTCGTTCATTTAAGCCTGCACGACTTTTCTCCAACCGTCTGCCTGGAAGCCATGGCTGCACAATGTCCCGTTATTTGTTTAGATATAGGTGGCCCATCAATGCAGATATCCGAAAAAACTGGTTTGAAACTGCCAGCTACGACCCCAGTACAGGTCATCAACGATGCAGCTACTGCGATGAAATTTATGGCCGGGAATCAGAACGCACGTCTACAGATGGGACAGGCTGGGCGCGAATGTGTCATCAGTGAGTACAGTTGGGACCGAAAAGCAAGATTTCTTGACAGGCTGTATCAGCAAGTCATCCAGGTAGAATAGATGGAACATGATTTGGGGGGAATATGTGTTGCCTAGACCTAGACGCAGTAATTAACGATTACTTGCAGTTTGATTGTGTGGATGGTATTTCATTTATTTGAAGTGCATTGAACGTGAAGTCATTTTTTTATTGGATGGAGAAGGCCGGGTGGGCAATTCTTGATCACGGGTCCTTCGCTGTTTCGAATTTTTTGGTTAACCTTCTTCTCGCTCGCTGGTTAAGCGAAAGTGAATATGGAGTGTTTACTGTCAGCTATGGCGCTTTCCTTTTATTCGGTACGATTCATTCTGCTTTGCTGGTCCAGCCACTTGTTGTTTTCGGAGCAGGCCGATATCAGGAGCGTATGCTTGAATATTTAGAAGCCGCGTTACTTGGTCATTTCCTCGTGTGTTTAAGCATTAGCGTATTTTTTACGATTACGGCCGCTCTGTTCGTGGTAGTCAATAAACAGGGTATCGCTGTCTGCCTGTTGACACTAGCTTGTGTCAGTCCTTTTATCCTCTTGCAATGGCTGCTGCGTCGTGCAAGCTATTTATGTTCAGATGGTAGCCTGGCTGGTCGTGCAGGATTGGGATACACGGTTATTCTCTTAAGTATGACTATAATACTGGTCCAGAATGATTTACTATCTCCGGTGACCACGTTGGGCATTATGGGAGTTTCAAGTCTAATTAGTGCCGGATGGATGATTGTTCGACTGCGACTTGCATTCGTACTCCGGAGATGGACCGAATATCGACAGGCTGTTCGCGAACATTGGAATTATGGCCGCTGGTTGATAGGCACTGGTGTCATGGCGTGGGCCATAGGGAATATTTACTACTTTTTATTGCCGATTTGGGGTGGAATGGAGGCGGCAGCAGCCTTTCGAGCTTTACAGAATTTCTATTTGCCAGTGACTCATCTGGCTGTTGGCCTGATCAGCATCATCCTGCCTTTTCTTGTCAGGCACCGTGGATCGATGCAATTTGCTTCTGTGGTCTTCCGAATGGTTGCAGGTGTTTGTATCTGTACAGGGTTGTATTGGTTCATACTTGAACAGGGAGGCGAACATTTATTGGAATGGTTGTATCAGGGAAAGTATACCGAATATGCAGGACTGATGGGAGTGATTGGACTTACCGCTATGTGTTATGGAGTAACCTTTATTTTCCGACTTGTGCTGTTAGCCATAGAAAAACCTAATCTCGTCTTTAAAGCAAATGGTCTCTCAATGATCTTTATTCTTTTCGTCGGAATTGGGGTTGTGATGATTTGGGACGTGTGGGGGGCGGCATACGTAATGCTCGCCGCATTAGCTATAACAGGATTTTGTATGGGAAATTATGCATATCGCGCAATTCGAAATGGTAATGAGGATGTCCTGAATATGAGCAAACCTCCAAGATGTGGGGAAAACATCATGCCGTGATTATCACGACGCAAGCCCAGCTGTTTTGAATGGGGTTATGCGAAATTTGCGGTCTGAGCGTTTTTGGTTTTTCGTGATACTTCGTCTTTGTTATCTGGAGAATATAACCTGAGCCTCTTGTGATCAACATATGACTGCAGCAAAGCCTAAAATTTTTCAACTGGCATCGAAAATACTCCCGCATAATAATTCGAAGACGGTTGCTCCACCAGGAATCTTGAAGCAGTCAAAGGTAGGCCGACCGATTATCGTTTCTTCTTTAATGCGGAGTGGGACCCATATTTTAATCGATCTACTCTTAAATAATTTTTCTGCATATCGAAACTCTCCGTTGTATGTTGATTTAGATGTGTATCTCACAAATAGGTTGCCAAAAGAAAAATTATTTTCATGTGGAACCTATGTCTTGAAAACTCATTTTCCGCAATGTCAACACGATGCATCTGCGGTTGAGACGATTAAAGAACTCGCCAGTTGTTCGTACATCATGCAGCCAACACGACCTGCACGTTCGGTCTACCGTTCATTGAAAAACTTTTCTTACGCGGATGATTACGATTCTTTATTAAAAGAGAAAGAGCGCTTTCATGAATTTTGGGGACCCTATCATCCTCATCAATTTGACTTTAATGATCTCACCAACCAAACAGCCGTGATGAATATTCTGCGCAGTATGAGTGTCGTGATTGATCAAGAAGTTCCACCGTCACCAATTTTCCCACCATCGAAAACGGATTTCCAGCGTGTATATTTTTACAAAACACTCACACGATTGATCGGAAAATATTCTCCGGTCATTAACACAACCGTTCAATTTTCAGGATCATGACGATATCCCGTTGGGATATGTATGATGGAAGGGGTAGGGTGAGAGTAAGTGAAAGACATGTCACCTCCGAAATTGAAATTTGACTTCATATTGTTGGGGGCTAGAAAATGTGCCACCACTTCTCTGTATGCGGCTTTACGTAGTCATCCAGAATTGTGTCTTCCGTATGACAAAGAGATTGACTTGTTTGCGGAGGAAGAGGCGTATGCGTTGGGTGAATCATATTGGCGTTCTTACTATCAGAACGATTGGGATTCTACAAAAAACTTAAAGGTCGGAAATTGTCATACCTGCTATTTATACCATCCGCACGTTCCAGAACGTCTAAAACAGCATAACGCTTCACTGAAATTGATTGTTACGATTCGAGAACCCATTGCTCGTGCAAAGTCAGATTACATCTATCACAAACGGCTAGGGTTGGAGAGGCGTACATTCAAGGAGGCCATCATTCAGCAATTAGAAGGCCAAGAGTCATCGAATCCTGGCTTCACCGATCGTTATCTCTTTTCCGGTCTTTATTCTGAACATCTCTCTCGGTATCTTCAAATGTTTGGAAAGGAGCAGGTTCAGATTATCTTCTTCGAAGATTTAGCCAGGCAACCGAACGAATGGCTGCAAAAGGTTTTTCAATTTCTTGATATTGGGACTTCCTTTATACCGCCGTCTGCTGCAATGAGTAAAAATAAAGCCTCCTTGCCTATTGTTCCATCATTGAGCCGGGCCATTATTCAGTTTCGGCTTTTCCCCAATCGCAGGACAAAAGCTTTGATTCGACAATTATTCGGAAATACATTACTGGTAAACATGAAGCAATCTCTAGACAAATTTGAGCGATCCTTGTTGAGGCCGTCAAGCCATGATCTAATAGGACAGGAAATGGATAAGATGCTTCAGGAATATTATCACGACGAAATCATTAAGATTAAAGAATTGATGGGAGGACGTCTTCCCGAACAATGGGAGGCATGTTTGACGTCATATCAATGCCAAAACATTTAACACACCTGATATTCTCAGATGAGACTGCTCTCTGTTCACGTTGTCAATAGGGCACGTCTGAGGTACTTCCATCTCTCTCCTGTCCAATACTCCGGCGTGCGCTCTTTGTTGTTCACGTACAGTGTTAATCCATTGACTTCTGCTGATTAATGATGAACGTTCGTGCATGGGAATGGGGTATGACGCTGTTCATCGCGTTAGCCCTGAGCCTTGTCATTTTGTTCGACGCGGCGTACGGGGCGGTGATTCTGACCGCTGGTCTTTTGCTAACAGGAGTCGCGCTATGGGCCAAAAACTATTTAACAGAGTGGTTTCTCGGAAGTCTCGGTGTACTGTTGGTGGGCTATGCATTTTTCGGGCGCACATTTGCTTATATTGGCATCCCACCTTTGTTTGTGGGAGAGATGGTGCTGGGGCTGGGAATGCTGGCCTTTATAGCGGGACGAAAGATTGTGGCACCGATCTTTCGACTACCGCTTGTTCTGCTTCTTGTTATCTACGCCTTATGGGGGTGCATTCGAACGATCCCATATCTTGAAACATATGGAATCACCGCGTTGCGAGATGGCGTGATCTGGGGGTACTTCATTTTTAGTGTCTTGATTGTTGCAGGGTTATATCGAACTGCTTGGACGTCTTATGTTCCTTCACTCTATAGCAAATGTATCGTGCCGTTCCTCATCTGGGTGCCCGTTATCACGATTGGCTCAAAAGTTTTCGGGGAAGATGTCCTGCTGTTTCAAGGATTTAAGCCGGGTGATGCGGCTGTGCATTTAACAGGCATTGCAACATTTCTTATTCTTAACATTCATCAGACAATCAGACAACCCAATGATGTGTTGAATGTGAATGTCCGCGAGTGGGGCTATTGGATCCTGTGGTTGTTCGGGTTTTTCCTTCTCGTGACACAATCTCGATCCTCATTTCTCATGGTTGTGATTTCCTTAAGTTTTGTCTTTCTGATGTATCCTTTGGGGCGATGGGGCAAACCTGTCCTCGTATGTCTGTTTCTGGGGTTTTTAGGGTTCGTGATGAATATTGAAGTCGATATTGGAGATGTCCGCAAGGTTTCCACTCGTCAAGCGCTGGAGAATGTTGTGAGTATTCTTAGTAGTGAGGATGTCAATGTAAGCGAACTGAAAGGGACAAAGGAATGGCGGTTGAATTGGTGGGAGGCTATTATTCAGTACACTTTTGGAGGAAAGTATTTCTGGCTTGGAAAAGGGTTTGGGGTCAATTTGGCTGATGCCGACGGTTTTCAAGTTATTGAAGAGGGGGCTCCACTAAGAAGTCCTCACAATGGACATCTCACCATTTTAGCGCGAGCAGGAGTTCCTGGATTCATTTTGTGGGTACTGCTTCAAATAGGTTTTGCCGTACAAATGGTCTATGTCTATGTGCAATCATCAAAATATCATCAGGATTTATGCAAAAAACTCAGTATATGGGTTCTTGCATATTGGAGCGCATGCATGATCAATTCCAGTTTTGATGTGTATCTAGAAGGCCCACAAGGGGGGATTTGGTTTTGGTCGATCATGGGGTTTGGGTTTGCAGTTACCTTGCTACAAAAGCGTGGTTATGAGCAGTTGCTTATAAAACAAAGTATGATCACCCCCCCCCCAATGCTAGCGCAAGAAAAGGGATAATAGCTCTCGAGTGAAAATACTTCTTGTCCATAATTATTATCAACAGCCAGGTGGTGAGGATCAGGTGTTTCATGACGAATATCACTTGCTCGAGAAACATGGACATGATGTGAGTGGATTTACCGTTCACAATGACCAGGTGAAGAATTTAACTACATTACAACTAATCCGGACCTCTCTGTGGGGTTCGGCGGTTTATGAAGACTTTGTGGAAAAGGTTCGTACCGTTAAACCCGCTATTGTTCATTTTCACAACACTTTTCCCTTGCTGTCTCCTCAGGCTTGCCAAGTGGCTCGAGATGAAGGTTGCACCGTGATTCAAACGCTTCATAACTATCGCCTCTTATGCCCCAATGCCATCTTCTTTCGTAATGGGTCGGTTTGCGAACAATGCCTCAAGCGTTCTATGCCGTGGCCAGGCATCATCCATCGATGCTATCGCAATAGCCACGCAGCCAGTGCTGTAGTTGCATCGATGTTATGGATTCACCGTAATCAACGTGGCGGCCTACGTGGAGTTAATCGATTCATTGCCTTAACTGAATTTGCTCGCCAAAAGTTTATTGATGGCGGACTGCCACCAGAGAAATTGGCCGTGAAGCCGAATTTCATTTCCCCAGATCCCGGAATGGGGGATGGCGATGGTCAGTATGCCCTCTTTGTCGGGAGACTCACTCCGGAGAAAGGGATCGCAACCCTAATTCGGGCCTGGAAGCACTTAGGACCTATACTTCCCTTAAAGGTTGTTGGCGATGGGCCTGAACATGAATTCATGAGACTCGCTTCTCAAAATAACAGAGCAATAGATTGGTTGGGTCGTCGCACACGGGATGAAGTCATTCAGTTAATGAAAAGGGCACGCGTACTCATTTTCCCGTCTGAATGGTATGAAGGGTTTCCCATGACGATTGTTGAAGCCTATGCCGTCGGGTTGCCTGTGATTGGAGCCAGAATTGGAGGGATGGAAAGTCTCATTCGTGACACTAAAACAGGGTTTTACTTTCACCCAAAGGATTCAAAAGACTTGTGCGCGAAGATTCGAATATACCTAGAGGATACAGCATTACAGCGAAAAATGCGGGCAGGCGCGCGCGCGGAGTACGTACACAACTACTCTGAAGATCAGAATTATCGACAATTGATGGAGATATACAAACAAGCCTTGGAGTTCAAAGTCGTACCTTGAACACGTGTTACGGTGAATGGCCTGCTTCTATTCGAGAAAAGGTTCCCTTCACATCATTGCCGAATGCTTGCCATTCGTCTTCTGCATGAAGTGCCCGTAACCAACGAAACGGTTTTTTGCTGTCACCGAGTATGTAATTATTGTTTTCGAATCGATTATTTTGAGAAGTGAACACGGCATTATTATGAGGTCTGTCATACACAAGTCCAGTTCCTTTGCTGAGAGAAATGAAATTGTGGTGCACGTGAAGGTTCCGTAGTAACGCGCTTCCCTGAGAATTCAATCGATTTTGCTGGATACCGGCAATGCCTCCCATGTTATTGCTGACAAGATTATAACGGACTTCAACATTAGGTGAAGAATACACAACGATTCCGGACCCCCAAAGCCAAAGTGGATAGCCGAAGCCGTTTCGCTCTGTCAAATTGTGCTGGATCAACGCAGAAAATCCTACTTCATGATAAATGCCGCATCGTGCGTTATCGAATACGTGATTACCCGCATAAAGCGTACTTCTATTATCAATGTCGGTCCAGAGCCCGCATCCGACATTATGATGGGCGAGGTTGCCAATTACCTGTAAGTTACGTGTCTTCAAGAATTTGATCCCGCCTGCTTCAAAGTCCCAACTAAAATCCTGTGTATTGTTAAAGGCAATTTCATTACCTTGAAGTTTGATATTCTTCCCAGTTCCACCGATCCCGAGTTGCGCATTATGATGAACATAACAATTGAAAACTTCCATGGCGTCTCCGGCCCTGATTCCCCATCCATGATTGAGCCGTATTTCCGAGTTTTCGATCCTCCAGTTTTGTCCTTGAGGATCATGAAAAGCTTTTCGGGCATGAATGGCTCCTTGTCGTGCAGGGTTGGCATATTTTTCAATGATTAAATTTTTGATCGTGACATTGTTAGCGTTGCCGAAAAACGCATGAGGGGTGACACTTGTCTCGACTTTATGTCCTACAGGATTGTCAATCAGGTAAATCTTGTCATTCTTGTAATCAAAAAACCATTTCCCTGGTTTCACGCGATCGAGGCGAGTTACCTGAAGCAACGGTGTGTTATCAAGAAACAAGTCCTCTGGATATCGGCATCCATGTGCTTGTGCCCCAGACTCCAGTACCATGCAGGCTGTTTGCAAGGATTCAACATCACCTTGTTGGGTTTGATTATGGGCGACCCAGTACGGTCCTTCGCGTGTAAATGTGGCTAACCGTTTGGCTCCGGAGAGAATCGCGCCGTTTTCTCCCAAAAACGTATTTCCGTTTTTCGGGACAATCTGCTGAAAACGGTGTAGCCCCGACTTAATCAAAAAAATCGTGCCCTCGGGATGCTGATCAACTTTGGCCTGAATGTTTTGTCCTGGCCTGATGGGGACAGCCAACTCTTCGTCTATGGTGCGCGATTGACGAATAAAGAACCGGCCATTCACATCGTGTCCAAACGTACGCCATTCGGACGGAGTCATCCGGCGGTCCGACCATCGAAAAAACTTGGCGTCATCAGGAATGACGTACGTGTTATTTTGAAACCGATTATTGCGGCTTCCAAACAATGAGGTATTGCCCGTGTCCTGAACGACTCCTGATTGGCCAGTGTTCATCGCAATGTGATTGTGATGTACGAACAAGTTGCGGACCTCATACGGGCCGTATTTGCCCGTTCCGGCTTTCTGTTCAATGGCGGAAATGCCATCTGCGTTGTGAATCAGCGTGTTGCCGTATATTTCTACATTTGGTGAGGAATGGACAAGAATTCCTGATCCCCACAGCCATTTTGAAAATCCATATCCGTTGCCTTTGACCCAATTGTTGCGAATCATGGCTGCATAACTGGTCATATGGATAATTCCAGCATGAGTATTGTCAAGGATTCGATTGCCCTCGTAGAGCGTGTTGATATTGTCGTCATCTATCCAGAGACCCGGCCCAACATTCTGTTGAATAACATTCCCTCGAATCACGACATTTTTTGTTTTAACGAATTTTACACCGCCTGCCTCCCAACCTGTACTAAATCCCTGTGTATTATTAAGCGCGATCACATTGTTTTCTGCCACGATATCGTCTCCACTTCCACCAATACCTAATTGACCATTATGGTGAATATGGTTAGCAATCAATTTCATGCGATGTCCAACCCGAATTCCAGTTCCGTGATTAAATCGTACTTCAACGCCTTGGATATGCCAGCCATCGCTTACATGCCCGTTTGCGCTGGCTTTACCGTGTATCGCACCTTGCTGTGCCGGATTTGCATATTTTTCAATGATCAGGTTTTTGATCGTAACATTCGCTGCCTTTCCACTAAATGCATGCGGAATCACACTGATTTCAACTTTTTGATTTCGAGGATTGTTGGCGATGTATATTTTTTTATGAGTACGATCAAGGAACCATGTTCCTAGTCTTACCTCTGATAGGCGGGTCACTTGGGTTAATATTTTCCCGTCGATGAATAGATTTTCGGGAAATTGACATGCCGTTTGACGCTGACCATTTGCTTGGATTTTGCAAAGACCATGAGGTTGGCCGAACGACCATCGATACGGCGTCGACCAACGGTTGCCTTTAGGGGAAAAGTCTCTCAATAAAGCCGCTCCTGAAAGGATGACTCCGGATTCACCGATAAAGCTGTTTCCGGATTTCGGAACAATCTGTTGTCCTCTATAGACACCGGGTTGCAAGAGAAACGTCGTTCCTTCAGGGTGGGCATTCACGAAAGTTTGAATATTGTTTCCTGGGTGAATCACGATTGACGCGTGGGATTCGGGTAAAGAGGTCACCATACCCCCCAAAAGTATGACGATGATCATATAACCATTGAGGTGCTGCGCGCATTTCTTCATAACGATTCTCAATCTCCTTTGCTCTCGCGTTCTTTTGGCGGTGTGATGGAGTTGTTGAAACAATCGCTGTGTGCACAACTAATGCCATGCACGAAGTATTTCTTGGGCACGGAGTGAACGCGAAGATGTGAACGAAGTCACGTTATTCAGACTGACGGTTTATGTATCAGGAACAACAAGGAAAATTGATAATGTGGCAAGCAAGACGTGTTGAAACTTGAGTTGAATGATGAAGTTGCGGAACGCAAGTTGTTTGAATCGAGATGATCAATGAGTGAAGGCGATAGGCGTATGAGAGGAAAATATTACCCATGAAAGATGCAGAAAATTCCTCGGGTCACGAGATCGATGTCTCTATTGTTGAAACATAAGATGTTGGATAATAATGATTCTTGAGTATGGTGTATGGAGTTGCAAAGGACTTGAGCACAGAAAAATCATTTCTTTGAAGGAGTAAGCTCCTGAAAATATTCAGCGGTCTGAACACCGGTGGAACTACCAACAATCCGCTTTATTAATTGGTCGATATGAAAGAGAAACAAGGAATGTGTGATTACAAACTGAACATGTATGGTATTAGACGGATAAAGCCATGGGAACTGTGAAATTCATTGAGTGCTGGAGGCATGAGAGGAGTGTCCTAATTTCCCCTTTGTATCATGCCCATAACTTTGCCATTCTCGAAAGGTTTGAAAACGATTCATCCAAAGAAAATATTTTTTCCTGTTTTCAAGAAGATGGTAGGTATTGTGTTCAAAACGATTGTTGCGTTGCGTAAAGCAGGACATGTCGTCCGTATCTTGAACGAGTCCAGTATTGCCATTCGTCATGCTCACGACATTATCATGTACCGATAAATTCTTGACAAGATGGGGTCCATACTTTCCTATCCCGCGTTTTTGTTGAACCGCCCCAATTCCGTCAGCATTGTTCTCAACAAGATTTCGATAGACTTCGGTATCGGAAGAAGCGGCAACAAGGATCCCGGAGCCCCATAGCCATACAGGGAAACCTAGTCCGTTTCTTGTGACAACGTTATCTCTAATGATTGCAGCATAACTGATTTCGTGGAAAATCCCTGCTCTCTCATTGTCTTCCACTCGGTTTCGTTCGTATAAAGTGTTGATATTATCGATGTCAGTCCAAAGTCCTGGCCCTTGGTTGTGATGTACAAAATTGTCACGGACAATAAGATTCTGTGTTTTGACAAACTTTGTTCCACCAGCTTCCCATTCTCGTCTGAATTGCTGTGTATTATTATGTGAGATTTCATTGTGTTGAATCAAAATACTATCACCAAATCCACCAATACCGAGTTGTCCATTATGATGGACGTGGCAGCGTAGAACATGAAGGCGTTCTCCTGATCGAATACCTATCCCATGGTTAAGTCTGACCTCGGAGTCTTGGACAATCCAATTTTGTCCGTGTTTGACATGGATCGCTCCATGTTGTGCCGGATTGGCATACTTTTCAATGATTAAACCACGAATCGTCACATCTTTGGCCGCACCTTCAAATGCATGACGTGTAATACTCGTTTCAATTTTATGCCCAACAGGGTCATCGGCTACATATATTGAATCATTCTTATAATCAAAATACCAACTATCCTTCCCAATGTCAGATAAGCTTGTAACTTGGACTAATACCGTATCATCACGAAACAGATCTTCCGGATATCTACAACCAGTAGACTCGTGTCCGTTTGATAATTTTTGACACTTGCCATGCACTTGTCCTTGTTGGGTTTGACCGGTTATGACCCAATATTTTCCTTTTTTAATAAACTCGGTCAATTCCCGCGCACCGGATAAGATCGCACCTGATTCACCAACAAACGAATTGCCGTTTTTGGGAATAATACGTTGAAGACGATGTATGCCTTTTTTTAGAACAAATTTTGTGCCGGGTGGATAACGCTCGACAAGGAATTGAATGGTAGTCCCCGGTTCTATCGCGATGGCATTCGAAGAGTCGAGCGCTTCAGTGTTGGTATGTATCGCATACGATGTAGTGGAATTTGCTGTTTCATCTGAAAAAACAACAGCTCTATCTAGAAGAAAACTATAACTCTCTGCGCTCAGACTACTGCCACACAAAACCAGGGCTAAAACCACAGAGCGAACCATCTGACAAAGAGGTAGAAAGAACATGATTAACAATTCCTCAGGAGAGTGAGATTCACCAGTAGATAGAGTACGGAAGAAATAGGTTATTGATAAAATTCGCAGTAGATGGGAAATGATGATTACGAGTGGACGCCTTGGTCTGTTACCTGGAAAATGTTTTGTTTCTTCATGTCAGAGGTGTTTGTAGAGCCATTTCGGTATGTAATGAAACTCCTTATTAAAGACAATGCCTAACACCGTTCCTCCATTTTTCTCAATCCGTTCTTTCACATTCTCAATAACTGCGGAACGGGATTTTTCGGCTTGAATCACTACGACCACACCATGCACCCGCTTGCACAACTCGAGGCTATCGATTGAAGAATGAAGAGTTGGCGAATCAATGAGGATGTAGTCAAATCGATATTGTGCACTCGTTAAAACTTTTTCTTTTTTTTCTGAGACTTCCCGATTGGCTATCGATCGTACCTGTGATGAGAGTGATGCAATACATAATTGAGACTCGCCAACTTGATACACAGCCTCACGAATGTCTTCTTCATCCATAATAGCTTGCTCGAGTGAAATGACAGGGTGTACGCCAAAGTACTTGAATTGTGCTTGCGCCTGATGTGCATCGATAAGAAGAACGGATTTACCGTATATCATCGCCAAGACCTTGGCATATTCACGAACGATAGTTGATGTCCCATCATTGTCTTGAGAGCCAAGAAACTGAATGATATTTTTCTTACTATTATCCAGTAAACTTGAAAGATTTTGGTGAAGTTGAAGCATTTCCCGTTCAAGCTGTATTGGGAACTCTTCAGCTTGCTTCGGTTGATCGAGAACTCGTATTGGAAGGATCTGTGGCGTTTCTTTTTCTGGTCGCTCTTGAAGAAGACGGCCTTTCCCATGCTGTCGATCTGTTTGAGCTTGCTGTAAGGCTTCGTAAACTTTACTCATAAGGTCTCACTCTGTATGAATGAAAATAAAAGATTCATGAAGTTTTGTATAAGGTGTACAGATCAGTCGGCAGACAACTCTGGACGAATCCGTGGAAATGTGATTGTTTGTCCAGGGAACAGCCATTTAGCACTTCGTATATGCGGATTCTGCTCTAAGACACGACGGATATGCTGAGGACTTGACCTCCCGTACGTTGAACGTATGAGTTTATCAAGTGTATCCCCTCGCTTAACATGATACACCTTTAAAGGCGACTCTCCGACGCGTGCCGTATCTTGTAACGGATGTACAGGCTCTTGAGTACGTAATTGTTTCGATGATTTTGCATGAATAGACTGTCTTTCACGTTGACGAAGGGGAGGCTGAACTGCCTGCGGGAGTTTCGTCGTTGGTGCGTCGAGCGATTGTCCTTGAGCTTTCGGATTTTCAATCTGGGTAACCGGCAATGTGCTCTGATCGATCTGCTTTGGTATAGGCCGTATGCGAGAAGGTTTCATAGAGGAGTTCTGTACTGAAACATTCTTCGGCATAACGGGTGTCGGCATTGGTTCAGTTATGTCTAATGGTTGCGTCACGGAAGGTGGCAGCGATGATTCGCCTCGTTGAGACGAAGGGATTACCTTCTGGGTGATGTGTACGGGTGAAAGGGAATCACTATGTGACTCAAACCAAAACAAATCTGTATTGGCGCGAATCCAAGGAATCGAGAAAATAAAAACCCCGGCGACTATAGCTGCCGCTATCCATGTTTTACGTCTTTGGCTTGTCGTACCCTTAAGGTCCGCAATGACTTCTTTGGCGACTTTTCCAGGAATCGGCTTCACTTGATAGGCATAACCCGTGAGGAGCGTATTGTCGCACAGTATATTCAACCGTCGTGGAATGCCTTTTGCCTCATGAATAATCAATGTGAGCGCAGGCTTGGAAAAAATAGTAGAAGATTTGGCTCCGGCTTTGGCCAGCCGGTACTGGATATAGTCAAAGCTTTCTGTTTTGGTTAGAGGTCGAATCGTCGCGCGAATGGTGATGCGTTGCTTTAATTGACGCAACGCATCTTGATTGAGCAAATCTTCCAATTCAGGTTGACCAATTAGAACAATTTGGAGAAGTTTATCGGTTGTCGTCTCAAGGTTCGACAGCATACGCAAATTTTCAAGCGTGGCAAGCGGCATATTCTGAGCTTCATCGATCAGCAACACAATGGTTCCGCCTTTTTGATATTCTTGAATTAAGACGTCTTGGAGTTGCTGAACCATGGCACTACTGCTCTGATCGATTGCGTGATGCCCAAGCTCACTCAACAGGCATTTCAATAAATCAGAAAACGTTAGATTTGGATTATAAATATAGACCGCACGGTCTTGCGAGGCATCGAGCCGTTCAAGCAACGTGCGAAGAATCGTGGTTTTCCCAACACCGACTTCACCAATAATCGTAATGAACCCTTGCCGTTCTTCAACCCCGTAGATTAGGGAAGATAAGGCTTCCCGATGGGTCGCGCTTGAAAACAGAAAGCGCGGATCGGGCGTCGTATGAAACGGCTTTTTGGTGAGACCGTAAAAGGTTAGGTACATAAGCCCTACGTAAGATCTTCGTGATAACGAACACTTGTAAGCGTTGGAAGTCCGAGTGCACGCGCGGCATGTTCCGAGCGTGTGTATCCTCCCTGAAAATACTCAGAAAGAAAAGCTAAGCTAATACCCGCAATGCTACCGAGGATTACCGCAATCAGAATATTGAAAGCTATTTTGGGGGATATCGGCTCCGCTGGGACAACCGCAGGTTGAATGACGCTAATATTCGCTAACTTGAGATGATCCATTTCTTCAGCAACTCGTGCATCTTCAACTTTACTCAAATAAATGGTGTAATTTTTTTGTGCCGACTCGACCTCCAACTGCAGGGCTTCAAGCTCTTTGGCCAATGTATCAAGTGTTGATAAATTTCTATCCAACTCCTGCAACTGTCCAGTAATAGCTTTCACACGAGAGTCGAGAGAGCGAAATTCAGATTTTGACTTATGAATTTCAATGAGAAGTTCTTGATGGACAGGATTTTGGGTTGTCGTAACTTTATCACTAAGGACAGATTCTTGTTCTTGGATAAATTTCTGAATCATCTGGATTTCACTTCGAATATTGACAATGAAACGACTGGTGTCTTTATAGCGTGTGGACAGATTCTGTTCTTCAAGTTGTAACTTCAAGAGATTGGATTTGGCTTCATCGATCACTTTTTGCCGTTCGGAGAGGCTTGTATGAGATACAAACTCCGGCACTTCTGCAATTTGCTTGAGGAGTGAATCAAGCTTGCTCTTTAGACCTTCTCTTTCATTCTGCACTTCTCGACGGGACACATCCAAATTCCTACGCTGTTCGAGAAGAAGATGCTGCTCCTCTTCGAGTGAAGATAGCCCATGTTGACGTTTAAATTCTTGCAGGGCGCTCTTGGCGCTTTTCAATTTATTATGATAATCCTGGACTTGCTGTTCAAGAAATGCAAATTGTGGATTACTGAAAATCTCCAAATGTTTTTCCAAGAGATAGTCTATCAAGAGGTTAATAGACTTCGCGGAAATCTCTGGATTGTGGTGCTGAAAATTCAAGTTGATGACATTAGAATCTTTGACGCCCGTCGCCCGAAAATTCTCCTGCATTTCCAGAAAACTAGCTTCAAGCATCGAGATATCTGAAGGCGGAGAATCAGCAATCTCAGGGTACATCATTTTGACACTCAAGGTCTTGATGACCCGCTCCAATAAATCTCGGCTAGAAATAATTTGAAGTTCAGATTCAATGACGCGTTCTTGATCAAACGACACGGACGGATTGACGCTCCCGACTTCGGGACGATAGATGTGTTCACGCCCCATCTTCACCATCAAACTTGATGTCGCTTCGTATGTTGGGGGAATTAAAAAAGAACCAATCGTCACCAATGCCACCGTCCCAATCAACACCCCGAAAATCTTTCCTCTGTGCTTAAATAGAATAGTCAAAACATCTCGCAAGCTAATGTGAGGCCCATCATGTTGTGGCGAAATGCCCTGTTGTTCTTGTTGTGGTATCACGGGTTTGTGTATTTCTTCATAATGAGTAAAACGTTAATAATGTTGAGAGGCAATCAACACAAAAGAGCACGATGAAAGATGGCGTAGTTGAAAAATCCTCGCATAGACAATTATCGAGAATGCTTAGTCGCTCGGGAACGCGTATCGATATTCGTCGTAAATGAACGTAGAATCACTGTAATCGACGGATTTTTTAATTCATTCTCGTAACGTTGCTTTAAGAGAGCTTTTAATTCCTCAACCGTTTGTCCTGAAGCCATAACTTCACCGATGAGTTGCAACGAGATCTTTCCATCAGGTCGCACCGTGGCTTCTTGATTGAGGTCAGGATTGAAGAAAAACTTCACGTCGAGTAGATCGCCAACTTGGATCCGGTAATCATGTAACGGCGTGGTTCCGACCATCGCAAGATAGTCCTCGTAGGCACGTTCACTCGCCTCAACCGTACGAAGAAGTTCCCGAAATTCTTTTTCGAGATGATTCAACCGTTGAAGTTCTTTGTCTATTTCAAGAATTTGCTTATGTGTAACGTTCCGACGTGCTTGTTCCGAAACAAGTTGTGCCTCTGTGCGAAGAATTTCAATTTCAAGCTCTTGATATACAGGATTCTTCCCCGTTGTTATCATATTTTCAAGTTCTGCGGACTGCTGTTTCTTTAAAAAATTCTCAACAAGCTGAATTTCTTTCTGAACACTCTGAATAGCGCGGCTATTGGCTTGATATTTCGTTAAATATTCTTGTTCTTTAATCTCGAGATCGAGAAGATTTTTTTGGGCCTCTTGAATAATTTGTTGTTGATTCGTCACGCTTGATAGAGGCACTTTTGCCGGAATTTTCGTGATCTGTTTTTTGAGCCATATGAGTTTCGTATCAAGTCCGCTAATATTATTGGCTGTTTCCTTTAAGAGGGTGTCTAATTCTTTTCTTTGTTCAAGAAGGAGTTGCTGTTGATCTGCAAGAGATGTGAAGGCATGGTATTTTTTAAATGCTTGAACCTTTGCTTCAGCTTGAGCGAGTTCATGTTTATAGGCATGCAATTGACGTTCGACAAAAGAAGGATTAGGTAAGGCGTTTGTTGGCGGTTGTCCGGTTAATAGATCGGTACGTTGAGTCTTCTGTTCTGTGGATACGGACTCAAAAGACTGTGCGGTCCCAACGCCAAGTGTTAAAATTGAAAGTGAAAAGAAGAGTACGCACAATTGAAAATGCTGACGGGTTGAGCGAAAGGAATATAGAGTTTTCACTATTCTCTTCTTCCTGAAAATCTGCATAATCAGAATTTCTTTACGATACGTCTATCTTTAATAAAAGCAGGGACTATTGATTCGTTACAGCGGGAAAAATGCTCCAAAATTTATGGGAATGTTTTTACGAATATATTGATCGACCCAGAGGTTCACATCCGCAATGGGTGAACGTGGCACATAGACAATATCAAAGGGCACAAGGCCTATATCCTGCGTAAAATCCTCCCCGGTGAGTACGGCATTAAGAT
>BQIV01000018.1 GCA_021604005.1 Nitrospirales bacterium | reverse complement strand
AGGAAGCTCGACAGAGAATTACTCGGTGGATGCGGTGGTACAACGAGGAGCGTCCGCATCAAGCGTTAGGTTACCGGAGCCCGCACCAATTTCGGCACGAACAACATGAACGGGTGGCTTGAATTCAGGGGAGCAGTACAGGTTGTGCTCGCCTGGATGACCTGCAGGCGATTGAGAGTCGGGGAATCCTGATTCAGTGCGACGACCTGCAGATTCGGCATAACTGAAACGGCTGTAGCGTGTCTTGAGGATTTGCGAAAGTATGACGGGGAGGGGAGAGTAGAATTGTGACCCCTGGATGGAAGACACTGAACGGCTACGGCAGAGATGTAAATATGCTAGCTGTGAAGCGTTGTTTCAACGATCAAACGAGACGATAGTGCTGTCATATTCTGGTAGCTTCTGGAATATTGAAAGCTCGAGGCGGTGCGTGGGTTAGCCCCCCAAGGTATCGACCATCTCTTTGAGGCTTTTCATAATGCAGGTGAAAATTGGAATGTCGCGCTTGGTATATCGACTCCCTTCCGCTTCACGAAGTGCCATCACGAGATCAAGGAAATCCTCTGGAGAGTCGGTTTCAAACGCGACGACGAACTCTTGATCGTCAAGCCCAAAAGAGTAAGTCGTATTGAGTTTGACTGATGGATAACGGTGTCCAATTTCTATATGTTCATCCATCATCCCCTGTCGAGCGGCTTTGGTCAGAAGATACCAGTCCCGTGTTTTTTCAAAAGGATAGACAAAGATATACTTCGAGCGCCCAGGGGTAATTTTTAGACGGCGTCCCTCTTGATCTTCATGGGTATGATTGTCCACGTACACTGAACGCTTCGTCATGGATAGGTAGGAGTAGGGAGTTGAGAGGTATTGTCCTAGTCCTGTCGCAAGCATTTTCGAGGTCATTTCTTGAAAGAGTTCAAGCTCATAGCTGATCCGCCACAGAAGAAAATCGCAATCCCCGCGAATACCGACGGTGGTATAGGGAACGACAATCACTTTTCCCGCATACTCTTCTATTGATCGAATGAATTCTTGTTTACCCGCATCTCGCTCGTCTTTTGGAAGGCGACGCCATTGTGGATCAACCTTGTAGTAGGCAAAGTTTACATATTGACGCTTGGCGGGTTCTTGACTGGCCATGAGAATTCCTCCGACTCCAATGTCAGGATTGGTTGTGAAAAACGGTTATTACTAAAGACAAGGCCTATCTAGCACCTCTTCCGTAAATTTGTCAATATTTCTCCATGTTTTGAAACTGATTAACTTTCGGGTCTACGGGTCTGTTGTTGCGCTGTGTACGTGATAGCAATTCTGCTGAACGTTACCTGGTTTCTCGAATAAGTGAATTGGCTATTACGTGATGTATTGCTTTAACTTTTAGTACCCCAACACGTTCCAGGTGTACGACGTAAAAGTGTATCACGGTAAACATGATGTGCCTACGACTGGAAGTCCTGTGGTTTCACGATCAGGGAATTCGCTATAGTGATGTTTTGTGATTCCCATCAAGAGATTATTTTTCTATTGTATTTCGTTATCGATGATCCGATTTTTTCGACGTCTCATTTTTAGCCTTGCTGCGTTTATCCTGATGATGAATGCTACGTCTTTTGCCATCGTGGTAAATCCAACGCAGGAACAAGTCCAGGCAGCGATTGCGAAGGGAAAGGCGGCGGTACTGTCCAAAACTCCTCCCTCGCAGCTCTACTGGCGGTTTGGATCACCAGAGACATTGCATGCGCATGGGTTTCTTATGACAAAACTTGGGGGATTGGCGGTACTTGCTGCACACTATGCATTTCGAGCCGAATCTCCAACGGAACAGGATATTGTTAGGATTACGAAGGAGTCAGCACTTCAAGTCAGTGTGTCTGTCTTTGGATCGTCTCCTGAATTTGGGAAGGATAGTTATATGGTCTTGAACCAGGGGGACCGGTTGATCAAGCCAACACAGGTTCGATTTGATGCACAAGCCCGTCGAAGTGACGTATGGCCCAATGATCCGCCATATCAAGCAAAAGTTGTTGCCTCCTTTCCCTATGAACATTTTGATCCCGTACAGCCTACAACGATTTCCGTGTTTCCCGGAGAAGGTGGGGAAGTACAATTTGACTTGGATTTTTCACGAATTCCGTAAATACCCATCAAAAACTGCTACGCATTTTAACCTGTAAGCCTCGGTAGCTTGTGAATGCGAAAGGAACCTGGTGTCGCGAACAAAATTTAATGCCGAAATTATTGCGATTGGGTCAGAATTTCTTCATGGTCGCCGTCTAGAGTCAAATTCCATTTTTCTAGCTGAAGGCCTGGCCAAATGCGGTATTGAGGTAGAGTGGAAGACCTTGGTAGGCGATAGTGAAAAACATATCGCCCTTGCGCTGACATTGGCCTCTCGTCGTGCCTCTATTGTCGTTGTCACTGGTGGGCTTGGGTCAACGGTGGATGATTGTACGCGAGAGGCTGTAGCGACCGTAACCGGGCGGACATTGCGGCGACGCCCGAAGGCGTTGGCAGCTTTGAACGCGCGCTACGCTTCACGAGGGAGACGTTTGACGAAAGCCGTCGCTCGTCAAGCGTCTCTCCCAATCGGTGCCGAAATGCTTGAAAATCTGACTGGGTCGGCGCCTGGCTTTTGGCTTGAATGGAAGCGATCCGTGCTTTTGGCCCTTCCAGGTGTTTCTAAAGAGGCCCAGACCATGTTTGAAACGCAAGTGATACCGCGTCTAGCCGCACGGGTCAATCATCCAACCCGGTTGAAGCAAAAACTGTTGTTCACCGTTGGACTGACGGAGTTGCAAGTTGATGCGTGTCTGCAACCAATTATCCGCCAATATCCATCCTTCCAACTGAGTGTGCTTGCCTCCGTGTTGGGTGTCACCGTGATTCT
Organism: Nitrospirales bacterium; assembly: GCA_021604005.1. Lineage (GTDB taxonomy): Bacteria > Nitrospirota > Nitrospiria > Nitrospirales > UBA8639 > JAGQKC01. The sequence goes on along the minus strand of BQIV01000018.1, from coordinate 90,456 downwards.
CCGAACCTGGTCTTCTCAAACACCTGATGGTTCTGGAGAGCATCAGGTCTCTGAATTTGAGAGCCTCGTTTCAACCGTCCGGCAGTCCCTTGGTGACAGTGTGTATGCGGAGGACGAACAGGCGATGGAGGAGGTGGTTGGACAGCAGCTCACAACCTCCTCTTTAAGGCTAGCATTAGCCGAATCATGTACCGGAGGACTCATTGGACACCGTCTGACTCAGGTTGCAGGAAGTTCCGCGTACCTTGATCGAGCATTGGTCTGTTACAGTAACCAAGCCAAGCACGATCTCTTAGGTGTTCCTATGAAGTTGTTGGAACGTTATGGGGCGGTTAGTGAGCCTGTTGCTCAATCCATGGCGGAGGGGGCACGCGCGCGAAGTCGGACCGATATTGGGTTGAGCGTGACAGGCGTCGCTGGGCCTGGTGGTGGAACGGTACACAAACCTGTAGGACTGGTATATATGGGTATTGATGGACCATATGGAACCGTCACCAAACAATTTCAACTGTATGGTGATAGGCAGGATGTGAAAGTGCGGGCGTCGCAGGCTGCGCTGAATCTGCTTCGTGTATATCTCTTGCAGAGACCTGCGCTGTAGTCCCTCCTATGTCGATACGCGCATTCCTTGCCATTGATATCAGTACCACAGTTCGTGAGGCTCTCGAACACTTTCAAGATCAAGTGGGTTCGATACGTTCTGTGAAGTGGGTTTCTCCTGAATCCATGCATGTGACGGTGAAGTTTCTTGGTGATATCGAAGCAGGGCAGGTCTCGGTGTTGCGGGAAGTGCTTCGGGATGTTACGAGAGAGACGACATCCTTTTCACTGACGGTCAGGGGGGTGGGAGGCTTTCCTTCAGTGTCCAGACCCAGAATTCTGTGGGCAGGCGTCTCTGGGGAAGTTAAACTTTTGGGCGGACTGGTCTTAAACGTTGAATCGGCACTCAGTTCTCTTGGGTACGCACAGGAGGAGAGACCCTATCATCCGCATCTTACGCTCGCTCGAATCAAATCCCGCTCTCGAGAGGCCGGGAAAGTCCTTGAAACGTCTGAGGTCTTTGAAAAAGAATGGGTCTTCGGTGATATGACAGTGGATCGACTCTGTCTAGTGCAAAGTCAGCTCTCGCCCTATGGCGCGCTCTATTCACGCCTATGGGAATTGCCATTAGAGAAGTCATCACATTAGGTATGCGTGACAAGACAATTGTTGATTTCGCAATGTGTAAAAAATATCAAGGAGATGTCTCAATGTACATCATCGTTCTGATCGGCGCCGCTATGTTGTGGGCAATGAGTGGCGCCTCAACATATGCCGAAACCCCCGAGAATCGCGTGACGGTTCTGACTCCTGGATATGTTCAGCCCATCGAAGGGCGTGAGTTTCTTCCTGGTGTACACCCTGATGGTGTACGTAAGGTTGCGAGTACCATTTCGGTTGTTCAGGGAAAGGACCTTGTGCTTATCGTCGATCCAGGCATGGCGGCTCCGGGCGTTTGGGATACCAACCTTGCGACCCTTCACACGCTTGGGATTACCCCGGAGGATGTCTCGCATGTCTTTATCAGTCACCACCATCCGGACCATACGGCACATCTGGGATTATTTCCCAATGCCATTATTGTTGATTTCTGGGCAACCTATAAAGATGACCAGTGGAACGATCACCCTGATCCCTATGAATTGGCTCCGGGGGTTAGCGTTGTCCATACGCCCGGCCATACGAATGAGGATGCAAGCTTATTGGTCGAGACGATTGAAGGCACCTATGCGTTCACGCATCTATGGTGGGGGCCAAAACTTGCTCCAAAAAAAGACCCGCTAGCAGAAAACTCCGATGCCCTTCTTGAATCGCGTCAGCTGATATTACCGCGAGCAGACTGGATTGTTCCAGGGCATGGCAAGACGTTCCACAATCCTCACCGGAAGGAAGCAAACGTTACCAAAAAACAGCGCAAGCGATTGATCGCTGCCGTCCAGAAGGCCAGTGCAGCATGGGTTGAGGCTTTTAATAACGGTGATGCTGCAGCATGTGCGCGTGCCTATGACGTCAATGCCAGGATGTCCGCAAAACCCTTCGGAACATTTACAGGCCGCAAAAGCATTCAGTCGTTTTGGGAACAGTTAATTGGAGACGGGTATGCACAGGTTCGTTACGAAGAACCAACGATTGAGGTCATCAATGCGAAGACGGCAGTGGTTTCAGCCAATTGGGAAATGAACAAAGCCTATGGGGTCATTACCAAAGAGCTGTGGGTTTTACAGGAGGACGGTCAGGCAAAACTCAAGATCGATTCGTTTAAAATACTGGGAAATAAATAACTCCAGATTGCTCAGACTCAGGTTCCTGTTCGAGTGCTGCAATCCGCCCTCCTTTTAAGGGGCCGCCAGACTGCAATGACAATTGTCTGTCTGCCACCCCTCAAGAGCTCCTTCGCACACAACTACCGTGTTGACTTGAACACCTATAATCAAAATTCCAGCTGGCCTTGAAGGTCAACTGAGATGGCCTTTCAGAAGCAATACGTCACCCACCCACCGTGTTCAAGCACACCCATAGGCTCTATACACCGCATTCGGTCGACCTACCCATTTACCTCTTCTCCAAGGTTCGGTATGATAAAGCCTTCTACCTATACGAAAGATCAACAGACGATTCATTTACCAAAGGATCACGAATGAGTAACCAGGCTGCTGAAAAAGACGGAAAAAAACGTGCGCTTGATCTCGCACTGACGCAGATTGAAAAGTCGTTTGGCAAGGGCGCGATTATGAAGCTGGGCGGGGCTGAAGTGCAGGCCGATATTCCGGCTATTCCAACTGGCTCACTTGGGCTTGATTTAGCGCTTGGGGTCGGGGGATTGCCTCGTGGACGTGTGGTTGAGATATTTGGACCTGAGTCTTCAGGCAAAACCACGTTGTGTTTGCATGTGATCGCGCAAGCTCAAAAGGCTGGAGGCGCGGCGGCCTTTATCGACGCAGAACATGCACTCGATATTGCCTATGCCAAGAAGTTGGGGGTGGAAACAGATGATTTACTCGTCGCGCAGCCCGATACGGGGGAGCAAGCGTTAGAGATTACCGAAACCTTAGTGCGAAGCGGGGCATTGGATATTATTGTGGTCGATTCGGTCGCAGCCTTGGTGCCACGTGCGGAAATTGAAGGCGAAATGGGTGATTCTCACATGGGGTTACAGGCTCGTCTCATGTCGCAGGCGCTTCGTAAATTGACAGGGGCCATATCCAAATCGCATGCCACCATCATTTTCATTAACCAAATACGGATGAAAATTGGCGTCATGTTTGGAAATCCGGAAACGACCACAGGTGGAAACGCGTTAAAGTTTTATTCGTCCGTTCGTCTCGATATTCGACGCATCGAGTCGATTAAAGAGGGGCAGGATGTGATGGGCAATCGTGTCCGTGTCAAAGTGGTAAAAAATAAGACGGCCCCGCCATTCAAACAAGCTGAATTCGATATCATGTTTGCAGAAGGAATTTCGAAAATCGGCGAACTCGTCGATTTGGGTGTTGATCGGCGTATCGTCGACAAAGCCGGGGCATGGTATTCCTATAAAGAGGAACGGTTAGGACAAGGGCGCGAAGCGGTCAAGAATTTTTTGAAGTCCAATCCTGATATTGCAGAAGACATTGAAACCCGAATCCGAGAAGCCGCCGGCCTCGTGTCTTCAACAGCGCCTACTGAGCAAACGGAGTCCGAGCCCAAAGTTTCCGGAAAAAAAGCTGTGGGGAGTAAAGGCTGACATTCATTTCCTGAATAGGATATATCGTTCAGGTTTTCGCTATTATCCACTGTGTCTTCGTTCATAGATGACTCTCTCTTCTCAGGACCTTCGTCAGTCGTTTCTCGAGTATTTTTCAGCGCACGGGCATACCTCTGTCCCTAGTGCTCCTCTCATTCCGCAAGCCGACCCGACGCTGCTCTTTACCAATGCCGGCATGAATCAGTTTAAGCGAGTCTTTCTTGGTGAGGAGACGCGTGCGTATGCCAGAGCGGCGAGTATTCAAAAATGCATGCGGGCCGGTGGCAAACATAATGATTTGGAAAATGTCGGCTATACGAATCGGCACCACACATTTTTTGAAATGCTCGGCAATTTTTCATTTGGTGATTATTTTAAAGAAGACGCGATCGCCTTTGGGTGGGAATATCTGACCACGGTTGTCAGTTTGCCGGTTGAGCGTCTCTGGGTCACGGTCTATCGTGACGATGATGAGGCCGTGAATCTCTGGCAACATCGTATGGCTGTCCCGTCTTCTCGAATTATCCGGCTCGGCGAAAAAGATAATTTTTGGCAAATGGGCGATACCGGTCCATGTGGTCCGTGTTCTGAGATTCATATCGATCAAGGGGAAGCCTTAGGGTGTGGTCGGTCAACCTGTGGCGTGGGTTGTGATTGTGATCGGTATCTGGAGATATGGAATCTGGTCTTTATGCAATACGACCGTGATGCATCGGGCACACTGCATCCCCTGCCAAAGCCGAGTATCGATACCGGGATGGGTTTGGAGCGATTGGCGGCGGTCCACCAAGGGGTAACGTCTAATTTTGATACCGACCTGTTTTCCCCTCTCTTACGGGCAGTGGGGGAACGGACAAAAGCGACGTACGGGACAGATCTAGGCACGGACCGATCGATGCGCGTGATTGCCGATCATTTACGCGCGATGACCTTTCTCATTGTTGATGGCATTTTACCATCCAATGAAGGCCGAGGCTATGTATTGCGACGGATTCTCCGGCGGGCATCTCGCTATGGTCGTTTACTTGGGTGTCTGGAGCCATTTTTATATGAACTCACCGGATGCGTTGTGCAAAACATGAAGGCGGCATATCCCACGCTAGAACAAAGTGCCTCCATTGTCACGGAAGTTGTTCAACGGGAAGAAGACAGATTTATTGGAACATTGGAGCAGGGCACGCCTATCCTCGATCGTCTCGTGCACGAGGCGAAACGCCAAGGCCGGAACATGCTGGATGGGGAAACGGTGTTTAAGCTGTACGACACCTATGGGTTTCCCGTAGATCTCGTCGAGGATGCCGCACGTGAAGAGCAGTTAATGTTAGACCATGAAGGCTATCAGCGAGCACTCACTACACAGCGTGAACGTGCGAGAAAAGCAGCGGCCTTTACGACCGCTGAGATGAAACCGTATCTCACCGAATTAAAAGCTCTGGCGTCACCAACGACGTTTCTTGGGTATGATTCGTATGACGGGGAGGGGACGGTTCAGGCGATTCTGAAAGATGAGCAATTGGTTCAGGATTGCACGCAGGGCGAAGAGATTGAACTCGTCTTGGAGGCGACTCCATTTTATCCCGAAGGCGGCGGGCAAGTCGGGGATCAAGGTGTGCTACTCGGTCCACATGGGCATATGCAGATTCAGACGACAGCAAAAAATGACCTCGGGTATTTCTTGCACCGAGGAACGGTTCTTGACGGCCATCTCCATGTTGGCGATAGTGTGCAGGCAAAGGTAAATCGCACAACACGCATGGATGCTGCGAGAAATCATACCGCCACGCATCTCCTTCATGCTGCCTTACGCGAGCTGTTGGGACCCCATGTCAAACAATATGGATCGCTCGTAGCTCCCAATCGATTACGATTCGACTTTGCCCATTTTAAACCGCTGTCGTCTCGAGATATTGATGATATTGAACTAATGGTGAATGAGCAGATACGAGCCAACACTGTGGTGCAGACCAATGTCATGGGCATTCAAGAGGCTATTGATGAGGGAGCGTTGGCGTTTTTTGGTGATAAATATGGAACCAAAGTCCGCGTGGTCGGCGTCGGGTCATTTAGTAAGGAACTATGCGGCGGAACGCATTGTACGCAGACTGGTGAAATCGGTGTCTTTCGAATCGTCTCGGAAGGGGGAATTTCGGCAGGGGTTCGTCGAATTGAGGCGCTCACCGGTGCTGGTGCGTTACGGCATACGAAGCAGGTTGATGAACATGTTCGTGAACTTGCGGCATTACTGAAAGTCAGTCCCAACGACGTGATTGCGAAGACGCAAAAAACCCTTGCAACGCTTAAAGACATGGAGCGTGAACTTGAACAGCTCAAAATGAAGTTGGTTGCCAAGGAGCAAACTGATGCATCCATTGAATCCCGCGTGATTCATGGTATGCAGGTGCAGACACAACGGGTGGATGGGCTGACCATGCCGGAGTTGCGAGCGCTTTCCGACAGAATTCGTCATACCGTTCCTAGCGGCGTATTGGTCATTGGCTCGGCCAAGGATGGGAAAGTTTCGTTATTAGTGATCGTGACGAAAGATCTCACTCATCGCATCAAGGCTGGCGATGTCGCAAAATCGATTGCGACACATGTTGAGGGGTCGGGGGGTGGTCGTCCGGATATGGCACAGGCAGGTGGAAGTCGGCCTGAAGGTGTTGAACGAGCCCTTCTGAAAGTCTTTGAATTTGTTGAAGAACATGGGACGTCATCGTCGATATCTCAATGATGGAGCCATACATTATGCGCTTTGTTCATTATTCCGAAATATAACCGAAAGGTACTGTATCCCTCTTTAAATTAGCAGGGGCAATCATGCTAATACCTTTGCTGTCTCGAGAAGAGCCAGGTACTGGTCCTCGATTTTTGATAGTTTCGTAACACGCACATGGTCGCATTATCATTGTCTGTATGAATGCGAATGGATGGTAGACTTCGTGTGAAAAAACTTTTCTCTATCGTTCTTCTCCTCTTCTTTGCCGTGCTGACGAGCACGCTTCTGCTGAATCGACCTGCCGGTGATCCAGGAACCACACGCATCATCACTATTCAACGTGGCATGTCGTTGGGTGAAGTGGCCCACTACCTCGAAGAGCAAGGTCTCATTGCCAATGCGCAATGGTTTCGGATCATGGGGAAACTGACCAGGGCTGACCGGAAAATACAGCCGGGAGAATATGCGCTACATGCTGGGTTCACACCAACCGAAATTCTTTCACAGCTGAAAGAAGGCAAAGTGTACTATCATACCGTGACCATTCCCGAAGGGTATACGGTGCGTCAAATTGCTGAAGTGCTTTCAAAGAAGAGGTTGATTAATGAAACACGATTTCTTGCCTTGACTCAGGACTCAACTTTTATTTCAACCCTGAATTTACCTGTCGATAATTTAGAAGGGTATTTGTTCCCTGACACCTACTTCGTGGCTCGCTTAACCCCTGAAGAGGAGATCATTCGAACGTTTGTGCAAAGATTCCATAAAGCCTTTTCTCCAGAATTACGAGCACGGGCCAAAGAAATGGGCATGACCATGCAGGAAGTCTTGACCTTGGCATCCGTGGTCGAAAAAGAAACGGGCTTGTCGCAGGAACGCTCAATAGTTTCCGGGGTGTTTCATAATCGTCTGGCCAGAAATATTCCGCTTCAAAGCGATCCGACCGTTATCTATGCGATTGAAGCATTTGATGGAAATATCCGAAAACGTGATTTGTCCATCGACAGTCCCTATAATACCTATCAGGTGCGAGGTCTTCCTCCCGGTCCCATTGCGAATCCTGGTGAGGCGGCCATTCGTGCGGCATTGTACCCAACTCCTTCAGACTATGTGTACTTTGTGTCCAAAAACGATGGGAGCCATCAGTTTTCTGTGACGTTGGCTGAGCACAATCGTGCTGTTGAAAAATATCAAAAAAAATTACGTAAACAGGCGTCTTGACCACATAATCCGCTATCCATGACTATTGAACAAAAACTGCAAGAATTTGGTGTCGTCCTTCCTTTGGCTCCTAAGCCTCTTGCCGCCTATGTCCCAGCGTGTTTAGCCGGCGACTTGCTCTTTGTGAGTGGTGTATTGCCCTTTCATGATGGGAAGTTGACGGTGACGGGGAAGCTAGGGCAGGAGTTGGATGTCGCGCAGGGGTATGAGGCTGCGCAAACAGCGGTGTTGAATGCCTTGGCTATTATGCTACAGGAGCTTGGGACTTTGGAGCGAATCAAGCAGATTGTGCGCATGACCGGACACGTGGCTTCGGCAACGGGGTTTTCCGAGCAACCAGCCGTGATCAATGGTGCCTCAGATTTTTTGCTGAAAGTGTTTGGTGATGCAGGACGACATGCGAGATTAGCCGTCGGGGCAGCTGAGCTCCCTCTTTATGCGCCGGTCGAACTGGAATTGATTGTTCAAGTGAACCTCTGATGCGGAAGGTGTCATGAGAGTGTAGAATTTTCTGCCGCCTTACCTGGAACCCTACTGTATTCCGTCCCACACGAATCAACGTATAACTGACTCATAACGCCACACAAGAATTACAGGGCTTCAGCATTCGATGTCATCAATCCCCGTTGTTTGACTCCCGAAAAGACTGCTTGATATAGTCTTCGCAGGGTGGTAGGTCGCATGGAAGTGTGTGTGAAATAGGAAGTATTTCGAGTCTTTGGCTATACAAGCCACTCGTCGTCTTTCCTGATTCCTAGGCATTCGTATTCTCAATCGAATTCTCATTTATTCCATCATAAAGGTGTCTGGATATGAAGAATGCATGTGCTCTTTTTCTCGCGGGCTTCGTTGTCTCTATTGGGTTACCCATCATCAGCTATGCCGACATTCATCCGGAAGCAGGTCCTTTGGGGACAACGGTCACAATCAGTGGTGGTGAATTTGGAGACTTTCAATCCACACAGCACAATCGTGTGGAGTTTAACGGTATCTCAGCTCTCGTACAACAATGGGAGGCCGATTTTATCATGGTCAAAGTACCTCTGAAAGCGAAGACAGGGCAGGTGACCGTCCATAATGGGGAGAAGGAGATTTCGGTTGGGTCGTTTGCCGTTCAGAACGTTCAGATTCATCGTCTTGAACCAGAAATAGCCGAAGCTGGATCCACCCTGATTGTTCATGGAAAAAACTTTGGCAACACCGCTGGTTCTCGCGATCCCAATACGATGTTTGGTGTTAATCAGGTATTGGTGAACGGTATTCGCGCTCAAGTTCAAAAATGGCGTCCAGATAAAATTGAAATCGCAATTCCAGCCAATGCGGGTACCGGCAAGGTGGAAGTTCGCCTCGCGTCATCAGATCCCTTGCCTGATGGGTCATGTTGTGCGCCGGTTGATTACATTCTCAGTAATGCCGTTCCGTTAACTGTTATTCCGAAAATCTCCATTCAACCTACTGAAGGTCCGGTTGGCACAAAAGTTGTTCTTTCCGGGCAAAATTTTGGCGACAGCCTGCCGGACGATGCGGCTGTGTCCATTGGTGGCCAACCGGCTGGTATTGCGCAATGGACGAATCGTACGATTGTGATTCATGTTCCGCTTAATGCGAAAAGCGGTCCGGTGACGTTAACGAATCGAGGCGAGACCCGTGAGGTTGCCCATTTTACACTCCAGAGGAGTGAAGTGTCTGATTTGACTCCTGACAGTGGACCAATTGGTACATTACTGACGATTAAGGGTAAGCATTTCGGGGTCTTATCCGAAGGAGGAGCCACGGCCTACGCGTTTGACTTTGAGACAGGGGGAAATGGTGTTGAGGTTGGCGGAGTTCCGGCAGTCATTCATCGTTGGCTTGATAACCAAATTGACGTGTGGGTCCCTTTTAGTGCGAAAAGTGGAAAGGTTGTGGTCAAGAGGGGAGCGTCCATTCCTCATCCCGATGGCACCTGCTGCCAAGCGCGCGAAGTTGTGACGCATGTCGCGGGCACGTTTTCTGTTGTACAACCCAAAGTTACTTCGTATTTCCCCAAATCTGCTGGGCTTGACGAGATCGTGACAATTAAAGGGTCGGGGTTCGGCAGTTTTTTGAAAATTGCGGAGCCGACGAAGTTAAGTATCAATCAGAAAGGGCATGATTGGGAAATCTACCGCTTAGATGCTGACATCTCACGGAGTGAAGTTCTCCTGAATGGTCTTGCCGCACAAGTTGTGTCATGGAGTGATCATGAAATTCAAGTGCGCGTTCCACGAAGGCAGGTATTTGGCGTGACCAATCCTGACGGAATTAATTTGAACATGTTAGAAGGCGAACTGGTTGTCAAGCGTGGGTCGTGGGATATTTTAGAGAATAAAAAATGCTGTACTCCCAAAAAATGGATTTCTGCAGTTGCCGGACCCTTTACGATTTTAAAACGAGGGTTGCCGGATCCAAGTGGTCTGAACCCAAACTTTCATTTATCCGATTAAGACTGATTAAGTTGATAGGAGTTTGTACTTTGAAACGCATATCGATGCTGATGTTTGTGCTTGTGGCAGTTTCTCTGTCTACTGCCCAGGTCTACGCAAATGCAAAGCCTGTGACTGCAGGCATGCAAGAGAGTGGAACAAAAGTCACTTTGCTGGACACGCATTTTATAGACACTGCACACGGATGGGCTGTTGGAGCCGGGGGAACCATCTTACGGACACAAGATGGCGGGAAGACCTGGGTGTCCCTTCCGCGTCGAACCAATGTGTTGCTTACGGTTGTGACGTTTGCGAGTGAGCAGCACGGATGGGTGCTTGGACAAAATGGAACGATTCTTTCCACTCACAATGCAGGGAAGACCTGGATCCCGCAAGTAAGTGGAACGAATGCGACATTGTACGGGAGTCATTTCCTCGATCGGCAGAGAGGATGGGTCGTCGGGGCCAGAGGGACCATTCTGTTTACGAAGGATGGCGGAGAACATTGGGATGATCAAGGTAGCGATACGACAGCAGATCTCTTTGGAATCACGTTTATCGACGACATGACTGGGTGGGCTGTTGGAGCGTTAGGTGTGATTTTAGTGACGAAAGACGGTGGACAACACTGGAACCTGCAGCCAACGGAACAGAGTCCTGCAACATTCTTTGATGTCGAATTTATCAATCAGAATATTGGTTGGGCTATTGGAACGCAGGGGGCCATATTTCAAACGCTCACTGGGGGTGAGACCTGGAATGATCAGACTCGTCCATGTGGGGCCCCGTGTATAAAACCATCCGATCTTGTCCAAATTTCCTTTATGGATAAAAAGACTGGTTGGATTATCGGAGAGCGTGGCATACTGCTGTATACAAAGGATGCTGGCTTTACCTGGACTGAATCTGAACCTGTTAGCCCCGTGTCGTTATATGGCCTCTCCTTCCCTGACAACGTGAATGGGTGGGCAGTCGGCGATCAAGGGACAATTATAAAGTTTACTCACATTCGTGAGGGTCTCTAGTAACCGTTGTGAATGTGAAGCGTTCCAAGCGTTCTTGCAATAGGAGTAAGCCTGCTATTGCTGCCGTTTCCGATCGGAGAATGTGCTCTCCAAGCGTGACTTTGGTCATGTTCGCCATTTCTGCTTTCTGTAGTTCAGCCTGACTCCATCCCCCTTCAGGTCCAATAGCTAAGAGAATATTTTGTGTTGCGAGCATGTGTGGTTCCAGAGAACATGCACGTCCATTCACGTCCTTCGCGTGTTCTCGTTCTGTAAATATCAATTTGATATGCGTGTCCGACACACGCTCAAGAAATTCAGAAAACGTTTGTGAGGGAAGAAGCGTTGGATAATCCCATCGCTCAGATTGTTGTGCGGCTTCAAGGGCAATTCGCTGCCATCGTTCATGGTGTGCATTGAACGAACGGCTTCCTGATCGGCTTTGTACTCGTTCTGTAATGATTGGTGCGATGATATGCACGCCCAATTCGGTCGATTTCTGAATGGCCCAGGCCATATGCTCGCCTTTTAATACCGATTGCGCCAACGTGATGACCGGGGGTGTTTGAGGCGGACCAAACACCGTTTCTTGAATGTCGGCAGAAAGGGTCTTTTTCGTAATGTTGGTTATTCGAATCGTGTGTCGCTGACGTCGCTCATCGCACACGTTGACGATTTGTCCAGGGCGGATACGGAGACTCTTTACCATATGGGTGAAAAGGTCTCCTTCTATCAAAATACTGTGATTGTGGATGGTTGTGGAAGAAACAAAGAAAACCGGCATAGGAAAGATTCGCCGGATCAGGATAGCGGCGATGTTGGCCGTTATTCAAACAGGTTTTTGACTTTATCGAAGAGACCTTCTCCATCGCCCTGTTCTGTTAGGACGTTACTTTCTTGAGCAAAGGCCATGAGTAGTTCACGTTCTCGAAGCGTCAGTTTGGTCGGGATTTGTACCTGAACTCGAATCAGTTGGTCCCCTGGCTGACCGTTTTTGACACTGGGAATTCCCATACCTTTTAATCGCAGGATTTTATCGGGTTGAGTGCCTTCTGGGATCTTGACCATCGTACTGCCTTTGAGGGTTGGAACCTCGACCTTTCCTCCCAGGGTGGCAGTGACAAAATGCACAGGAAGATCATAGAGGATATCGTTGCCTTTTCGTGTGAAAAACTTATGAGGCTTCACCGATATGGCAACGTACAAATCACCTGGAGGCCCACCATTTGAGCCATGTTCTCCTTCGTGGGCGAGACGAAGCCGCATGCCGGATTCCATGCCAGCCGGAATCGTCACAGACAGTGTCCGTTCGCGATATATTCGTTTTTTCCCACGACATTCCCGACAGGGGTCGGATATGATTTTCCCCGATCCTTGACATTCTCCGCACGGACGATTAATGGTAAAAAATCCCTGTTGAAGCCGGATTTGCCCAACACCTCTGCATGTTGAGCAGGTTTTTACCGATTTTTCGGAATGCGCCCCGCTTCCATGGCAGGTATCACAGGTTTCCCACCTTGGAATTTTTAGTTTGGCTTCTTTTCCTGAAACGGCTTCTTCAAAGGAAAGTTCAAGATTGTATTGAAGGTCGGTGCCGGATTCAGCGCGTGACCGCCCCCTTCCACCACCAAAAAACCCTTCAAAGATATCCCCGAATACATCATCGAAGCCACGCCCAAAGTCAAATCCCTCTGCGCCTCCAAACCCTTGTGGGCCACCTGAATGCCCGAACATGTCATATTTTTTCCGTCGCTCCGCGTCACTGAGAATTTCATAGGCCTCACCGGCCTCTTTAAACTTTTCTTCTGCGATCTTCTTTTTCGCCGCATCATTCTGAAGGTCTGGGTGATGTTGTCGGGCAAGCTTTCGAAAGGCTTTTTTTATGTCGTCATCTGAAGCATTTCGATCGACACCGAGTACTTCATAATAATCGCGTTTTCCTGTTTGTGCCATTATCTCAGAAGAATCTCCATGTCAAAATGAATGTCTGTAGCCTCTTGATGTGCTTTGTGGCCACACGTCCTACTCTCGTTATTCTACTCTATTTTGCTTCTTTGTCGACTTCCTCAAATTCTGCGTCAACAATTTTTTCGTCGGAACTTGACGCCGTGCTATCGCTGTCGCTTGTCTCACCGGTTTGGCTTTCTGCGCCTCCCGATGTGGCGGCATCCGCTGAAGCCTTTTTATACATTTCTTCCGCCAGTTTATGTGACGCTGTTGTGAGATTTTGCATGGAAGATTTAATCCCCTCAGCGTCTCCGCTCTCCAAGGCCGTTTTTACGTCTGCAATGGCTGTGGTAATTTTTGCTTTTTCTTCTTCGTCAACTTTGTCGCCATGTTCAGATAAATTTTTCTCTGTACTGTAAATGAGCGTGTCGGCTTGATTTTTGAGCTCAACCAGTTCTCGTTTCTTTTTATCTTCTTCGGTATGGGCTTGTGCGTCCTTAACGAGTTGATCGACTTCTTCTTTGCTCAAGCCGCTGGATGCCGTAATTTTGATCGATTGTTCTTTTTGTGTCGCCATATCCTTTGCAGAGACATGAACAATCCCATTGGCGTCAATGTCGAACGTCACCTCAATTTGAGGCAATCCACGAGGCGCAGCGGGAATGCCGACGAGATCAAACTGTCCCAAGAGTTTGTTGTCGTTCGCCATTTCACGTTCGCCTTGAAATACACGGATCGTGACGGCGGTTTGATTATCGGCGGCTGTGGAGAAGACTTGGCTTTTCTTCGTCGGAATGGTCGTATTGCGATCAATCAGTCTCGTGAAAATCCCACCTAAGGTTTCGATGCCCAATGATAGAGGCGTGACGTCAAGAAGGAGGACATCCTTCACGTCACCCTTCAGGACGCCACCTTGAATTGCCGCTCCAATAGCGACAACTTCATCTGGATTCACGCCTTTGTGAGGTTCTTTCCCAAAAAATTCTTTTACCCGTTCGATCACTTTTGGCATACGGGTCATGCCGCCAACCAGAACAATTTCATTAACATCGCTGGCAGAAAGTCCGGCATCGGATAAGGCCTTTTTACATGGTTCGATTGAACGAGTAATCAGATCATCAACAAGCTGTTCTAACTTGGATCGTGTCAATTTGAGCACAAGGTGCTTCGGACCACTGGCATCGGCCGTAATGAATGGAAGATTGACTTCCGTTTCTTGTGAAGATGATAACTCAATTTTTGCACGTTCGGCCGCTTCTTTGAGGCGTTGGAGTGCCATGCGGTCTTTTTGAAGATCAATGCCCTGATCTTTCTTAAATTCTTCGACAAGCCAATCAATAATGCGAAGGTCAAAGTCATCACCGCCTAGAAAGGTATCTCCATTCGTGGATTTAACTTCAAAGACCCCATCGCCAATTTCAAGAATGGACACATCGAATGTTCCACCGCCCAGGTCGTAGACGGCAATACGCTCATCTTTTTTCTTGTCAAGTCCGTAGGCAAGCGAGGCGGCTGTTGGTTCATTGATGATGCGGAGCACATTCAGGCCGGCAATTTGTCCTGCGTCCTTCGTGGCTTGTCGTTGACTGTCATCAAAGTAAGCGGGAACGGTAATCACCGCATCGGTAACCGTTTCGCCGAGATAGTCTTCCGCCGTTTGTTTCATTTTTTGCAGGATCATGGCAGAAACTTCTGGTGGACTATGATGTTTTCCACGAATTTGCACGTCGACATCCCCATTTGACGCTTCGACGATTTTATACGGCAGACGTTTGACGGCGTCGGCCACTTCGGGAGAGTTAAACTTTCGTCCCATCAATCGCTTCACGGAAAAGATGGTATTTTCCGGATTCGTAATGGCTTGACGTTTGGCAATTTGACCGACCAACCGTTCATCTTTATCGTTGACAGCCACAACCGATGGCGTCGTCCGGCCTCCTTCGGAATTGGCAATGACATTAGGATCTCCACCGCTCATCACTGCGACGCAAGAATTCGTCGTTCCCAAGTCTATTCCAATGATCTTACTCATGTGTTTATCCTCCTTCAGTACAGCTCTGTTCGCTATTAGTATTTGTGTCGTGATCAGATTGTTGCTTGGCGACGGTTACCATCGCCGGGCGAAGAATGCGTTCATGCAAAAAATACCCCTTTTGATATTCTTCAATCACGGTATTGGGCACGGCGGTGTCCGATTCGACCTGAGCAACAGCCTGATGCTTGGCGGGGTCAAACGGTTCTCCAAGACTTGAAATTTGTTGAAGGCCCAGTTTTGTCAAGGATTCAAGGAATTGTTTATGCGTCAAAACGACACCTTCGAGTAAGGCCCCGGTGATATGTTGTTCTTGTGCCGATTGGATTGCTCGTTCAAGGTTTTCCAGTGTCGGGAGTAAATCTTTGATCAACTTTTCATTGGCAAATTTGATGGCGTCACTTTGATCTCGTTGTGAGCGTCTTTTGTAATTGTCAAACTCTGCGGCTAACCGTAAGTATTTATCATGCGTTGCACGCGCTTCTTCAGTTTTGGCATTAAGCTCTTGTCGGAGCGACTCAAGATCGTCAGGTCCTGGTGTTTCTTGAGCAACGTTTTCCACCTCTTCAGTAGAAGAACTGGAGTTAGTTCTTTCGCTTCCGGACGCATCGTCCTGAATGGGTTGATCGCTTGTGCTCATAAACAGCTTTTTCTCCTCTAATGGCAACAAAACATACGCATATGACCCTCAGATAGTCATGGGAATAGATAAAGTCAACCCGCTGGTTGAAAATTCCTCTATTTTTCAGTTTTTTGAAAAAAAAACGTCGTTTTTCGAAATATTCAAGGTGAGGCTGTCGTTCGTCGATAGAGAAGCTCCAGGCCTTCAAGTGTGAGATTTGGTCTGACTTCGTCAATTGTAGAAGAAATTTGAGCAATGATTGATGCCAACCCTCCGGTTGCAATCACATAGGTTGTTTGCTTGATCTCTTCTTGGATCCTTCGTACTAGTTCATCCACAAGCCCGGAATATCCAAAGATAAGACCTGATTGCATGCTGGTAATCGTATTAGTCCCGATAACCTGAGGTGGTTTCGCTAAGTCGATCACGGGGAGCTGGGCCGTTTGAAGGTGCAGGGAATCTGCAGAACTTTTTAGCCCAGGCGCAATTGCCCCACCTAGGTATTCACCAGAGGCTGTGATGGTACAAAAGGTTGTGGCGGTTCCAAAATCCACAATAATGAGTGCGCGTTGGTAGCGTGCGAAGGCCGCAGCGGCATTGACGAGTCGATCTGTTCCAATTTCCTGGGGATGTTGATAGCGCAAGGTGAGTCCAAGCGGACTTTCCCATGATGCAAAGATCGGATGGTGGTTGAAGAATGTTTTGACCATTGAGTCAAAGACCACGGTAATGGGCGGCACGACACTTGATATGATGCAGCCCGTAATATCCGAAGGCTGTATGGCGTAAGAGTTTAGGAGGGACAGTAGGAGAATCCCATACTCATCAGTCGTTTTTGTGTGATCGGTGGCCAAACGCCAGGCCGCACTCAGGTGTTGGTGTTCAAAAATTCCACCAACGATATGACTATTCCCAATGTCAATGGCAAGAAGCATAATTGGCGATATTCCCTTGCTTGAACAATTATTCTACTGTACCGGCATTGTATATGCCCCGGAGGGATTTTCGAATGTGAAAAACATCCCCGGAACGAATTGGTAGAATTGTGTGACGGTTTTGATTATCGAATGACATAACCTGGAGTTCCCCGTCCATACCAACATCGACAGCTTCCCCTTCCAATCGCTTGCCTGAAGAAAAATGTACTTCAATAGCACACTGTAAGGTGGAGCACCGCGCAATATATTGAGATCGTATAGCTTCTATTGGCTCTGAATGCAATCTCGTATAGTGCGACTCAAGGTTTGCCAGAAATGCTGCAAGGAGTGGGAGTCGATCAAATTCTTGCAGCCTTTCCAGTTTAAGAGATGTTGCGGTATCTCGTAACTCTTTCGGAAAGTCGTCGTTGTCACTATTGATGTTCATGCCGATTCCCACGACAATGGCCCCTTCAGTATTGCCTTTTTGTCTGGCTTCACAGAGGATTCCAGCTAATTTTCTATCATGAATCACGATATCATTGGGCCATTTAAGAGAGAGGGAAAGTTCCGATACCAGCTCAAGGCTTTCGGCTAAAGCCATGCCGGTGACTAAAGGAATCCATGAGATGTGAGTTTTATAGGTGGCGTGGGTTAACACAATGGAAACATAGAGGTTTTTCCCTGAGGGAGAGTGCCATGTTCGACCAAGCCGTCCTTTTCCGGCCGTTTGACTTTCTGCAAGAATCACAGTGCCGTGTGGAGTATGGCGTTGAGCAGCTTCGAAACCTAATGTATTCGTTGAGGACACTTCGTCGAAGATCAACGTCGGTCGACCAAGCTCATTGGTTGAGAGCATCGACTGAAAGATCTCTGAAACGTGTGGTGTGGACTCCGATGGCGAAGGACTCATTGAACTATGGCCGACGGCGACTTGTGCGCTCAAGAGGCGTGAGTGAAAGGCTCAGATCCATGGAACGAGCAGAGTGAGTTAAGGCTCCTATGGAAATGAAATCGGCTCCAATCTTCGCCATCGTATGAATATTCTTCAGGGTGATACCTCCTGAAATTTCAGTGAGGGCTCGTCTGTCGATGAGCCGAAGAGCTTTTCGGAGAAGGTGAGGAAGCATATTGTCAAGAAGGATGATATCCGCGCTACCCTGAATAGCTGCGTCTACTTCCTCGAGCGTTTCGGTTTCAACACAGACTTTTAGATGAGCCGGGGCGTGTTTTTTTGCCTGCCGACAGGCTTGTGCGAGAGTTATCCCTTGCGCATTCAACATGGCTAAATGATTATCTTTGATGAGGATTCCATCTTTCAATGAGTGCCGATGATTGGTTCCTCCTCCACACGTTACGGCCTGCTTTTGCAAATAGCGTAATCCAGGGGTCGTTTTGCGAGTGTCTAGAAGTTTTGTCGATGACGTGTTAGCCGCAAGGCAAAATTGACGCGTGAGCGTGGCGATTCCCGATAGATGCTGTAGGAAGTTCAAAGCCACACGCTCTGCTTTGAGCAAGGATCTGGCGTTTCCCGATATCGTACAACAAGCTGTTCCTGTCTCAACCAGGTTGCCGTCTTTTTCTAATTCTACGAATCGCAATGACCGATCGACTTGAGCAAATACTTGTCGAGCGACACCAAGTCCTGCGATAACCAATTCTTCTTTTGCCGTAATGGTCGCGTTGGCCTGCTTGCGAGGCGGGATGAGGATCTGTGTGGTGATATCTTCATCAACGGAATCTTCTTCCAGTGCGAGTGTAATCAGGGCACGGAGATGAGCGTTGTGGGCGGCCATGGTCACAGCGAAGGCTATCCAAGAATTGATGAGAGTTGCGCTTCACTACTTGCCAGGAGGGCTAATTCTTCGTTGAGGGCTGTGAGGCGAGTTTGCGATTCACGAATCACGTCTGGCTCGGCTTTGTCGGTAAAGTTTTTTGACGCTAAGCGAGCTTGCAGGCGGGTGGCTTCTTTGTGTTTTTCCTGAGCTTGTTTTTGTAAGCGAGCCACTGCACGTTGTAAGTCGATTTCCTGGTCGATGGTGGTTCCCACGGTGATAGAGCCCATGACGAGGCGCAGCACATTTTGCGTTGACCAGGTATCGGTTTCGGTTAACGTGACGGTTCCGCGGGCAAGATGAACGATATAGGGTTTCCAGGTGTTGAGGGTCGTACGTTCCTGCGGGCTTGTTGAAGTTCCCCAAAACGCCATTGGTTGTACCGGAGAGCAGTTGAGCAAGGCCCGGCTTGTGCGTGAGGCATTCACGAATTGCTCAAATATATGAAAGTCTTGCTCGATTGTCTGGGAATCCCAGTCTTTCTCTTCTAGAGGAAATGGTTGAGTCACGATGGATGTTCCTGAGTGAGGAAAGGCTTGCCAAAGTTCTTCGCTCAGAAACGGCATGAATGGGTGCAGCAATCGTTGAATAATTTCAAATGATTCAAAGAGCGTATGGCGAGTCGATTGAGCGTCTTCAGATTGGGGATCGTGAAATGCCGGTTTGACTAATTCAATATACCAATCACAGTATTCATGCCAAAGAAATTGGTAGAGGGCTGATGTGGCGTGATCAAATCGATACTCTTCTAAGTAGTGGGTACAATCGCGAATAGTATGGTTCAGGCGGCTAAGAATCCACTGGTCGGCAAAGGATCGCGCTGAAACGGGCAGAGCCTTTCGTGCGCCGTCACCATACAGTGCGATGAAGCGAGCCGCATTCCAGATCTTTGTCACAAAATTTCGATAGCCTTCAATACGCCCTTCTGCAAGCTTAATGTCGCGTCCTGGCGACGCCATGGACGCCAAGGTGAATCGCAAGGCATCGGTTCCATATTCCTGCATCTTCGTTAATGGATTGATGACATTGCCTTTGGACTTACTCATCTTTTGGCCTTCGGCATCTCGGACGAGGGCATGAATATACACGTCACGGAAGGGGACGCCTTTCGTAAATTTCAGTCCCATCATGATCATGCGTGCGACCCAGAAGAATAGAATGTCGAGCCCTGTGACTAATGTTGCGGTTGGATAAAACGTCTTCAGATCAACGTGGTTATTGGGCCACCCCAAGGTAGAGAAGGGCCAGAGAGAAGATGAAAACCAGGTATCCAGCACATCTGGATCTTGTCGAAGGTCTGAGCCTCCACAGCGAGAACAGGCTGTCGGTGTTATCCGTGAGACGATCGGAATCGCGTCAGATGCAATAAAGCCCGACATCGTCGAAGCCTCAAGGGGTGTTGTCTGGTCCTGCTGGCTGGCGTGAGGGTTTTTAGAAAAATGCAGGTGATCGATATTACACGCAGTACAATACCATGCTGGAATTTGATGGCCCCACCAAATTTGGCGTGAGATACACCAATCCTTTATATTCCGCATCCATCCGAAATAATTCCCTTTCCAGCTGTCTGGAATGATTCGAATCTTTCCTGACTCCACGGCTTCAATGGCTGGGTCGGCGAGTGGTTGAATTTTCACAAACCATTGAGGCGAAGGGTAGGGCAAGACGACCGTTTTGCATCGGTAGCATTTCCCGATGGCCATGGTGTGGTCTTCAACCTTCTGCAGGAATTCGTTATTCTCGAGTGCTTCAACGACAAGTTTTCTAGCTTCTTGTTCGCTTTTGCCATGAATGCGGTTCTTGAGGTCTGAATCTATATCCTCCGGTTCAAATAGTTCCGTGTCAATTTGAGCTCTGTGATCAAAGATTGATTTTGAAGGAAGGTTGAGGCGTTTGCCGGCTTCTTCATCATTAAAGTCGCAGGCTGGAGTAATTTTTACGGCACCTGTGCCAAATTCTCGGTCTACGAGAATTGAGTCGCCGACAATTGGAATCGTTCTGGTCGTCAGGGGTACGTCTATGTATTTCCCGATGAGGTGACTGTAACGCGGATCTTCTGGGTGAACGGCAATGGCCGTGTCGCCCAGCATGGTCTCCGGGCGCGTTGTCGCAATCGTGAGGAAGGAGTCCGGTTTTTCTTTCACAGGGTAATGGATGTGGTATAGCTTTCCCTTGACCGTCTCATGTTCAACCTCGATATCCGAAAGGGCGGTAAGGCATCGCGGGCACCAGTTAATCAATCGTTCTCCACGATAAATTAATCCTTCGTCGTATAGCGCAACGAAAACCTCACGTACGGCTTGAGATAAGCCTTCGTCGAGCGTAAAGCGTTGGCGGCTCCAGTCGCATGACGCGCCCAGTTGTTTGAGTTGCTCGATAATGGTGTCGCCGGACTGTTCTTTCCATTTCCAGACTCGTTCAATGAATGCTTGCCGACCGATGTGTTCCCGAGAGCTTCCCTCGGCCATCAGTTGCCGTTCAACCACATTTTGCGTCGCGATGCCAGCATGGTCGGTGCCGGGAAGCCAGAGCGTTTTATGCCCTTGCATGCGTTTCCAACGGATCAGAATATCCTGTAACGTACTGTTGAGTGCATGTCCGATATGCAAAGACCCAGTGACGTTGGGGGGAGGGATGACGATTGCATAGGCGTGTTCCGGCCCTTCTATTTTTGGTGTGAACAGGTTATGATCGATCCAAAATTGCCCCCAGCGTTTTTCAACGTCCTGAGGGTCATATGTTTTATTGAGTTGTGGTGGGGACATGGTGATTCTAGGGATATGTCGTGAAGATGCCGATCTTATCATGCGTTTGACAGGGCTTCAAGCAAGACGTGCCGTACTTGTTGGTTCTTGCGGTGTTATGATATAGATCGTACCATGAGTTCATGTTGTTCATACGAGATGAGGAGAATTGTATGCCTAGAGGACGAGAAAAAGATCGTGATCTTCGAAAGAAACATCGGAAAAATAAAGATCGTTTAAAAACCAGAGAACGGGAACGGAGAACGAAGAACGCTAAATAAACGAGGCGCGTTCTTTGATCTTGTGCTGAGAGTTCTTGAGTACGTGCTCTCATTCAATCCTTATAGTTATCACTCCAACATTTTCCTACTATTCACCGTAAACGATTTTTTTTCTTGGCGTCGGTGTGAGCTATAGCGAGCGGTGCGTGTCCGCATAGCATGGCAAAATTGCGTCATGTGTCTGTGGTGTATTGCGTTTTGGGTAGTGACGGAATAAGTTTCCAAAGCAAGCATGAAACATTCGACCACGTCTCCCATAAAAGTTGTGTTCTTTGATGCCGCCGGCACTCTCATTCATATTAATGGGTCTGTGGCCGATGTCTACCTTGAGTATGCCAAGCGTTATGGCGTACAGACTACACCGGAGTTGAGTGCTGCAATTCAATCAGCCTTTTCTCATGCGTTTCGGCATGCCCCTCCCGCGATCTTTCACGTGTCGCAGCCAGAAAAGTTAAAACAATGTGAGCGGTTGTGGTGGTTCGATATTGTTCATGCCGTGTTTTACCGTGTCGGAATGTTTGAACGATTCGACGAGTATTTTGATGAAGTCTATGAAGCCTTCGGCCGCGGGTTGCATTGGAGAATCGACCCGGAGCTTTATTCCGTCCTCCACACATTGAAAGGCCGTGGTTACGAGCTCGGCATTATTTCAAATTTTGACACTAGACTCTTCCAAATACTCACAGATCTTTCGCTCAGGCAATTTTTTGATACCGTCACGATATCGAGTTTGGTGCAATCAGTGAAGCCGGCAAAGCCGATATTTGACTATGCCCTAAATGAACATGCCATTGAACCGTATGAAGCCGTACACATTGGTGACAGTCTAAAAGAGGATTGGGAAGGTGCCACACATGCAGGCCTTCATGCGGTCTTGTTGAATGGCTCGACTGAATCTCACCCATCAGCAGCGCGTATCCAGCGCATTGCGCAATTACCTGAATTTCTTGTCACCATCACTTCTTCGTAGGTGACGCGAGACGTGGCAAGTGCCCGGATAAGCTGTTCCTTTTCAATGACAGTATCCATAGAAATATCTGATTCAAGGAAGGACGTTCTCAACGGTAGCGGCATCGCAACGCTGGGAGATAACGCAAGGAATTGTGGTATCATTGGCTGTATAGCCGATGTTGTTATACCGAAACGATCACGCGTCACCGTGTGCACGTGTGTTATCCAATACGTGACATGTGTGCAGGATGCAAAATTTTGTGACTCTCTAAAGTGTTGCATGCTTGGATTTTGAGAATTCTTCCTCAAATTCATACATCCACCAGACTTGACCTTCTTGCGTTTCTTACGTACTGTTCTGTATCAAGCTCCGTTCAATTGGTCCTGATGCGATAGGTAATGCATGTGTGACATGCTAGGAGGGGACTCCCCAAAGCCGTGAATTTCTTTGCCATTAGCGGATTGTTAAATGGTATTGCGGCTATTAGCCTTGCCATTCTTGTGTATACACGTTCGCCTAAGGACCCTCGTCACTGGTCGTATGGGTTGCTTGGACTGAGCATTGCCATTTGGAGTTTTGCGTATTTTAGTTGGCAAATTTCCAGCACGCATGATACGGCACTGTTCTTTGCACGACTACTGATGGTCGGGGCCATTTTTATCCCCGTCACCCAGCTTCATCATGTCTTGTATTTAACTACCGACACTGAACGTTTAGGAAGAGTATTGAAAAGCACCTATCTGGTGGGTGGATTTTTTCTCGTGGTTGATGCCACCCCCTATTTCATTGCTGACGTTCAGCCTACGAGCTATTTCTTGTTTTGGCCGCAACCCGGTCCACTCTTTCATCTTTTTTTAGCATGGTGGGGAGCGGTCGCCATATATTCATGCTACTTGTTAGCCTTGGCGTATCAGCGAGAGAAACGACTGCGCCGCAAACAATTTTTTTATTTATTAATTGCCTCTATCGTCGCCTACATTGGAGGGGCAACCAACTTCCCGCTTTGGTACGGAATTGAAATTCTTCCGTATGGCACCATCTGTTTTACTTTCTATGTGGCCTTGGTGGCTTACACATTACTCCGCTATCGCTTAATGGATTTTTCAGTGTTTCTGGAAAAAGGGCTCAGTTATCTCGCGGTCTTGTTGTTGATTTCTCAACCGGCCTACCCTGTATTGCTCCTTGCGCAAAAATCGGTATTTGGGGCGATCAGTTACCGCTATTCGATGGTCCAACTGTTTGTGCATTTATTAACGGTTGCGGGAGCCTATCAAATGCGCTTAGGAGCTCGTCGTTCTGTCCCGGGTGCCGTTTTTCGAGGAAAAGACTCGAGCATGAAAGCGCTTTCTCAGTTTTCTACCAATATCGCGACACTTCAGGATGTGCAGTTGTTGGGTCAAGAAATCGTCAATACGTTAAGCCGTGGGATGCGTGCGCAAACCGCGATGCTGTTTGTGTTACATGAAGAAAAACATATGTACACTCAAGTCTCGGATTTTGGCGGCGAGATGAATGCGGCCGATTCACATGTGACCTTTGCGATTACCGACGATCTTCCTCGTTATTTGGCAATCGTCCAAACTCGGGTGTTCAGTCAGGAGTTAAAACAGTCGTTTCCCGATCAATGGAAGCAGCGTGTCTTGACCGATCTGGAACGATTGCGGGCTGATATCTGTTTTCCTTTTATTCGGAAAAATCGGTTATTGGGGTTTTGCCTCATCAGCCCCTGCTCGCCTGAGTCATTTGAGGCGATCGAAGCCGTGGGCTTTGTGTCGACGTTGGTTCGTGAGGCGGCACTCGCTCTTGAAAATGCCATACTTCGTGAAGAAGTCATTCGTTCTCAGGCTATTGTTCGGCATATGGATCGCTTGCGATCACTTGAAACGATGTCGGGTGGGTTGGCGCAAGAACTTACCAACTCCCAATCTTCGATTAAGGCATTTGTACAATTAGCTCAACTACGAAAGAATGATGAGGAATTTTTGGCTCGATTTCAGACTGTCATTGCGTCTGATGTCGCGCGTATCGAAAGTTTGACTAAAGAGATTCGGGAATATGCCAGCCACGAGCTGTCAGGAAACCACACGCAAGAAAATATGAATGAGCTCATTGAATCATGTGTTGCCTTTATTACGTTGAACGCTGAATATCCGCACATAAAAATTGAAATCTCGCTCGATCGTAATATTCCCATGTTGCATTTTCGGCGACAGGAAATGCGGCAAGTGCTTTTTAATTTACTGCTCCACTATCTCCATCGCATGGATCCTGTTGCGAACATGGAACATACGCTCTTCCTGAAAACTCAAGGCATCACGAGTTCGACTGGCGATACATGGATTCAAGTTGAATTGTCGGATATTCAAGCTGCGCCGATCTTTGATGTGTTGTTACCCTCGTTTCATTCGGGTGAAAGCGCATATGCAGAGTTGGAAAAGTCCGATCTTGATGATCAAGGTCTGAGCATTGCTCGGGAAATAGTCGGAATGTATGGCGGATATATTCAGGTGTACAGTTCAAAGACGGGGGAACGACTCATTTTACTCAGTTTACCGGTTGTTCCAAAAGATAGAAGTCGCCGTTTTCTGCAAGCGCAGTCTCTCTCTGCTTCTTAACCGAGTCACATGTGCTAAAGCATAGGAACGGTCCTTTGGGTTAACGGTACACACAGTCAATAACTATTTTATGTGTGTTTCTGTCCTTGTTCGCATGGTGTGAGGGTGTCTCTCGGGATGAATAAGCTTACAACCCATACATACGATCAATATCGTTTACTTGTCGAACATATTCCAGCCATTGCCTATACGGCAATCTTAGAGGCTGACGGACTGGTCTTTGACTATATTGGTCCACAACTTGAGACGATCTTAGGTTTTCATTCGTCTGAGTGGATCGCTATGCCCGATCAGTTCATGAAGCAGATTCATCCAGACGATCGTGAGCGCATTCGGTCTGAGCACCGAGCTTCGTTTCAAACCCATGAACCGTTCCGTGCGGAATATCGTATTATCGGAAACGATGGCCATGCGTTATGGTTTCGCGATGAGGGAAAAGTGGTCCGAGGACCGGATGGTGTTTCATTTTTCCTCCAAGGAATTATGCTCAATATTACGGATCAGAAACGTCTTGAAGATGAATTATTTCGTTGGGATTGCGAAGCGCGCACCCTCACCAGTCATCTTCCAGATATCATTGCGCGGGTAGATCCTCATGGGAGATTTTTGTATCTCAATCGATGGTTTGACGCCGACAATGACGTTGTCCCAGAGTGGTATTTAGGAAAAAAATCTGCAGAGTTGGGTCTGACTGATGCCATAGCTTTTGGGTGGGAAAAGTCTATTCGTCGGGTTTGTCATGAGAAAACGACGGTGTTGATGGAATTTTCTTTCCCACTGTCTGAAGGCGAGCGGATTTTTGAATCACGACTCGTTCCGGAATATGGACGGTCGGGTGGGGTCGAAAGTATTTTGATTGTCACGAGAGACTTAACCGAGAAGAAGCAGGCCGAGGCGTCTCTCCAGGAAAGTGAGGCACGGTTTCGTCAACTGGCAGAATCGATCGCTGACGTATTTTGGTTGGTTGATTCCGTCTCACAACGATTTATTTATGTGAGCCCAGCTTATGAAACATCGTGGGGCTCTTCTTCTCATGAGCTATACCGTAATCCAGAAGCATGGTTCGCGGTCGTGCATCCCGAAGACCGGATGAAGGTTGAGCGTAGTTTTTATCAGAAATTAGTAGAAGGTACTTTGGATATCGAATATCGAATTCTTCAACGAGATGGCAGTATCCGCTGGATACATGATCGGGCCTATCCTATTCACAATGCAGAAGGAAATATTTATCGAATTGCCGGTATGGCGGAAGATGTGACCATTAGAAAACAATATGAAGACGAACGCCTACGAGTCAGTAAACTTGACTCTCTGGGATTACTGGCCGGAGGGCTTGCCCATGATTTCAATAATCTTTTGACCGCCATTTTAGGCCAACTTTCGTTAGCTAAATTTTTTATTGCCTCGGATAACCCTCTTTTTCATCGGCTCAATGAGGCGGAATCCGCTTCATTACGCGCGCAAGACTTAACCCAACAATTGTTGACATTTGCAAAAGGTGGAACTCCCATTCGCAAACCGGCATCCTTGAGCCAAATCGTTGAGGAAAATGCTCGATTTGTCTTGACTGGGTCCAACATAAAATGTGAGTTTCATATTACCAAAGAACTCTGGACCGTCGAAGTTGATGTTGGGCAAATCAGTCAAGTCATTCAAAACTTGGTGATTAATGCCATGCAAGCCATGCCCGATGGCGGGACGCTCACGGTATTCGGTCAAAATATGACGATTGAAAGTGAAAGTAGTCGCACGCGAGGTCATCTCTCTGTTGGCCGGTGGGTCAAAGTCTCGTTTATGGACCAAGGGGTTGGAATTCAGAAAGAGCATTTGAGTAACATTTTCGATCCGTATTTCACAACCAAGCCCAACGGACATGGTTTAGGATTGGCAACCTCCTATTCCATCATGAGTAATCATGGAGGACGCGTGATGGTAGATTCAGAAATTGGCATTGGGACAACATTTACGATATTCTTACCCGCATCACGTGAAAGTCAAGTTTCAATGCACACAGCATCTACTCAGATACGTACTGGGCACGGAAAGGTTCTCATCATGGATGATGATGAGCCGATTCGAAAGGTTTTGAGTGAAATGCTGGAGGTTTGTGGTTACTCACAGGAAACAGCTACAAATGGGGAAGAAGCTCTTGCCGCGTTTTCGCAAGCTCAAGAGCAAGGACATCCATTCGATGCCGTGATTCTTGATCTGACAATTCCTGGAGAGATGGGAGGCCGGATCGTCATTCAAAAGTTACTCAAAATCTCTCCACTCGTGAAGGCAATTGTCGTAAGTGGGTATTCCAACGACCCTGTGCTGGCGAATTTTCAAGAATATGGTTTTCATGGAAGAATCTCGAAGCCCTTTCGATTACATGAAGTGAGTACGGTTATCCATTCAGTATTGTCTTCGTAGGGTCTTTGCTCGCATTTCCTCCTCACGGTATTTTGCGCGATCTCGGGTCCCCCAATTGTCTACGGCCAAATATTTTCTCTATATCCTGATGCATGCCGCGTCAGCTTAGAGACGTCTTCGTTCTGAATTGCGTGATTTCACTGAAAAACCAAAAGTAATAGAGAGCTTCCCTCTCGTGCGCGACAACATTCCTACTATTGCCTTTTAACTTTTTCTCAGTACCTTTGCTCTGACGCCTTTAGGATCTAGCCGTGCCACGACTCTTTCATACGGTTGACGTGTGTTCTTGCGTTCGACCAGGCATATGCATTCCGTGAGAAAGGATGAGGTTTCGCTAGAGTCCGTTGAGTGAACGCCTCTCATACTGGGCGGACTTGTTTGAGCGCAGCGAGTTTGCCCGCCCCACCAACCGGGGTTGAGCTCATCCGATGAGCCTGGCCTGGGCGTTCATGGTTTTGGGTCCTTTTGCCTTCACAACAAAGGGTGCACCCTTCGGGATGCGACAAACAATGCACTCGGCCGCCGGGGCGAACCCCGGCAGAGAACAAAAACCTAGGACCATAAGAAATGCATACGATGAATAAGGGAATGGGAATGAGTAATGTTCTTGAGGAAAAGCTCTTCTGACACCACGACTTCCCAGATGAATAGGTCTTCATGAAAAGTTAAAAAACTATACCAGTGGAAATTCTTGGCAACGCCGATCATACCGACCACTATAGCGAATCCAACTACGTTCCAGCTGAGGTCGATCAACGAACCCCGCGCGATACACCGTGAACATAAGGAAGGTTATGCCCGCCTGGATGACTTGCAGACGATTGACGGTTCAATAACGAAGGGTCAATCAGTATTCAATGGGGTGACCTGTAGATTCGGCATAACTGAAACGGCTATAGCCAATCAGAGCATGCTATGTACGGTGCCCGTGCCCTCTCTCAAAATGAGAGGACACGGGAATGGACCATTAGCCGTTAGAAAGGTAACGTCCAGATAGCCGATACACGGAAACACTCGTATACCTATGTCATAGTGTTCGCATCTGTACGGACTCAAAGTATTATGAAGACGGTTCTTTGAGTCTTACATCATGTGCTGGCACGTCACTCCCTCCGGGAATAAGAAGGTCACACTATAATTTTGGACTCTCATTAATATGGTACAGACACCTGGCAAACTTAAATGTCCTGTGTCCTGCATGTATGTCTGAAACGTGCAGGTGCCGGAATTACAAGAGGGTAAGCCTAACGCCTTTAGGGGGGGATTGACAAATTTGGCTAGGCATTCACAATGTGCAGAAACAAGTTCACACCCTCTGGTTCCTGTTCAATCCAAAAATTTTGAGGTGAAACGCCACATTCTTGTGCTAGTTGCGCAAGCGTTTCCCGGCTCCGATGAAACAGGACCCACTCAAAGAAATCCATATAACTTTGCGTTGGATTGTTCTCAGAGAAATTACCAATCACCAGTTTTCCGTTTTTTGTTAATGCACCAAGAAAACGCGTGATCATTCGTTTAAACAATTTGTCATTGAAGTAATCAAATAGCCCCCCGGACCAAATGAGATTGTACTGTTTCTTTGGAGCAAATCGGCATACATTTCGGTGAATAAACGAAATATGTTCAAGGTGCTCATAACACAGAGCCTGGGCATAGTGAATGGCTGTCGCATCCTGTTCGATGCAATCAATATGGATTTTTGATTTTCCGATCACTCGAAACGATTCAAGCATATCTCGTCCAGGACCACTCGCCAGGTTTAAGACTGAGGCGCCTTGTGGGTAGGCGAGCTTCAGATCCCACATTTGTTCTAAAAAATACGACAATCTGTTTTTCACCGCCTTAAACGCCGGCTGATGGTGAACGAAGCGATCCCAATTCTGAAGGGCTGGGATTGGCGAAAGGTGATTTCTGTAGATTTTATCAATAATCTCAAAATCTCCTGCATATCCATGGGGTTTCAGATATCCCATGCCTTGAATGGTTTCAAGGGAAAGTGATTCTCCAAACGCGTCAAGGATTTGTTGTAACTGGTCTTGAGTTACGGACTGTGACTTTCGTGCCTGAGCAAGAGTATCCAATGCGGACTTCAAGTCGTCATAGTCCGAGAGCGTAGGCCCGCCTTTACTGACCAACTTGGAGATATACAGACACAGGGAACGAAATGTGGCATCTGTTGGTGTGGTGGAACTGGTTGAGGAAATTGAATGGCTGAGCAGGCTTGCAGAAATAGTAGACATAGGGTCCTCCTTTTGGAATAAAAGTCCATCCAAAGAATTTTGGACGGACCCGTGGAAATGGTTTGCAGAACAAAAAAACTATGGAATAGAAAATCGTATGAAGATTGAGTAGGGGTGGGGAGGTAGTGGAAAATGAAAGTCAAGCTCCCTTTTATCTTAGAGGTAATCTAAGAAAGGAACGGTAACTCTTGGACCTGCCCGCACATTCAGGATCGAAAGTGAAAGATACGTCGATATTACATCGGGTATGAATTATGGAAAGGAATTATAGGACATGCTCTGAGACTTGAACCATCAATGATAAATGGGTAATTCTGAAAAAATAACATTGTTGGTGTTGGGGAAGAATGAATTGTTCGAATCACACATTCAGGAATCATGTTCGGTTAATAAAATGAAAACTGGGTTTTTTCTTGATACTGTCGCTGTCAATACCAGAGGAATTCTGATTCCGGGTGACACGTATCAAGGTTAGCCGAATTCTTCTCAAATTGTCTAGTAAGAGGTGAGTTGAAGATGTTTGATCGTACTACACACAATGTTGCCTACATAATTTACGGGCTGTCTTTCACTATGTAGTGGACGCCGTCAATGTGAACGAACGGTAGAATCATGCCAAGGTCTGGGTTATCATGGGAGAATGCGTACATCACTGATTCCTGGGAAATCAGAAACCCTGTATATACAATAATCACTTCAATTTCTTCATCGTGAGAGACTCGTACTCGTAATTCCTCCAGAAGCTTGCTTGAGGGAATGGCGATTGTTTCAGGCGGTATGTTGACGGGCTTAAATCGCACGATCCCCCACGCCGTATGTGTAAGTATCGGTCCGACGGCAATGCGAAACCCTTGGTGGTGCTCATCGTACTGTCGTAAAAGCCCGCTCCACAAAAAAGCGATGTGTTGTTGAAGGAGTGGATGCCCATTTCGTACGCCGTCGCGCGTTCGATTAAATTGGAATATCCGTGTCCCATGTTCATCTTCCGGGCGATCATGTAAGGCTTCCCAATTGGGAAGAGTTCCTTCTAATTCGGTCAAATATCGATCCAATGCCGATGCGGTTATGAGAGGTCGAGTCGGGGGAGTAATCAACTGTTCTATCGAGGCTTCTGGAACTTGAAGGAGGCGGCCAATCCCTGTAAATTCCATTGCAAAACCTTGGGAGCACATTCCTCCCAAGTTCAACAAAATGAGAAAGCTGATGATCTGAAGAGTATGAATAAAAATTTTCATGGCACGTTTCCCTGAAAATTCTATGTGGCGAATATCATATGATAGCTCAAGCCAAAATATTTCAAAACTGGTAAACTGTAGACTTCTGTATGGCAGAAAACACCATGTGCCCGAGCCGGTTGTTGATATGGCTGCGGGCTCGAAAGAAGCCCTGCTGAGATCTATCATGGACGAAGTAAAAAGCTCAAACCATCCTCTTGACAACTATCAGCGTGTCATTCTCTTTGATGGAGTCTGTAATTTTTGCAATGCCACGGTAGACTTTGTCATGAAACGTGATCCGCAGAAAAAGTTTATGTTTGGAACGCTACAGTCTGAACCGGCACAACAGATTTTACGAATTCATAATTTTGATACGCAAGATTTCGCAACCCTTCTCTATCTGGAAAATGGGCAGGTCTTTACGAAGTCCACGGCATCCCTCAGGGTCGCGAAAGAACTGTCAGGTCTGTGGCCTGCTCTCTATGTCTGCATACTCATACCACGAACCATTCGAGATGTAGTCTATCAATTTATCGGCCGCCGGCGATATCGGTGGATGGGGAAGCGCGAACGTTGTCGGCTTCCTGCTGAAAACGAGCGGGCCCGTTTTGTCTAGTCGGTCAGACAACACGATTCTCTTCTGTTATAACGGATGATCTTGCATTCTACGAAGGTCCTCCATACAATCCTGCTGTATTATGGCTCGATCTGATCGATTACCTACCACACGTTCTTCTCCAAAGAAAAAGCCGTCACAGACAAAAGCTTCTCCTCTTTTAGACCCGCGAATCAAGCGGAAATTTCAAATACAATTATTGAAGTGGTACGACGAGTTTGGCCGTGATCTTCCATGGCGGCGAACCAATGATCCGTATAAAATTCTTGTTTCGGAGGTGATGCTTCAGCAAACTCAAGTCGACCGGGTGGTTCCCAAATATCATGAATTTTTACAAAAATATCCAACCGTTGCAGATCTTGCTGCCGCCCAACCTCAGCAGGTACGAGAGACATGGTCTCCGTTAGGGTACAATATTCGTCCCTACCGCTTGCATAGTATTGCTTGTGAATCAATGGCGCGCTACGGGGGAGAAATCCCGAAAGATCCAGATGAATTGTTATCCTTGAAAGGGATTGGGCGGTACACAGCAGGAGCCGTGCGTTCATTCGCATTTCAGGAAGATGCTGCGATTCTCGATACGAATGTCATGCGAGTGCTGCATCGCGTGTTTGTCGGGGAAGGGGA
Source organism: Nitrospirales bacterium (assembly GCA_021604005.1). Taxonomy (GTDB): domain Bacteria; phylum Nitrospirota; class Nitrospiria; order Nitrospirales; family UBA8639; genus JAGQKC01. The sequence continues at coordinate 58,248 of BQIV01000018.1, read as the reverse complement.
CCCCAAGACGCAAAAGACAAAATTATGGGCCATTTCCGAAGCCTCTATTCCCAAAGGTAAAGGCTATGACTTCAATCAGGCGTTAATGGATTTTGGTGCGATGGTCTGTACGGCCAGAAAACCGTACTGTTTATTGTGTCCTATGCAGAAGTTCTGCAAAGTGTTCCCATATAAATCTCCGTGACGTGTCGTGAACCATGAAACCTCATTTTCAGGTTGGTGTTGCGTTGATCGTACAAGACGGGCATTACTTGATTACGCAACGCAAGCCGGATGTTCACCTCGGTGGCCTGTGGGAGTTCCCAGGAGGGAAATGTCAAGATGGGGAATCGCTCGCGGAATGTGTATCTCGAGAGATTTTAGAAGAACTCGATATAGAGATAAGCCAGCCCATATATTTTATGGCCAGTCGCCACGAGTATGTAGAAAAAACCGTTGTATTGAATTTTTTTGAATGTTCAATTCTTCGAGGCAGGCCACAGGCTATCGAATGTGCAGACTTTCGTTGGGTCAAGCCTGAGAATTTTCATGAATTTGAATTTCCCCCCGCAGATATTCCTGTCATACATAGGCTCTGTATGCAAACTTCTCTCTCATCATCACAATAAAACGTTTCATGACGATTGAACCGGGGTGAGTCTACTGACGTAATCCGCAGGATCGTGCAATGCCGTCTTGATATCGGGACCATTGACGTAAGGCTTCATCCATTTGCTGTAAAACCGTTTGTTGTTGTTCTGCTTCGACGGTGTGATGAATGATCATGTCGTATATCGCGCGGCGATTGACCGGTTCAACAATTTGTTGGACGCGTATATAGTCCATATGCTTAGGAGAAAGGCCTTGGTATTGGACTAAGGGATGTTTCATGATGATGTCCTCGATCTCTGCCGGTGATTTTGGCCCCTTCGGATACATGACATCATCGGGGTCCATAGACGTACCTTCGACAAAGACCGTTAACACGGTGGCACCTACAAGCCAGTCTTCATCTTCGCAGACGTGATCCAGCCATTCTCGGTAGATTCTGCTGCTTGAAAGAAGTTTGACGTCACGGAATCCTGACCGATCAAATCCCAACCCGATCATCATTTGTAAAAAAAGCTCTTGATGCGGTTGTTGAAATGATAGGCCGCCCGTCTCTTCCTCGTAAATGGTAGAGGCCAATCGTCGCCGAACTTCCCATGGTGGATTTTTCCCCAAAATACGCGCAAGTAAAACGGCAAAGTCACGGATATACACAACGTATTCTTGATGATAGAGTTGATGAAGATGAGCCTTGGTAATGGTGTTGCCATCGAAATATGAAGAAGCCCAATGCTGCTTACGGCGCAACACGTCAAATAATTTCTCACGGAATTGATCAGGGGAAAGAGTACGCATGATGGTCCTTTACATTATGCCGGATTAGCGAGGAGAGCCAGTGGCGCAAAGCGGAAGCATGAGCATGTACGGTAGCCCCATAACCATCAGCTATGAGAACAGAATTGCTTTTTGATTCATAAGACTTATAGAATACCACAGTTTTAAGGGAGCTGTAAGTCAATGGAAACAGTAAATTTAGGAAATCCAGATGAAATTCTGAACTTTTTAGCTGACGTATCTCTGAGTGGGAAAGGAGTCACGGCCGATAACTTAATGGACTATGTTTTAGATGAAGGTTTTACAGAACCGACATATCTGCAAGCCAAGGGAGAAGACCCTGAAGCCTATTACAAAGGCCAACCCAATGCATGGGCTGTCTATCAGATTCGTGAATGGAAACGAGTGCTAATTATTAGTGGAGGCAACGGGAGAGAACGACGGGCGCAAATTACAGAGACCCCATAGTGCTGACTAACGTCGCTGTGCTCGTGCAAACAGACCAGAAGCAACATTGATTGCCTGAGACACCTGGTGAGTTTTCTGAGGTTTCCGCAAGCTCTATTCCCATCCACCAACCAATCGGTTTTCTTCAAAGTACAGGTACCGATGCGTGATGGTGCCAGCGTCTACCCAATCTTCATAGACCCATTCTTCTCGTCTAATGCCTTTCGGCGTATAACTCACATTCATTTGATACGGCGAGCCCCAAGCTTTCAGGGCTTGATCTCGGGTCATGCCAACAATCACTTTTTTTTCTTGAACATGCTTTTCGAACGTTGGGTCTAACAGTGGCGGAATGAGGCCCCAGCCGATCATCCAGAGAAAAAATGCCGTCAATCCGACATAGCATACAATTCGGACTGGCCGTCTGCACAGAAATGGAAGTGATTCAAGTTGTGTGTGAAGTGTATCTTTAGCCACGTTATTCAAGGGGAACGGCTTGTTAAATTTTCGCGAGGAAGCACCTGGTATTGAGTTGGCTCTATCGTATCAGTAGAGATTTTCAGGGGTCAAGGAAGGTTGGGGTTGATGATTGTTGAAGTTGAGAGTAATGCAAATTGCGAGCACTCCGTCTTTCTTCGATTTAAGGAAGTTGCCCCTCCGTTCCCGATTTCCCATGTCAAAGTCTATGACCGAATTTCACGTGGTGAATGGTGTGTCATTACAGGATGGAATGACGACCCAGAACAACCATGCTGTGAAGCCTTTGCACAGAAGGTGGAAGATTCAGGTGCAGGAATTGCCGTGCTCATTTTTGGCGGACTCTACGGCATTCGACTGAAACCGGAACAGAACGTAGAAGCGTGGACTCTTGAAAGTCAGAAGCAATGGGGGGAAGCCTATTTGCTATTAAGTGACGAGCGAGACATCAGGTATGCGGAAAAAGACAGTGTTTCGAAGCACCCATGATAATTTTTCTTACCTTTAGTCTGCATATTCAGGTTGAGGAATGGATTTTTTATGCTGAGCGGGAGAAGGGGGAGGCCGGTTCGCAACCTCTTCTGAAAATGGATTCAATATTGGTTCATGCGTAAGCCGTTGATTGGTTTTCACAATTTCAAGACTTTGGGTGGTAATTTCCATACGGTCAATCTTTGCATCAAGTGTCAGGTAGTCGGGAAGTCCATTAATGGCAAACATCTGATACGCCAACGACCACGGTAGGCTTTCCCTGCCTTGTTCTTGTGAAATAAAAGATGCGTCCGGTGAAGGAGCGCCTTTAAATATGAGTAGCCACAAATTTGATCGAAAGACCGATGCCTTCGCATCTGTGGGAGGCGAGAATTCAGAAATTAAGTCGGGGATTTTTGACAGCGTCACCGCAGGAGTGAACTCAATTTCAACTCGTTTCACATACAGCGTTGGCGAGTCCGTACGTTCTCTCAGGTCGGGAGTATAGGCAAAGGAATACCGCACTTGAGTCCCGTCGCGGTTGTAGGTGTAGACATCTTCTCCATTTCCTGGTGCAACGAGTTCGCTGAAGTATTTCTCCCAATCTTGAAACGTATAGTAACTAAACACTCGTAGTGCGGCTTTTCGCGATCGAACAGCCATGGGCATGCCTAATTGCTTATGTAATTCAGCTTGTTTGAGTCCGAGATAGCCGTCTTCAAAGTATGGTTTGGCGTGGCTGCGTAATGGAGCCGACAACTCAGTTAACCCCAGGGCGAAAACGGTAAGAAGAAGGATAATGTGTAAATTGCTAGGGTAGTTAAACATGAATGAGGTTCCTATTTGCCATCGTATTTGTTACGGTCAAAAGAAGTCAAGAACAGTAAAAGAGGTAGAGATTCGATCTGTTCGTGCAGTCAGTCATGTCGTGATAGTGTTAAGGTAGGGAAACGGACCGAGTGTTATGAATATTGTTTTCTGAGGAGAAAGAGCGAATGTCAAATTTAGAGACGTTGTTACGTGACCGAATTGTGGTGATGGATGGAGCCATGGGCACCATGATTCAAAAGCATACGTTAGAAGAGCAAGACTTTCGAGGAACTCGATTCGTTGACCATCCCAGCGACGTCAAAGGCAATAATGATCTGTTATCCATCACACAGCCCGGCATCATTCAATCAATTCATCAAGCCTATATGGACGCGGGCGCCGATATTATTGAAACAAATACCTTCAATTCCAATATCATTTCCATGGCTGACTATAAGATGGAGTCTTTGGCCTATGAGTTGAACGTTGCAGGTGCACGAGTTGCGCGTGAGGCAGTCAAGGCGGTCATGGCAAAGGACTCGAGCCGTCCTCGATTTGTTGCAGGATCGATGGGGCCAACCAACCGAACCGCATCCATGTCTCCCGATGTCAACGACCCGGCGTTTCGGGCTGTGACCTTTGGTCAGTTGGAAGAAGCCTATCATGAGCAAGTGCGTGGGCTGATGGAGGGAGGGTCGGATCTCTTACTGGTTGAGACTATTTTCGACACATTGAATGCGAAAGCTGCGCTCAACGCCATTGATCGCTATTGCCAGGAACAGGGACAACATGTCCCGATCATGATATCCGTAACCATTACCGATCAGAGCGGACGAACGTTGTCGGGACAGGTTATCGAGGCATTTTGGAATTCCGTCTCCCATGCCAACGTACTCAGCGTCGGGATCAATTGCGCATTGGGTGCCAAACAAATGCGTCCGTATATTGAGGAACTCTCCGGCATCGCGCCGGTGTATATCAGTTGCTATCCCAACGCTGGGTTACCGAATGCGTTCGGCGGGTTTGACGAAACCCCTGAGCGTATGGGCGAGGATTTACGAGAATTTGCCAATAATGGATGGTTAAATATCGTTGGCGGTTGCTGTGGCAGTACGCCGGATCACATACAGGCCATAGCCGAGGCCGTTTCAGACTTACCTCCTCATGAGCCGGTTTCACGCTCTCATGTCACACGTCTCAGCGGACTGGAAGCCATTTCCATTCGTCCGGAAGCGAATTTCATTAATATCGGTGAACGAACCAATGTCACCGGTTCGCCGAAATTCGCCAAATTAATATTGAACGGAGAATTTGAAGAAGCCTTAGCTGTTGCCCGTCAACAAGTCGAAGGTGGCGCACAAATTATTGATGTCAACATGGATGAAGGCATGTTGGATTCGGAAAAAGCGATGGTGCATTTCCTGCACCTCATCGCCTCGGAACCGGACATTTGTCGCGTGCCTATTATGATCGATAGTTCACGATGGTCGGTCATTGAAGCAGGCCTGCAATGTATTCAAGGAAAAGGCGTGGTGAATTCTATTAGTCTGAAAGAAGGAGAAGAGAAATTCAAAGAGCAAGCCCGGATAGTCAGGCGTTACGGGGCGGCTGTCGTCGTGATGGCGTTTGACGAAGTCGGCCAAGCCGATACGGCTGAACGGAAGGTGGAAATTTGTACCAGAGCCTACAAGATTTTAACGGAGGAAATTCAATTCCCACCGGAAGATATTATTTTCGATCCCAATATCCTTACCGTCGCAACGGGGATTGAGGAGCATAATAATTATGCCGTGAATTTTATCGAAGCCACCAAGCAGATTAAGGCCACGTTACCGCATTGTAAAGTGAGCGGGGGCGTGAGCAATATTTCATTCTCGTTCAGAGGAAACAACGTGGTGCGGGAAGCCATGCATACGGCATTTTTGTATCACGCAATCAAAGCCGGTCTGGACATGGCCATTGTCAATGCGGGGCAGTTAGGCGTCTATGCGGAGATACCCAAAGATCTCCTGGAATTGGTTGAAGATGTCTTGTTGAACCGGCGTGACGATGCAACCGAACGCTTGGTGACGTTCGCCGAAACCGTCAAGCAAGGGGGAAAGGTTGCGGTAAAAGATGAGGCCTGGAGACAGGGTACGGTACAGGAACGCCTTTCTCATGCATTGGTCAAAGGCTTGGTCGAATATATTATTGAAGATGTCGAAGAGGCACGCCAGCAGTATGATAAGCCGTTGCATGTCATTGAAGGACCTTTAATGGACGGCATGAATATCGTTGGAGATCTCTTTGGCTCTGGCAAGATGTTTCTTCCGCAAGTGGTGAAAAGTGCGCGCGTGATGAAAAAAGCCGTGGCCTACTTGCTGCCGTTTATGGAAAAAGAGAAGGAGGCCACAGGTGGTAGTGCCCAGGGGAAAGTCCTGATGGCGACGGTCAAAGGCGATGTGCACGATATTGGAAAAAACATCGTGGGTGTCGTGCTCGGATGTAACAATTATGAAGTCATCGATCTTGGCGTGATGGTGCACTGTGACAAAATATTGCAACGAGCCAGGGAAGAAAAGGTCGATATGATTGGGTTGAGCGGACTTATTACGCCTTCGTTGGATGAAATGGTTCATAATGCCAAGGAAATGAATCGGGAGGGCTTTGATATTCCGCTCTTAATTGGCGGGGCTACCACGAGTAAGGCCCACACGGCGGTGAAAATTGCACCTGGCTACCAGCAGCCGGTCGTGCATGTTTTGGATGCATCGGTGGCGGTCAATGTCGTGCGGCAATTGCTCAGTTCTGAAGAAAAGACGGCTTTTGTTGAGAAAGTTCAAGAACAACAGGCCAAAACCCGTGAAGCGCACAAAAATAAGCAGTCGACCAAACGCTTGCTCACATTGGAAGAGGCGAGAAAGCGACGAACGGCGATTCAATGGGAGTCGACGGAAATTGCGACGCCAAGCTTTTTAGGGACACGTGTATTAGCCGACATGTCGTTGCAGGACTTGGTTGAGGTCATTGACTGGACGCCGTTTTTTCATACCTGGGAATTAAAAGGCCGGTATCCAAAGATATTCGAAGATGAAACGGTCGGGAGCAAGGCCAAAGAACTCTTTGATGACGCACAGAAGCTTCTTCGCGAAATTGTTGACCAAAAATTATTCCAGGCCAAAGGCATCTATGGGTTTTACCCGGCTAACAGTGTCGATGATGACATTCAGGTGTACGCTGATGAGTCACGCACCAATATCGGCACCACGTTCCACACCCTTCGTCAACAAATGGAGAAGCCTCAAGGCGAGGAAAATTGTGCCTTGGCCGACTTCATTGCGCCAAAATCAACAGGGTTACACGACTATATCGGCGGGTTTGCGGTGACGGCTGGACTTGGGGTTCAAGAGCTGTGCGCGCGGTTTGATAAAGACCATGATGACTACAATTCCATCATGACGAAAGCATTGGCCGATAGATTGGCCGAAGCCTTTGCCGAATGGCTGCATCGCGAGGCGAGAAAAGAGTGGGGGTATGGACAAGACGAGCATCTCTCAAGCGAAGAACTCATTCGGGAACGCTATCGTGGCATCCGTCCTGCACCTGGATATCCAGCAAGTCCAGACCATACTGAGAAACCTGTCCTATTTGATTTGCTTGATGTGGAAAAACATACCGGGATCACCTTAACGGAAACCTATGCGATGTTACCTGCAGCGTCAGTCAGCGGTTTGTACTTTGCGCACCCGCAAGCCAAATACTTTGGCGTCGGTAAAATCGATAAAGATCAAGTCACAGACTATGCAAGCAGAAAACACATGGACCTGTCGATTATTGAGCGGTGGCTAGCGCCGAATTTGTCTTATGATCCCGAATGAAAAAATGTGACATGCACATTGATGAATGCTTAAAGAAAAAATACAACATTCGCTGTTTTAACTGGCAGATCACGTTTCTAGGTTCTGCACACTATCAGCAGTATGAATCGTTTTGTGTTCATTATTCCTAAATCATCAGTGGCTTGATTATGATCAAAAACCGTACACGTCTCGAACAATTTGAGCGCGAACAGATCATGAAAACTAAACCTGACCTCTTCTCTAATCTGAAAATTGTCGAAGCGCTTCTTCAAGAGGCACGAAACCTCGGTGTATTTTCTCCGAAGGATCCCTTAGAGGGAATCGATGTAGATATTCGCGTAGCCAATGCTTTCAATGTTCGAACACCTGTTGATGAAGATTTCTAAGACACTTAAGCGACGTCGTATCCCCTATATGGTAATCGGTGGGCAAGCGGTCTTGGTGTACGGGGAACCTCGTCTTACGAGAGATATTGATGTGACCCTTAAAGTCTTTTCAATCACATACATGTATCTGTTTTGTAATGTGTTGAATTTGGGAAGGGTGAATGGCAAGGATTGCGTTAGAGAGCAGGAAAAGTCGTAAAAATTTACATACTGTCAGAATGCACTACAACCTTAAGACTATAGGACACTTACCGTCTTGCCTTTTTAAAACGATGGTAAATCGTATGGCAATCTTGAAGATGACACTGTGGTGTGGTAGAAAATATCAGCCTCTTAAATGGATCTTCTAGATCGTAATGAAAGGTGGTGCGGTACCCCACTCCATTGTTCTTCATCAGCATTGACTTCTCAAACATACTGTAACGTTCAGAGCTGTTGAAGCCCCTCTCGCACTCAATCGAATATCCCGATATACCTATACGCCTCATAAATATCGATATGAATTGCCGCGACCGTATTGTTTGCTCATTTGCCTGAATGGAGACTGTTGTCTGAAGTAATTTTTACTATAGTCGGTTAATGGGCGATGTCTTGGATTGCGTGTTATGCCGTCCGTGACACCAAAATGTCGATTGAAAGGATTGCACGGTCTATACATATGATGAAATCTATCCTCATAGGATTCGGTGGCTTGCTTGGTATTAGTGCATTGGTTTGGGTGAGCGGCCAAAGCCAATTGCCTAAAGAGTTAGCACCGGTTGACATGAAACAGAGGTCGACAATCAAAGAGCATATGTCACCCCTTCAGGTTGACGCGACGGCATTTGCCCAGAGTCCAGGTGCTACTCTTTCACAGGTTCACACTGCTGGTGATGTGGAGACTATTTCAGGGCGCGATGAGGGCGCGGACCTTCCGCGCTCATCGTCATGTGCATCATCAGACCCAAATTCCTGCAATCGTCCGCAGGCTTTTTCTGAGACGAAGGCGGTGCTTCACGAAGCCGATGGTGAACCTGTCAATATCTTTGTCAAACGAACGTGGAGAACGACAGAGAGCCAAGGTATAGAACCAATCACAAAAACATCATTTAAAGAAGAGATAAGTGAAGTCGTGATTCCAGCAAGAGAGCCAGTAAGGCCAAATGATGAAGTGCTTACCGAACCACAAACCCTGCAGTCTGATATGCGTGCGCAGGAAATCTTTGCTCCTGAACCCATCCCTTCTCCGGTCATGGCAATGCCAATTGTCAAGGAACCACTCATTACGCCTGTAATCGACCGTGTGGCTATGTCGACGAATGCTGAGTCATCCAACACGACTCCGCGCATTCTGGCAAAAAACGAATTAGCTGATGAAAACGCTGTTTCTGAAGAAAGAGCATCGATGGCAGGAGCCCGTGATGATAGGGAAGGGTTGCGATGGGATGAGATAGGGATTCGAGGTGGGTTTAATGCTGAGTATGTGGCGATTCCACCGACTGAAAAAGAAAATTTTGAGCACTTTGATATCTTTGGCGCGATGAGGTTCCCTAAGCAGTATTATTACGAGTCGGGCTGGGAAATATATTTTCGTATGAACGGTTCGCTCGGAGCCTTGCGTGGCGACGGCGATCTTGGATTTATCGGGACAATTTCACCAGGTATTGTGTTTTGGTATCCCGACTGGAAGATGAGTATCAATGGCGGACCTGGGCTTGCCTACGTGAGTCGAGAAAAATATGGACGGCAGGACCTTGGTGGACCTATCCAAATCGTTGGACAAGGTGGGCTCACGTATTATGTCACGGACCATGTTGGTATTGGCTGGCGATTTCATCATATTTCGGATGCCGGTATGTGGGGGTCCGATAATCGTGGCGTCGATGTGAACTTATTTGAATTGACATATAAGTTTTAGCGATTGCAAATACCGATAAGCTTAATCTGCATAGCGTTTCCCATCATCTGTTGACCACCGTGTCAGTCCGACTTCTTGAGATTCCCAGAGTGCCTCTATTTCTTGGGCCGCGAGTTCGGATTCAGTTTGTGCATCATTTTTTCCGCTTGCCTGCTTCGTGGTTGTCAGCACTGGAGGCGGCCCATTTCCCCGTGGCGTATCTTTTTTTAATGCATTCGTCGGCATATTAACGTTGCCTTCCCATGTTCCATGGATGAGTGTAAGTTTCTCAACTCATATGATAGCCTAACCTCGCTCATCTTGTCTCTGTCAAAATTTTTCCGGCCTTTTCTTGAAATGCGGCTCTGTACTTGAACACCTGTAATCAATATTTCAGCTGGTCTTGAAGGCTAACTTAGATTGCCTTTCAGCAGCGATATGTCACGCAACTATCGTGTTCAAGTCTACCGATTAAACACCGGTAATCAATATTTCAGCTGGTCTTGAAGGCTAACTTAGATTGCCTTTCAGCAGCGATATGTCACACAACTATCGTGTTTAAGCCTACTGTTGTGTCTGTGAATTCGTTATAATTGAGCCTTTCTTACATGAATACGCCTGCTCATTTACTGGTGAATCTAGCGCTGCTTGGTCGACGGGAGTCACCGCGTCATCAATTGTATATTCTTACAGGCGCTCTCCTTCCCGATGCCCCGATGTTCCTCTTTTATTTCATTGAAAAGATACTTCGAAATATTCCAGAGCATGTGATCTGGAGTCATGACTACTATCTCGAAGCGTGGCAAAACTTTTTTGATTGTTTTAATTCGCTTCCCTTTATTATCGTAGGCGTACTTATCGCATGGAAAGCCCATTCGCAAGCTGGTCTCTTTCTTGGTATCAGCATGGGGTTTCATGTGTTTGCAGATTTACCGCTTCATCACGATGACGGGCATCGACATTTTTTCCCTGTGTCCGATTGGCGTTTTGAAAGTCCAATTTCCTATTGGGACCCTCAACACTATGGTCACATTGTGACTGGTCTGGAAGTCGTGGTTGTCCTTGTTTCTGCCCTCAGTGTACTTCGCGGTACATCATCATACCTTACGAAATGGTTTGTAGGAATTGTTGCCATCTCGTACTTCGCATTCTTTGGGTATGCACTATGGGTGTGGGTGTAATGAAGGTTGGAAGTCCGATGATCATTACGTCTATAGAGAAAAGATTGGATTGGGGAGAAGCGATGGCGGTGCAGACACAACACGCCTTCCCAAAAATCATGAATTGAGAAGGCGCGTAGAATAAGTCAAGGACGAGGCTCTATACCATCTGTGCTATTGCTTGTTCGTCGAGCAGTTCTGAAGTCTGGCGTGTACCGGTGACGATAGCTTGAAGTGCTTGGATAATCCATTGATAACGTTCTTCCGCCCATCTATTGAAGTGTGTTTCTGACTCAAACACCAGATCCCAGGCAGGAGCAGAATCGAGAAGTAAGAGTTGGTGAGGCTGATTGTCTCCGGGAAAGTAGACAACCAGGACCGCTGACTTCCCGATCAGACTAATATCGGTGAACATGTGAATCATGGCTTGCGTTGGCAAATCAATGGTTCGAGAGGCTGCTTCCACAATTGGACCATAGACTCGATTGAGCAATTGCTGCGTGGCTTCATAGGGGGCCTTAGAATGGTGAAGCTGAGCATTGGGAGATTCTCCAAGGAGATTCGATGTGACATAGTCGAGTGCTTCCCAACTGAGGAGAGCTCCTGAGTTTACAAGCGAATCGATGAGATATGACATCCAATGTTTTGGTTCGTGTGTCGCGCACTTGGTCATGGGGCTATCCTCACAAGTTGTCCCTCAGGAGGGAATGGTTTTAGGGAAAATAGGATTGAACACAGGCAGGCGGGAATCAGAAGAAAGGCAACCTGATACACAGCCGATTACAAACCTCTAATCTTATAGATAATATATAACTCTGTCAATCAAATTTCCCTACGAATACGCAGCTATCGAAGGGCCTTGACCCTGGATTTTCTGAGGACATAGAATGGGCCATCAGTAGAATTTCTGAATAGAAAACACGCGTTGGCTTGTTCATGGTCATTCTCACTATCGGCCTCAACTCAATCTGACTTTATTTATTGTTGTAGAAGGACTACCTATGAGAATTGATTACAACAAAGGGGGGTTGCTTGCTCCCTCATTGATTCAGCCCGTGCGCGGTGAGGACAAGCGAACTTCACACCGTCGCAGCAAGGTCATGTTGGTCTTTCCGCCAGATTGGTTTCCTTCTGAGCCGTACTTGAGCCTGCCGACGCTCACCGCCTTTATCCGCGCGGCTGGCCATGACGTCGTTCAAAAAGATGTCAATCTTGAAATGTATGATTGGTATTTCAGCGGCGATTTTCTTGGGAAAGTGTTAAAACGGGTTCCGCAACAATTGGACCGGTTGAAAAAACTCTCACGGATCCGTGACCTCACCGAAGCGGAAATGGACCTTCAGATCGCGCTATGCGAGTGCACGAGAAATCGTATCGGAGAGTTATCGGAGAAGGCCGAAGAAGCCAAGCGCATTGTTCGCAGTCCTGATCTGTATGACATTAATAAGCTGGAGTGGGCGATCAATGTGTTTCGAGAAGTCACATCTACTATTTCATTGGTCTATGCCCCAGCAAGAATCTGTATGCCGCCAATGGAAACAGATTTGTCCTATAAAGTCTTTATGTCATCTGAAGTTCTTGAGGCGGTGGAAGATACGCAAGTCAATGTGTACCGAGATGTGTTTGAGCACATTCTGAAACCGGCCATTGAAGCCGAGCAACCGGAAATTATCGGTATTTCGATTGTTTTGCAGCAACAGCTCTTTTCTTCGATGACGTTCTGTTCGTTAATTAAGGAACAATTTCCGCATATTCATGTCACTATTGGCGGAAACACCGTCACGCGGCTTCGTGACGTGTTGCCTCAGTCGCCCAAGTTGTTTGCCCTGTTTGACAGTGCGGTGGTGTACGAGGGAGAGACGGCCTTTCTTCGCCTCATCGAGGCAATCGGTTCACACGGTGAGCTAGCTCATGTTCCGAACTTGATCTATCGAGATGCAGAGGGCATTCATGTCAGTATAGCAACCTATGCGGAAAATATGGCAGAACTGCCTCCACCTGACTTCGATGGCTTGCCACTCGAAAAGTACTTTGTGCCTGATCGCGTCTTACCGTATTTAGCCACACGCGGGTGTTACTGGGGGCGGTGTGAGTTTTGTGATCATGGCGAAGGGTATACGGCGGGCTATCGGACCAAAAAGATTCAAGAAATCATACAGGAGATTTCACATCTCAAAGAAAAATATCAGACACGCCATTTTCATTTCACGGATGAATCCTATCCACCGGCTTTGTTTCGAAAGCTCACCAATGCTCTCGTCGAACACAAAATGGATATTGCCTGGACAACACATATTCGTTTTGAAAAAAGTTTGCTTGATGATCAGGTTTGGCAAACGGCACAGGAATCCGGCTGTAAATACCTCCATATGGGCTATGAGTCTGGAAGCGAACGCGTGCTTCAACTTATGGACAAAGCTACGACCCGTGATGTCATTCAACGAAGTTTAGAACTGTCTTCCCGTCACGGAGTCTGGAACCACATCATGGGATTCTTCGGATTTCCTGGGGAACGCTACGAAGACGCAAAGGTTTCCACGCAATTACTTGAAGACAATAAAGAACATGTTCATTCGATCGGGTTCGGGACGTTCGATTTGAGTAAGCATACGCCGGTCGCCAAGAATCCTGAAAAATTTGGGGTGACCTTTTATAAGAATCCTGACTGGGACCTGGCGTTGGATTATTACTTTACCGTTAAGGACGGTCTTGGCGTCGAAGACGCCGAACGGGTGTTTGAAGAGTTTGAACGTGATCATTATGAAGGATGGGACCTCAAGATTTTCATTCGTGAGTATGTGTTTCTCTATGTGGCACATTTTGGAACCAATAAGCTGCCAGCCTTGCAGTTCAAAATCGCCCCGGAAGACAATCAATCGGTACTGACCTCGGTCTCATAAATTTTCACGTCAGGATTTCGACATGTCATCAAGTTTAATCCAAGTCGATACATCTTCTCCTTCCTCCAAGCCTCGAAAGACGATGAAAACCCTGTTGCTCTTTCCTCCGGAATGGGTCCCCACGGCTCCCTATCTGGCCTTGCCGAGCCTCACGGCCGTGCTTCGTGAGCATGGACACCAGGTTATTCAAAAAGATGTCAATATTGAAATGTATGATTGGTTTTTCACGGATACCTTTCTTATTTGGCTGAAAATACGGATGGATCAGCAACGAACATCACTTGAAAACATCGAGCAGTCAGGACGTTCATTGACTGAGCAAGAAACAGGACAGCTTGCATGTCTCAGAGCAAAAGCTGAAGTCGATGTGATCGAATTAGCAAACCGTGCGGAATGGGCAAAGACCGTGACGCGTGGTGAAGAGTTTTACGATGCTGGCAAGCTCGAGTCGGCGCTCAATGTCTTTCGAGAGGTGATGCATTTTATTTCGGCTGCCTACTATCCAGCATCGCTGGTCTTTTATCCTATGGAAAGTAATTTAGGCTATCGGCCTGGTGTTTCTAAAGAAGTGTTTGCCTGTTTAGAAGATGAACAGGTAAATGTTTATCGAGATGTGTGCCAACAACTTGTCCTTCCCACTGTCAGCAAGGAGGCTCCGGATGTGGTAGGAGTCTCGATTGGAACGCAAATGCAGCTGATGGCTGGATTAACGTTTTGTAAAATGATCAAGGCCGCATTTCCTCATATTCATGTCACCGTCGGCGGTAATGTGATTACACGGTTGCAAGAAGAGATATCCCAAAAAGAAGAGTTTTTCACGGATTTGTTTGATTCGGCAATTCTGTATGAAGGCGAACATGCGCTTCTGTGGTTACTGGAAGCGTTGGCGGGAGATCGAGATTGGAGTGCGGTTCCAAACTTAATGTTTCGAGGTCAAAAGGGCGTCCAGGTTAGCGAGGAGGTCTATACCGAAAAGACGACAGCACTACCATTGCCGGACTTTGACGGGTTACCATTAGACTCCTATTTTGTGCCGGAGCGCATTCTGCCCTATCTCGCCACGCGCGGATGTTATTGGGGTCGATGTACGTTTTGTGATCATGGACAGGGATATTTCGATCAATATCGAGGGAAACCGGCTACTGATGTCGTTCGAGATGTTACCGCGCTCAAAGAGAAGTATCAGGCGAAACACTTTTTATTTGCCGACGAGTCATACCCTCCTGCACTTTTTAAGAAGGTTGTCCAGTTGCTCGTTGAGCAGGATGTGGGGATTAAATGGACTACCTTGATCCGGTTTGAAGAATCGCTTCAAGAGCCTGAGATTTGGAAACAGGCGGTTAAGGCCGGATGTTGTACGCTCTACTATGGGATGGAGTCCGCCAACGAGCGAGTGCTCGAACTCATGGATAAGCATGCGAAGAAAAGTGTCATTGAAAATAATTTACGAGAAGCGGCCAAAGCAGGAATTTGGAATCATGTGATGGCATTTTACGGGTTTCCTGGCGAGACTCGAGATGAAGCCGAAGATACACGGCAATTTCTGATCGACAACAAACGGTATATCCATTCAACGGAACTGTTTTATTTCGTTGCGTATCGACATACCCCTATGGTTCGGAATCCAGAAAAATTTGGAATTACTATTCACAAGCAAGAAGAATACGATATCCCGTTGGATTATTATTACACGCTGAATGACTCGACAGGCATTAGCTGTTTAGATGCTATGCAGCTCTGTGAAGAATTTTATCAAAACGACTTTGACCCCTGGGCCGTTCGTGTGAATGCCAGAGAACATGTCTTCCTGTATATTTCAAAATACGGCTCCAACTACCTGCCTCAGATATATGCCACCCAGGCTGGACGAGAGCTTCAACGAACAGACGGTGTGCAGGGTCTTATCACGTGGCCGATGTCGAAAGCTGAGTCAGCAGAAAAAGAGGGAGATGCGGGGATGAGTCGGGTTGTCAGTCATGCAACGCCGTAATGCTGTCATTTCCTCACGCTGGTGGTTGCGTATTTCGTAGCCATTCATGAAGGACGTGATAGGCCGAGTGGATTTCCTTCGTTTTGTCTTCTCCTTTCTTATACATTTCCATATACTTCCTCGGATTATTGGTGAGACTCGCATAGCGATTCGGATGCCAGGTGTGGAGGAGTTTACGATATCGTGCGTTGACGGTATCAAGGCTGACCGTATCAGGAAGTTCAAAAATCGCTAAGGCGCGTTGAAGGCTTGTCGTGTCCATCGAGTCTAGCCGTTTCAATTATCGCGAAAATCCTCTCAAACCTATTCGCAATCTGTCAATTAGAGTCTCTCTCATCAGGCTACTGTTTCTGGAAGACAAATGATACCCTTTGCCGCCGTCGGTCCAATCCTGTATGATTGCACGTTATTGTTGGTGTTTCATATGTTAACGTCGGGATAAGGGAATTCATCCTCGAATTTCCACTCGGTCCAAGATGGACGAAACGACCCGCTACCTTCCATTCTATCAAGCTGATGTGTTCACTGACGTGGCGTTTGGGGGGAACCCCGTTGCGGTGTTTCCCCATGCTCCGGATTTGATAAATCGAGAATTTCAGCAAATCGCCAGAGAAATGAACCTCTCGGAAACGGTCTTTGTGCAGCCGCCGACTCAAGCCAATGCGGACTTCAAACTTCGTATTTTTACCCCGACACATGAAATTCCATTCGCTGGCCATCCCGTGCTGGGAACCTGTTTTGTCTTAGGTGCCCGGCAAGAGCTCACCATTCAAGAGCCAATCACCCACATTCATTATGAATGTAATATTGGCGTCTTCTCCGCTGAGCTCTATGTGCTCAAAGGCACGATTGATCGGGTCGTGATGTCTCAACCTAGACCACAATTTATTGAATTGGTTGACAAAGCCGAAGATCAGTATGACATCGCGCAAGCGCTAGGGTTAAAAAATGCGTCGCTCAATCATCATCAATTTCCACTTGAAGTCGTGTCGACAGGTTTACCCGTTCTTATTGTTCCCATCCGATCGTTAACGTCCGTAAAATCCATCGTACCTGACCATAACGCCATTGTGGACATTTGCCAACGTTTTGGCGCGAACGGCATCATGACCTACAGTACCATGACAGTCGAAGATTCCTCGACCGTCCATACACGCATGTTCGCTCCACCCATTGGGATTGATGAAGACCCGGCAACGGGAAGTGCCAGTGGTGCATTAGGGGCATATCTCGTCAAAAATGGTGTTGTAGAAGTCGGGCCAACGACAGAAATTATTGCCGAACAAGGTTATGAAATCGACCGCCCCTCTCGTATCATCATCCAAGTCTTTTCCGATGATGACATGATACAAGAAGTAAAAGTCGGAGGGCAGGTGGTGATGGTCGCAGAAGGGAAGATGACCCTTTGAAATATGTTACTGGAAATCACAGGGTTTTGCCCAATGACTACTTTCGCATTTCGCCGACGATGTGCCCCATTTCTGGTAGGATCAATTCTTCCATCGCAAGTTGAACGGCAGCCCGAGAACCTGGAACAGAAAAAATAACCTTCCCACGATACAGGCCAGCCGTCGCGCGACTCAGCATGGCGGGAGAGCCTATCTCTTTGTAGCTTAAATAGCGGAAAATTTCCCCAAATCCGTCAAGCCGTTTTTCCAACAAGGCATCAATGGCTTCGAATGTTGCATCACGCCGCGAGATGCCGGTGCCACCGTTGACGATGATCGTGTCGACGGAATCATTTGATGCCGCTTCTTGTAATAAGCGGCTGATTTCTGTTGGTTCGTCTTTGGTAATGGTATATGAACTGACGCGATGGTGGCGTTGGTTGAGGAGTTGCTGGATGAGTTGGCCGCTCGTATCCGTTTCCGGAGTACGGGTATCGCTACAGGTAATGACCATGCAGCCGATTTCCTGAGTCCCGGTATCTTTGTGTGCAATGTGAGACGGGTTCTCAGTATGACTGTGCGTCGATGAATCGCCTGTGTGAGTGTGATCAGCCATGGCAGTGCTGAAATGTGTTACCCCCAGACTGCATCGGGTTTTAAGTCAGCCGCCGGCGTTCCACCTTTAATGTGCTCGTCAAGAATTTTTGGTACATCGGCTTCCTTGACTTGCGAATACCAGGTTCCGTCAGGGTACACCACGACAGTTGGTCCTTGTTCGCATGGGCCAAGACATGTTGATCCTGTCACCAATACTTCGCCCGGTTGAACGCCTCGTTCGATGAGCCCCATGTTTAATGCCATGAGGAGATTTTGAGAGCCAGCGGCACCACAAGATGGTTTGGGATGACCAGGAGGACGAGAGTTTGTGCAAACCAAGATGTGATATTTAGGTTTTGGCATATGCGATTCTCCTTTGTTTGGAAAATGTACTCTATTGGTACATGACGGATGACATGTCTAATGAGGTAATGCGTGAGAGGGAATGCATGGTACACCCAACTGTTAGCGAGGACGAAAGAGTTGCCACATTTCAAGGCATTCGTCTGGAAGCTTCCAATGACGAACGCCAGCTATGATCCAATCTAAATAATGGTCTTTAGCCTTAAACTTCCCAATGGCCTGCGCAAAATGGGTCACGACCAATTCTTTCTGTTCGTCCTCTTTGACGATGGTGACTTCTAAATGTCGAAAGGCCCCTTCAGGAAGATCGCCTTCGAATTTGTCTAATTCTTTCAGGTCTTCTTCCGTGATATCAAAGACGGCTCCCCACACGCGTTCTCCTTGAGAAGGCGTGATCGTGGCTAACCCGCAACGCCATTGAGAAGACCAACGAGCAAAGTGGATGGTGTGATCTTGCAGATAGGCGTGGTAGAGCCACTTGTGCTCCGGAGCTCTTCGTTTCAGTTGGACGGGATTGAGATTGTCCGCATAGACAAAAAATTTCATGGTGTATCATTCATTGCTGCTGATGGATAAACAAATCATTTCCTGCTTCTCACCCGGAATGCGATTTGATGGTCATCATACCCCACTATCTGCCTCACTTCCAAGGTTCATGTGTTTCATGGCATTTATTAGAGCCGGATGACGGACTCGTAGTATTACCATAGTGCCTTCGGGAATTGTCAAGAATCGGAGTATTTGGTGAGATTATTCATTGCAGAGAATTCACGCTCTGCGCCTAGGTGAGCGGAACAGCGCATGCACAGGATCGGAAGTCGGGGAGGGCGCAAAGAAAGAATGGTCGGGGTTCAGATGAAGCTCGCTTAGGTTTTTAGCTGAAGAAGCAATGCTTCTTGGTCCTGGTCAAGCCGCCACTCAAAGTTATTCAGAAAATTCATTCCCAAAAGCCCGTGAATCTTTTTGTGCGAAAAGTTTGAAAAATCTAAAATGGCCACTTGCACGTTTTGGAGCTCTGCTTCTCCCGACCGAATCGTTTCGACATGAGTCAGCCAGGCGGTTGTTGTTCCATTGGCGGTTTCTGCTGAAATCTGAGTATAGCGCGGGTCGGCCGTCAGTCCCATGTCAAAGGCTAAGTCTTCGGATAGACTTGTGATGGAAGCCCCGGTATCAAGCAGTAACCTGGCGGTATACAGACCATTGAGTTCAACAGAGATGATCCACCCTGACCCGTATTGTTCGAGAGGGATGATGACCTGTTCTTCATAGTCGCTGATCATCGCGGTCGGCTGTTTCTTGGTAACGGACAGCGCGGCAAAGATGGTGTCGACATCAAGATTCTGTAATGCATCAGGTCCCCATCCCAATTGTTTCAAGACAACATGTTGGGAGAAGACAAGAATCGAAAAAATGATGGCCCAGCGTATTAACGGAATATGAAAAATTTTCATCGGTTTGTTTGATTACCTGACTGTGATATGTGCTGATCGGTGTAACGGTCGTCGTACGTTCTTCCTCGGCAGAAAATATGCTGTGCTTGATTTTCAAATATGGACTTTCCCGGAATCCTCGTAGAGTTTGCCTAGGGTCATGGAAGTTTTTGCCTGGCTACTTCGGTTTCTTCTAATTATGAGCCGATCCCGTTGAGTCTTTTTCCCCATTCCTCTTTCTCATTCCTGGCATAAAGCTTGAAGCATAGTTTACCTGCCTGTTTCCAGTGTGGAAATTGGTTGTTCTTCACAAAGACTCGCATGAGCAAGGATCGACGTGAGTGTACAGAGAAACGAATATGGGCATGGAGGGAGGAACGATCGTGGTTCTGTCCTTGTCGAATTTTCTCTTATTGCCGTTGCCCTGTCCTTGTTGATTGCCTTCATTGTGGATGTGGCGCGAATGGTCTTTGTGTCCCAATTGCTGCAAGAAACGGCGAGGGTAGCTGCACGGGAACTGGCTCTGATTCCTTTGCCGCCGGCTCTGACGTTTGAACAGGCTCTCCGGCACCCTCTCGTCAAACGCCGAATTTATGATCCCGCAGCCTTAGTAATTGACATGGATCAATTTCAGGACTCGCATCGTCTTGAGAAATTTCTAGACGGACTGCCCATTGTCAATCGCATGCTCCGCCCTTTAATGATTGCTGAATCGATAACGTTTGCTGGAGAGACACGTACGGTTCTTCGTTTTCCAGGAGTGGTTGTTCATGAACACACGTCTGATGGCTCGCTAGTCTGGTCTATCAGTGTGCCTGCTGCAGGAACGTCTCGAGAACAGAATGCCGAGTCCAGTCGATGGACATCCGTCCTCGAAGAAATGAAGGGGAGTCCAGAGGACGCGCAGTCGGGGGCGTTTAGCTTGCAGCCGTCTTCGCATGGTGCACGTGGTGGATTAGTTGCGTTGCGAGTCAATTACCCCTTTCAACCCCTGTTTATGCGTTGGCAGCCTCAAGCAATCCTGCCGGACTCCGTTTCGATTTCATCGATAGAACAATTGAACGGGGCATCTGATAGTTCTGGGAAGAGCCAAAACCCCAAAACATCGATGTCCTCCCCGCAGAGTACGACCAACACTAACAGTCAAACAATTGTCTCGGGAACCGTTAAGGAATATCCGCATATTCTTTCGGCACAAGCCGTGTTTCGACGTGAAGTCTTTCAATAAATGCAGGTCGTATATTAATGAATAGATGTATGAGCATGTGATGAGTAGACGTCAGCCACACATCATGAAGATGCGCACAGTATGATATTTCTTCTCATCACCGTTCTTGCTTGGGGTATTTTGAATGTCGGTATGCTTGGAATTGAATGGGGGTACAGTCGTTGGGTAGAAGCGCGCTTAGACACAACCGCACAATTTTTAGTTCTTGACTCGTATTTCGACAATCATCGGTATCGATCGGATGCATGGACATCGCACATGGCCGTGGGCGTAAATGCTCCCACAATAATGACGACAACATTTCCGAATCCAGGAGTGACACGGATGAAACTCTCAACTCAGATCGAATCGCCCTTGCGGCCCTTGATGCTTGGGATGTCATCTTCCGAGGCACCATCTTCGGTTACGGTCAGTAGCACAGCCAGGGCACAGTTGTTGCCGGCCAGGCAAGTTGGATTACCGCAAACAGATCCTACTCTTCTCTTTGGAGCGCTTCCCTATACGCTAGAAAAAGACGTATGGGAGTCCATGACGGAAGATACTCTCGTCGATGCGACGCTCAATACCACTGGGGAAATCTTGTCTCACGGAAGAATCATTGGTCAGGGTGGACGACCCATGACGCACATTGGGCAGGCCGTGCCAGCTCCTGAGTCACCGGATACCGTACATCTGCCTCTTGAAGGCTATGTTCCAATCGTCACAACAGTTGGAATGAGCAAGCGTGTCGTGGGGTTCGGGCATGTCACAATCACTGGAACACGTTTCCATTTTGTGATTCGAAAGTATGTGAGTACGACCGGAAGTCTCAATGCTTCGACGCATGTGACTGTGGAATGGCCGCAGGTAAGTCAACAGGACCTTGCTCAGGTCTTCTTCATGAACCGCTCGCTAAAAGGCGCTATCTTGGCTCCAACACTCATCAAAGAGGCTTTATGATGGATCAGAATGTACACATACTCGTCGTCGGGGAAGACAGCGGACTTCAAGAAGAGTTTGAGGCAGCCCTGGAGGGGCTGAGCCATCGGCATTGCATCACCGCGTATGCGTCTGATTATCGGCGGGCAGAAGAAATAGCGCTGAGCCGGCAGCCAAATTTAATTTGTGTCGATATAGAACGGGACTTTGAAGATCTAAAACGTTTCACACAAGAAATTCATCTCATGCTGCCCGAGACGACCGTGGCCGCCATATATCGGCCGGATCAATTTGGAAATGAACGGTCTGAGAGTGCGGTCGTGATTGACGGTATGCGTGCCAAGATTCAAGATTTTTTACGGCATCCACTGTCGAGTACGGAACTGCGGCAACTCCTTGACCGTCTGTCCATGCCGCGACCAAGGCAATCAACGCCTAGCGGAAAGGTGGTGTCCTTTGTGAGTAATAAGGGTGGTGTCGGGAAGTCCACGTTAGCGGTCAATGCAGCCTGTCTGCTTGCGTCACGACATCCTGGACGTGTGTTACTCATCGATGCCTCTCTTCAGCTTGGCGTGTGTACCGTCATGCTTGACATGCTGCCGACAACGTCGTTGGTTGACGCGGTACGGGAAAAAGATCGATTAGATGAAACGTTACTGCGTCAATTTACGATCAGTCATGCCTGTGGGCTCCATGTCTTAGCAGCTCCCAACGATGCCCTGGAAGGTTCGGAAATCGATGACGAATCAGTCTATCGCATTGTAAATTTTGCGCGACGTTCATTTGATTATGTCATCATTGACACCTTTCCCATTCTTGATAGTACGGTCGTATCTGTCCTAGACCTATCCGATCTCGTGTATATCGTGATGCAAGGCACGGCTCCAAATGTCATTGCGACCTCAAAGTTTCTTCCAATTTTAGAAGGGTTGGGTCTTGCGCGAGAAAAGCAACGTTTGGTGTTGAATCAGAATTATCGATCATTTACCGGTAATTTGAGCCCCGCCGATATTGAAGAGCGGCTGACTCGTCGTTTCGATGGGATATTCCCGTATCAAACCGGCATTTTGGCTGCAGCCAATGCGGGAGTTCCGTATGGCCTGGGTCGAACGAATCAGTCTGGATTCTCTCGTAGTTTGGCGACATTGAGTGCCGAGATTGAATGCTTGCATGATTCGACTGCTGGACAGCGTCCCCCGATGTACACAATGTCCAGTTGGCAGCAACTTGGCGAACTTGTCGGAGGATGGTGGCGTGGATAAATCAAGAGATGCGATGAGCTCTGGCGTGAGGAATATCTATCGTGAGCGGCTGAATCGGTCATATACCGCAGGCATTATGTCGAGATTACGGACGAAGCGTTCACGTCCTTCAAGCAATTTTCTGAGTGACGTACCGGACAAGGAGAGGAGAGTTCCGCAACGTCTACAGGCTGACTACATAACCATTAAAGGCATGTTGCAAGAACGCATGTTGCTTGAGATTGGAGAACAACATCTCTATGCCGGGAGTAGTGCGGAAGTGACTCGTGCCATTCGGGAATTTACCGCGCGCATTTTGACTCAAGAACACATACCGCTCAATGAGGAGGAACGTCGAAGGTTGGCCGATGAATTAACGGAAGAAACCATTGGCTTGGGGCCACTGGCTCCTTTGTTATCTGATCCCGCCGTCACGGATATTCTTGTCAATAGTCCCGAGCATGTGTATGTGGAACGATTTGGCCGGATTGAGCTGACCGCCGTGAAGTTTTCAAACCGGGAGCATATTGCGCGCGTCATCGAACGGATAGCAGCTCAGATGGGGCGGCGTATCGATGCCTCATGGCCCATGGCTGACTTACGCCTCAAAGATGGTACGCGAGTCAATGCCACATTGCCGCCGGTCTCGACGGATAGTCCCACGTTATCAATACGACGTTTCGGGCGACAACGATTGCGAAAACACGACGTGCTCTTGCTGGAAATGTTGTCGCCCGAGATGGCTCTGTTTTTAGACGCCGCGGTTCGAGCCAAGAAAAATTTTCTTATATCGGGAGGGACGGGAGCCGGGAAGTCCACAGTCTTAAGTGTCATGACTGAGTCAATTCCTGTCCATGAACGGATCGTCACAATCGAAGACACAGTGGAACTTGGCCTCGATCAAGAACATGTGGTTCGCCTTGAAACCCGTCCGGAAAATGTTGAAGGGCGAGGGAAAATCACCACGCGGGACCTCTTGGTCAACACCCTTCGTATGCGGCCAGACCGCATTATCGTCGGAGAAGTCAGAGGAGAGGAAGCCGTCGACATGTTACAGGCGTTAAATACCGGTCATGAAGGCAGCATGAGTACGATTCACGCCAATTCACCACCCGATGCCCTGTCCCGCCTGGAAACCATGGTGATGATGGCCAGTTCGGATTTGCCGTCGTTTGCCATTCGAGAGCAAATTGTCTCAGCCATTCATGTCGTGATTCATGTTCGGCGGTATGAAGATGGGGTACGGCGGGTTGAGCGTATATCGGAAATTGTTGGCCGCGACGGCACGGCGATTCTCATGCAGGATATCTTTTCCTATCAACGTGCGTACGTCAACCGGCATGGGGAACACGGCCACTTTATCTCCAATGGGACGATCCCCGCTATGATGACAGATTTTCAAGAATTAGGAATCGATATGCCGCGGTCTCTCTTTGAAGTAAAGGATCCTCATGCAGTGGTATGAACTCAGCCTGCTGTCTGTCTTCCTTGGATTGACAAGCGTTGCCGGCTATGCGTGGCGGGATATTCGCATCCGGCAAAGATATCTCAGACGACTGGAAGGGTTTTTGTCATCAATTCATGAACGCCGGCTTCAGCGGCACATTCGTCTCTTCCCCAAACGGTATCGTGTTGTGTCCATTCTGTTGAGTGGTACGGCACTTTTGGTCTTAGTCGTGGGAGATGTCCCGCTTCCCTTTGCCGTTGCGGCCGCGTTACTTACAGGGGTAGTGAGTTATTTGCTGGAGACTCATATTGCGCAACGGCAATTGAACACAATCGAACAACAATTGGCTGATGCCATTGATTTGATGCTTAGTCTTTTACAGAGTGGCATGGCTGTCCCGAAAGCATTGGAAACGGCTATGCATGAAACACCGCATCCCTTGAAGTCGTATTTCATCGATATGGTCGGACGCATTCGTTTGGGCGATGATCCTGCGACCGTGATTCAACAGCTAGGGAAAGAGATTCCGTTGGAAACGTTCCAAATCTTCTCCTCAGTGCTTGCCGTGCAATGGTGGAGTGGAGGAAGCCTTGCGACCACGCTCGTCAATGTCAGTGCAATTGTCCGAAACCGTATTGAATTGGATCAACGCATTCGAACACAAAGCGTTGAGTCGCAACTATCCGTTCTTTCAATTCTCATCATTACCTATGGTCTGTCACTCATGATGTGGCATGTTAATCCGAAGAACATGGAGACCTTTTTACTCTCACCCATCGGATCGTACCTGGGAGCTGGGGCGATTATTGCGCAAACGATCGGTATTTTGTGGATTTCAAAATTAAATGAAATCAAGTTTTAAGAGGATTCGATGATTCAGGTGAGCATAATGCTGACGCTTTTCTTAGGCACCATCATGTGTCTTCTGGGAATTCTTTCATTGTATCGCCGTCAACAGAGTTTACGGCGAATTCTAGAATTTTCGGAATCGGTGAAAGTGGACACGTCGCTAGGGCCTCGAGAGCATCGAAGGAGAATTCGACGCTGGCTGGCCCTAGCCGGATTTCGTCATGCCGCTGCACCGTTGCTGTTTGTGAGTGTTATGGTACTCTCGACATGGATAGCATTAGGTTGCATCTTTATGATGTATCATTTCCACATTGTCGATGCCTTCGAGCAATCGGTGGCGAAATTGCCAGGCAGTTTCGGGTGGGGACTAGGTGTCGCCGTGTCTGCCATGCCATGGATTGTTTTTTGTTTGATAGGGGGGGCGCCGTTTTTTGTTGTTCGAGGCATTCGTCAACAACGGATAGTTGCTGTAGAGCAGGATCTCCCACTCTTTCTGGATTTACTCTCGACGTTAGTAGAAACAGGAATGAATTTTGATTCCGCCCTGGCGAAAATCTTGAGTTCACAACCAGCCGGGCGTCCGTTGACCAAGGAGTTTCGTGTGTTTCAACAGGAAGTTTCCTTGGGTATTTCTCGATTGCGGTGTTTTCGACGGCTGGCACAACGTCTCGCGATTCCTTCCATCTCCCTGTTTACGTCAGCTATCGTACAAAGTGAACAATTGGGAGCGAGCGTGGCGCACACCCTTCGTCGTCAAGCCAATGAATTACGGCACCGTCGGCAGGAGCATGCGATGCACCATGCTCAAGGGTTATCCGTCAAGCTTGTGTTTCCCTTGGTCTTATGTTTCTTGCCGGGAATCTTTCTGACGACGTTGGGTCCAACCATTTATCAACTCATTCAGATTCTTGGTGGTGTGATGGGGACTTTTTGAGGCCTGCGGTTCCGGTATACTCTCCTCTCTGATTATTCCTCACATCACATTTTCTCAAACCCGAGACCACGGCCACTTTCCACTTTTGCAAGACATTTGCAATAACTTGACAGAAGTTTGAGCCTTTGCTAGATTCCGCTCGTTATGAAATCGTCTGCATCATGCTTTCGGCCTTACCTAGTGAGGAAGGTTTCAATTTTCCTCGGAGTGGTGTTTCTCTGCTTGCTGCCATTCTCCGGTGCTCTTGAGATTCATCATGTTTTTGCTGAAGTTGATCATGATGGTCATGAACATTCCGATTTTGATTTATGTCAATGGGTACAGCAGCATACTAGTAGCGCGTTGAGTATTGATCCGCTTGGTGTTACCACTCCTTTTTACATTCCAGACGGCTATCTTAGCAGCGTAGAGTACGCATGGACCTCACCAACGATATCGGTTGGCGGATCGCGTGCACCTCCCCTCTCTTAAGTTCTTCCTGTTCAATTTCTTGATCATCTATTATTTAGAGCGTTGAGCAACACCGCGTTGTCCGATCGTGATGGTGCGCGGACGATCGTGTTGCACGCACACTATGATTCATGGCATGGGAGGAGTGAGTATGACTCGAAATGGTACAAGCCGTCACAGGTCTCTAACGGTCCGGCTGCTGGGAGTCGGACTGTGTCTGTTTGTTTTCAGTTGTTTTCCCTTATCCACTTTCGCATCCGAACCTTCAGATCAAGAAATGACGCTCGATGGAAACCGAGAAGCGATAGAGGGCGTGCGGCTAGCTCAGGACGTTCGTGTTCGTATGGCGCAAGCGCAGAGCATGCGACCCCCAATTGTAATAGCTCAGTCTAAAGGCCAAGCGAGCGGCTCTGGTGCGACAGCAGGTGTAGCGGGGCCTCCTGATGCAACAGACAGAGGTAGTGTATTGGATAATCGTTTTCCAGGCAGTCGATCAAAGGCAGAACCTTCAGATCTCCTGCCACGAGTCGGTGGTATGCCCTTAAATGTGCCTGAAAGTCTTGATGTTGGCGAGACTCCTCGAGATGTCGCGATCTTACGACGTCAACAGATCCTGAACCGGTTCAATCCAGCGATTGGGTTCGTCGTCGAGTCAATCGCTGGTTACACGCAGCGGCGCATGAGATTTGTCGAAGGTGGCGATGGAGACGACGCGGGAGGAGAGGTTGGGACAAAGGTTCCAGCAGGCTTTTCATCGGCGTTGCGCACGATTGAGCTCTTTGCCGCGGCTGACATCGATCCCTTTGCCCGTGCCTACGTCATCGCATCCGGTCATGCCGAAGGAATAAATGCAAAAGGAACTGAAGAATTCGGCAAAGCCTTTTTTGAGATCGAAGAGGCCGCGATCCAGACCACGTCTTTACCATTCAATCTCTCCATTCGGGGTGGAAGGTTTTTCGCTGACTGGGGATATCTAGGACGACGGCATGCTCACGATCTGCCACAAATTGACATCCCTCCATCGTTAGCGCTTTTTATGGGTAACGGGAATCGAACGGATGGTATCGAATTGTCATGGCTCGCGCCAACGGACACGTATTTGGCTTTTACGGCGGGATGGGGATTTAATTTTGGGTTGCTTGGTGAAGGTCCCCTCAGCAATCTTCGCTCGCAAGTCATCAACGGCGAAACCTTCTTTGGATCTGTACGCACCTACCATGATCTAAACGACGACAACAATGTTGAGCTTGGATTTTCCGTCGTGTATACACCCCAGTCGCGAGTGCCCGAAGCCGGGGAACTTGCGTTGCTGGCGGTTGACGAAACGGATCCGATCGATCGACACACGTTCAATCTCGATTTTCATTATCGGTGGTACCCGTTAGGACGTGGACTTCGGCAAAGCTTCTCATTCCATGGAGAAATCATGTACGATTTTGGTCAGGGACGACGGGATGTTTTTGGCAACACGGTCTCTCAAGGAGCGTGGGGTGGTTATGGATACGCTGAATATCGAATCAATAAACGATGGCGTCCCGGCTTTCGATTCGACTATCATCAGTTGCCGAGCGAACCGGCGCTCGTGACGAATCCGATTAGTGGAAATGTGGGTTCAACGTTGAATGCATCGGGCAATCGTACCGATGCGATGACCTTTTCACCATATATCACGTTTTATCCCAGCGAATTTCAACGCTTCATACTGCAGTATAACCACACCAAGTATGGGAATACGCTTGACCCACAAAATCAAGTGTTACTCCAGTGGGAAGTCGTGATTGGAAGTCATCAACATGGATTCACCGAAAGACAATAGTCTGAGCATGAACGGTTCAACTGTGAACATGGCGAGAGTCCGAAGAAAAGTCGATATGATTCTCGCCATGTTTGGTGTGGGAGGGCAGCCACCTATCGGACAAGGTGGCTGCCTTAGAATGTCGTATCTTTACAAAAGAAGTTTCATTAGGAATTTTTCGTTTAAAATGTTTTCGTCGTCTCTATCAACGGCTATCCATTGCTTTCCCTGTCTCTTTTTATTTCTGCCTTGATTCAGGGTGAACAATTCGGGGCGAATGTTGCTCAAACATTGCGTCGCCAGGCGAATGATTTACGCCGCCGTCGTCAAGAGAAACCCATGCTCAAGGGCTTTCCGTGAAATTGGTCTTTCTCTGGGTTATTTTCTTCCTCCCGGGTATCTTTCTGGCTACATTCGGTCCTATACTGTATCAGATTGCGCAGATCGTCGGGAATGTGCTGGGTTTGTTTTGATTCCGGGCTCTCGGCCTTCTCTTCTCTGCCATTCGTTTTTGTTTAAGCCTTTGTCAGTCAGTCAAGCATTTTGCAAGTCATTTGCAATGTGTTTGACTCTCTCTCAGCTCTTTGCTAGGGTTGGATCCGTATGAGGGTGTTCAATTATTTTTTCGGTCAAAAAATATTCCCTTCAATAGCTGTCCTGGTTGGGCTGTTGTTTTTCAGCTTGCTTCCCTTCTATGGTGTGCTTGAGATTTATCATGTTTTTTCTGAGGTTGATCATAATGGTCATGAACACTCTGAGTTTGATTTGTGTCAATGGGTTCAGCAGCATGCGAATGGGTTATTTGCCTTTGAAAATCTTTTGGCAGATGGCTTGCCCTTTGCTGCCTTTAAAAATACCGTAGCGCGAAATATCGTCGTTGCTTCGTTCTTGGGCTTCTCCGTTCAGTTGCCCCGTCCTCCACCTTCCTCCTGATTCACTTGCATCCTTAGCTAACCCACGGCTGGATGTACAGCTGATTTGTCCATGGCCTATTTCGTTGAAGTGCATATGACTATCTCACATATTGTTCGAGTGAATTTCAACCATTTCCCTGACAATACAGTCACTTAAAGTATAGCAATCTATTTGCCTCTAATAATCAGGCGTTATTTTAAGGGAGGTCGTGATTGGAGGTCATCAATATGGCTTTACAGAAAAACAATAGCGTGAGCAAGAAAGATTCAACAATGAACATGGCGAGAATCATATTGATATTTCTTTTGATTCCGGCCATGCTGGGCATGGCACAACGCCCGTCGATAGAAGAAGGAGGAAAACTCCGTGTCGTGACGTCGATCCCCGACCTGGCGGATTTTACCGCCAGGATCGGGGGGGGCTACGTGACGGTCGAAAGTCTAGCTAAAGGCGTTGAAGATCCTCATGGTGTACCGATTAAACCCAGTTTTGTCCCAAAATTGAATCGCGCGGATGCGTTGGTCGTCCTTGGTCTTCAGGCCGAGCATTCCTGGCTACCTGCGTTAATCGACGTGGCAAGGAATCCCAATATTCTTCCAGGAGGTGTGGGTTTTATCAACTCTTCGCAAAACATTCGTCCCAAGCAGGTCCCAAAGTCTCTACTGCGACGCGAAGGGGACGTGCACCCATTGGGAAATCCTCATTTTAATCTCGATCCGGTCTATGCCAAAGTGATGGCAAAAAACATCGCTGAGGGTTTAACGCGTCTTTATCCTCCCGGAAAAGAGTTTTTTGACACTAACCTTAAAAACTTCCAAGCTCATATCGATACGCAACTCGCCAAATGGAAACGTCTTGCTGAACCCCTGCGTGGAAAGAAGTTCGTGTCCTACCATCAAGACACGATCTATTTTGCAGAACGTTTTGGACTCGAGGAAGTTGCGCAGATTGAGATTCGGCCCGGCATCGAACCGACGCAAGGTCACCTCGTTTGGTTAGTCGATCGTATGAAAGGCAAGCAGGTCAACTTGATCCTTCGTGAACCACACTATCCTGAACGATTGCCAAATTGGGTCGCTGAACAAACGGGATCTACTGTCGCCAAGTTCTTGATCATGGTCGGTGGAAATCCAGGGGTTGACACCTACGAACAGCTCATTGAGTATAACCTGCGTTCGATACTTGATGCTGCGGGCACCAAGACTGTCGCACACCGTCCTGATTCATGAGTTCGCCTTACCTAAGTCTTCGCCGAGTCACGATTGGTTACTCGCAAAATCCCGTCCTCCAAAATATCACGCTCGACGTTTTCCCTGGCGATTCATTCGCGATCTTGGGTCCCAATGGAGGCGGAAAGACGGCCTTACTTAAGACCATCGCCGGTATCCTACCTCCATTGAGTGGAACGATAGATAGAAATTCGAGGCACGACAACATGAATGTTCTTGTTGGATATGTTCCTCAACGTGCAGCCGTGACTGGACTTCTTCCCCTAACCGTTACGGAAGTCGTTCGAATGGGAACTTACGGACGTTTGAAACCTTGGGAGTCATGTAAAGGAGAGGAAAGCGATAAAGTCCATTGGGCGATCGAAGAAGTGGGGCTCATGGCGCTCAGACATAAATTTTACTCTGAGCTATCTGGTGGTCAGCAGCAGCGTGTACTGATTGCACGAGGTCTGGTTACGTGTCCGGCTATTCTGGTGTTGGATGAACCCTTGGCTAGCCTTGACCAAGAAACGGTCTATGCCATGATCGACCTGTTCAGAAAGCTCAATGCTGAGTCAACACTCAGTATATTGTGGGCTGATCACCTTGCTCCTGATCTTCTCAAAGTCGTCGAGGAGGTGATTCTGATCGAGAATCATAGGCTTGTTCGACAGAAAGTGGATGAGTTTATGAAAGCATACCCAAGATTGGCGTGGAGTCTTGTGAGAGGGAATTATGAGTGAGCTTCTAGAGATCTTGCATCCATCGTATGTGTTACGCAATGCCCTCTATGGTGGGATGTTGACAGGTTTGGTGCTGCCGCTTGTGGGAGTCTTGATGTACGCGAGACGGATGGTCTTTCTGGGCGTGGCGTTGCCGCAGTTGTCGACCTGTGGAATCGCCGCGGCCGTATTTTGGCACTTAACGCTTCATCAGCAAGATCCGGTGCATAGCGACTTTCTCCTTGCGTTGATCGGATCAACCATTGTGACAACTGGAACGCTGTTCCTCTTAGCGATGATAGAGCGGAACAGTCGAAGTCTCGTGGAGGGAAGAATCGGAGTGGTGTATATTCTCGCAGGTGCGATCACCGTTCTTTTACTGGCTTCAGAGCGTGTGCCGGAAGTCGGGATCACAAAGCTTCTACAAGGACAAATCATTGCGATTTCTGATAGTGACATGGTGATACTTCTTGCGAGTTACAGTCTGATTGTCATGCTGTTATGTTTGTTTCGCCGTGAACTCCTGCTGGTTTCTGTCGATCGTGATATGGCGCTGTCGTTGGGAAAGCAAATGTGGGTCTGGGACTTAGTGTTGTATGGTTCTGTGGGTTTTGCGATTTCGTTAGGGGTCCTGATGGTCGGCCCGCTCCTCACATTTGCCTTCCTTCTCCTCCCAGTGATGACTGCGGAACGGATGGCAAAGCGATTTTCAGCGATGCCTATCATTGCCGCACTGCTCGGTGTCATTATTGCGTTTACGGGATTTGTCGTCTCGTACTTCCTTGATTGGCCCACGAGCGCGACTGACGCGCTCGTGGCTTACATCATTCTGGCAATGATTACTGTTGTGCGATGGATGCTCACGAAGAAAACCGCTCAAGCGTAATCGGTTTTGCGGCACAAGATGAGAATGCGTCGGATTGCTACGGATTCACTCGTTTTTCCAATCGGTCAAGCTTTCTATTCTGTTCGCTCAGAGAGTTCTGGAGTTCTTTCAATTCTTCTTTGAGGGTCTTCAGTTCTGCCCCACTCTTATTCTCATGTGCTAAGGCGTCTGGGTTCGCCACCTTTTCGTCAGAATGTTCAGAATTGATGTTGGATGAGGATGAGTTTGAATGACTCGGTACACGGTTGTAGGCAATCTTCAACATTCTTCCATCTGAATTATTTCCTATTGGAACATCGTTGAATTCATCAAGGAGACCAGTATCTGGTGAAAATCCAAGCGTCCATCGTTTAGGACGGCTAAAGGAGTACGACGGTCTTGATAGTAATGTGGGCCTCTCGGCAGAAACCTGATACTGAGTTAATATAAGGTGGAGTGCAGGTTCGGAAACATATAAGACGCCCTTCGTGTGGCGCTTCTTTGACTGTACATAGTCAATCAGCGAGAATGTGATCTGCTCTTCATCGGTGGCTTGTGCAAGAGCCGTTGAGAGCAACGGGGCTAGAAAGACAATCTGTTCATCCGTGAAGGTCGGACGCTTCACGGCTCCCCCGTCAATCAGCCCTCCGAGCATCGCTTTTTCTTCTTTTACGTATAATCCTCGTAAGGCTCGAGCCAAGATGAATGGCTCAAGTGTCATGGGATGAGTGGCTTTAACCGTTGGATCGGCAAACGTCCGTAAGCTCACGATGCCGCGTTCGTTTTGGTGAATGGTGGTTTCCACTTGTGGCAACCCGGAACAGCCGGTGAACACGAGAGTCAGTATGAGACCGGCAATGAGCATGTGGAGTCCTTGACGCATCGACGAATCCTCAAGGCCCCACGTCTGAGCCGATCCATACGCAATGCAGGTCAGCATCTTGCTGGCGGAGCTGAAAGATGTTGAGGAAGGTATACATGTCAGGGTAATTCAGCGGTTCCATTGATTGTTCCCAGAGTATGTGCATTTCGCTATTGCTCTGATGCTCACCAGTGGGTGACAGTCGTACAGTAACCCAGATAGGGACCGCCGCATTTCGCCAGTTCCGCACGACCGCCTTAATCGTGTACTCGTGGCTCACTTTCCTGATCGACCGCCAATCTTTCATTTCTTTTGTCGTCTGGCTTATGGTATCGAACACAGCGCTTGGGTGAGCTTGGCAAGAATACCCAAGGTCTAATGCAAATACAGAAAAGTTCCCGAATGCTATGACGAATAATAGCTCGACAAGGAACATCGCCGAGAGCTTCCATAGTTTGAACGGTATTTGCATGATCCTTAGCTTGCTATACCTAACATTGGGCGTCATGGACTCACGGAGGACATTGTATAGTAGCTGCAAGAGAGTTGCAATAAAGCTTCGTTATTGAAGCACGTGAATACTGTTCAATTCTGAGAGGAGGAGTAGCCAACGACAGACAATCAGCTGCCAAAGTTTTCATTCATTGAGTAGATTGACCCTTCCTATGTTTTGAGAAGTGCGCTGTATGGAGGAGTCTTGAGTCGGATGGTGCTGCCAGTTGTAGGCGAACTGATGTATGTTCGTCGGATGGGGTTTCTCGGTGTTACCTTACCAACGCTGTCCGCCGCGGGAATTGCCATGGCTATTTTTTTGCATGCGACCTTTCATTCGCAAATTCCTCACAATGATTTCGGACTTGGACTCGTTGGTTCGACGATTTTGACAACTGGCACATTACTGCTCATAGCCATGTTGGAGCGGCAAGGTCACGGCATGGTCGAAGGTCGCATTGGCATACTCTATGTCTTAGCCGGTGCGCTGACGATCTTGCTTCTAGCGTCAGACCGGATTCCAGAAGTTGGTGCGTTGTCTGTATTGAATGGTCAGATTATTGCCATTTCCGATGCCGACTTAGGGTTGTTGGCTGTCTGTTTTAGCGTGATGATGGCACTCTTGTGGTGTTTTCGAAAAGAGTTACTGCTGGTTTCCGTCGATCGCGACTTAGCAATCTCGCTTGGGAAACTCGTGTGGGTTTGGGATTGTTTGCTCTATGGAATCGTTGGAGTCACGATTTCCTTGGGAGTGCTCGTCGTCGGCCCATTGGTGACGTTTGGATTTTTATTGCTTCCTCCTATGATTGCGATGCACGTGCAAACTGGAATTTGGATAGTGCCCATTGTGGCTGCCTTCATTGGCTTGTTAATGGAATTTTCAGGATTTCTCGTGTTGTACCAGCTTGATTGGCCGACTGGTCCAACTGATGTGGTGGTCGGTGGGGTCTTGTTCAGGATTGTGAGTGTGGGACAATGGTGTGTCAAGAAATGTCTGGGGCCGAAACACGTGCATTCTTAACCATGTGTACTCCTATTATTCTTCTGGTGACGGCATCTGTTGTTTGAACCGATCGTGTAATTGTTTGAGTGTTCTATTCTGCTCGTCGACCTGTTCTTGCAGTTCTTCAATTTCTTTCCGCAATTGTCGAGTCTCCTGTACCTCGGCATCTTGCCCAATGATTTCTCTTTGCAATGGCATTACGGTTTTGGGTTCAGTCTTTGATAGTGGTTTAGTGGTTGGCAAGGTCGTTACATCAATGGCAACAGAGCCGATTGCATCTTGGGGATACGTTTCTGGGCTGGTATCGGTCTGTTGTTGGGCCGTAGCTGGAGAATACGTCAACGTCCAATGTCGTATGTGTGTCGGGGAGAAACTGGCTTTTGATGATAGCTTGTTTTGACGACGATCGGCTTGAAATGTATGTAATGTTACCCGTAACAGGTTCTGAAAGAAATACAGACTCCCACTCGTCTCGTGTGGGACCGTGGCATTGGTGTTTGTGAGTTGGAACCAGACATATTCTTCAGGTGTCGCTTGAGCAAACGCCTCACTCAGCCACGGGATAAGAAACTGTAGCTCTTGATCAGTCAGAACCGGCAACTCCTGTCCTTCACCGCTGACCAATGTCGCCAATAAGGCTTTATCTTCCAAAACGTGAAGTCCTTGAAGTGCCTTTTGTAGAAGAGGAGCGCCAAGGAATGAGGGATGAGAAGCGTGAATGGACGAATCGGAAAAGGTCTTAAGCGTCACATGACCCTGAGGGCTTTCAAGGATGGAAGTCTCGATCTGTGGAACAGACACGCACGCCGACAATGTGACGAACATTCCACACACTATACTGCGCATACCAAAAGAAAACATGGTCGAGTCCTGATTGAACGATAGGCTTATTAATGTGTGTTCGGATACCTGTTCTTTCCAAAATTGTCAACCGGCAGTTTTGCTGATAATCCGGAATCGAGGAGGGGAGATGTGTTCTCCTTTGCAGGTTGGGCAACGACTGGGACAGGTCAATCGTTTCCGTCCCCGAAAAACGAACCCACAATGTTGATACCGAACGGGAGAGACGGTGAATTGGTTCTGTTGATCGCTATCAAGACTTCTCTTCACATGGGCAAGGTGATGTTCTACGTCTCTCGCTGAGCGGTCAATCAATATTGCCAGTTCATGCGATGATCGCTGATTGTCTTGAAGTAATTGCATGATTCGTTGACGTAGTGTTTCATGAAGACGTTGCATAGGGAGTGTGAGTCCTCACAGGTTTTCGACTATACAAACTCAGATCTTCCATTCTTCCACCACATCGGTGAAATATGTACTTATAAGATTTATAGGTAGTATAATTTAATAATAAATACTCAATTGTAAGGCACTAATGAATTTATATGAAATCTTATGTATTCTCACAATACGGCAAATATGGTGGACGACCAGAATATGATATCCAAGATATTGGAGTATGGCTATGCGTGAGCTATTAATGACGGAGTTGAGTTGTGTCATCATGAACATGGTTGATGGCCGGTTTCAGGCATCACCACTGTATTCCTCACCATTGACTCTAGCAAGCAAGAGGAGTAAAAAAAGTAAGGAAGGTATGCAAATACGCGTCATTGATGAGACGGTACATGTATTTTACTAACGGTCAAGCAATATTGCGTTAAGAGAATAGATTCTCAAACGATTGTTTTTAGACGTATTGGAACTTTGCTATGGGCTGGAAAACAACGGAAACTCCACTCAACCTCATTCATATACTGCCTTCAGACGGTGAGAAGTCCAAGCCAAAACTACCGTACGATCCTGCGCAGTCTTTGAGAATTCAGGTTGGAGATGAAGCGCCGTCTGCCGGTGTGCAATTGTTTGCGACAATGCTTGATGCGGTCCGAGGTGCAGGCAAGCAACTGCTTGGATGGATTCAGGCAGGTTTTGCACTGTGTGGGCGTGGATGCCGGTGTGTAGGTAACGGTCTGGCTTCTGTGGTCACCGGTGTCATAAGACTTGGCAAAAACGGGGTGGGCGCGAGTATAAATTTGCTTGTTCGATTGGCACAAAACGCTCGAGAACGTTCAGATAACATTAGCGAAAAAATTTGGAAAATCTATTCACAAAAGAAGAACGCCACATCAAAGTCGCAGTCCCGGATTGTTCCTGCTACGATTGAATCACAACCCGTATCATCTATGGCTACGTTAGAACATGACGAGTTACTGGGGGAAGTGCATGCGCTTCGCGATCAACTGACGGCTCAACGAAAAGAATTCACCCGAGTCAATTCACAAATTAGTGAATTAAAAGCCTTAGCCGTCTCACAGCAACAGGTCCTGTTGCATCTGGGTAAAGAGCTCGAATCTATTGAGTCCAAAACCGGAAGACCCGAGAAGGCGGTAACGAAAAAAGTCAAGCCACGTTCTTCAAAATCTGCCAAGGCCAAACCCTTTCCATCCTCTGTCCAGTCGCCGAGAGAAAGCGCTTTACGCGTAGAATCCCCTCGTTAGACCTCCAGAACTCGATCCATCTATTCGTGGAAGACATGTGTATGCTCAAGACCATTGAGCCTCTGGCCCTCCCTGCCGCATTCTGCTGAGATCTTACGTGGCTCTAGGCCTATTCGCGATAACGAAAGCAATGTGTCAACGATCCGAACCATAGAGGAAAACTTCTATAGACACTATGCAAACTTGAGAAAGCCACAAATTTCCAGCCGAATGGGTATCATGTACAACGCACAACCATACGTCGTTCGTGCAGGCATCTCGTGAAACGGTGATAGATAGCCAGAATCTGAGAGACAAGGATGATTGAATGAGTACACGTCTTTCTCGCACACAATTCCGCAATCAATTGTTAAGCCTCATGGATCAAAAGCATCATTGGGCTTGGTCCATTTTTTCTGGACCTGCCATTGCCAAATCGAAACTGAAACTACATTATCAGCAAGAATTTGGTGTCTATGTGCGGGATTTTCCTGTTTTTCTTGCAAGGATTTATGGGCAAAACCCTCCAGCAGATGTACGTGCGATGCTGGCTGAAAACATCTACGAAGAAGATACAGGTCGATTATCATTGGGGCGGTCACATCCTGAATTGTTTCTCAAAATGATGAAGGGATTACGGTATCCCGCAAAGGCATTTACACACATCACCTTACTTCCGGCTAGCCGTCATTACCGGCTTTGGCTGGACCGAGTTTCCGTTCATCAAGACTGGGTTGTCGGTGCGGCGGTGTTGACGATCTTTGTCGAGGGGAGCAAGCACGACCGACAGGAACTTCAGGCATCGACGGTTCCAATGACGCGAAAACGTCTTGAAGCAATCGTTCGGCAACATCCGTTAGTCTGTCATCATGGGGTCTCGCCTGACGCGATGGATTTAACACGAGCACATCAAATGGTCGAAAACGGACATCGACACGATGCCTATAATATGGTGGTGACACATGCCACAACCAGGGCAAGGCAGGATGCGGTTCTTGTCGCTATCAAGAAATCATTACGCTTATGGCTTCGCTACCGTGAGGGTGTTGCTCTGGCCTGCCGGGTAAGACCTCTCTCTCGAGAGCGTGCCTGACGGACTTCCCTCGCAGTCGGTTCTCCCCCATCCTTCTAGCGGCAATAGGCCATGTCTCGTTTGCTACTGTTGTACGAGACATGTCATCTGCCAATGGTCTGTCGACTCACTTGACATTCATGGTGAAATGTTTATAATTGCAAGAGATTTGCAATTAGGTATTGAGGTGTCAGACATATGAAGTCTACCATTGATGAGGATTTGCGAGCTGCCGGGCATCGGCTTACTCGAACCCGTCGGGCGGTCTTAGGGGTTCTTGAACGAACAAAGTACCCACTGAGTGCCTCTGAGCTCTATGAACGCTTGCAAAAGAACAAGGTGTCAATCGATTTAGTGACTGTGTATCGGACCCTAACCGTGTTGCGTGACCTTGGAGTCGTGGCGCAAATTGAGCTTCACAAAGAAGGTCAAGCCCGTTTTGAGATTCGTCATGGACGTGAGCACCATCATCATATTCGTTGCCAAGTGTGTGGTCGCATTGCAGATTTATTATTATGCCCCCTAAAAAAACTCACAGCATTTATTGAAAAAGAAACTCAATTTATCGTGAATGAACATACACTGGAATTCAGCGGTCTCTGTCCAAAATGTCAATAATCCTATGAAAACTCTCGGCCCCAAACTTTCAAAAGCCGGATCAATCGCATCATTGGTGTGTGCCGTTCATTGCGCACTCACTCCCTTAGCCCTGCTCGCACTTCCGGTCATTGCTGCGCATTCATGGGGCGGGTTGGACGTGCTTCTTGGCGGGTTTTTAGCCGAAACCACCGAATGGTTTTTTGTCGGTATCATTGGGATCCTCGCAGGGTTTGGCCTGCTGGCCACTTATCCCTTACATCGCGATATTCGTCCGGCGTATATGACCGCACTCGGCCTTTCCTTGCTCGTCGCTGCACATGTCTGGATGGTGCCAAGCAGCTTTGGAGAGATTGCCCTTGATGTGTTAGGAGCATCGCTTATCGCATTTGCAGGATTTTGGAATCGTCGTCTGTGTCATTGCCTTGGTTGCCACACGCATGAACATGAGGCAACAACGTTAGCAACCCCAACGTTTGAGCAAGCTATCGATTCGTCCCTCAGTAAATAGCTTGTGTCCATTCTTTCGAACTCTGTACTCATAAGACTACTTTTCAGGTTTTTCATCCGAACCATGCTAGTGGGTTCACCAGGCTGTGACGTAGATGGGGTAACGACTGTGCGGCAAACGTAAGAATTTGAGAATTATAGAGTAGGGGAGAATTACAGAGAGTGAATCGTCAACTCGGAATGGAGAGACATAGCCCACCATTCCCAGTGTTGTAAGAGTCTAAGAGATTAAAAGGATACTGTTTTTTCTTTGGATGCGCGTTCCAGTCCCTCCTGTAATTCGTTGATGACGCGTTCTGTTTCAGCCCATCCCAAGCATGCATCGGTGATAGAAACGCCATACGCTAACTTCTTGCCTTTTTCCCACTTCTGATTACCAGCGTTTAAGTGACTTTCAATTAAAAGGCCCATAATGGCTTCTTGTCCTTCACAGATTTGCTGAAGGACGGTCCGTGCAACATTGCTTTGGCGTGTGTGATCTTTTTCAGAGTTCCCGTGGGAACAATCCACCATAATTGGTCTGGATATTTTCTCGTCCGTCAGTGCTGCGGCCGCTTGTTCGATATCTCCCGCTTGGTAATTCACTTTCCCTCCTCCGCCACGAAGGACAATATGTCGATCTTGATTGCCATTGGTTTTAATGATCGACGTTACGCCGTCAACATTAATGCCAATGAAACTTTGTGGATGGCGGGCGGCAATCATGGCGTTAAGCGCAACTTGAAGCCCTCCGTCGGTGCCGTTCTTAAACCCGACAGGCATTGAGAGTCCGCTTGCCATTTCACGATGCGTCTGGCTTTCTGTCGTTCGCGCGCCGATGGCAGACCAGCTGATGAGATCAGAGAGGTACTGCGGTGTGACAGGATCAAGAAATTCCGTGCCACAGGGAATTCCCATGCCGTTGATATTGAGTAGGATGGTTCTTGCTAATTGAAATCCCGCATCGATATCGCAACTGGTATCTAAATGTGGATCATTAATCAAGCCTTTCCACCCGACGGTTGTTCGAGGTTTTTCAAAGTAGGTTCGCATGACAATGACAAGATGATCGCGAGTTTTTTTCATAAGGCTTTTAAGCCGCTCGGCATATTCGTAGGCCGCTTGGGGATCATGGATAGAGCATGGACCAACAATTACGAGGAGACGATGCCGGTCGCGTCCATTCAAGATGTCTTGAATGGCTTGACGGGTTTGACGAACGAGCATTTCCGCATCCTCCGGTAACGGGAGTTTTTTCTTGACCTCACGGGGTGTCATCAAGGTTCCGATATCAATGATATTGCGGTTATCAATTCGTTCAGTCATGATTAAAAATCCTCACGTTATAACGATAAAGTAAGCGTCCCAATCCAGAATCGTGGGCCTTCGAAAATCAGAGGCTGACAACAATATGAATAGCCATATTATCTCTACTTCGTCTTGCCCTAGCAAATCTTACGTAATTGCTGAATAGCTTCATTGTAATTCAGCTACGCCGCATTCGCAAGTGACCATGAAATCATCAAAGTAATGTCTTCATACCTGGGCGTCTAGAAATCTGTTCATTGCTGAAGGGGGCTTCGCGTATCCCGATAATCTCAATCGTTCTCCAAATCTCGCACAATGAGAACTGATATGCAAAGGCAAAAGAATGCCAATTCCCAGGTGTATGTCTCAAAACGATTACCCACAGGTTGGATGATAGATTGTATGAATACGGTCCCTATCAACGCGGAGGCATTCGGATTGTCATGGGAGTCGATATATTCTCCCCTGTGTTCATCTTCTGTAACGTGGAATGCGGTTTCCATGCGGAACAGATGCGTGTGGAATAGAGAGGGCACGGAGGGTTGAGGGGATCTCAACATGCGGACACGTCAAACGTGTCGTCACGTTTCTCCCCTCTCAGTCTTTCTGGAGTGGATACAATCCCAACCGACATGTCCCGCATGTGGTCTCCGGTTAGGAGAGACAGAAACAGAATGGATCGTTCTGCCACGCGTGAGGATTGTATCGCAACAGTCCCCTTGGGCATGCTCAAGATACATGCCCTACGATATTGAGTTCATCATGTCCAAATACAGTTGTTGATACTTTGCAACAAAGGATTGTGGCATGGGCAAGATTGGTACACCTGATCCATTTCAACTTGTGATTCTCCGTGGCAGGACCACGGGGAATCACAAGTTCAATCAAGCAGGGTATGGCCGAATGAATGCAGCCAATCAGTACGATGTAGTTGTGTTGAGTGGGAATGGAATCTCAGTGCATCAGGATGACATTACACGCTCGTATTAATGAGCTTTGCCTGCTGAGCGGTATACCAGTGCAGGAGATCGAGGCGTGCAACGTCGGACTCTGACTGAAAGCAAAACTGTACGCCAATATGTAAGTCCGGTGTGGGGTCAATCCATTCAATCGTCCCGGAGAACCTGGACGTATGAGAACATCCAGGAAGTTGACAAGTTAACATCATCTTCATGCTTGTCACGGCAGGCCACGCATTTGCCTCAGCCGTGACATGGCAGCCGGATGGACACAGATCGCTAATGATAACGGGAAGAACCGCCAAAATTTTGCCATGATCGTTCATGGGGCGGACCGTACCGGATACATCGACCGCAAGACGTGGGTACACTCTTGCCGCTTGATGCAGAATGCTCTCCGGAGCATTGAGACGAAGAGATTGTGCAGGAATAGAGATCTCTTTGATGGTCGTTTCAAATTGATAGGTGTCTCCATCAAGAAGTGAGCGGCCTTTGACGAGGGATCCAGGTGGTAAGTCTGGAAGCTGAGAGTCTTGAGGCAGTGCACAAAGAAGGGAGTGATCCATTCCGAGTCCTAACAACTGCGATCGAAGAATAATCGAAGTGGGCTCGGCAGGAAATGTCAACCAAAGCGTATTGGAGCTCGAAGAAAGAAGGGTTCGTTGTTGTCGTTTCATGTCTCAGGCAATGCTCATCTTTGGCGTCTGAACCGCAGGCTAAAGTTTCGAGGGATACTGCGCTCACCCACTCCAACGTTTAACCGTCATGACGACCAGGCCTTGCATGCGATAGCGAATGGCTATGCAACCCGCACAATGGCACGCAAACCTATTGATGCGTTCTTCTCTACTCTTCGGTTTGTACGAGAAAAAAGCTAAAGAGGGTTCTGAATGTCGAATACTTGAGGGCTTGCTGAGACGTATTGGGGATGGAAGGGGGGGGCGGTGATACACCTTAGGTATTAACGTAACGTACGAGTACGATCAGTAATGGTTTCTTGAATAATACGATCTGCAATATTTTCACTCGAAATGTGATAGTTTCCTGATTCAAGCGCGTCTTTGATTTTTTTTACTTTTTCTTCTCGAATATCAGGAGCTTGCTGTATAGCATTGATAAGGTGATCAAACTCTCCTTGCTTGGATGACAAGCTCAAGACATTTTTGGTGTTATTCTGGACGGTTTGTGTGAACGCTTCTGAAGTGAGCGCGTTGCCTTGTGGCACGCTAGGCATTGCCTTGATCATGTTAGTATTGTCAGGCGAATGACGGGTCCCATTACTAGGATCGATGGCCAT
The DNA here is from genome assembly GCA_021604005.1 of Nitrospirales bacterium. Lineage (GTDB taxonomy): Bacteria > Nitrospirota > Nitrospiria > Nitrospirales > UBA8639 > JAGQKC01. The sequence goes on along the minus strand of BQIV01000018.1, from coordinate 15,624 downwards.
ATTCTGTGCCCTCCCTGTCCTTAATCATGAATCTGCCTGATAGTATAGATAAAATAGAGAAAAATGGGAATAGAGCAAGAGGGGAGGCAGGATATTTCAACGCTGAGAGAAGGAAGGAAAGTCATGACGGAACTGATGGTCCCTGGACACATTACAACCTTGAAAACCCTTGACCCTGGAGAAGTTCGCATCATTGAACTCACGCTTCCCCAACAATGGGAAATCGAAGGGAACATGTACCCGATTCATGATACCATGCGGCCGGGAACCGCCTTCCTTGCAAAGCCCTGGGGCAGTCGTACGGAAAAGCGGCGGAGACGCATGTACACGCGCTCGAATTCCAGTATGCATTCAGCCTATTGCCTGGAAACAATTATCAACTATACGCATACAGAGAAGTCCGACACCTCAGCGTGGTGGCAAACGGATGAGTGTGTCGAATGGCAGCAGTTTGGGCAACCGCTCGAGGTCAAGGTTGAATGGAATCACGACCGAACGGCATTGCATATCTATGAGAATAGTCAAACGTGTTTGGACTCGAACTTACGACTCGAGCCTGATGGTGAATGGGAGAGGATGCACTTTCTCGCCTTGGCTTTTTCGACGGGAATTACACCATTTCTTTCCTATCTACGATATATGAAAGGCTTGAATTTTGGCCGGTCGACGTCGCATGCTGGAGCAAGGTTTGGGCTCATTGTCAGTGTTCGTTCACCTGAACAACTAATGGCCCATGACGAACTGCTCGTGCTTCAACAGCATTTCCCTGATAATTTTTGGTACCATCCTGTGCTGACAAGACGTTGGCCGGAAGATTGGCCTTTTACGCGAGGGCGGATTATGCGCACACGGCAGGCGACAGTCGATGATACGGCCATAGATCTTAGTCAGCTCTTGGCGATTGTTCCAGACCTTCAGCAGTACCATATTCGGTATTGCGGAAATAAGGCCGCCCTGACTCAACTTCGGCAAGGGTTTCAAGAGCAGGGAGTGCGACTCCACAGCATTCGAGCCGAAGTGTGGTAAATACACAGCCCACTCTCGAGTTCTTCTTGTATCAAAACACTCGTCAAAAATAATCCAGGTTGATCGCTACGCCGATTGAGAGTTTTTTAGGGGGAATGAACTTGGAATTTTCGGGCGACGGATCAATCGAACCACGGGTTTTCCTAAAAAGGCATGATGTCCACAAATTAAACAATGTAAACTCAATGTGGCTAAGAGTTCTTGTTGCAGTTGTTCAAGATGGACGGTTCGTGAGCCACATCGTGGACAGCGCGGGTGTTTTGAGGTCGAACGAGTGGAAGGCGAGCCTGAGGGCTTTGTTGTTTTGAGGGTATTGCGTTTCATAGGTATGGGCTTTCATGGATTGAACAAAGGTTTATAGACTGGGATGTTCGCCAGTAGTGAATATTCATTGTTGCACTTAGCTGTAACAAGTTTTATGCCACTTTCCGAGTGTGCGCAAATCCCACGTAACGGTTCATATCGTCGCGAAAATTAAAAGAACATGGGGATTGGATTAACACAACCGGCAAGTCTTACCCATACTTCTAGGGAGAAAACGGCCTATGGCCGAACGGAAATTTGAAGCAATTATTGTGATGAAGGATGTTGCTGGGAGGATGGTTTGGCCAGAATAGCCGCGGCTCGCGAAGATAAGTTGTCCGCTTCGGGATATCGTTTGGCTTCACGAAGCAAATCGGCGTATTTTTCAAGAATGGTAACCACATCTCGATGTTCCGGACCACTCAGCTCTTCTTTCATCTGTAAGGCTTTTTTATATTGCCGTTCCGCCTTGGTATATTCCTTTTGTGACCGGTAATAGGAAGCTAGGCTGTAGAGGCTGCTGAGCAGTAACGGATTGCCTTTCCCGAGGCTTTCGGCATGCTCAACGGTTTGAAGCAATTGTGCTTCAACGTGTGATGAACTGGAGGAAGTCGTTCCTGCCCCTGAACGTTCAGGTGATGGAAGCCGGGAAGCTGGTTGGGAGCAGCCATGCGTCCCAAGGCTGACAAGACACATGCCGATGAGACAACAGATCTGAAATATCTGAACGGGAGCGAGTATCACTCGAGATTCGTGCATACACATTCTTTTAAGAGAGATTATAGCCGATTCAATTATAGCAAAACCAAATACTTCCCTGACGAATGTCTCTCATAGAGGACAACCATACATGTCGTATAAGCGGATGTCTATTGAAAGAGGATCACTCCGTTCTTAACGCTTTTGCGATGACATCGAACGTTTTTTCTGTGAGTCCCACGAGGCTTTGCCGGTATTGTGGTCATGCATACTAATGCGTACGAGGGTTCGCTATACCCTGTCGAACATAAAAATTGTAGATGGATACGGCATACATAACAAGTCAGGTCGTCAAGATACGTATATGGGCACCTCTAAAAACCGTCCCTTTCCGCGATGGTGGCGTCAGCCGCGTGCTCAAATCCTCATGTATGCCTCTATACACTGCGGTTTTGCGCGCGCAACTTCCTTGCCCTCACGAAAAAATCCTGGTTTTTAGAGGTGCCCATATGACGAAAACGTGAGGAGGTCCCATCGTGCCACTCGTGTGGTGTTCAATTTCAGGCCATGGATTTGGCCATGCCGCTCAACTCGTTCCCATACTCAACGAATTAGGACGTCGGAATCCACAGCTTCGGGTGCTGTTGCGTACAACGACCCCTGCCGATTTTTTTCAAGAAACACTGGCTGTTCCCTGGGAATTATCACCGGTACAGCAAGATATCGGTTGCATTCAACAGGGGCCACTGTCTATTGACATCGAGAAAACGTGGAGTGCCTATGAGGACTTTCATCAAAATTGGAAAACACGCGTGCTAGATGAAGTCATGGCGATGCGACAGGCGAATCCGGCGATTGTCTTGTCCAATATTTCTCATTTAGGTACCGCGTCTGGTGTCGAAGCGGGATATCCTACCGTGGCGTTCGGTTCCTTATCGTGGGATCAGGTTCTCGCTGAATATCGCGTGCCGGACCGTCCAGAACACACAGCGATTGTTGAGCATATTCGTCAAGCGTATCAAGGGATTACTATGATGATCCGGCCATCTCCCGGCATTCGTATGGTCGCGTTTCCGGACGTGATTGACGTCGGACCTGTCTTGTTGCCGCATGTGAAACCGGCACCATCAATACGACAGACGCTCGGCATGCATGCAAGCGAACGATTAGTCCTTATTGCATTTGGTGGTATTCCGCTATCGTCGCTACCCCTCACACAACTTGAAACAATCAACGGATATCGGTTTTTAGTGAGTGGTGCGTTTGATTGCCGGGGATATACGCGCATCGAATCAACAAGTTCGATCGGGCTTCGATTTCGACAAATCTTAGCGGAAGCAGACGTGGTACTTACCAAACCAGGCTATGCAACAATCGTCGAAACCGTTCGGTTAGGGCTACCGACCCTTTATGTCAGGCGATATAATTTTGCCGATGAACAACCACTTGTCGATTTTGCACATCGTTATGGACGGGCTGCAGAACTTTCTCGCCATGCATTTGAATCCGGACAGTGGAAAACGGCGTTAGAGCAAGTCCTTGCGAGCCCTCTCCCTAATGAGTCTATGCCTTCTGAAGGAACAAAGGCTGCGGTTGATCATATCCTGCCCTTCTTGCAGTAAGCACATGGGGTTCCGCTGATATTGTGTGAATGACGTACGATCCGGAATGAGGGACGGGTAGGGGGTGACAGTCATCGCTTCAAGGTTATTTTCGAAATGATAGTTGTTAGCCACCCGATCTCTCCAAAAGATACCGGTCACTTCGACATAATTCCCCATTGCAATTGAGCTACCGCCCTGAGTCCGATCGTGCCGGCCAAAGACGATAAGCGATACGGAATCTTTCTCTAAGATGAAGACAAAGTCAAAGAAAAGTTCCGTCTCGTCGAGATGCATTTCTGGTTGCTTGACGATACCGTGAACCGTCACCATTTTTTGATGAAAGCGCTCGGGAAACTCCAAAAGCGTTTCAATTGAGACAATTTCCTGATCCATCTTTTCAGGTTCTTCAGGAAGATTGTCAGTAAGAAACAGATCAGTGCTGAACAATTTTTTGAATATTACATTGGCAGGCGCTTGGTTGAAAAACTGAAAATATTTGTGCAAAGACATGCGCAAAGAGGCTGGGAGTGAGTGGTCGTGAATATTTGAAGAGACGATGATGGACGCGGTGGGGCTTTGGAGCAATAGAAAGCTAAAAATGAGGAGCAAGCCAAGCATGTGTCTCGTGATAAGAACTAGGGCATCAATAGTTGTATTCTGTGCATATATTTAAAGTTAAATGTTAGTATTTTGCAGTATGCTGTACATGACTACCCATCAAGTGTCTGTTCCAAGATAAGGCTAGAAAAATAATCATAACCTATTGAAAGTATTGGAAAGTTGAATATATTTCTCAAGATTGGGTATCATAATTATAGATATGACACGTCAAGAACGCTATCAACAACGCCACAAGGCCGCAGGCCTTTGCATCTATTGCCCTCGCAAAGCGATTAGTGGGTGGTTTTGCGCGCATCACCTGAGGAAACGTAGAACATCCATGCGTGCACAAAATGGGAACCGTCCCTGGCATCCTGGCGGGCCTGGCCGACCACCACTTACAAGAAGAGTGTCTTAATCTTCTCTCTCCCATTTCAATTTTTACCTTCCGCCCACGTCTATGCTACCTTCCAGCAGTCATGCCTTCAGCCTGTTGAATGTCTCATTCCAACAGAAATGATCTTGCAGCACCGCAACCACATACGTAAAACTTAAAGCAATACTTTATGGAGCGTTTCATTGCCACGCCTTGATTATTACGCCGTCCTGGAAGTCGAGCCGGACTCATCATTTGAGCATATCAAAAAAGCCTACCGAAAGCTGGCTCTTCGCTATCACCCTGATCACAACCAAGGAAAGTCAGATGCCGAGATAAAAATTCGGGAGATTAATGCCGCCTATGAAGTACTGAATGATCCGGAAAGTCGGAAGGCCTATGATCGCTTACGCTTTGGCGGTTACCGTCAGCAAGTTGATGGATTTGGCGAGTCAGAAGACACGACCCCTGATCCGGGAGTCGCCTTCGACGCGATGGAGCAGACGTTGCGAGAGGAAGCTAAAAAAGACGTCTTTTCTGTCCTGATGAAAGATCAAACACGCATTCAAGAAGAGTTGTCGATCATCCGTGAACGGGTGGTGGCGAAACAAGGATACGATACGTTTCAGGAAACCATTGTTCTGCAAAGAGCCCGAGAAGTTATTCACACCTTTATTTCAAAAGACATTCTTGAGCGTCGTGAACAATTGTTGGATGTGGCACACCAGATGCTCCTCTCTCAAGAGGTCTGTCCAAGTCACAATGAGAAAGACGTCAATGCATTATATAGACAACTTGAAAAGTTTTATGATGAAGGGTGGGCTGAGGGATACCTTCAAGCCTGTCAGTTATTTTATGTCAGACGGTAGCGGAATCAAGGCTCTGTGGATGATGAAATTACTGATGCTTGATGGCCGATAGCATTGTAACGTTTCATTTGGACGGCTAGAGCCTGTCGGCGTTAGGTCATATGTACTGAGAAGAAGTTCAAATACGATAGAATACAAGGACGGTGATGGATATAGCACGAGTCATGCAAATGAATACGATAAGATGTTTAATCGTGTAACTGCTGGCTTTGAAACATCAGTCCTTTCTGAAATCATCCTTCATTTCATAGAAGGATGATTTCAGAAAAAGTCTAGCCACAGATGAAAGAGAAGAGGTTTCAGAAGTGCCGTTTTCGATCACACGACCACGTAAAAGATCATACAGAACATAGACTCAACACGGTGTTCAGCCTGACCACCTATAGAAGATGCTTCCAGGAAGAACTATGCGAACGTCATTACTCTTTATCTAAAAGAGATGAGGTATCTTGCTGTGTGCCTTGTTGTGATGAAAACTGTGATTGAGACAAGGCTTGAGCGGCTCGTGAAATCTCAACTTTGATGCCTTGCTCTTCAGGGTTTCCTGTTTGCAGTGCACTCTTGGCTGACTCTTTCTCATCTTCTGGGCGTTGCACGGCAGTGGCTGGCTTACTGGCAGAAGAGAGTGTATTCGCCACCTGACTGAGTGGACCTTGCCCCTGTTCAATACCTGAAATATTCATTTCGACACCTCCTTACATAAAATAAGCATGAAATCGTGTGGCTTTGTCCTACCCTTGTCGGCTGGAACCGCATTCACTTGAGTGCGTGCGTAAGAGGTCAATATACAGGCAAATCGGAAGACTGATGAACGTCTTGCAAGCTTCAAGAACAAGCAGATACACGAGTGAAAGGCGTGTTTTTTTAGGCAGGAAAGGTCGTGAAAAAGACTCTACAGAATAGCGTCAAGAATGCGTAGTAGACTGTTTGCCTAATGTTATCTTCTGACTTCTTACTGAACAATAGACGGCATTCGTGGATATTGGCGGAGGGGGTAGGATTCGAACCTACGGTCCCGTGAAGGACTCCGGTTTTCAAGACCGGCCTATTCGTCCACTCTAGCACCCCTCCAGATCTTTTTGCAGAACCGTCGAGAATTCGTGTGATCACGTTTCAGTCATTAGGGAGTATATGCATGTGTCTCTCGGAAAAGTACGTGATAGCGTATCGGTCCCGATCCCCTATTAACTAAAGGGCTATTGAAACCGGTGTATACGCTTCTCCACGGTTTGGTCATACGATTGAATCCTGGCGGAGGGGGTGGGATTCGAACCCACGGTAGCTTGCACTACTCCGGTTTTCAAGACCGGCCTATTCGTCCACTCTAGCACCCCTCCACAGTATTGACCGCCATTGCTCGCATGTATTATCAATGTGGATTCTGTCTTGCGTGATAGGACATTATGGTTTGCGATGCGACAGTGCAGGTAAACGGTGTTGTTGAGGTATACCAACAGCGGCGTTCTCTTCTTGTAGATTGGGCAAATCGTTAACCAACCCCAAAACCTTATCTAGAAACGGCAAGAATCGAACGGCAACTCGGTATAATTGTTTCTGCATGGTTAACTCGTAATATTCAATATGCGGTTGTTGAAGATCAAGTGTTTGAACAATTGAAGATCGCACACCTCTTGCCATGGGTTGAGGTAACACTTTGCTAATGCGCTTCCCTAATAAATACTCACCTCCGACAAGATGCACGATTTCAGGATTAGGGTAGTAATAGTCGATGTAGATCCCTTGTGCATTCCACAAAAATAATTTCTGTGGAGGCGTAATCCATGCGTTGTCAGCGCCAAAAAGTTGGTGTGAAAGATAATCCCAGGCATGTGGCGATAACCGGGTATGGTCTATCATAATCGTTTGATGTCGGCTTTAGATGTTGGGCGAAGTCCTCAGTGTCATGACGGTCGTGTCTGAAATGTAGGGGTGAAGCACGTCGGGAATCGTTACGGAACCATCGGCATGTTGATAATTTTCCAAAATGGCCACGAGGGTGCGACCGACAGCCAGCGCAGACCCATTGAGCGTATGGACATGATTGGGTTTGCCGTGTTTGGGGCGATAGCGAATGTTAGCCCGCTTGGCTTGAAATGCCTCAAAATTACTACAGGACGACACCTCTCGATACGTCTGTTGTGACGGGAGCCACACCTCCAAATCGTAGGTCTTTGCGGCTGCAAATCCTAAGTCTCCTGTGCAGAGCGCCATGACGCGATAGGGCAAGCCAAGCGCTTGCAAAATACTTTCGGCAGCCTTCGTGAGGCTCTCATGTGCTGCATAGGACTCCTCCGGCGTGGAAAACGTGACCAGTTCGACTTTATTAAATTGATGAACACGAATCAGCCCTTTCGTGTCTTGCCCATATGACCCGGCTTCTCTTCGAAAACAGGGCGTGTGTGCCACATATCGAAGGGGCAAATCCGTTTCAGGAATAATGTCATTCTGGTAAATATTCGTGAGAGGCACTTCAGCCGTTGGGATTAAAAAGTAGTCTTCGCTTGCCAAGTGGAAGGCCTCAGTTTCAAATTTTGGAAGCTGTCCTGTTCCGGTCATGCTTGTACGATTGACGATAAAAGGAGGAAGAACTTCGGTGTATCCATGTTCTCCAATATGCAAGTCGAGCATGAAGTGGGCTAAGGCCCGCTCGAGTGTAGCACCAAGTCCAAATGACAGCGGGAAACGGGACCCGGTCACTTTACTGGCTCGCTCAAAATCAAAAATACCAAGAGTCTCCCCAAGTTCATCATGGGAACGCGGCGTAAAATCAAACGAAGGCGGAGTGCCCCAACGACGAACTTCTTGGTTTTCTGTTGCATCGGCACCCTTCGGAACAGATTCATGCGGAACATTGGGAATGCGAAGGGCTTCAGCCTGTAATTGCGCTTCAACCCCTCGTAATTGCGCTTCAATGCCTTGAATGCGGTCGCCAAGTGTGCGAAGTTCAGTTGTGGCCTCATCGGTCGGCTGTTTTTCCCGTTTGAGTTTCGCCACCGTGTCAGAACCTCGTTTGAGTTGATTGCGAAGCTCTTCAACTGTTGCAATCAACTCGCGACGTTGTTCCGTTAATTGTTGCACGAATGCCCACGACACCTCTTTTCCACGTGGACCGAGGTTTTCTTGCAATCGAGCAAGCTGATCTTTTAAAACACGAAAGTCATACATACGTTGACATCCTTAGGGATTCTGCTCTTGTTGCTGAATCTACCACCCGTCGAAATTGGAGTCAACGAAAATAGGAGTGGGTGGCATTTCACATGCGTGTGCTATGCTCTTGACGTAATCTATGCCGTATCACTTTCCCTATGAAGACCTGTTTGCCTGGGGCATCGGCTTGCTAATCATTGCACTGCTGTGTCTTCGCATTGTGGTGGTTCGACGGCAACGGCAAGCCGAACAAAACCGCAGTGTGACAACTGAAAAATAAGAACGTTCCTCCTTCCGATGCCGTTTGTGTTTTCAGGAACCCCTCTTTATAATCTGGCTCTTTTTTCTCAAAGGAATGCTATCATGATCGAGCCTGAATCAACACGTTCGGATGGGCGAATGCCCAATCAAATTCGGCCAGTGAAAATTACCCGGTCCTTCACGAAGTACGCGGAAGGTTCGGTCCTCATTGAGATGGGTGAAACCAAAGTCATCTGCAATGCGACCGTGGAAGAAAAGGTTCCCTCCTTTTTGCGGGACAAAGGGAAGGGATGGGTCACGGCGGAATATGGCATGCTGCCTCGTTCCACTCATGATCGCATGCCCCGAGAAGCGAATAGAGGAAAACAGGGAGGACGCACACTTGAGATTCAACGGCTGGTGGGACGTGCACTTCGTGCCGTCACGGATACCACGTCATTAGGGGAACGAACCGTCTGGATTGATTGTGATGTCATTCAAGCCGATGGCGGAACGCGAACGGCTGCGATTACAGGGTCGTTTATTGCCCTTGCCGATGCCATGACCAAGTTGAAGGACAAGCAACTGATCAAGCAGCGGCCGTTAAAAGACTATCTGGCGGCTATTAGCATTGGAAAGATTGGGAGTGAAGTTCGTATTGATTTGGCCTATGATGAAGATTCGGTGGCCGATGTGGACATGAATCTAGTGATGACCGGCAAGGGACATCTGGTTGAAGTACAAGGCACCGCCGAAGGTGAGCCATTTGAAAAAAAAGACCTTGATGCGTTTCTCTCAATGGGATGGGTTGGCATTCAGGACTTGATCAAGATGCAAAAGGACCTTATAGGAACATTAGCGTGAATGATCCCATTCATGGTCAGGAGGGTGTGTTGGTGTTGGCCACTGGCAATCGGCACAAACAAGAGGAAATCCTTGACTTGCTCAAGGATCTCCCAGTTACGGTTTTGACGCTTCGAGACTTTCCCCAGGCACCTGTTATTGAAGAAGATGGGGTGACCTGTGAAGAAAATGCCATTAAAAAAGCCCTAGGCATTGCCAAATATACCGGTCATGTGACGCTTGCCGATGATACGGGATTAGATGTGACGGCATTAGACGGTCGCCCCGGTGTGTATGCAGCGCGATATGCCGGTGAAGATGCTACCTATCAAGATAATTGTCAAAAACTCCTTCAAGAACTTTCAGGCGTGACCGCTGGACATCGGCAGGCCCGTTTTCTTACAGTAGTAGCCATCGCCAATCCTGACGGTGAGGTGGATGTCATGGAAGGCCTGTTGGAGGGCGAGATTACGGAAGTCCCACAAGGCACTCAAGGGTTTGGATACGATCCTGTGTTTTGGCTTCCGGCCTTCAAGAGAACACTTGCCGAGATCAGTTTTGAAGAGAAAAATACCGTCAGTCATCGTGCGTTAGCCTTGCAGAAAGCCAAGGACTTGCTCACGACTAAGTGGATTCCACAAATTCAGTCGGGGCGTAGCGCAGCCCGGTAGCGCGCCTGCTTTGGGAGCAGGATGTCGGAGGTTCAAATCCTCTCGCCCCGACCAGTTTTTTAAACTTTAGTTGCCCTCCGTCCGGATGTCTTTACGGTTATCCCAGCCAAAGGTAATTTTTGAGAAAACTCAAGGTTATGCATATTTAAATAAGACTTCACCAACATCAGTTCTTGATTCTTGGGCATTCAATCCAATGATTCAAGGGGAAACCGTGAATCAGAAACAGTGCTCATTTAAAATAAAAAGAATTGATCTGAAGCTTAGACACTGTATTATCCCCCTACTTCTCGTGTGTTGCCAAATGCTCGTTCCTAGTAAGGGATGGGCTCAGTCATCTAATAATACAAATAACTTTTCTTCATTTTATTTTACAGGGACCGATAATTTTGTTCGCAATAATCCTATTTTCCGTGAATGGCTTCCTGGAGATGGATTGCGAGTCGGTCCTGCAGAGATCCATCCGTCCTTAGGTGTTGCAGAACTGTATACAGACAATGTATTTCGGACGAACAATCGAAGGCGGAGCGATTTTGTGACGACTATAGCTCCAGGGATGCAAGTTTACTTGCCTTTTGGAGGTAAGCATTCATTTCTAATTGATTACCGCGCTGCACAACTTCTCTATCATAAATTTTCAGAAAACAATGTTCTGGCTCAACATGGGGTAGGGCATCTAAAGTTAGATTTTCCAGGGGGGTTGAAGGTTGATTTGCAGGGTGGACATAGAGAGGGGTTTGTAAACCGAGGATCTGACGTAGATACCCAGCAAGACGACATTACGACGTGGAACACCAACAGGTTCCTGAGCGAAGCTTCATTATTAGGTCAGTCGATGGGCGTAAGGTTGAGGTTAGAATTTACAGAATTGAATTTTACGAACAATAATCAGGGTGCGCCTCGAGATCGTGATACCATGAGGGCTCGTTTAACTTTTTTTGTCCCCACAAGTCGAATTATCTCAGGTCTTTTGGGTTTCGATGTATTGAATCGTTCCTATGACAAGAATAAACAGTTAGACAGTTTCGCGCATGGAGTATTTACAGGCTTTAGGTTGAGGACGAGTAAACTCTTATTCGGAGATTTCAGGATAGGGTATAGGATTTTAAATTTCGACCGTGCTCCAGTAGTTGATCCCGCGAAATTGATGGAGCTGTCACAAATGGGATTAAGCAGGGGGGGGAAGCAGCAGAAACGTCTTTTCATGATTGGAAATATTGTTTGGAATCCTACTTCTCGATTTAATATCAGGGTACAGCCATTTCGAAGAATCCGGCAAGCGGCAGTGTTTAATACTTCTACATTTGTTCAAACGGGGATATCTATTAATGCTAGGCAGAAACTCACAGATCGTTATGCACTGCGGGGAAGGTTCTTTTACACCAATAATAAATTTGAAGAGGGACGGCGAGATAATCGATTTCGTTGGAAGGGCGGAATCGAATATCGAGCTGTTACATGGTTAGGTTTCCGTTTTGACTATATTTTTGATAGGAGAAGTTCAAACCAGAATATCTTTGACTATTATAGTAATACATTTATGATTAGTGTACAGGGATTTCTTTAATATTGAAGTGTAATTGTAGATGTACAAAGACCATCTTGTAAGCCTTGCCGACAAGCAGACTGTTGGGTAGAGAGAGTGTTCTGTTGTGAGTTGGTGATAGGTATATGATGACCGATTCTTTCAGTGCCTTGAGGAACTGGAGTTCATTATAGATGGGTCACTATGCACCACTGCCGTAATATCTCGCAAGACTCTATTTCTTGAGTAAATCCGAAATCTTAGGCTGTGCTAGCGGGATGTTCCTTTTTGCACTTTACTATCTTTTATCTTTCTGTCTATATTTTCATAGTGGCGAGACAGTTATCTCGAAGGTCGTGTATGGAACATAAGCAGAATCTATTGAACTAAATGATGTTCTATCGTTTTGAATATCGATTTCCTTATCTTTCTATTCCTAAAGATTCTTAGCTTAAGAAGAGTGGCCCACAGAAGGAGGTATAAGTAGAATGACGAATAGTATGTCGTCTTCACAATCAAAAATTCCTTATTTATACATTACAGGACAAGGTTACTCTGGATCCACCTTACTGTGTTTTCTTCTAAATTCCCACCCAGAAATTATGACGATTGGGGAAGCGGGTCCAGTAGAAAGATTTAAGCCGAAAAAGTACCGTTGTTCCTGTGGTCAAGTTATGACCGAGTGTCCATTTTTTCTAGAACTCGAAAAACAAGTAAAAAAATTAGGAAGCACATTTAACATAGACAAATCCTGGAAGACTCGTTTCCGATTGAGTGATTCGCATTTGTTGAATGTGCTGTTGGTGCGTTCTTTAGGGAACAATTCTCTAGAACTAATAAGGGACAGACTCGTACCCTACTTGTATCCGGGATACAAGCAAGAGATTGAGGAAATTAGTCAACGGGTGGTGCATGTCGCACAAGCCGCAATGATGATCCAGAACAAAACAGCCTTTGTAGATGCCTTGAAGGATTCAAGGCGTATAAAGTTTTTGAAGGACATAGAGCAAATCGATCTAAAGGTCGTCCATTTGGTGAAAGATATAAGGGCTAGCGTTGTAAGTACGATGAAGCACACAGGTAAGGATGTAGCTTGGGCTGCACGTTATTGGCGAAGAATTAATTCAAAGGCTGATCTGGCGAAAAAGTTAGTTTCACCTGATCGGTGGTTGCGCCTGAGATACTCTGATTTATGTGCTGACCCGCAAGGAAGTGTAGATCGGATTACGGATCTTATGGGATTAAAGCCAGCTTCTCTCCCAAAAGATTTTTATACAGTTGAACATCATATCATGGGAAATAAGATGCGAAGGCAAAGTTCAGGTGTGGTCAAAGAAGATTTAGCATGGAAGGAAAAGTTGCCGGATAACGATCTGAATGTGATAGCACGAATCGGTGGCTCACTGAATCGATATTTTGGGTACGACTTTCCTTGATTAAGTAGTTGTACACGGTTTCTCTATGCTTTTATCTTGAACTGGGCTTATTATGAGTGCTGCGGTTGGTTTAGGCATATGCCATCTTGATTTCTATAATGAAGACACATTGACAACGAACGAAGCCTTTACATTGTCAGAATGATCTCAAACAGAAAGATATAAAATTAAGAAGAACCCTTCTGCTCAAACTCCATGGCATTGCGATAGCTAAAATTCTTGACTGCTATCTGCCTCCCACCCTTCATCCCAGATAATAGAAGTTTCCATCTCTCGTTAGCTTTGTAGTTTTGTACATATTTCAAGAGAAGCTCTCAGAGGTGGCCCCATTTCTTTGAACAGGTAATGGTGCTCCGATAAGTGGGTCGCTCCCTGCTGGGTTATGCCGCTCGAGGCTGTGGTCGTTTGTCAAAATATACCTGATCTGATGTCTGATCGGCCAAATGAGAATGCGGTCGACCATTGTTGTAAAACCGAATATAGCGTCCGAGTCCCTTTCTGGCTGTTGAGACTGAGTCATAGGCATGTAAGTATATTTCTTTGTATTTCACCGAGCGCTAGAGGCGTTCGACGAACACATTGTCGCGCCACGTGTCTTGCCCATCCATACTAATTCGAATACCTTGGGCCTTGAGGAATCCCGTAAAGGCATGACTGGTGAATTGACTGTCCTGATCCATATTCATGATGTCTGGTCTCCCCCTAACGTACCAAGGCGTCTTCGACGGCTTCGAGGCAGAACTGGACGTCCATGGTAATCGATACTCGCCAGGCAAGGACTCGGCGCGTATACCAATCCACTACGGCGACGGTATAGACAAATCCCTTGGCCATGGGGATGTACGTGACATCCATGGCCCAGACATGATTGGGCCGCGTGATCTGGAGGTGGCGTAGCAAATACGGATGATCTTTCCCCCAAAAAGTGGACACCAGCTTTTTGTGAAAAATTCGGCTTTCATATTTGCCCGTGACTGAACGATTGTCCGTTGGTCCATACTCTAGGCCTCTCCCTGGTCAGCGGTTGATGGCGTCTCTACTGGCTGGTGCTGGCTCTGCCACTGTCGTTCAAACGCTGCCGGACTCTGATACCCCAACGCCGAATGCCGGCGTTCAGTGTTGTAATATCCGATATACTCGATCAGGTCCGCTTTGGCTTGGGCTCGGGTGACGTATCGTTGTGCATAAACGCATTCGGTTTTCAATGTCCCATTGGCCGATTCCATGGGGGCATTATCATAACAATTCCCTTTCCGACTCATCGACCGAGTCATCCCTCGTTCCTCCAACACGGTGGAATAAGCCGCTGCGGCATACTGCACTCCGCGATCGGAATGATGCACAAGGGTGGCCGCCGGCTGCCTCCTGCCCAGCGCCATTTGGAACGCCGCGAGCGTCAACCGCGTATCGACAAACGCCTCTACCGCCCACCCGACGAATTTTCGAGAGAACAGATCCATGACCAGTGCGACATACAGCCACCCTTCGTCTGTGGCCCCATAGGTGATGTCGGTCACCCAGACTCGATTCGGAGCAGTAACGGTAAACTGCTGCGCGACGCGATTGGGGGCCACCGGATGGGGATGAGCCGACTGTGTTGTATACCGTCGGCGACAGCGCCCCCGAGCTCGGAGGCCCGCTTGCCGCATGAGCCGAGCAATCCGTTTGCGATTCACTTGCCAGCCTGCCGCTCGCAGATCGGCCGTCATATGCGGACTTCCATAGCACTGTCGATGGTGACGATGTCGGGTCTGCAACTCCACGAGTAACTGGGCATTCTCTTGCGCTCGAACCGATGGGCGTTGGTGACGCTGCTGCCACTGGTAATACCCACTGCGAGTGACGCCTAACACGTCACAGCTCCGGGCCACCGGGTTCTGGTCGCGATACTCATGAATCCAGGCATACTTCATCGCGACTCCCTCACGAAGTACGCCGCCGCCTTTTTTAAGATGTCTTTGTCCATCTTCAACTGCACGTTTTCGGCTCGCAACCGTGAGAGCTCCGCCTGCACATCGGACACGGCCAGCTTCTCGGTTCCATGGGAACGTGTTTCTCCCTTTCGGGTACGTCGAACCCAATTGCCCAAGGTCTTTGCCGGCATCTCCAAACTGCGGGCGACCTCTCGAATGGCCCGCCCCCCTTCCAGAACCTGTTTCACCGCTGCGTCCTGAAATGCTCCCGTGTACTGGCGAGTCGGAATGGTGTGCATCATCGTTCCCTCCTTCGTTGGTGAACCCTTCTTACCATAGAGGCTGGCGTCCACTAAAGAGGGGGAACTTCAG
>BQIV01000017.1 GCA_021604005.1 Nitrospirales bacterium | reverse complement strand
CTCTCCATGAACGGTCACTTTAAATTCAACAGGTGCAAGATGCAGGTCCGTTGCCACAAATGGTCCGCCTTCGCCTGGCGGGTCAAGTTGTTCAGGTTTCAGCTCTCCACGTTCTCGTTCATCAAAAAACTGTAATGCCACGGATGGCAGCATGGCATAGGAGACTAAGTCTTCAGGAGAAGCTTGTTGTTCCTTCAGCTCTTCTTTGGCATCGTCAAGTTCTGGGTCGAGACTATCTGCCGGACGCCCTTTGACTGGTTGTTCTCCCTCAAGCGATTGCTTTCGAATAGATGAATTGAGTGAGCCAGGTGGTGTGCCGTACAGTCCACGAAAATAGTTTTTAGTTTCGTTGGTGATGACCTTGTATCGTTCGCCAGTTAAGACATTGAGCGTGGCCTGGGTTCCGACGATTTGACTTGATGGGGTCACCAGTGGGGGGTATCCCATATCCTTGCGAACACGGGGAATCTCACTGAGTACTTCTTTCATTTTATCGAGGGCATTTTGTTCTGCTAGCTGCGCTGCGAGGTTTGAAAGCATACCTCCAGGAACTTGTGACACCAAAATGTCCGTATCGACTCCCGTAAAGTCACTTTCAAATTGGCGATACCGTTTGCGCACTTTTCGAAGACCGTCGGCGGCTGGTGCTAAGTCTTGAAGATTTAAACCCGTATCGTAGGGGGTATTCCGTAACGCGGCAATAAAGGATTCTGTTGGAGGGTGGGAGGTGCCGCCGGCTAGGGGAGACATCGCGGTGTCGAGAATATCCAGTCCTCCGAGAACGGCCATGAGGGCAGACATCGAAGCCATTCCTGAGGTGTAGTGCGTATGCAGATGAATGGGAACCCGCACGGTTGCTTTGAGGCGCGTCATGAGTTCATAAGCTTCGAACGGTGGAAGAAGTCCCGCCATGTCTTTGATACAGATTGTATCAGTGCCCAAATCTTCTAGTTGCTTCGCCTGTTCAACAAAGTGATTCAGACTGTGTACCGGGCTCACGGTGTAGCAAATCGTCGCTTCGACATGTTTGCCACAACTTTTCGCGACTTCCATGGCATATTTCATATTCCGGATATCGTTGAGGGCATCAAAAATTCGAAACACATCAATGCCATTTTTAGCCGAGAGTTCAATGAACTTTTCTAAGACATCATCGGCATAATGTCGATATCCAACTAAATTTTGTCCACGAAGAAGCATTTGGAGTCGAGTATTGGGCGCGGCTTCGCGAAAAGCTCGAAGACGTTCCCATGGATCTTCCTTCAGGAACCGAAGGCATGAGTCAAATGTGGCTCCGCCCCAGACTTCAAGTGACCAGAACCCGACCGAATCTAATTGTGAGGCAATTGGAAGAAGGTCTTCTGTTCGCATTCTTGTGGCAAGAAGAGACTGATGGCCATCACGCAGTGCGACATCGGTAATGTGTAGTTTTCTTCCACGGGATGCCTTGAGATCAAGCTTTGTATTGTGAATGGGGTTTTTTTCAGAAGACGAACGAGCAGGTTTTGTTTTTTTTGTAGAACGAGATTTGGAAGCCATCGTACGCCTTTCACCAAAACAGAAGGTTCGTCAATGATGATGAGCCTTGTGACTTAATAATATGTTCACTCATCAGACTGTCAAAATCAGAAGGGCTAGAGTCCTTCGTAGGCAGCTATCGCTGCGGATAATGCGACTACTAAATCTTCTGGTTCAACCATTTCTTCATAGGTATACAGATCCGAATGTCCTTCAAGATAGGACGTATCAAAACGACCGGCTCGGAAGTCCGGTTCTTCCATGATTTTTGTCAGGAACGGAATGGTGGTTTTGACTCCACGGAGTACAAATTCTTCCAGCGAACGATGTGTTCGTCTGACGGCTTCGTCCCAGGTTCGCCCATGTACGGTGAGTTTTGCGAGGAGCGCATCATAATACGGGGGAACGGTATAGTCTTTATAGACCAAACCGTCAATTCGTACTCCTACTCCACCGGGAGAGAGGTAGGCGGTGACTTTTCCAGATGAGGGACGAAATCCATTTTGCGGGTCTTCAGCATTGATACGGCATTGAATCGCATAGCCTTGCAGATTCACTTCATGTTGTCCGAAGACCAGGGGACGACCGGCTGCAATCCAAATTTGGGATTGGACGATGTCCACAGCGGTGATTTGTTCCGTCACGGTATGCTCAACCTGAATCCGTGGATTCATTTCGATGAAATAATAGCGACCATCAGGATCGAGTAAAAACTCGATCGTGCCGGCGTTGTAAAATTGAGCCGCACGCGCCAGAGAGATCGCGGCTTCTCCCATCTCAGCTCGTAAGCGGGGGGTGAGAATGAGCGACGGTGCAATTTCAATGAGTTTTTGATGACGCCGTTGAATGGAGCAATCACGTTCTCCTAGATGGATGACGTAGCCATTTTTGTCGGCAAGCAGTTGAAACTCAATGTGATGTGGACGCTCGACATATTTCTCAAGAAATAATTCGCCATTGCCGAACGCCGCTAAGGCTTCACGTGCACCAGCTTCCATGGCCTCTTTGAGCTCATCATCAGATCGAACCACTCGAAGACCACGGCCGCCTCCTCCTGCGCTGGCTTTCACCATAACGGGATACCCGATTCGTTGCGCAAATGTGATACCCTCTTCGACGCTGGAGGCTGGACCATCAGTCCCAGGGACAACAGGAACTCCGACTTGCTTCGCCAATTCACGCGCTTTAACCTTATCCCCTAATAATTCAAGAGAGTGGGGTGACGGCCCTATGAAGGTAATACCCGCTTCTTCGCATAAGGTGGCGAATTGCGCATTTTCAGCCAGAAAGCCATAGCCGGGATGAATGGCATCGGCATGAATTCGCTTAGCGAGACGCACGATTTGCTGAGCATCCAGGTAGCCTTTTACGGGACCGGGCCCGACAAGATACGCTTCGTTCGCCTTTTTGACGTAAATGCCGGTCGCGTCACTTTCTGCGTAAATAGCTGCGGTCGCAATGCCTAATTCACGGCAGGCGCGTATGATCCGCATCGCAATTTCGCCTCGATTGGCCACAAGAATTTTTCTAAACATAAGGTTCGTGTACTTTGTATCAATTAGGCAACGATAAAAGATGTCATGGTCTTACTGTGATAAAACAAGCCGTGCATGATTGTTCAATCGGTCTTGCCTTCATTCAGGTTCGTTCGTATCAAGAGGATAATAGTGATTCGTCTTCACGATACGTTGGCCTTCCGGAGACAGGGCAAATTGTTCAAAGGCTAAGGTTAGCGGCGTTGGATCCTTCCCGGTGGTGAAGATCACCGGTCGCTGAAGCGGATAGGTCTTGTCCAGTACTGTTTGATATTCGGGCTCAACCTTATCGACAAAAATGAGATTGATGGCGACCCCGTCTTCCTTCGCGCGCAATGCCGGTGTCATTGAAACAAAAGTGATGGCTGCCAAGTCCCCTGTCACGATATTGATAGCATGTCGTTCTTGGTCCACGACTTTGGCTGAGCGGGAAATTCGTGTAATGCCTAACACATCAACCAATCCTTGTCGAATGTTTTGATTGTCGGTTCGACTCACCAGCCTAATCTTCATTTCTGGTGCTTCTTCGTAGACCTGAGACCAGTAGAGAATTTCTCCTGAAAAAACCCCGGCGATCTGTGTGAGGGTCATTTCAGAGACAGGATTTGAAAAATTCGTCAGTATGGCAATCCCGTCACGAGCAACGGGGGTCGAACGAAGGTGTGGTGCAGGATACCCCGTTACCCCTATATCGGTCTCCCGTAACTCGACTGTTCGTATGGGTTTCGCGTTTTCATGCCAGAAGACATCAACTGAAACCGAAAAATGTTTTTCTTCAAAGGCTTTAGCCAAATTTGCAACCAAGTGCTGTTCCGGACCATTTCCTGTGATCAGAATGGTTCCAGATAAGTCTGAATCGTTTTGAGATGGTGATTCGGCAAATAGCGTCCCCGTCCAGACAACACAGGCAAGCAAGAGGTTGATGATGAAAAGGAATATTCTCACAACAACACCCTTATTCCAAATCGACCGCTCATTCCTAAAAGGTGAAATATGATGCGAGGCGCTTTTTTTGGTTTTTGGCAACTCATTATTTAAATGATCAACAGAAACCCGCGGAATAATTCCTGTTTTCAGGCATAAATGTCAAGCCAAGAAGCAATAACCTGGAGCCTGTACGAACGTCTTCTTTTTGCCTCGATGATGATGAACGAATTTGGGCGAACGTCGCATCATCGGGATACACGTTCGTCAAAATCGTACCTTGCACCAGTTTATGCTGAATCGCCAGGGGTTGTTGCGCCGGGCGGGGGGATAGGCATAGCACGTTGCCCAATCAGTGGGGGGAGCTTTGAAAACTTGCTGGCTCGCTCATCTAACATATTATAAGCTTTCATTTCCGCAAACCCTGTCTTATGTGTTCCCACGACTTTTGAGGCAAAGGCAGACATGAGCCTCCGACTTTTGGTCGCATTGCATTTCGGACACACAGTTTCTTCGGCATTAGCACTGAGTGGCTGCATGATTTCATACTGATTTTCACAAGCCTCACACAGATATTCGTATGTTGGCATAATAAACCCTCCTTCGGCTATTCGGGATAGAAAATGTCAGTTCAGCCAGTGAATGTTATTCAACGCGCCGGAAAATTATTATTGTCGAGTTATAATTGGTTTCACTATTATACAGAATGAATAGGAAGCGTCGCTATGGCTTGCCTCGAAACAGTTTTCAGTTGTATTGTAGGCGAGAATCTTGACATTTTCAAAGTCAAACCATTACTTTACGAGGTTGAATTTTATGGAACTCTACCAGAACGAGAAGGAGGCGTGCCATGCCGGTGCTCATTCGGAAGTACAAGCTAGCTAGCGGTCTGATGCAAGAAGAACGTATTGATGAACAAGATCGTATTGACCGCTATTTTAGACTGTTACATCGTGATGATGTGAAAAAACTGCAAGCCGGGGAAAAGGTTATTGTGGAAAAGGATGAGTGGCAACTTTTAGCGGACTAAGGTTTAGATGACTCAAAACATTATCTCTCAAACATTTATTGCGTTATGAATTATTGGATCCATGTGAAACATGCTCTTGACCAGGCGATGCTTCATCGCGAGCGTTGTCTGGAAATTCCGTCGATGACCGGACGCGCTGACTTCTGGGAAGGCGGATGGTTTGAGTATCCCAATAGGGAAACCGCGCTTGAAGAGCTAGAAAATACAGGGCTGAGCCGACTCGTACATTGTCCTATTTGCAAACCATAGGGATATGTTTCTGATTTTTACCTGAAAAACTTTCACTGCCACCGATTTCCTCAACCAAGATCCCCATGCTTCTCTAATTCCTTTTCCTCTTACCAGAAAAATTATGGCGCAGAAATTTGGAAATTTTCGCTGGGTGAAAGAGGGGTATTTGGACAGTCGAATTCAAGGAGTCGTTGTTGGCCAAATGATGTTTGCAGGTTTAGGTCTTATCGATTTTTGTCTCTCAGGACAATTTACCGGAGAAATTAGTGGGAAGGTCATTCGATTTCAGAATTCAAAATTTATTGAAGATGCCAGAGCTATTGATTCTCTTGCTGATTTGGAGAATCCACAGATCGGAAAGGTGAGCCTTATCTCCTTTGACCCTCATCCCTTACTGCCACCCCATCCGTATATAGAATGGTTTTCGCAGCACGAGGACCATTATCGTATCGAATTAGAGCCAGATGATGCTCAGATCGTCTCAAGTGAACAACTTCAGGAGATTAATGAAATCAGTCAATCCATGCTTGAGCGCCTTCAACCTTTTTTGAAATGAGTGGGGGGGGGGACGTTTTGCATGATCATAATATCGACGCGTGGCGAAAGCGATAAGAGACCACTCCTTTTATATTCGGTCTTCACAGAATACATGATTTAAAGAGTCAACGAATGGTTTCGTTGACAGCCTAGAGGGGCACTCGTAAAATACCCGCCATGAATGATCGCTTTCTTCGAGCCTGTCGACGTGAACCTGTCGACCGAACGCCTGTCTGGTTTATGCGTCAAGCAGGTCGCTACATGAAGGAATATCTCGAAGTTCGGAAGCGTCACTCCATTCTTGACGTCTGTAAAACACCTGAATTATCCACGGAAGTGACTCTTCAGCCGATTGAACGGTTTTCCCTGGATGCGGCCATTATTTTTGCTGATATCCTTCTTCCGTTAGAAGCCATGGGGCTGAACTTGGAGTTCATTGAAAGCAAGGGGCCAGTGTTTCATAATCCTGTTCGTTCGGATGCTGATGTCGAACGGCTTATCCCAGTTGATGGGGAATCGTTTGGATATGCTGGTGCCGCGATTGCCATGACACGAAAGGCTCTTGCCAATCGTGTTCCGCTCATTGGTTTTGCTGGTGCTCCGTTTACCCTCGCCAGCTATGCCATCGAAGGTGGAAGTTCTCGCGATTATCGCCTGACAAAAGATATGATGTTTGCCCGACCAGATCTCTGGCATGCCTTACTCACCAAGTTGTCGAATGGCGTGATTGAATATTTGCAGGTGCAAATTCATGCCGGGGCCCAGGCCATTCAATTGTTTGATAGTTGGGTTGGGTGTTTGAGTCCTGACGATTATGAAGAATATGTGTTGCCGCATACGCAACGAATTTTTACGGCTTTGGCGTCAGCTGGAGTGCCTAAAATTTATTTTGGAACTGGTACTGCCACCCTGCTTCCGCTAATGCGAAAGACTGGCTGTGATGTGATGGGGCTCGATTGGCGTGTCCGACTCGATGAAGCCTGGGCAACCATTGGCTATGATCTGGCTGTACAAGGGAATCTTGATCCTCTTGTGCTTGGGGCTCCCGTGAAAGAAATTGAGAAACGTGTTCGGAAAATTTTGCAACAAGCTAATGGGCGAGACGGTCATATTTTTAACCTCGGTCATGGGATTCTCCCTCATATCCCCGTTGATGCTGTCGAAGCGACGATAGACATTGTCCATCAATTCAGTACGCGTGAGGTCGAGGTCTAGATCTTCAGCGTACCCCGGCGACATTAACTCCCACTTCGTTTGTATCCTGGTTCGTAGAGAACGGTATGGTTTTCCTTGTGAGTCAGGCCTCACTCCTATAAGGGGTTATTTCATCATATGAGTCAATCTGTACGTCGTATCGTCATTGTCGGAGGCGGCATCTCAGGCCTTGCGACGGCGTTCGCGCTCCAAGAGGAAAGTCAACGGCTATGTTTTCCCATCGACTGTACCATTCTCGAAGGACATCATCGTTTCGGAGGAAAAGTTCTGACGCATCATGTTGATGAATTTGTCATAGAAGGGGGCCCGGATTCATTTTTAACATCCAAGCCCTGGGCGTTAGAGTTGTGTGAGAAGCTCGGTCTTTCCGACCAATTGATCAATACCAAAAGAGAAAATAGCCAAACCTTTTGTTTTACCAAAGGGCAGATGCGAGAATTGCCTCAGGGATTGCTTGCTTTTGCGCCGACACGCCTCAGTGCACTTGTGTCCGGTGGTTTGATTTCACCATTGGGCATGCTTCGAATGGGATGGGAGTGGTTTGTGCCACGTTCCACTAATGTGGAACATGATGAATCGTTAGCCTCGTTTTTTCGTCGAAGACTTGGAGCTGAGGCGTTTGATTACTTTCTTGAACCTCTGGTTGCTGGGATTTATGCCGGTGATGCGAATGAGTTAAGTTTGAAATCTACCTTTCCACGATTTTATGAGCTTGAGCAGCAGTATGGGAGTTTGATCAAAGGCATGCGAACTCAGCACGCACACTCAATGTCCCGATCCGCAACGCAGAAGCCTCAACGCACTATGTTTACAACTCTTCGCGGTGGACTTGGCGACCTCATTCAAGCACTTGTCAAACAGATCGAATCCAATGGAGCTTCCCTGTTCACAGGAAGGCACGTTCTTGAAATTGCGCCAAATAGAGCAACGCTTCCTGCCGGCTATACCATCGTTCTCGATAACCAGGAAAGGGTTATCGCGGATGACGTGATATTGGCGACTCCGGCTTACGTCAGTGCCAAACTGCTTGAGCCGTTGCACCCTCAAGTGTCTTCGCTACTCAATCAAATTCCATATTGTTCGACGGCAACGATTTCTCTCGCCTTTCCGGAGCACGAAGTGAAGAAGGCGATACAAGGCTTTGGATTTGTCGTGCCTCGAATTGAAGGGCGGTCATTGATTGCGGCAACCTGGACATCCTTAAAGTGGCCGAATCGAGCAAAGCCTGAGCATGTATTGATTCGATGTTATGTGGGGGGTAAAGGTCGGGAAGCAATTCTAGAAGAAAGCGATGCCGCCATGGTGACTTACGTACGGGAACAATTACGTGAAATAGTCGGCATCTCGTGTGAACCGTTATTCACTGAAGTCTACCGATGGGACCGGGCGATGCCACAGTATGTCTGCGGTCATTCGAAACGACTTCAGGAGATTCGCTCCGTGATGAATGATCTTCCAGGCATCCATCTCACCGGAGCGGCTTTTGAAGGTCTCGGCATCCCTGATTGCATTCGTGACGGGACGCGAGTTGGTGCAGACGTGGTTCGATTGTATCAATGAACGGATGGCTGGGAATATCCGATCATCAGAATATAGAAGAACCGTCTCAGCGTGGAGGGCAACCTTTGAATACAGGTCTGGTTCGTGCCCATATTCTTGTGGAGGGACGCGTTCAAGGCGTAGCCTATCGAGCGTTTACTCAGCAACAAGCCAATAGTCTCAATCTTCATGGATGGGTACGAAATCTTCCTGGTGGACAAGTGGAATCCGAAGTGGAAGGACGTCTTTCAGCCGTGGAGGCTTTTCTCAATGCCTTGCGCCAAGGACCGTCTCTCGCTCACGTCGAGCACGTTCATGTTGAATGGACTTCTGTGATTAATGATGTAGACGAATTTAGAATTCTTCGGCCTTAAGGCCGATTCATCGTTAAGTTCGTTGCCGTCAATGGCCTTGAAATATCACTGTTTCGTATTGATCGCACGCGAAGTGGTCTCTTTTTGTGTCTAATGAGGAATCCGTCCGAGAAACACGTGTGGTGTGTGAGAACGGGAGGCAATGTACGATGATGAAAAACAACGGTAGACATAACTTATTCTATCGAGCATGATATGCGGAACAAAAAGGTCTTATAACATGGATTACAAATCAATTATTCGTGAAGTTCCCGATTTCCCCAAGCCTGGAATCCTTTTCTATGACATCACGACGCTTCTAAAAGATGCAAAGGCTTTTCAAGCGATTATCGATGAATTCACCGACTACTACGTGTCGGCCAATATTTCAAAAATTGTCGGAATAGAGTCACGTGGCTTTATTTTTGGGAGCCCGTTAGCCTATCGGCTCAATGCGGGGTTTGTGCCTGTGCGAAAGCCTGGAAAATTGCCTGCTGATGTCTACGAGGTCAAATATAACTTAGAGTATGGATCTAATTCGCTGGCCATTCACCGGGATGCCATTGTTCCTGGTGAACGGGTGTTGGTTGTGGACGACCTCTTAGCCACAGGAGGGACGGCTGCGGCCACGGTCCACCTCATTCGTCAATTGGGCGGAGAGATTGTTGACGTCGCATTTCTCGTTGAACTCGCGTTTTTGTCAGGCAGGGAGAAGCTTCACGATTGTTCGATCCATTCACTCATCACGTATTCATGACTCCCTCTATTTGCCAGATGGATAAATTTTGCTAAGATCACCCTCCCATTTCGGTTTACAGGGTTCATGACGATCTTTCGTTTTCGATGCCTGTAAAACGCTTCAGCCAGAAAGGGCGCTGATGTATGGCTTCAAAAGTTCAGAATAAAAAGAGTGTTTCTCGCACAACCAAAGGCAAAAAGAGTCCTCCTCCTAAAAAAGTTGTTTCAAAAAAGAAGACGACCGCAAAGCCTACGTCTAAAAAGTCCAGTGCGCCCTCTAAGTCCAGTGCCTCAAGAAAGTCATCGAACTTAGTCAAAAAAGCGACGCGTCGTTCAGCGTCGTCTTCTTCCTCCCCCAAAAAGGAAGCTCCAAAATCATCGCAAAAGGACATTATGAGAAAAGAGTCAAAATCCATACAACCAAGTACGACCAAAGGTCGCAAAGCGACGCTTCGAAAGATTTTACTTGCGAAACGTGATGCCATTACACAAGCCATTAAACAGCAATTGGGGCAATCGTTGACGGAAGAACAGCAACGACGGTTAGAATCTGCCATGGATAGCGGCGATCAAGCACTTGTGGATTTAGACAGAGAAATGGGGATTTCTCTTCAAGAAATGAGAAATAAAGAACGTCGGCAAATTGAGGAAGCGCTGGTCAGCCTGGAAGAAGGCACCTATGGTATGTGTGCCGAATGTGGAGAAGAGGTCAGTGAGAAGCGGCTGCAGGCACTCCCGTTTGCACGTTTGTGTGTGGCTTGCCAAACCAATCGGGAGCTCATGGAGAAAATCGAACGGGCTGAACAGCGTTCCTGATCATTGGCTTGTGCTTGTGCAAACGTTTTGTCATCATTACCCGGGTTTTCTTTATGCGTCATTTCAGTATCTTATATGTTGTGAATTCTCGGTCATACGAACGTAAACGTTGTCCTGACAAACTGCAACAGCTTCATGTCCAATAGCAACGCGATCATTTTGGCGAGTGGTGGGCTTGATTCAACCGTCACCGCGGCGATTGCCAGGTCTGAAGGGTGTGATCTCTACCTGCTAACAATTTTCTATGGGCAACGTCATCGAATTGAAGTCACTCGTGCTGCAAGTATCGCGACGTGGCTCCAGGCCAAAGAGCACAAAGTCATTGAGCTCGACCTTCGTGCGTTTGGAGGGTCGGCGCTTACGGAAGACCTAGAAGTTCCGAAACAGCAATCGCTGAATGCTCGTGAAGCGGGAATTCCTATCACCTATGTGCCTGCTCGCAATACCATATTTTTAAGTCTTGCGTTGGCCTATGCGGAAGTGATCCACGCAACACGGATTTATTTTGGGGCAAATGTTCGCGACTATTCGGGATATCCTGACTGTCGGCCTGAATTTGTCGAGGCGTTTGAAACGGTTGCTCGCCTTGGGACCCAAAGGGGCGTTAACGGCGAATCTCTTGAAATCCATACACCGTTGATGATGATGACGAAGGCGGAAATTATTCAAAAAGGGCTGGAACTTGAGGTTCCCTTGGAGCTCACGCACAGTTGCTATGCACCACATGCAGATGGACGGGTATGTGGTGAGTGTGATAGTTGTTTATTTCGCCAAGAAGGATTTCACGCAGTTGGGATAGATGATCCTTCTACCATCCCGTCTCCCTAAGGTCGCAACGACCATCTCGTTTCGTATTCAATGCAAGGACTGTTAATGATACGGCACGTCACCTCCAACACCGTCTTCACTCGACACTGGTATAGGCTGGTTCTGGTTGTCTCTCTGCTTTCGTTTTTAGGATGTTCCGAAGCCAAGACCGATGTGAGTCATGAAGGGCATAGTGCCGGTGACTGGCCCGTCGCCATGATCAACACGGATCAGATGCCTCAAAAATTGACACAAGGAGAAGGGCTGTTTAACGATAACTGTGCTCGGTGTCATGGAGCGCAAGCACGTGGTACGAAGCAAGGCCCGCCACTCGTTCATAAAATTTATGAACCAAACCATCACGCGGATTTTGCGTTTCAGCGAGCTGCGGCTCAAGGCGTACGCGCGCATCACTGGAAGTTCGGCAATATGCCGAAAATTGAGACGGTCACTCCGGAAGACGTAACCGAGATCATTCGGTATATTCGATGGTTACAACAACAGGCCGGAATTTTTTGATACTCCGCGCCTTTCTTCGTGGAATCCATCCACACCGCCTGCCATTCTGACAGGACCGTAACATTTTCGAACATGACAATTGTATTGACTTCCTTACGGTCATGTGCGGTTATGGCATGGTTTTCTCTAATTCCACAACAAGATCTTGAATGCGGGTAAATCCTTCTTGCCAAAAACGCTCTGACAGAATGTTCACGTTCAACGGTTTCAAGAGAGATTCGGGACTGGCGGAACCCCCGGCCGACAACAGGTTCAGGTACTTCGGGACAAATGCGTTTCCCTCTTGTTTATACCGTTGGTAGAGAGCGAGGACCAGTAAATTGCCGAAGCTGTAGGCGTAGCAATAGAATGGGCTGGAAAAAATATGCGGAATCGATAACCATTCCCATTGAAACTCTTTAGAGACTTGAACGTCGTGTCCAAATTGTTCTCGGAGCAGTTGGAGGTAGGCCTGAGCAAGGGCATCTATTGTCGCTCCATCGTTAATCATGTCATGGGCGAGTCGTTCGAATTCCACAAAATAGGCTTGTCGGAGAATCGTGGCGTAGAGATCATCAAGTTGCGTCATTAAGAGCGCTCGCTTCGCTTGGACATTGCGTTCGTGACTGAGAAAATTCTCTGACAACAATTGTTCGCCAAAAATGGAAGCCGTTTCCGCAAGCGGGAGGGAGGAGTGGAAGGTCAACACCGAATGTTGATGTGCGAGCATGCCATGCACGGCATGACCCAGTTCATGTGCAAGGGTCGAGATGTCTCGTGGATGACCATTAAAGTTCATTAAGACATAAGGCGTTAGGCGGGGAGTTACGCTATAACAAAACGCTCCCCCCATCTTTCCTGGTCGAATGCGTGCGTCAAGATGCCGTTCTTCTACGACCCGTGCCGCCAGTTTGGCCACTTCGGGAGAAAAATGTTGAAACGATTCGTGCACCATCTTCCACGCTTGTGAAAACGAGTAGTTGGTCGAGGATGTTCGAAGAGGCGCGTAGAGATCATAGCGCGTCAAGTTCTTTTTCTTCAGCAGTTTGGCTTTGAGGCGGAAGTAATGTTGAAAGATACTGGAATGTTTTCGACATGTCGTGAGCAGAGCCGTTACGGCTTGATCTGGAACATCGTTGGCCATGTTGCGGACGGCGATGGGTGTGCGATGGCGACGAAGCGTCACGCCTTCATTTTTCCAGTCCAACACCAACGATTTATACATTTCTCCAATAACATCACGATGCCCTGAATAGAGACGGAATAATTCTTGATACGCGGCCTGTCGACGTTGAGTCGACGGATGTCGAACGTGCGTGGTTAATTCTTCACGTGTCAGGGTTTGAACTTTCCCGTCTATCTTCAGTGAGAATTTAAACCCAGACGTCAAGACGCCATACAGCATTTCGATGGCACTGCGACCCGTACTGTCCTTGACGCGTATAATTTGTTCTTCAGTTTCGCTTAACGTATGAGGCTTTATCCGAGTGAGCGTATCAAGGTAGTAGTGGAGCGTTCCTGATTGACGAAGATGGGATTTGGCTTTGTGAATGCTGAGTCCCTGCCACCAGAGATCTAAGAAGAGGATTCGATTATCAAGCTTCGTGAGGCGTTCACGAACTGTAGCTTGGAACGCTCGTGCCGCTTGCTGTTGCGTATTTTCCGCAAACCAGAGGAACGCATAGGCATGGAGTGTCGCCGAGATTTCAGCGATGGCTTCTTTCAACTGATAGGCCTGCTTAAAGAGTGTTGAGGAGACATTCTGTTTCAAACGCGGTCGTAATCGTTCGAGCTGACTCACCTGGCGTTCCTGCTGTCGGCAAAGACGTTCAAAGTCTTTGTCCGGTTGTGAGAGGAGATCATGCAACGTCCAACGAGGGACGGCTCGAGCTTTTACGGCAATGTTCGCCATGAGGCTACCTCCAAATCGGAAACACAATGGGCTATGGGCACAGGGTAAACGAGAGCAGGGAGCGTTGACGGGTGAGAGACACCGTTCTTGAACTTGCCGACACGTCTCGGCTGTTTAAATATGGAGCTGGCGAGAGGAATTGAACCCCCGACCGGCGGTTTACAAAACCGCTGCTCTACCAACTGAGCTACGCCAGCTCCCAGGCGTTTATGCGTTGCGCTTCCGAGAAGTGTCCACCAAATGTCCACGCGGCGGAATGGTCAAGTGCTGTTGGTGCAATTGAACCATCTTGCGGCCGGCGTCCATGAGATCTTGGACATTCACAATATTATAGCGGTCAAGGACGGCCCGCGTTTTGTGTCCAGTAATTTTCATCGCGACTTTCTCCGGGACTCCAGCCCGAACAAGTTTACGCACCGCGGTTCGCCGAAAGTCATGGACAAGGGCTCCGCGATAGCGACGGTTCAGGACCTCTTTTTCTTTTGGCTTCCCTCAGCGACCCAAGCCAACTTTAACCCAAGCCAGCCGCTAGGCCACGCGAATGCTCTTGAGCTTACGGCCCTTGAAGTGCGCGACCCACTCACACCGGGGATGCTGCAATTGGGTATCTTTATACCAGGATGATATCGCGTTGTACAAATCCCCACTCATAATTATCATCCGCGGTTCCCCGGTCTTTGTATCTGCCCCCGAGAGTTCCATTGTAACGGTTTTCATGTGGGAGTCAAACTTGATTTGTTGCCACTTCAGCGTGAGGACTTCTCCGCTGCGCATGCCGGTCCAGTAACAGATCGTAACCACAACCTTCGCATGGGGGAAGCACGACGGAACCAGGTGATCGTGTGTTGAAGATGATCCGCTCCATAGAGCTTTGCAAATTCTTTGGTCTTCGCATGCTTGCCGTCTTGCAATTCAGCCAAGCGTTCGTGAATATACGCTGGCGTCAACCGGATTTTGCACCGAACCTCGATGCAGTGTCGCCATTGTTCGTACGAACGAGGAATGATGTCATTGCTCATTATTGTCTCGGCTCTAGGAATACATTGAAATTGGATGCCACTTGACACGATAACTCGTGCCAGGCCGACGCAAAATTCTCGGCTGGCACGAACCGTCGCGTGCCGTTCTCCCGCTCAAGCAGGGTTGACCGTCGATACTCGATTCCCAATTGCTTGACGATGTTGACTTCGTAACGGTGTATCCAATCGATCAAATCCAAGGTCAGCATTGCGCACGCTTGTTGCTGAGATTTAGTCGGCGTGTTCAACGTCGGAAGATCGGCATCGGACCAGGGTGGGCGATTCAGTGTCGCCTGTGTAGTATATCGAGGGTGAAACGTGAAGCGGGGCAGGAAGACGCCGCCCCACTCACCATCTCCGTAGAACACACCAAACCCACGCAGCGCAACACATCGTCTCCGTGGCATCGTCAAAGTATACACGCTCGAACAGTCTTTGCGATTGGCGGGCGGCTCGATGCGGTCAAAGCCGATCTCGAGCAGCCAATTGCCTTCCGGTCGCACAATGTCGCGCCCCCAGCACCACACCTGTTGGCTCAGCAGGCTCACCGCTTGTTCAAGAATTTTACCTTCAACGCGTTCGTGATCATTCGCTCGAAGTGCAGTTGACATGTTAGTTGGTCCGGGTGGTCACGGCTTCGGCAATGTTGGCAAGCAACTACGTCGATGCGGCCAACAACTGCAGTCAATCTCCAAAAGGTGATAAGAAACGACCTGCCAGACACTTGGATAAGCTTACTGAGGGCATCGACATTCACTCCTGCGCCGTGCCTCAAGCGGATACACCGCCAAGTGTCGCGCTTCGCTTCCAATGTTTCCAGCGATCATGAATTCTTCTTTCAGTGTGATCAGAAAAAGGTTCCTGACACCTTTTCCTCCGTTGAGGACTTCACGACAAGATTGATTCCCCGGTACCGATGTCAAGGATGACATCGCCCATGGTCGCCTTCCAGTAGTCGATGCCCATGGCAAACTCATCATCAGAAAGCAGACACTCATCCAGCACCGCCTGGATGGACTGGTGATTAAGACTCTGCCCTATAAAAATAAGTTCCTGTCGGCGATCCCCCCAAGGGGCCACCCAATCCTTGCAAAGTTTGGATTTTTCTTCCTTCGTGCCGCGGTAGGCTTTCGATTCTAACGCCGTCCAAACACCACCAGGAGCCATCGTGACGAGATTTCCCGCGTGACTGAATGTCGTCATCAGGTCATGCGTATCGGCGAGCCACAAGAATCCTTTGGCTCGGATTAATTGCCCCAGTTCT
The DNA here is from genome assembly GCA_021604005.1 of Nitrospirales bacterium. Lineage (GTDB taxonomy): Bacteria > Nitrospirota > Nitrospiria > Nitrospirales > UBA8639 > JAGQKC01. The sequence goes on along the minus strand of BQIV01000017.1, from coordinate 81,436 downwards.
TCGGTGCGGGTTCTTTGACGATCATATGCCATCTTTTGGAGTTCTTCGGGGGAGCGTTTTGGCTTGGGTCTCTCTCCCTCGTTTTGTTTTGCGGCATTCTCCTCCTCCGTCTTATCCTCGTTGGCGATGCCTGGAGCCTGCTCGCCTTGCTCCTCCGAGTCATCGTCATAAGGATCATAGTAAACGAAAAACTTGTGGAGGAACCCTCGACCGAAACGTTCGGGGTGAAAGGGGCGACGAGCGTGATACAAAAATGACGTAATGCCAAACCGAGAGGAGTGCCGGGTTTCACTCGCCACGGGAAGCACCACTTTCGAAACATCCGATTGGAATGTACGACGCAGTATGGTGATAGTAGCGCAACACGGATCTTGCCCATTGGCTTTCTTTGCGGCACAACAGTCCTCTTGTCCGGCTTCTTGTTGCTCTGCCTGATTCTCGTCGTTAAAGATTCCTTCAAGACGTGCCCACTGCTCATCAAAAGCGTTCGGATGATAGAGGCGAGTGTTAACAACCTCCATGACCGGGATGTGCGAGTTCCGACACGGTATTAACTTAGCCTCTGGATTTAACAACGAGACGCGGTTTTGAATGCCCTGGAGCTGTGCGTCATCGACCAAGTCGGTCTTGTTGAGTAACACCACATTGGAGTATTCGATTTGCTCGGCCAAGAGTTGCGACAAGTTCTCTTGGGAAGGCCCGAGCCAGAGAGGTTTGTCTTCCACCATGCTGGAAGCATCGACGACGGTGACGCAGGTGTCCAATCGAGCGACTTGCCCTAACATGGGGGTGTCGGCATGTGCGTTTTCGTGGTCATGATCGTCCTCACAATCTGCGAACAACTTGGCAATTTGGGCTGGCTCCGAAACGCCGGAGCCTTCAATAATCATATAGTCGTAATTCTTCGAGGCTGCCAGCTTGGTGATTTGTTCCACGACATCGTTTTGAAGACTGCAACACACGCAACCATTCTGCATGGCCACGACTTCATCTGATTGAACGATAGAGCTCTGTTCGACCAACGACTGATCGATATTGAGTTCAGCCATGTCGTTGACTATGACCGCGCATCGAAAAGGATTCGTTTCCGAGTGCTTGGTGTGCAGGATGTGTTTCAACAAGGTCGTTTTGCCCGCCCCTAAGAAACCACTGAGAACGGTGACCGGCAGCTTGCCATCATCGTTTATAGATTTCAGGACCATTCTCTTCCTCCTGTTAACATGGGGATATCCCAACAGTCGATTGTTCGCGGAATCGAACTCTACGTTTTAATAGGCCACCTTATATTCTGCTCATACATAAATATGAAAGAAACCATACGCGAATTCGAATTCATCTTGAAAAACGAAGAATTAAGTAAGCCTTAGTGCTTGCCATGTGAATGCCCTCCATGCGAGCGGCAATCATGGCCACAGCCCCGTATGCCTAACCCGCCACCGTAAATGTTTTTGAGCGTGGGGGGAGGGGCCGTCGAGCCTGCTGGAGGATCTGACGACGCCCGGCTGTGGGCCATGACATCAGCCCCTTCTGAAAATACCGATGGGATCTTCTCCAAGGGTGCCCCGCATTCGTGACAAGCTGACACTGGGACATCAGACATGTTCTGCCAAAAGGCAAACCGCTTATGACAAAACAACGACTTCAAACAGTATTTGGCTTGATATTCATAGATAGGCATACTCTTCCTTTCTGCACGAGACTACCCTCTTGTGGACAACCGAACAAGAATCATCCAACCAGTAGCTGATTCTAGCTGCCCACCTGTCGAAACCCGTCGATGAAATGTCCTCTACATCCAATTTCAGTTTGACACCATGGGGCGCATTGACTAGAGTTTAGAAGCCCGCCCTTAAAGACGGGGCTTTTCGATGCGATTTCTCGTAAAAATGGGCTCTCGCCTTACTAACCTCATAGGAAAGGATCTTTTATGAACGAGCACCGCATTCATGATGATCATCCGCACACCCACGGGCCAACTTGCGGTCACACGGCCATTCAACATGAGGACCACCAAGATTATCTGCACGATGGACATCTACATTTTCCACACGACGGGCATGTGGATGAACATGTCATTACAGTCGGAGAGACAAATCCTGCTGATTGCACACCTAATCATTCATGCGGTTCTCACGATACCGCGCATGTTCACGGTTCCTCATGTGGACATGAAGCGATACCACATGGCGATCATGTTGATTACGTGGTTGATGGTCACCTGCATCATCCTCATGGTACCCACTGTGATGATCATGGGTTGGTTCAAGTCGGCTAACATCTGATTAAAAAGCCTGACACCCGTGCGTCATTCACGGCGCACGGGCTGTTTTCCTCCTCCTTTCCAATCAATCGATTTCTAGCTACATAGAAACCAGCAAAGCCCGAATCAAATGTGAAGCCTCCGACTGGCGCGCGTGCCAGTGGTCGACGGCCTTGGGGTCATTGGCGCACAGCATGTGATGGAGAATGACATCCGCTAAGGTTTCCGCTCGAGCCGCCCATCGCAGACGCTCTCCGACGGTTCGATGGTTTTGTGCAAATTCCCAGGCCTGCTGGTAATAGATGACAAAACTCATCCAATCACTCTCCCCATCGCGTTCGAAGCGCCACGTGTCATACTTTGTCGACGAGGAATCCTTCCCATCCTTCTTTCTTTTCACATACTCATCATCATATCCCGCATTCTGAAGAAACCTCACAATCCTTCTCCTTTCCAAAAAAAAGACTCTGCCTCCGACTCTCATGCTCCCCATTGGCAGACCGATTAAGAGAATTTCCTGTGATCGACTATTCGAATGCACAGAAGGGTTTGTACAAATTGTCTGAATGCATCTCCAGCACATGACCAGGATGACCGATTTCCCCTTGGGTGGTGGATTATGGAGAACCGAACCCAACGGTTCAAACACTTATCTAATGAATGGTCTAGAAGTTCCCAGATTCGAGGGAAATTCAGGACTTAATAGTTTCTCTTCCTTTATAAAAGGTGAGGCCACTCAGATCTTGTGGTGGAAGTGTGAAAAAAAATCGCTGGAGGCACTTCAAGTAAAAAGTTACTCATTCGTAGTAGATACCTACGGTTCACACCCGTGGTCCTCCGCGCTAGCTTTGATAGAAAACTTGACAGGCCCTGTTTGGGGCTTGCTCGGATGAGCTGTCGGAAGACATCGAGGTCTGGCCCATCCAATACCCTGGTCGGGAAACTCGCGTATCGGCTCCGCCCCATACCAGGTTATCCATGCTGGTCGGAGCCTTGCCGGCAACTCTATCGTCAGCTCTGTCGGATATACCGACGGGGGTTTTCGGCCATAGCGTAGGCGCGTTGATCGGATTCGAATTAGCGACGTCGTTGCACGAGTGCCATGTTGTCAAGCCGTGCCATCTGTTTTTCTCGAGCTGCGTGGCCCCGGATGTGATCAGCCATGCCGCATGGCTCCACAGATTACCGGACCCTGAACTCATGGACGCCCTGCGAAAGATGAACGGCACGCCAGAAGATGTACTGCGGAACAGGGAACTCATGATACTGTTGCTGCCGGCTTTGCGAGCCGATTTTGAGAAGAGTGAAACGTATAGCTATCGAGAGATACCACCATTGAATTGTCCTATCACACTGTTCGGGGGAAGATGGGGTCCTGATGTTTCGCTTTCGCAGTTGACCAACTGGGCACCTCAAACCAGTACTGGATGTGATACGTACATCCTTGACGGGGACCATTTCTTTTTGCATACCGCACGGGGCCATCTCTTAACCATTGTGGCAGAAAAGCTTACACCGGACCCTAAAAAAATCGTCCGTGACAAGGACTCATGAAAAGGGCATAGCGTGGAGACCGGACATCGACATGGTCCGTACGGAGTGACGAGCCATGGCGACGATTGAACCGCGGACCATCATGACGACCGGTAGAGTGGCCTGCCGTATTCGCAAGCCCGGTCCGACCGATGCGCAACGATGGACGAGCAACCACCTCTGACGAGTCATCAGCGATCTGACATGCATTTCCGTTCTTTCTTGTTCCAGAAACTCAGAGCTGCGGCATATACCGTTGCGTGGCTCGACCATGTTTGAGCACGGGACAAGCTCGGCGTTCCGATATGGCCAAGGTTTTTCGCGCCTGCACCACTACATCCCGGCCTCGAGCTGGACTTAGACGTTTCTTTCCGCCACCTCCTGCAAGATGGCTTTATCCAGGGACAAGTCGGCGACGACTTTCTTGAGCCGAACATTCTCCTGCACCAAGTTCTTCAGCCGTTTGGCTTGGTCCACTCGTCAGTCGCCATATACTCGTTTCCAGCGATAGTCCGTTTGTTCGTAGATGCCCAGCTTCCGACAGGCATCTTGAACGGACACTCTCTTGCCAGACTCACTCTCGACGGTACGTAAGTAGCCAATACTATCTTCTGGAGTCAATCGTTGGCGTCTCATGTCTCCTCCTTTCACCAGAGCTTCGAAATCCTACCTCGGAGCTTGGATGAGTTTGAAGAGGAAAGGTCAGTTGTTGTGAAGGACGAACCAATCATTGGTCAAATGAGACAGTTGAGTATAAAGTCGTGGTGAAGAGGGAACAAAGCAGGTATACGAGGCCTCCCTATTGCGATCTCAATAGCCAGATCATCGCGTCAGGAGTCGCGAGTATTTAAACCCAAGACTCACAAGATCAAATGCCCTTGACGCAAATTGTGTATAGCGGGAAGCGCGATGTGCTCGTGCGTACGAAATAGGACACACGGCTCCTGAATACAGCTCTCAGTTGCTCAGTTAGCTAAACCGATCGGGATGGGCGCGCGGTCGCCCACCCCCGGAAGTTCAGCCGACGGCACATGTGCCTGAGACCGGATTGAATCCGGTCCTGGAGCCCCGCGTGACGGTCGGTTTTTTATTTTGGTCTCATACACTTACTAGGTAGAACGGAGGAATTGTATGATCGTGTCAGGTTGGAGTGAAGCCCGCACACGGCTTGTGTGGGGCGCGGTGTGGGGTGTCGTGTTGGCCGTGGTCGGAGGAGCAGCGGTCGCCTGGGCGCAAAGCGAGGAAGACGCGGAGACGGCGGCTCCCAGCGAGCGCACGCCGATCCAGACGTTGCCCGAAGTGACCGTGTCCGCGACGCGCATGAGCGATTCACTCAAAACCGTGTCGCAATCCGTCACGATCGTGACCCAGGAAGAGCTCGCGGCGCAAACCACGGTCAATCAAACCCGCAACCTTGGCGAGGTGTTGCCCAAGCTCGTGCCGGGCCTGGCGTTGAACAACCAGAGCGCGGGAGAATTTGGGCAGGGGATTCGTGGGCGGGACGCGCTGGTCTTGATCGACGGGGTGCCCCAATATTCCAGCATCAACATCGGCCGGGACCTCAATACCATCGACCCGGCCGCCATCGAGCGCATCGAAGTGATCAGAGGGGCGACGGCCATCTACGGCAAGGGCGCCAGCGGCGGGCTGATCAACATCATCACGAAAAAGGCGGTCGAAGGGCCGGTGACACTGACGACGGATGTGACCGGCAATATGTCCCTGGTGCATCCGGGGGGCAGTTTCGGCGGGTCGGTGACGCAAGGGGTGACGGGGGCGAAGGGCCCGTTCGATTTCACGGTGACGGGGACGGTCTCCCGCATCGGCGGGCAGTTCGATGCCGATGGCGACCGCACCATGCCCGGCTACCAGAATTCTGTCGGAGCGCTGGCCGACAGCAACATCTTCAACGTTCACGGCAAGCTCGGCTACGAGTTCGGCGAGCAGCGGATTCAGCTCGCGACCAACTATCATGACGTCAAAACCGGCACGGATTTTACGTTCGATCAGAATGTTGATGATACGTGTTCGCCGGCTGCCGGGTGCCGGACCAAAGCCCGGCTCCTCAAAGGCCTGTCGCTGGCAGATGAACCGCAGCAAACCAACCTCGTCACCAGTCTGGACTATACGCATCAGAATCTGTGGGGCAGCCAACTGACGATGCAAGGGTACTACCGCCGCCTGCGCGCGGTGTTTCATCCCTTCAATCTGACGAGCTTCAGTTCTATGACGACCGAATGGCCCATCCAGGCCGGCCGGAGAGAATCTGATGTCTATGGGGGGCGTCTCCAGATAGTGACGCCGATCCCTCTCGCCTGGAGTTCGCGGGTGCTCTACGGGGTTGACTACAGTGACGAACAGACGTCTACGAACTCCGACGTGTTCGACACGGCTGCCTACAATGCCAGCGGCGGGCGCGTCTTTCAGAAGACGCGCGAAGCGCGGGGCGCGTCCGGAGACCAACAGGATCTCGGATTCTTCCTGCAAGCCGAGGTGAGTCCGTGGGAGTGGGTCACCTTCCGCGGCGGCGTCCGCCATGAGCGGATTTGGGTGAACGTCTCGGACCGGTTTTTCCCCACCATTCCCGAATCGCAGTTCGGGAGTGCCACCGATACCGATTTTGACGCGACGCTCTTCAACGCGGGGGTTACGGTCCAAGTGGCGGAACCGGTCAGTGTATTTTTTAACTATTCGGAAGGCTTTATTCTCCCCCAATGGACGTCCCTGAGGGTGACGACTGTAGATCAAACATTCGAACCGATTAAAACGAAGAATTATGAGCTGGGCACCAGGGGAGAGTGGGATCGCGTGCAAGGGAGCCTCGCCATCTTCTACAACACGTCTGAGTTGGGCGCCTCCTTCGACTCGGTGGCCAATACCCTTGTCCGCGCGCCGGAGCGAAGGTGGGGGCTAGAATTTACCGCGGACGTGGTGCCGCTCGTTGACTGGCAAGTGGGGACGACGGTGAGCTATCTGCAAGGCCAGAACGATCGGGATGGCGACGGAAGTTTTACTCCCATGGCGACCAGCGTGATTCCGCCCGTGAAAGTCACGGGATACGTGGAGCATCTGACGAGCTCTGATCTGAATTGGCGAAACCGCGTCCAAGTGTTGTACTCAGGGTCTCGACGGGCGGCATTCAAGGACGGGGTGGAACGGTTTCCGATCGACAGTTTTGTGGTCGTCGATCTGATCAGCAGTATCCAGGCTGGTCCGGGGACGTTGCGGTTTGCGGTGGAGAATGTGCTGAACGAGCTGTACTTTACACCGCAAACGCAGTCGGAATCCTTCACGAATCGCAGCTATACCCCGTCACGCGGCACCACGGCGACGATTGGCTACTCGATCACCTATTAGGACCTGGCAGGGCGTGAGCGCGAGCAAGCGAGACGTCGAATCGGAGTATGAGCATCGGCAGTGTGCAGGTCATGCTCTCCCGCGCCAGGAGTCTGGTGATATGTCTGCCCAACGTCCTTGATCCTTGGGTAAACGCCGATATTCTCAGTGTTCAACGAGCCGAGACATGGATTCCCGTTCAATCCACGCTGGAGCACGCAGCACACGCGTATCTCTCGGATGATCTGATGAGATACGTCATTCAGTGATGCATGTCATGTGGCATCAAGCGTCAAATGACTATTCATGGGCGGGAAAACGCTTACCGACCAAAGCTGAATGGGAAAAGGCCGCAAGATGGGCAGACGCACGGAATTTCCCATGGGGAAATGCGTAGGCTGTTGATCGCGTTCATGCATTGGAATTGGAGGACGGGCACGAAGATACGGCTCCGGTAGGGAGTTTTCCAAAAGGGCAAAGTATTGAAAAAGCGAGGGGCCTTCCCGACAGATGAAGCCATACTCAAAGTTCTGGTATCTGAGAATGCACCGCTTCGTGAGCCCCTCCCTAGTGTGTAAATTTTACAGAAAGATGCTTGGGTCTCTATTGGCTCATTCCTTCCACGGGCCTGGCAGGCTCACCTATTTAAAAGTTTCTACTAGTATTTTTTTACTCTTGCTTCTCTGCATCTCAGCACTATCCCAAAAGGGTCTCATAAGGCTCATGTTTACGGTGAAGGACAGTTCACCTTGGTGATTGAAAGACATGCGCTTGAGATTGAGATCCCACCCGATGACATTGTTGGGTTTGAACATAAAGTAAAAATCAAAGAGCAAAAGCAAAAAGTCTTTTGATAGACTCGTCATACTGCCTAGCTTTTCACCTACTTTACTTGCAAATCCATCATAGAGACTCTTCAATTCTTGAAAATTTTTCCAGTTGCTGGCCTACCTGTATTTGGCTGTTGCAGTGGCATACTAGAAAATCTATACTCGCCTCAAATATCTAAAGTTAAGGATCGTCTGGTGAGTCATTTTGATCTTATTCTGAAAAAAGGTATAGCCGTCTTACCCGGCTATACAGGGCCGGCAGATATTGCTGTACACAATGGTAAAATTGCTTCCATTGGATATTTCGATCATGGTCAATCTTCGGAAATCATTGATTGCACCGGCCTTCATATTCTCCCAGGCGTTATCGACACACAAGTCCACTTTCGTGACCCAGGCGCGGACCACAAAGAAACACTCTCAACGGGAACGAAAGCTGCCGCTGCAGGAGGGGTGACAGCTATCTTTGACATGCCAAACACCAATCCGTTAACACTCACACCCGATACCCTGGCCGATAAAATGTCCCGCGCACAAGAGTCTGCGTTTGTCGATTACGCATTTTATTTAGGGGGCAGCGCTTCCAATGCCGAACAACTTGCCAATTGGGAAAATTTGCCAGGCGTATGTGGTATTAAAATATTTATGGGAGCGAGTACAGGTCAATTATTGTCTTCCTCGGATGAGGAAATTTTAGCCATTCTTCAACATGGGAAACGAGTTGTTGCTGTCCATGCTGAAGATGAAATGATCATGAATCAAAATAAGATTGATATTCTAGGCAATCAAACAGATGTCAGACTTCATTCAAAATGGCGCTCTTCTGAGTCTTGTATATCGGCAACCAATAGGCTGTTAACGCTTGCTCGCGCTGCGAAACGACGAGTCCATGTACTGCATATTACAACAAAAGAAGAAATGGGTATTCTCTCACTGCATAAAGATATTGCGAGCGTTGAAGTCTTGCCTAATCACCTGACACTGCATGCTCCAGATTGCTATGAACGACTTGGCAGTAAGGCACAACAAAATCCTCCTATTCGTGAAAAAGAGCACCAAGACGCTTTGTGGAAAGCCCTAAATGAAGGGGTCGTCGATATTGTTGGATCGGATCATGCTCCACACACTCTTGAAGAAAAATCCCTTCCGTATCCTCAATCACCAAGTGGTACACCTGGCGTGCAGACGCTTGTCCCAGTCATGCTCAATCACGTGAATGAGGGGCGTGTCACATTGGAACGTTTCGTTGATCTAGTCTGTTACGGACCACAGCGTATTCACCAAATTGCCAACAAAGGTCGCATTGCACGCGGGTATGATGCTGATTTTACGATTGTGGATATGAAGGCCAAGCGTACCATTACGAACACCCAACAACACTCCCAATCAAAATGGACGCCGTATGATGGAATGAATGTCACAGGATGGCCTATCATCACCATCCTACGAGGAAATACCATAATGCGTGATGATGAACTTACTGGTGCTCCAAGCGGCCAAACCGTACGATTTCGGGAAGCGCTCTAACGCTCGATTCCATAAAATGGCCGATGCACGCTCTTCCTTGTGGTAATATCTTCAAATTGCCTTTTGTTATTTAATCTATACCTGATGATCATGGACAGGAATTGAGTGCCCATGCGGTAATGGCCAAGATTCGGAGGCCACGATTTACTTTGCACATCTCTATGCCTCATGTGCACGAGGCGTCAACGAAAACTACCTCTGAGAAATGGAACCATTCCTGACAGGTGAGCGTTTGACAGATGAAAGCCGCTTATCAACATGATAAGCGGCTCTCGGCTACAGCGTCTCTTAGAAACACATCAGGCTGTTTTGGTCTTCCACCTACGCCAGCTCGCTAACCCAACGAGACCACTCCCCAATAACAGCATTGTTGAAGGTTCAGGAACTGGCTCTGCCCGAAAATCAATGTTGTAGGTGCCGGATTCCAGTAGCGGCGTGTAGTCCGGCCCACTACCCAGATCCAATAATCGAAATGAAGCAGAGTAAGAAGAGGGATCTGCCGCCGCACTTACCCCAAATGTCGGAGTAAAATGAAAAGAATTTCCGTCTCCAAGGATATACGGTTCACTGGGATTAGAGAAAATATTTTGACCAGTCTCATCATAGACACTTAACCCGGGCGTCGCATCAACTAACTCTAGTGCGATGAGGGCATTATCAAGAGTTGATGTATATCCTCCATCAGAGCTATTGAACAGAAATGATTCTACTGAGCCGTCCGCAAAGCCACTCAGCGATTGGACAGACGCGATTGCCTGGTTGCTGTATTCCAGCCCTGGGATATGTTGACTCACAAGCTGATTGGCGTAGACCCCTGTTCCTGGCCGGAGGGGAAGAGGAGACTGACCAGAAAAGGTTTCGGGAATACGATTATTACTATTCGTCGATTGCACGACTGGCGCTGTCACCGGGCCGGTATAAGAATATGCTCCAATTGAATGATAGTGACTGCGTGCTGGATCTTCGTTAGGGTGGGCCAAGAGAAACGTCAACCGTCCTTGATTGGGATTCGCAAGTCCCTCATAATCCCCAAATGTAAGCAACGGACGATTATCTTTTGCGACATAGAACTCCGTGGAGATCGCCATGGCATTGCTGACTAGAATCATGTGTGCTGCACAGAAAACCAGCATAATGCGAAACAATTTAAATGAACGGTACGGCATCTCGACACCTCCTTCATGATAAAATTTGAAACTTTTCGATTCACTTTTCGTATCTCGTCTCACGTACTCTCTCCTTTCTCCTTGTCAAATGGGTATCGCCAGAATGAAGGGTAGGAGGTTGCGATTCCTAAAACCTTCACCCTGGGACTCCCATGGGTAAGGGTGAGTCTTACCCGGACGACCAAGCAACATGAATCCCTTCGGCCTTAAATCGACTTGCGGCCTGAGCCTAGCCGATTACTCGAAAACGGCAACAAGATTTTCATGAATGGTAGATTTGCTCCTTTGATGTTCCCCAGCATAACCACGAAACAGTCTCTTCTCTTTTTTCTCCTCTTGCTTGCAAACAGGGGAACCCATGAGCTGAAGTGAATGAGTAAGGCATGAGAAGTTGTCTGTTCTAAGTATGTCAGGGTCCCTTGGCGGGTACTATTTTGGTAAACGATGCAATCGTGATGACCTTTTGTTGGGAGGAGAGTATTCCTGGTTACGAATAATCACCGAATCAACAATCACCCCACAATTGATACAACGCCACCCTGATCCCCAAAGACATCTCAAATCGAGTGAGTCCATGAAATACGTATGGACCATGAGTCCCTGACAACGGGGACAAGAGCCCGCCTTAGTCAGTGCTTTACATTTATACCCTTGGTGATCGTCGGTACGAATCCGGTGCTTCCAACTCCCTCCTCCTTTCCGCAAGCCTTGAGCGCATTCGCTCGTTTTTGACTTTTGAGAATTCTCTTGCGGGCATTGCTTTTTCATCATTTATTATTCCCTTTTAATTATAGGGATCAGCACGTACATGTCTTACTTTGATAATATCTCGCGTCGACTCTGTGGAACTGCGTTATGCACACTCTCTTAAGGAACTGAAGCATATCTCTCCTCTTTCGAATGTCTTTTGACACTCCCCTCAAATATGATGGCCGGAAATGGGTGGCCAGTTGAACAAGATAGATGATGCGTCATCTATCCCTTTACCGTCACAGCTTTTATAAGACGAAGGCCGTAGATTCCTTACTTTTTTTATGAATCGTCAAGAATGGATGACGGATGGATGATTTGAGGGGAGTCAACCGATTGGTGTGGTGAGGGCGAGGCAGAGAGAAATCCGGATGTAAAGATTCACGTCTTAGAATTTTAGGACATGATGCCGAAGGAATCGAGACTGGTTGCGGCTCACGCGGAATTGTTGAGTATTCGTCAGTGTGACGAGATAGGATCCGCCCGGCATATTGGTTACGCGACTGATTGTATCCACATTGACGATCGTTCCTCGCCCCAATCGTACGAACCGACGAGAGTCGAGTTTGGCTTCTAAGGCTTTGAGCCGATGACTGATGGTGAAACGTTCCTTACTCAACGTCGTAATGTGCATTAATTCAGCATCTGAGACGAAGGAAGCAATTTGATTCACTGGTAGGAATATGATGTCGTCCTTTTTTTTGATGGGTAGTCGTTCAGGAAAGCTTTGGGTCGGAGAGGTTTCATCTATGTGTTTCCCAACACGTGTCTCCAGCTCATCTGTCAAGGCTTTTTCTTGTTCCAGTCTTTCTTTCGCGCGCTTGATGGTTTTTCGAAGCCGGGCATTGTCTACTGGTTTCAATAAATAATCGATGGCCTCGATATCAAAAGCTTGAATGGCATATTGATCGTGAGCCGTAACAAATGCAACGAGCGGGATGTACCCTTTTTTGAGAGCTCGAACGACGGATAAGCCATCAAAGCCGGGCATTTGTAAGTCTAGGAAGGCAACATCTGGACGTTCCCGTTGGATTAATTCAATAGCGTCTGTCCCATTCTCGGCTTCTCCTACGACGTGTATATCATCAAGAGACCTCAAGGTTGTCGTTAAAAATGTTCGCGCAGGCCGTTCGTCATCCGCAACAATGACTCGAAGTTTGTCGCTCATGGCCATTTCCCCTGACTTGAAGAAGTACACGAGAAGGATTTATTGGTGGAGTTTTCAGCTTCTGGGATTGGTAATTGAATTTGCACCATGGTGCCGTTCTCCATTCTTGGATGTATGTGAACAGCGGCCATGCTTCCATAATGCAAGTGGAGACGCTTGCGGATGTTGGATAACCCAACGCCCGTTCCACATGCGGGATTTGTCGTGATCGATTCCGATCCTGAGCCCGTATCGTGAACGGTAAGCAGTAAAGAGTGGACGGCGGATGGGGTGTCCTGGCTGTTGGGATTTTCCGTTTTCCGTTCTACGGAAATTTTGATGGTTCCTCCCTCCTTGGACGGTTGAATGCCATGCTTGACCGCATTCTCAACCAAGGGTTGCAAGAGTAACGCGGGGACGAAATAGTCTCGCAGGGATGATGGGACGTCAATGTGATAGACTAATCGTCGTTCGAACCGAGCTTGTTCAATCATCAAATACGACTGCACCAGATCCACCTCTTGACCTAAGGTGGAAAATTCTCCTTCCAGGCGTCTCAAGACTGCTCTCAGTAATTCTGTTAATCTCAAAAGGGTGTCCAGTGCTTGGTCCGGTGTCGTCTGAATCAAATATCCAATGGTGGTGAGGGTATTAAATAAAAAGTGAGGATTGAGTTGAGCGCGAAGAGCCCTGAGTTCCGCTTCGACGGTCAGCTTTTTCATTTCCTGTTCCCGTATCGTGATCGCACACCGTTCATGAGCTGAGCGTACGGAATCGATTCGCCGAGCGACTAAGTGACCCACGGCTTCTAACAATACAAGATCATCCGACAGCAATCGTCTTCCATGAAGTAATCCATCAATGAGTAAGGTAAAGTAAGGCCCGTCTACGGTTGGGATGCGGATGAGGTATGCTGACTCGATTGTCTGAAGCAACACCGTCGATGGCTGCAAGTGTTGTGTAGAAGCTTTATTTGTATGATCGATGCTGTTCATAGCCGCAGGAGCATCATGAGTCAAAGTCCATTCTTTTCTATCCTCTTGGTTTTCGAACGCTGGTCGAGAATCTTGAGCGTCTTCTTCTTTCCAGCTTATGTGGGTTGCCAGCAGGGCAGGTTGGAGGAAGGATGCGGTAGTCGTGAGAATGTCCTGAGGCTCTTCCTGCTTATTGATCGCCACAGCTAATGTCTGTCGAAGTTTTTCGTAATCTGGGCGCCGCAGCACCAGGGTATCGACTAACCAGGTCACGCCTCGTTGTAGGTATGGGTAGCTCAACGCTGTGGCAACCCAAAGGGCAAGAAAGATCGTCAATCGAGAAATCTGTGTCATATTGTTGCTTGGCTCTGCCTTCAACATGGGAATCCCTACCGTAATCAACACCCACAAAGTCACGAATGTCAGCACAAAGAATGATAAGGCTCGTTTCAAGAAGAGATCGCAAAAGGCAAAGCGGTAATCATGGTAGAGAATAACCAGTGCGAGGAGGAGATTGGAATGATGACTCACCAATTCCATACCCCATGAATAATCCCCCGTTTGATGTTGGCTGAACGGTAGAGCCGCGATCCCAGCTCCGGTAAACACGACAATCCTCCCCATTTGATCCCATCCTTTTGCCCAGACACGAATGGCGAGAAGCCCGCCAAGAAGGAGTAAGAACCCCCAAACCATCATTTCAAGGGCAGTTCCGGCGTGTTTCTCCGACTGTTCAAACCAGACTCCACTCACGTGCCATAGCCCTGCCCATCCACTCAAGAGAAATCCTACCCCTGAAATGACGCGTCGCCCCAGAGCAGAAACTCCCATGGACTGAGTATCTGCCATCGCTAGAACGACCATTGCAGGCAAAAATCCCAAGGCCGTCACAGATAATGCAGATAGGGCAGGTAGCGGGGATGTAAATTGTATGTGTGGAAATAAAAAGGCCAGAAATGCTCCTACATTCCACACGAAGCCCAAGATTCCGGTCCATAAGGCAAGCCATCGAGGTGATGATTTCCCAAGATCTCCCTTCGTCCTTTGTGATGGCGCACGGCGTGACTGATAGACCAATCCCAACAGCATGGAATACAGGATGATTCCGATTGCATAGCCGCTTAGATGTGCAATAAAAGTCGTCGAAATATCGGGTGTGTCACTCAGCATGTAAAACTCATAAATTTGCCTTCTCCCGAGAATCGGAACGCATCTTACCCATAAACACGAAATTCTTCGAATTTCTCCTTATGAATGGTAGTTTTTTATCCACGAATAGTCATTACTTGCTGGCCATTAGATGGTTGCTGACACGTTTTCATGATCATCCTGTTCCTTCGCATCCATTTGTATTCAAGAAGATTAAAAGACTGAAGAATAGACAGATTATTACTCCGAATGGTCGCATGAATATCGATGTTCAGGTATGGCCATGATGATTCGTACTCGATCCTAAAGCCAGCTATCGCCTAGGCAGGTTTAGGGATGTTATTCACGCACAGGAGTCTTCGGCTACGTGCATGTCGTCTTTCAGCCACCTATCTTGACCGACAACTTTCCGTCTAATGCTGTAAATAGGGTGTTTCTACCTGTCTTATCGATTAAGCAGCAATAAAGACTGAATTTGAACATTAGATACCACCCTTGAATTCAGAGTGATCTTTGGCGTCGGCCTTTCAGCACTCGACATGAAAATGTAATGCATCGAGTGCCGCTGCAACGAAAAATGATTGAATTCTAGAAAGCTAAGGAAAGGGAGGAGCTCGAGGAGGACTCGAAGGTATACTTAGCTGCTTATTAAAAACTACTGTTCCCTGAAGAATTTTATCGCTTAGGCCAATAAAAACCGGAGATAACAGATCGATATGAAAGGTAAGGGAGCCTGTTGTTTGAATCTGGAGCCAGTCGCACAGGTCAAAGTCCGAATGAGCATGACCGTCTGGTTCTGCATTGGCTAAGACATGTTCAACTCCCAAGACTGAAAAGAAGGGCAGTTCAATCAGCAGGAGAAAAAGAAGCCCGGTAATGACGGATTTGAATTTCATAACTCTAGCTTGATTCAAGTTCAGGTAAACTCTAACCAACTTACTTGATGAAATTCAAATTAAAAGTGCTTCTTTATTGGAGCTAGCACAATGAGGTTAAGAACACGTATGAACCTGCCCTGAATGGCGCCATTCCTCTTCATATAGTCTGTAAAAAAACCTTATCCCTCGCATTGGTGGCAGAAGGGACGTTCAGATTGAGAACGAACATGCCCTGCTGGCATCACGGATGATAGCCACTGCCGATCGAACGAAAATGATGGCGATAAAAAGTCCGATCAGAATGTCAGGCCACGAGGAACCAGTGAGATGGACGGCAAGCGCACTGAGAAGGACACCCGTATTGCCAATCACATCGTTTCGTGAACACATCCACGCAGATTGCATATTGATGTCATCTCCACGGTGTTGCCAGAGGAGCATGAGACAGGCCAGGTTAGCGATCAGTGCCAGAAAGCCAACCACACCCATCATCTCAGCAGTAGGCACGAGTCCATAGGCCATCTTGAAGATCACATGTGCCCCCACGCCTACGCCAAAGGCCGCCATGATGACACCTTTCAGCAAGGCAGCGCGGCCTATCCAGACTGAGCCACGGCCAATAACATAGAGGCTGAACCCATAGACGATGGCATCGCCTAACATATCAACGGAATCAGCGAGTAGCGCGGTTGAATGACTGACTAAGTCAGCCGTGGCTACAAATCCTATTGCCCGCTCCAATTTCTCCTCTCTGTATTAGTCTTTACTGTAGGACATCTCTGTCCGCTGTATTGGCTGGCGGCCACTCTTCATATTGAGGAACGCCATCATGTGGTAACGTTTCCCAGGAAGCCTTGTCACCTACGAATATATGCATGTCCAATTGTATTCCTACATCACCTTCTGTGCACCCGAGCGTAACTCCATGTACCTGCCCTTTGAATGTACCGCACAGGGTCGAGCCGCATACGCGACAGAATTGTAGCCCCGCACCATGTTTCGATTCATAGGTCGTGAGTAGATGTTCTCCAGAAGCCCATGAAAATTCTTTGGGATCCACCAACGCATATGCTGACGCCTGTCCACTAAATGCCTTTCGACAACTAGAGCAGTGGCACGATCGCGCATTTCGTAGCGTTCCTCTAATGAGATATGTAACGGCACCACAAAAACATGATCCAGTAATGGCCATAAATTCCGTATTTTCTTTTCTCAACTCTGACTAATGAGCCATTATTTTAGCAAAGGTTATTTAGAAACAGGCGTACGTGTCTCCCTCTTGCATGGTAGCAGAGTATGAGGGGCCGATCGAGTTCCGATACGAGATGAATACTTAGTGAAATTTTGCTACTGTATGACATCAAGATAGATAGTACGGTGAATGGATGTTAGCTTCCTTAGAAAAGAAGATGAAGGTTTTTTCAGGCCAGGGACTTTGTGGGTTAGCATAATACGTTGAGTCTGAAAGTCATACGAAGGAGGAACAGGAATGAGAAAGGTCGAATGGATCTCGCAACGTTGCGACCCGGCCACTCTTGTGGCTTACCAAGTAATGGAAGATCAGGTGATCACATGCAAGCTCGATGATAGAGTCCTTACTGTGGGTCATAAGATGTATGATGGCAATATTGGCAGTGTGCCTGTCGTTGATGGTGAGGACTCGCTCGTTGGGATCGTGACGGAGTTCGATCTGCTGCAAGCCATTGAGCGTGGAAACGACCTGCGAGCGTTACCTGTCTCATCGATTATGACGACAGAGGTGGTGTCGGTGACAGCACACACCCCCTTCATGGATATCGTGCGCGTACTCCAACGTCATCACCTCGTGCGGGTCCCGGTTGTTCGAGAGCAGACATTAATTGGGATCTTGGCGCGTCGCGATGTCATTTTGGGATATATTAAAGCCACCGACGTTGGAAGTGGTGGTTAATGTGTGGAGTATGTTTCTTGAAGATACACCTGTGTCGATCATTTCGTGTAAGCATGGGGGCAGAGACATGATGTCGCCCTAACCCTTTCCAGTCTTCTCTATTGAATTTTTCTCAATTTGCAGTATGGCGCTTTCTCCGTACGGTGTAGCAGGGTTGTGACTATGGGAATGAAACAGTTGCTCACTGACCGCCTTCCGCCGTCTTTCCGTCAATGGGTGTGGCGGCGAAAAGTCGGAGCCGGGAATAGACGAATCCGGGAGCTTGGCATGAAACTCTCTGCACGAATGCACGAGGCTGTTTTGCAGGATATGGGTATCTGTAAGGGGCTCAATACGAAAGCGGAGTGGGAGAGTTTCCGTGATGTTCGGCGTGATGCTCTGCGTCAATCGTTGAATGTGCGTGATGGACCAGGTGTTCGACTATGTTCACTTGTGACCGGTACTGTACAGCGGATCGGATATGTCATTGAGAATATTGTATTTCCTGGGCACATGGATCTTCCTGTGACGGCGAACGTCTATCGTCCCGTCAACATGACGCAGAACACACCTGCAATTATCATCTGTCATAGTCATCACAATTCGAAGACCGAAGAGGAATTGCAGTGCATGGGAATGACATGGGCGCAACAGGGTTGCACCGTCTTGATTATGGACTTGTTGGGCCATGGTGAGCGGCGGCAACATCCTTTCGAATTCCCGAAAGACTTTTCCGGAGCATTTCGTGCCGATCGGCAAGATTACTATTTTCGGTATGTACTTGATATGCAATTGCAGTTGGTGGGTGAACGTCTTATGGGATGGATGGTCCAGGATGTACGGCGTGGTATTGATCTCTTGCACGCTGATCCACACATTGACCTCGAACGCATTATCGTCATGGGGTCGGTGGCGGGAGGAGGGGATCTTGCAGCGGTGGTTGGAGCGTTGGACTTGCGGGTATCCGCCGTTGTTGCGTTTAATTTTGGGCATCTGGCGATGGGGGATTGGGAAACGACAAGAAATCTCCCCGATACTGCTCGGTTACGATTTTGGCCGTGGGTTATTTTGGCCTCGCTTGCTCCTCGTCGGCTCATTTATGGACGCGAATTTGCTTGGAATGGTCGTGATACAACCTGGGACTATCTTCGACAGATGTATGCACTCTATGAGGAATCCGACAGTCTCAGAGCGGTCCATGGTTCCGGTTGTGTATCGAGAAGCGGTCCTCTGGATAGTCATTGTATGAATATCGGTCTTCCTCATCGTGCCCAACTTTATCCCATACTGCATGAGTGGTTTAACATTCCCATGCCGGACTATGAAGTGACTGAATACTTGTCTAACGAGCAACTTCACTGTATGACCGACGAGGCACATCGGGTATTCAGTCCGCGAAAGGTTCATGTTGTGGCGCAGGAACTCTGCGCGCGTTCGCTCGCGACTGCTCGCCAATTTCGGGAGAGACTAGAGCCGGATGCCTCCGCCATGCAGTTGCAGCAAGAACTTGTCCACGTTCTTGGTCCGATGAGTTCCGATACTTCCTATCGCGTGTACGCAAGACGTCAGGGAATCGGCCGGTCGGAATATGTCACATTAGCCGTTGAGGACAATGTCTTGGTACGGATCCAGCTTTTGTGGCCGTCTAACGTGGATGTCTTCACATCCCCGGTTGTGGTCGGTTTGGCGCAAGAAGGCAATCGGCGTGTAAAACAGGCGCGTCAATCGTTGATACGACAGTTGCTGAGTGACGGAATCATTGTGTGTTTAGCGGAATTGCGAGGTATTGGCGATGGGCGTCAGGGTGAAGTCTATCGAGGCAGACTCAGTCCAAGCGCAGGTGTCGCCGCCACGAGTTCGATGTTTGGAGAATGTCTACTCACATCTCGGGTCCGTGACCTGCGGACGGTACTCGCGTATCTCAGATATCGAGAGGATATGAATGCCAACTGTGTTGGACTATGGGGAGATTCACTAGCCGCACCAAACCATCCTGACGCGAGTCTTGCTGTGCCTTTAGATGCAGATCCCTATCCAGAGCGAGGTGAACCGCTCGGTGGGGTTGTGTCGCTTCTTACGACACTCTTCGAACAGCAAATCCAAGCTGTGTATGTCCATGGCGGTCTTGCCTCGTATGCCTCATTGCTGGACGGGCCTTTTGTCTATCAGCCGGTCGATGCAATGATTCAAGACCTGCTCACCGTAGCAGATATTCCTGACATTACCGAAGCACTGGCGCCTCGGGCACTTCGAATAGAAGGGGGTGTCGATGGCCAAAACCAACTGCTTACTGCCCAGCAGGTTGAAAAGGTGTATCGCCAAACGCGAATTTCGTATGCGCGAACAGATAGTCCAGAGCAATGTTCCATTGGGGTGGCAAGATCTTCTGGTCGTGAAATTTCACGGTGGTTCATGTCGTCATTCAGTATATAGAAATTTCCATGTATTCATGGCTGAGGACGTAAAATATGTGACCAGTCTAGTGAAATTTCATGGTAGAATGAGGAATAAGGCAATACGATGACTTGGCCTGTGTGTTGAAATGAGGAAGATCAGGCAGCCGTGGGCAAGTCAAAGCCGAAAGGAGGCCATCATGTCTCAAGAACAACAAGGACAAGAAGATGTCCCACACCATATCAAAACAACTGAGACCCTTTTGAGGTTGTATGTGCTTCTTGCACAATACCTTGACCGTTGTCGAGCGGAAGATGGATATCAGTCATCTCTTTCCGAAGGAGAGTTTCAAAAGCATTTAGTCGAGACGAAGCATTCTGTTCTCACACAACTCTCTACGAACAGAATCGTTCCTGAAAAGATTGAGCAGGAGTATGATCGGGTGATGAAAAATGCAAAAGCCTTGACCGAAAATCATACAGATTCTGAATTGAAGACCCAGGTAGATCAGGAACGAGAAACGCTCAGGATTAAGACGCTTGCACTCAGTGACCTCTTGGCCGTATTCCGTTCTGCTCAATAACCATTTAGGCTTAGCCTTATTTCATCAAGGAATCGAGGTCCTGCTGAATTGCCGTTTGACTAATGAAAATAGTCCGGTGATACAACGGGAAGTTGCCGCGAAAATCGTTTTGTGAAGTGTGAGAAAGGTGAGGAGGAGGCGTGGAATTCGTAGTAAAGGATGTTATCCGATTCGCCATCCTTACATTTCATTGGCAAGTTTTGCCTGCGTATCTTCAGCCCGTTCATAGGGTGGAAGTGGCCTTGTCCAGATAAAGGCTAAGACTGCAGTCGCGATGCCTATCAGCATTGCTTTCAAGAGTACTCCAACTGACAGGATAAATAGTGAGAGAGAAAATAAAAAGGCCATCGTGACGGTCGCAGTGATTTTGGCTCGCTTACTGATGCTGCCATGCTGTTCCCAATGTTGAATCATGGGGCCCAGTGTTGGCTGTTGGATGAGCTTGCGGTGGAGTTGAGGAGAACTTTTTGAAAAACAATAGGCTGCAAGCAGGATGAAAGGCGTGGTTGGGAGAATGGGAAGGAAAAGGCCTACGAACCCCAAGGCTAAACAGATCCACCCTGTAAGTAATACTCCCAAGCGCATTGGCATGGACTGAAGCATCATGAACGGTACCCTTCTACGGTGTGAAGTGCAGAGACTCGTTACGTAAGAGTATATCGGCGTATTATGTGGGAGGGTTAACGTATCGCCTCAAATAATTATCCCGTGGTGTTAGTGAACGTTCTCGGTCGATGGGCAGAGATGGTTGGTTTTTATGGAGTCTTGGGCTGAAAAATTTTGCTCAAATGGGATGATTTGTAAAGAAACGTATCGCACGTGGTGAAATAAAAATGTAGCGGGAGGTACATAGGTCCTCTAGCCGATGTACTATTGTGACTGCGCGGAATATCAGAATGTAGACTGTGTTCCGATAGGGGTAATGGCTATTGCGGCGTATGGAGTAGAGCGAGATTGTTAGAACAGGGGAGGCTGAGGCCCGCACCGAAGGCCGATAAGGTCAGGATCTTCCCCTTCGACGACAGGTCGTGGTTCGGCTGCAGATTGATCCTTACGTTGTTCACGACGTAAGGCTTTTTCTTGGCGTTTGAGTCGTTGGGCATGCTCACGAAGTCGTTTGCCTTGCGTTTCTTTCTTTATTTTTCCCATTACATTGGCGTAAGAAGGTAATCCTCTCCTTCTCCCTAGCGTTGGATCGTTTGCTTTTTCGTTGTTCGAGCACGTGTCTTACGTTCCGCTTTTGCACGGGAAGGGGAACTTGACGCTTTCGGTGGCTCTTCGTACTGAATTTCTTCAAAGCCTAAGCCAATTTCTTGTGAGGACATCATTAGAACTTGCTGCCGGATTTCGTCCATCGATCGAGACCGTTGCTCTTCAGAAGGGTCTGTGAGGCCTAATGTTTTCCAGGGTATGCTCCGGTTATCCTTGATTCGGACTATTTTATGTGGACGTTTATGTGCAGGCCAACCTTTAGTCATCTTCATCGTCTCTCCTTCATAACTGAGTGAGGGGACTGCCTGTGTGTGCCGTTCTGAATCACACTACAGTACCCTTGCATAAATATGCATGGTAGAAAACTTAGGTTTCAAGCATCACGTACTACGGGGCTTATCGTGTCAGAAGGGAGGTGCTCTGATGTTTGTCAGGCACTCTGTAGCAGTAACCGTAGCTCAAACCGTGTCTTAACGTAACATTCTCCCAGTGATGAGTCAAATAATACAGTGAAGGAGCGTGAGGTATAGGCCCGCCGCGAAGGCGTAGTCTTCTTGTCATTCTGAGGAAGAAATCGCATATGCGCATTGAATTTACAAGGAATTTTTGGTTTGTTCTCACATAATGTTCCAGCGGCAGCCATACTGGGATAAATGAGCCTGTTGGGTAGATGGGCTTCGTGAGAAATATATCGCAATGCGGTGTGGTAGACCTGTCCGGAATGTTATGTTTTGTAATTTTTACGTACAATTACCCATTACGTGATATCTATACTTTCCTGGAAAGGTTCGGTAGGATGACGCGCCGTACGGCAATCAAGGAACGTTCATTCAAACCCTGAGGAGCCATCGTCATGTCGAAAAGTCAGGATTCACGAAAAGAAACCAAGAAGAAACCGTCTAAGTCGATGAAGGAAAAACGAGCCGAAAAGAAAGCGAAGAAAAAAGGGTAATGTCTGAGAGCTTATTCTATACGCGAATTGTGCTTGGAGGTTATGTATGAAGGGTCAAGTGGTTGCCGCCGCATGTGGTGTTATTTTGTGTTGTAGCTTATTCTTTGCTATCGGTTGTGCCACGGCCAAATCGAATGACAATCAAGCCGAACGCAATCCAGTCAATATTACGGAATGGACTGTGCCCTGGGAGCAGACACGGCCACGTGATCCGTATGTGGATCAGGATCATCGTGTGTGGTTTGTCGGTCAGCAGGGCGATTATGTTGCCATGCTTGAGCCGAAGACCGGAAAATTTCGCCGCTATCCTTTAGAGTCTGGGACAGGTCCACACAATCTTATTGTCGATGCACAAGGATTTGTATGGTATGCAGGCAATCGAGCTGCGCATATCGGGAAACTCGATCCGGACACCGGGAATATTATCAAATATATAATGCCCAATCCTGATGCCGCCGATCCCCATACATTGGCGTTCGGGGAGAAGGGAGAGGTCTGGTTTACGGTCCAGCAGGGGAATTTTGTGGGACGATTGACTATGGATACCGGTAGCGTGGTGCTGATGCCGCTCTTTACCGCTCATGCCAGACCGTATGGCATCGTTGTTGATACAGCAAATGTGCCGTGGTTTACGGAGTTTGGATCGAATAAACTAGGGACCATTGACGAGAAGACGTACGCGGTGAAAGAAATTTCTCTTCCTCGTCCCGATGCACGGCCGCGACGATTGGGCCTGACATCCGATGGAGCGATCTGGTACGTGGATTATGCAAAAGGCTACCTTGGCCGGTTTACCCCTTCGACGGAAACAGTAAAGGAATGGCCTGCCCCTGGTGGTGATACGGCGTCGCCCTATGGAATGACGGTCGATAGTCAGGATCGGGTCTGGTTTGTGGAAACGGGCTCATTTCCGAATCGCCTTATCGGCTTTGATACAAAGACCGAAGACGTTATTAGCATCACGAATATCGAAAGCGGTGGAGGCACGGTTCGGCATATGGTGTACCACCAACCCACACAAACGATTTGGTTCGGCACCGACGCGAATACCATTGCCCGAGTTCAACTTCCATAACACCTCCTCAATCTCATTCATCATGTACCCATTCGATGGATCATGGGGTCCACGCTGAATCCTGTTCTCTAAATTCCTTGTGTCTCCATCACATGATAGTCATGTTGTCGAAGAAGGAGTTTGAGCAATGGAATGGTTAATGGATCCTGAAGCATGGTTGGCCCTCGGCACGCTGACCGCTCTGGAAATCGTACTTGGGATTGATAATATTATTTTCATATCAATCCTGGCCGCAAAACTTCCGGTGGTGGAGCAGGCACGTGCGAGGGTGATCGGACTCGGTGTGGCCATGTTCTCTCGATTGGCATTGCTATTTTCGCTGTCCTGGCTAATGGGCTTGACCGCGCCTTGGTTTGCCCTCTTTAACCATGACTTTTCGGGTCGCGATGTCATTCTCATTGGAGGCGGCCTGTTTTTGCTTGTCAAAAGCACGTTAGAAATTCATGAGAAATTGGAAGGGGATGAGGGGCATGGTGGAGCCAACACTGCAGCTTCGTTCGCCGGAGTCATTGTGCAAATTGCGATACTGGATATTGTCTTTTCCTTGGATTCCGTTATCACCGCGATAGGCATGGCCGATCAAGTATGGGTAATGGCAACGGCCATTATCATAGCCGTGGGTATGATGATGGCATCTTCCGGAGCCATCAGTGATTTTATTGATGAACATCCGACGATCAAAATTCTGGCATTGAGTTTTCTTTTGCTGGTCGGCGTGATGTTAATCGGGGAGGGATTTTCTTTTCATATTCCCAAAGGCTATATCTACTTCGCTATGGCCTTCTCGGTATTTGTTGAATTGATCAATACGAAAATCCGGAAGGGTTGTACAAAACCTGTAAAGCTTCGTCAACGAGTCCCGGAATAACATGAGTCGTCTTTCTCAGAACATACAATTTATGTATTGAATAGGGAATTCGTACGATTATGGACAACATTGCTGTATTTGCCGATGTGCAGAACATGTACTACACCGTGAAGCAGCAGTATCGCTGTCACTTTGATTACAACGCGTTTTGGAAACAGGCGACAGCCAACAGGAATGTCGTCAAGGCTTTTGCGTATGCGACGGATAAAGGCGATCAACGGCAAAAGGCATTTCAGCAGATTCTTGAAAGAATGGGGTTCGAAATAAAACTGACGCCGTATCTCCAACGTCGTGATGGCTCGGCCAAGGGAGATTGGGATGTCGGAATAACGATTGATATGCTTGAGTATGCAAAAGAGGTGAACACAATTGTGTTAGCCTCAGGCGATGGCGATTTTTCTGCCGTGGTTACGAAGATTATCGAGGAGTACAAGGTTTCCGTAGAAGTCTATGGCGTTCCTGACTTAACGGCCTCTTCCTTGATGAAAGCGGCTACACAATTTGTGCCCATACAAGGCGATCTCTTGTTGTCGATTCCTCGAATTTGAAAGTCCTTAAAACCAACTATCAACCTCATCGTCTAACTCCGCCTTGCAAGTTTTGAGTTGTTGGTTATACCGTAGGGCACGCCGCTTCACTTTTTGGGCGACGCCTTTCAGCCAGGGCTTTCGTTGATACGTCTTTCGCTGATACCCGCCACGCCCTTCATGGTAGGCTAAATACTGCCGATAGGCATCCCACTTGGAAAGCTTGAGGCGTTTCTGCGTCCCGTCCGTGTACCAGCCAATAAAATCAATCGCGTCTTCAAAATCATCACGATCGGCACCCGAGTTGTCTGTTTGTTCTGTATAGTCCTCCCAGGCTGGATCTTGAGCTTGCGCGTACCCATACGCGGAGGAATTACGCGGCAAAGGAATAAAACCTAAAGCCCAATCACGTGGCGGCTGCGCATCATCGATAAATCGGGATTCCTGGTGCATGATGGCCATCATCACATAGATGGGTGTTCCCCATCGTTGTTGTGCGTCCCGAGCAGCTTCATACCAGTCAGTTTCACCAAAGAAAATATGACAAATGTTATCAGGGTTGCTCGGGATATACGTGACGCAACCCGACAACAACATGACAGTGCTGACGACCATGATTCGTATGCTATGCATGTTCAGGGTATCCAATAATCTACGATTCAGGCACGAGATATGGTGTTTGATTATATCAAACGATTCAAAGTCCTCACGAATTTACAAAGAGTTAATCACGAGCCAATCCCTATACATTTTTCTAAAGGTTGGGTAGCATCATTGACATGGTCAAAAGCCTAGTAAAAACGAGAACTCAAATTCTTGTTTTTGTAATACGTTGGCTTGAGTTTTTGATGAGTTCGAAAAAAAATGATTTTGAAAGTAAGATTGGGGCCTGGAAAGTTCGTAGCCAATATAGGTAATAAATAACCAATGTTGGAGCGCAAGACCTGTTTCTTAATTTTTTTTCATGAGACTCGGCATCATTTCAATTAGGCCAAACAGCACTATCTTTACCTGTAACAATTCTTCAAAATCTCCGATTATCCCAAACTATGGTACATAGCTAAGCAATAATGAATAGAGAAAAAGATAAGGATACCCAATTTGTTGTAGTAACCAGGGCTGGCTCTCGCCTCAGATTAAAGCCGGACGAAAAATTGAGCGGAGAAATTTCAATTGAGGGAAAAAAGTAATTTTAACATTCAGGACTCTTTATGAAAATGAAGGGTTTGACTCACAAGTACCAAGGGAATTGTGGGTTGATGCCAGAGGACCTGCGCCTTCGCTTTCATCGGCAATCGAAGCTTTTTGGTCTGCTGCTCAGTTTTTTTCAACTTTAATTTCTTTCTGTAGTAACGGATATGCCGGGGAATGTCAGCTGCATATAGCATTCGATAATACTCCGGGTAAAAGGAAAAGGGAGTTTTTTGAGAACTTTCAAACGTGGAAACGTGGTCTACCAATTCCCTCAAGAAAAATTAATCCCAAAGTAGTAGTTAGAATTATTGATGCTTTAAGCACTCACAAAGATTCAGATCGTATAAGACGAGCAATCGTTCAATACGAGTTGACTCTAAAGAACTGGTTCAAAGGTGGGGAAATTCTTGCTACATCTCATCTTTACATGGGAATGGAGGCCCTAGTTCGTGTGGCACTCCTAAAAGAATTAGAAAAAGCCAATCTACAAGAACCGGGAAAACTTGCTGAAAGCTGGAAAATTCCTTTGAAGGACCTCGACTCAACAATTAAAAAAAAATCTTTTTCAAAATGACTTAGCCTGTCATAGAGATGCAAAACGAGCTAGCGATGGAATGGAACACGGATTTTTATCCTTTTCTGAAATTCTCCCTTTAGCTGAGACCGTTAGGGATAAGACTGCTTCCTATCTCAGGCAGGCAATTGTAGCACTCTTAGAATTTACCGAAGATCTAAAAGAATTCTTCCAATCTCCATACGACAAACCCCTAGGAACAACTGGATATATCCGTCAATTTAATGGATATCTGCTGTCAGAGCACGATGACTTGGCTGCCACAGACCAAAAATATCCAATATTGAATTGGAAATTCCAAGTTAAGTCCTTCTCTATTTCAGATGATGGAAAGTTTAATCTTTCTTACGAGCAAGAAATATCTCCTCGTGTAGGAGAAGGAGTGTCTTTACAAGCAAGCTCAATTGAAATTTTTGGTCCCGAGGGAATTATTGTGGATCCACAGCCAAAAAGGGAACACATTAAACCAATCGTTTCCAAACCAACTGACAAACTTGAATTTAAAGAAACTATTGAATTCCTTGAGAGTGTCAAGAATGCTGTAACTAGTTATGTGCCAAAGGGCTATTGTGAAACTAATCCAACTGACACGCTGGTTTTATTAAAGTTTTCTCGTGCTCTTGGCCTCTTTGAAGGCATTACTCTTCTTTTGAAAAATAAAATTTCTGAAGAGGGAATGATTTTAGCTCGATCATTGTACATAGAGTCTCTGCACTTACTGGAATTGGCTGCTTCAAAAGATCAAAAAGCGGCTAAACTACTTGGATGGGAAAATCAGTCAATAAGCACCGACAGAAAGCTGATTCTCGAGGCTTCAAATCTTGGGTTGGAAAAGAATGTTCGCGAGACGCTGGAGATGCTTGAAAATCGAAGAGAAAAACTTCAGCGTTTTGCAAGAGATATAGGAATTCAGCGCTTAGGAACGTTTTCTTCCGAAAAGGATGCTTCGGTGCGTTTTCGAAACTTAAACTCGTATTGGACTTATCTCTTATCGCACCAAATGGTTTATGGCACTACAGGGGCTCACGCGTATCGAGTAAAAAAATCAGATGAAAACACATTCTTAATTCATTTCCATAATGACGACCCTCAAATAATAGGAGAGATTGGAGGATTTTCTGCAGAATCAGTTTTACTTTCTTGTAATGCAGCAAGACAGATATTCGGTTGGAAAGAAATGGATAACTATAATTTGTTTCTCCAAAAAGCCCAAGCATTGATTGCGAAAAACGATGATGAAAACGCAACCATCAATTAAAACACTTATTTGCGCGCACGGCCTTGGGGCCCTAGTTTTATACTCATATTCCTATAAGGAATCTATTCCAGGCATCACCAAACAGATGGGCAAGCCGCGTGTTTCATGATAAGTAGGCGGTCCTCAAATGATGACAGCTCCTGACAGGGTCATACCGGGTTCGACCTTGTTAATTGACTCGATATCTACTAATGTCTATATACTGCAATGTAGATAGAGGTATCATATGGGTGCATACAATCTACTGCACAAAGCCAAGCCGGTTAACGTTCTAGAAGCGCGGTCACAACTCTCTAAGCTGATCAAATCAAAAGTTCCCTCGTTAGTTGTATTTCGTGGCAAACCTGTATCATTCCTTGTTCCTTCTATCGACATGCTGGACTTAGTCGAAGCCATCGATGAATTGAAGGATAAGAAGTTACTTAGGCAAATCAAACGGGCACGAAAAGAATATGCTATAAGAAAATCCGTTCCTGCAGAGCGACTATTTCAAAAAATAACGTCTAGATAGATTGCGCAGTTGTTTTCGGGGACGAGTGAAGCCACTCCCTGGGTGAAGGCCCAGAGCTTCGGACTGTTCCTGCTCGCATCTTGCTTCCATTCACTAGAATCTTAACGGATCACAGGGGAAATCATGTTTGGAACTATTCGCAATGTTGAAGGCGAAAAGATCGACTACACATTCCACCAAGGCGAGGCAGGTAAGAAGGTCGTCGTGGTCATCGGGCATGGGGTCACGGGTAATAAGGATCGCCCGTTCGTCGTCGCGTTGGCTGAAGCATTGTCAACCGATGGTATTCCAGCGCTCAGAATGTCGTTTTCCGGCAACGGCGATTCGGAAGGTCGATTCGAGGACTCTACGATCTCAAAGGAAGTGGAAGACCTTGGTTGCGTGATCGACGCGCTTGACGGATGGAACATCCTGTATGTTGGCCATAGTATGGGAGGAGCCGTCGGTGTGCTTCGAGCTAGCACAGACACTCGTATTGTCAGACTCGTTTCACTTGCCGGAATGGTGCATACGAAAGCGTTCGCGCAACGCGAGTTCAGTGACGTGATGCCGGATACGGGCTGTATGTGGGACGAGCCGACATGTCCGCTATCGCAGGCGTTTATTGATGACACCGAGACCATTGGAACCGTTCTTCCCTGCGCCCTATCGATTCAGGTTCCCTGGCTGCTCGTCCACGGAACGGCAGATGACGTGGTCCCTCTCCAGGACTCGCTCGATATTTACGAACAAGCCAATGACCCCAAGCAGCTTCTGCAGATTGAAGGTGCAGACCACGTGTTTTCCGAGCACACACCGGAGATGGTCAAGATCATTCACGAATGGGTTCGAGAACAGATTAAGTCTGTGTAGACCGGTCGATCTTTTGGATGAAGATGCAAAATCCAACTGGGAAAATGACCCAGTTATGACGATGTGTAGCAGCGAAACGTTGTGAGCATCTGATGAATACGCGCCTTTGGCCAATTTTCCTTAGCGTCCTTTGATATTGACGTGGAAGAGAACTTAGAATAAACTAGTCTAAGGCTAGTCTGAATAATGAAGGAGTGTGATGTATGCCAGAAGTTGGCGCGTATGATGCAAAAACCCATTTGCCGCAATTACTGGAACGTACCCAAAAAGGTGAGCACTTTGTGATCACGAAACATGGCCGGCCAGTCGCTGAACTTGTCCCTGTGACTCGGACGGATGGTGAGGCGGTGCGTCGGACGATTTCCAATATTCGTGTATTTCGCGAGACTCTGCGTAAACGTGGAATGCAAATGCAAAGATTACTGAAGAAAGGTGAAAGGCTTCGTAATTTAGCCCACCAAGGACACCGCTACTGATGTCGTTTGTGCTGGATAGTTCTGTCGCATTAGCATGGGCTCTCCCTGACGAATCCAACCCCATCCTTGACCCCTTAGCTGATCGTCTGAGCACCGAGTTAGTCGTTGCGCCGCCCGTTTGGCCGTTGGAGATTGGCAATGTATTACTGGTTGCTGTGAGGCGAGGAAGATTGACGGTCCGGGACATGAGTCGTCTGGTCAGAGAATTTCGTGCGTTACCAGTGGAGATTGATGATGCCTCTACAGAAGAATCGCTTAATGATACCCTGTCGTTGGCTAAAAAGTATGACTTAACGACCTACGATGCCTCATACCTTGAACTTGCCAAGCGACGTGATATGCCATTAGCGACTCTCGACAGTAAACTTCGGAAAACGTGTTTGTCGGCGAAGGTGTTAGTTCTGCCCACATAAGTCAGACTTATTGAGAATTTCTCTCATACAGGTTCATGGCTTGCCCTCACTTCAGCTCTGTCTACATAGAAAGATCATACGTTGTTTTATTGGTTGACTTAGACGATTGTATTGGGAATGCTAAGACATCGATTCTCAGGTAGACTGAATATGGACGAGGCTATCCTGATGCACTTCGATATCGACAAAGGCTCCAAAGCGCAGTCACATGGTGACGACTTTAGAGCAAACCAAGCGGGAAAGTGACGAAGGAAAGTACCTTTGAATATGTCGGTGAATATCGGTATGGTCTGTCTTGTCTCGTTGAAACCTCAAGCGTTGTGACGTTTACCTTTTTATGAACGTGGAGATTGTATGAAAAACCTCAGCCCCCTCGCTGGAAAACCAACCGAACCTTCCATGCTTGCCAATATTCCTCGATTAGTCACCGCCTATTACACTGCTCGTCCAGACCCGTCGGTGCCTGAACAACGAGTGGCCTTTGGGACATCGGGGCATCGGGGTTCCTCGTTGAAGTTATCATTTAATGAAGCCCATATTTTGGCAACGGCTCAGGCGATCTGTCTGTATCGTCAGCAACAACGCATTGACGGACCACTTTTTTTAGGAATGGATACGCATGCGCTTTCAGAACCGGCTTTGGTCAGTACGCTTGAAGTGTTGGCTGCCAATGGCGTGGTGGTGATGGTGGACCGTGACAATGGGTACACGCCGACTCCGGTTATTTCTCATGCCATCCTGGCCTACAATCAAGGTCGGAAGACGGGAGTTGCCGACGGCATCGTGATTACCCCTTCACACAACCCACCAGAAGATGGCGGCTTTAAGTACAACCCGCCTCATGGCGGTCCGGCGGATTCCGAGGTCACCACCTGGATTGAAAAGCAGGCCAATGCGTTACTGGCTGACGACTTGCGCGAGGTGAGACGCATTTCATATGAGAAGGCCCGTCGAGCATCGACCACAAAGCCGTATGACTATGTGGGTGCGTTTGTTGAAGATTTAGGCTCAGTGATCGATATGGAATTGATCCGGGGTGCGCAACTGTCCATTGGGGTTGACCCGCTCGGTGGAGCGGGAGTGGCTTATTGGGGACCCATTGCCGAGCGATATAACTTTGCCGTTACTGTTGTGCATGAAGATGTGGATCCAACGTTTCGCTTTATGAATTTGGATTGGGATGGGAAGATTCGCATGGACTGCTCTTCCTCGCACGCCATGGCCGGGCTCATTGCCTTGAAGGATCGTTTTGATATTGCGTTTGCAAATGACACCGATCACGACCGGCATGGGATTGTGACGCGGAGTGCGGGATTGATGAATCCCAACCACTATCTATCGGTGGCTATTTCTTATCTGTTCACCCAACGCTCTGGCTGGGGAAAGGATGCTGCGGTTGGGAAGACGGTCGTTAGTAGCGGGATGATTGATCGAGTGGCGGCCAAGTTAGGGCGGCGTCTCGTTGAAGTCCCTGTTGG
This sequence comes from Nitrospirales bacterium, assembly GCA_021604005.1. GTDB lineage: Bacteria > Nitrospirota > Nitrospiria > Nitrospirales > UBA8639 > JAGQKC01. The sequence goes on along the minus strand of BQIV01000017.1, from coordinate 49,610 downwards.
ATTTAAGTGGTTTGTGAATGGACTGCGTGATGGCTCTATTGGTTTTGGGGGAGAAGAGAGTGCCGGGGCCTCGTTACTTCGTCGTGATGGAACGGTGTGGACAACCGATAAAGATGGAATCATCATGGATCTGCTGGCGGCAGAGATGATGGCTTCTACCGGTCGTGATCCGGGTCAACTGTATCTCGATCTGACGAAAGAGCTAGGGACTCCAGTCTATGAACGCATTGATGCGCCAGCCACGCCTGCGCAGAAAGCCATTCTCAAGCAACTTACGCCTCAGCAGATTCAAGCATCGGAGTTAGCAGGGGAGAGGATAACCAACATTTTGACTGAAGCGCCTGGAACGGGGAGTGCGATTGGTGGCTTAAAGGTGATGACGGAGAATGGGTGGTTTGCTGCTCGCCCGTCGGGAACGGAAGATGTCTATAAGATTTATGCAGAGAGTTTTCGAGGTGAGCCGCATCTTAGAGACATTCAAAAAGAAGCGCAGGCTCTGATTTCAAAGATCTTAGCATCGGCATCGTAGGAACTCTGCTTTCCCATCGTACAAAATATCATTCAAATGGTTGTGTTCCTTCAGTTTCTCAATGTGGATGACGTAACTCTCGAAGCACATTCCTTGTTCGCACTTCCGCTCACGTTCTTTTTAATGGAGAGGGAAGGCATGTTTGCTCAGTGTGTTTCGGTTGAGCTAGCTTTCATCGACAACGCAATACGCTTGCGTGGAATATCGACTTCCATGACCGTCACTTTGACTTGTTGATTGACGTGGACAACGTCGTTCGGATCGCGAATATATCTATTGGCCAGTTGACTAATATGGACGAGGCCATCTTGATGCACGCCGATATCGACGAAGGCACCAAAAGCCGTCACATTGGTGATAACACCAGAAAGAACCATGCCGGGTTCGACTTGTTCGATGGATTGCACGTCTTCATTGAAACGTACTGGTTCAAATTGTTCGCGTGGATCACGACCTGGTTTCGCCAATTCGGTCAGAATATCGGTTAATGTCGGCTTCCCGACTTCCTCTGTGATGTATTGATTGAGATTGATCGATTGTTGTTGCTCCAGGTCGTTCATTAATTCTTTCACCGTACAGCCTAAATCTTTAGCCATGGTATTGACCACTGGATATCGCTCCGGATGCACTGCGCTGGCATCTAGTGGATGATCGCCATCGGTAATGCGTAAAAATCCTGCTGCTTGTTCAAATGCTTTCGCTCCCAATCGCGGAACTTTTTTTAAAGCCGTTCGATTTCGAAAGGGGCCATATTCCTGTCGATACGTGACGATGTTCTGAGCCAGTTGTGGACCGACACCAGACACAGCGGTAAGGAGTTGCGGACTAGCCATATTGACATCGACTCCAACCCGATTTACGCAACGAATGACCACATCCTGGAGACGTTGCTTCAAGATGCCCTGATCGACATCGTGTTGATATTGCCCAACTCCGATGGCTTTGGGGTCGATCTTGACGAGTTCGGCTAGTGGATCCATCAGTCGCCGACCGATGGAGACTGCACCACGTACTGTCACATCTTGATCGGGAAATTCTTCACGTGCGACGGCTGAAGCGGAATAGACAGAGGCCCCGCTTTCATTGACCATCACGAGGGAAATGACTGGGGGTAAGGACAATGTGCGAAGAAACGTTTCGGTTTCCCGTCCTGCCGTTCCATTTCCAATGGCAATGGCTTCAATTTCAAATTTCTTGCATAACTCTCTGATCGTGTCTCCTGCTTTGGAAGCAGCGCCCGTTCCCTGATGAGGGTAAATGGTATCCGTATAGAGCAAATTGCCTTGTCTATCAAGACAGACGACTTTACATCCGGTGCGAAACCCTGGATCGATGGCTAGCACCGCTTTCTGGCCCAAAGGTGAGGCCATGAGTAGCTGCTGGACGTTTTGTGCAAACACTTCAATGGCAGTCTGATCCGCCCGAGCTTTGGTTGCCACACGGGTTTCCGTCTCCATGGAGAGGGACAGGAGTCGAGTGAAGCTATCTTGGATGGCCATGATTACCTGGTCTGTTGACAGCCCACTTCCTTTTACAAACAGGCGTTGTAATAAAGAGTGCGCTGTGTGTTCCGGCACAACGATACGAAGGCTCAAGAACTCTTCCTGTTCTCCCCGGCGCATCGCGAGTACCCGATGGGATGGTGCCGTCGCCACCGGTTCTTCCCATTCCGCATAATCCCGATATTTGCTTGCTTGAATATCTTTTCCTCGCATGCCGGTGGTCTTGAACATGCCGTGTTCTAAAAACAGCGCGCGCATGGCTGCGCGAGCTTGCTGATCTTCGTTGATCCATTCAGCCATAATATCACGTGCGCCTGCCAACGCGTCTTCTTGCGACTCCACGCCCTTGTCTTCATTGAGATACGTGCCGGCTTCTGCCACAACATCCAGCTGCGTACCTTGATCCCAGAGGATTTTGGCTAGCGGTTCTAACCCTTTTTCTTTGGCGATCATGGCGCGGGTGCGACGTTTGGGTCGGTAGGGTAGGTACAGGTCCTCTAATTCCGCCATCGAAGTGGCACCTTGAACGTGGCCTTGGAGATCGTCTGTGAGATTGCCTTGTTCTTCAAGTGAAGACAAAATGGCCGCACGACGTTTGTCTAACTCTCGCAGTTGAGCCACTCGATCTCGAATGGACGTAATCACAACCTCATCGAGCCCTCCAGTTTTTTCTTTTCGGTAGCGTGCGAGAAAGGGAACAGTGGCGCCATCATCCAATAGCTCCATCGTGACGGTTACCTGCTTGTTCGTGATCCCCAGTTCCGTGGCAATTGTGTGGACATATGTTTCTGGTTTCATGGCGTGTCTCAATCCTTGTGGCTTGTATATGGAACGATGGTCTCACCATATCACAGGATGTGCTCAACATACCCCTAAAATTTGTCTCCTTGTATGTCGTATGTTTCTCCAAATATTTTTCTAAAGTTCTTGACACCTACGTACGAGCTGATTAGGGTTTGTGGCCTACGTTATGCTGAATGTCATAAGGAGGACCTCTCGATGCCGCGATTGATTGAAGACCCTTCGGTGATAACCTCCGCTGGTAATAAACCAAAACGTATTGAAGAATATACAGGACGCGTCGCAACCAACGATGAATCGATCAGTGTTGCCAAGATGGTCTCGCCTCAAGGCTGGGTGGAACCTGGACAGCGCCCGGACTTCACCGAAACGACGGTGGTGTTGAAAGGCATGCTCCGTGTCGAGCATGAGCAGGGAGCTTTTGATGTTCTCGCTGGTCAAGCCATTGTCTGTTCGCCAGGAGAATGGGTGCGGTACAGCTCTCCAGAACAGGGTGGGGCTGAATACGTGGCTGTCTGTGTGCCCGCTTTTTCCCTCGACACGGTTCATCGTGACCCAGAGTGATCAACTCTTTTATCTGATCGTCAAACGCGGTCTTTGCTCGCCCTTATCTTCATTGTCCTCAGTGTAAGTTATAGCCGTACCTTTTAACTTTTGCTTGTACAATGTGTACTGTTGCGCTGTGTACGTGATGTACATTCGGCTGAACGTTATGCGGTTTCGCTATAGTTGAGACGGCTATAGTCAAACTTGAGACGGTTCATGACGCTGTGGCAGTCCTCTTTGCTCTACTGGCCGTCATGGTACTTGGCTCGTATTTGTTGCATCGTGGATCATGAAGTCTTCCCTCGCAAATGGCCGTCTCTGTTCACGTCGACGAAATGGAAGATGAGCCAAAGCTTAGGGCAGTGGCCTTGGGCACGATGGGCCAGAGGGCAGACGGTACTGCCATCTTTCCGTTGTTGGGATGGATTCTCCTTTCCACGAGAACGATAACAGGTGCCCAAGTTGCTCGGGTAGCGTTCTTGCACTCACACCAAAAACCAGATTTTTTAGAGGCACCCTTTAATGAATGTCAGGACTAGCTCGCTATCGACGAGTTAAATTCTTCAATACTCTCGACATCAATTCTTGTGTGCTTGCCTCACTTCCATATTTCACCTACCACGTTTTCTTTGATTGAATCTTTGGTGAGTGATCCTATTTTTTACGCAATTACCTTGCTGGGGATTTCTCCGTTGCGCTCGTAACTCGAGGCTCTAGACAAAAAAGACTATCCTTCCTCGAGCTTTTTCTTTAGGATACTCTTATGCTATTTCGAGAAGAGACGTTTTCATTATTTATTACATCAACAGGAGGTGCACCATGCCTGTCTATGTGAGCTTAGTGAACTTTACACACGAAGGGTTGAAGACCATGAAGGCGAAAGGTATCGCACGGTCTGACATGGTGAAGAAGAATGTGGAATCCTTGGGTGGCAAGTTGGTGCATGCGTATTATTGTCTGGGTGAATATGATGTGGTGGCTATCTTGGAATTTCCGCATAATCGCGCTGCCATAAAGGCCGGGGTCCTCAATGCTTCAATGGGGCATATCCGCATTAAGACGATGCCAGCCGTGTCTCGTGATGAGTGGAAGTCGGTCTTAAAAGAAACGTGGGGGAAATCCACAAAGAAGAAAAGTAAATAAGTGACGTTTTTGTACGAGCAACGTCAAGGGGTCATTTAGATCCTTATCGTTTTACTCTTTTGTATTGACGAGGGAACGGCCTTTTTGATCTGGAAGTGTGTGGATATTCCTGTGCTGGTAACTGTGCCTTTCCGTCGCCTATCTTGGATGGCGAGGCTATGTGCACTCCTATGTTGTTTTTGTGAGAGGTGTTTATGGCATACTTGTCCGAATACACAGATTTTTAAATAGGTCTATCATTTCCAATGGAGGTGTCTCATGGGACCAACAAAAGCTGTGGTGAAAGATGGTGCTATTTATGACGCGAAAACCGATAAGCTCATTAAAGATGGGTTGAATACTCATCAGGAAATTCAAGACTATGCCAATCATCATTACATTGCTCTGCCTGTCGTGAATAAAGCTTGCGAACCGTGGATGCTTGATGGACAACCGATTTACTGCTTACGTGGTACCCGCTATGAAAATCTCCAAGACGAAGTTCTGCACCTGTCGCAATGTCCAGATTGTGGAGGTATGGGCATCCGGGATGACGAACCGATCGTGGAATCTGATTGCATCCGTTGCGTCTCCTGTGGTCATGAGTTTGATGCCCGGTTAGAGATGATGGAAAGTTAGGGGTCTTATATTTCTGTTTCAATGCCCCGAAATATCCCGTTGGTTATTCGTGACACAACAGTTGTGCGCAAGGCCGATTTCCCCTGATCCATTCTTTACGCTCTCTAGGTTCGTGTTCTATCCTCATGGCCTCTCCTCCTGATGTTTGATTTGCTGACTCCTTGCACAGTGCTCAACGTCAGCGTTTTTATGAGCAGCATATTCGCATCGCGATTGCGATGATTCTCATCGTGTTTCTCCTTCCTTTCGCTGGAGTCTTTCTTCATGGATTATCCGGAGCGATGTGGGGCGTGGGTCATTCCGTCTTGGCCTATTACCTTGCTCCGTATACTGTCTTCAAGCTTCGCTCACGTATATTTTCGTCGTTGTAGGCTATTGAGTGTAGGGTAGGGTGATGTATGGAGAGACATGACCAACGACCCGAAGCTCTGGTTCACGAGGAGAGAGCCTTGCTGCAATGCTGTGGAGTCTTGACGAGTTTTCAGGTTAGATATTGGCGTTCTGAACTTTCTAGGTTAAGACTTTTACTTCGGGGTTCACAGTTTTTGGGACATAACTTTGGGGGCTGGCATGCGTACCTGTATTGAAGGCTTCGTGGTTGGTGGATTGATATTCTGCTTCCTTCATAAACGGTAAGGCGAGAAGGTGTAGCCAGGTAAGTTGCGCCGGGTCTCGAAACTGTTCGAGCCCGAGAGGCATGTGTTCATGACTCAACGATGGCTGGCGCTGGTACGTCCGAAAGGCACGATCCCACCATGACAGATGAAACCCATAGTTGTGATTTGTCTCTTCTGCGAGTACCGAATGATGGATACGATGCATGTCCGGTGTAACCACAATCCATCGCAGCCACTGGTCCAGCGATAACGGAATTCGAACATTACTATGGTTAAACATCGCTGTCGCATTGAGCAGTAATTCAAACATCAACACCATACCTGGTGAGACGCCAATTACTATAATCGTTCCCATTTTGATGAGCATAGAGATACCCATTTCACCTGGATGAAAGCGCACGCCGGTGGTCACATCGAGTTCAGTATCGGAATGATGAACTTTATGCAAACACCAGAAGAGTGGAATGGTGTGAAAGAGTACGTGCTGTCCATATACGACGAGATCGAGAAGAATGAGGGCCATGAGACCTTCGACCCAGGTTGGCCACATGACGAGGTTAAAGAATCCCCACCCAGTTGTTTCAGCGAAGATCGCCGTCCCAACTCCCCCAGACAGAAAGAACATGCGCAAGATCAGGACATTGATGCCGGATATCCCCAAATTGATCATCCAACGTGTTGATTTCCGTGAATGAGTTTGGCGTCGTGGAGCAAGGGCTTCCCAGCATCCCATCAATATGAGAAGACTCAAGAAGACTGATATGCGAATGAGAAGGTCAGTGTTCACTCAGGGCGCTTGATCGGTTGTGGTTCGTAAACAATTTGGTTGTGTATTTTCTTGTATATTTCGGTCACTTTTATCAAATTCTTAAGAGATGAGGGTTCCTAGGCCATCGTAACCTGATAGGCAGATTCGTTGTTCCTGACACTATGCTGGAAGTTTGATGAACTGGGTGAGGTGACTACGAGTAATGGGGATGTCGTTGGTGTCAGTTATTCTACTGTGTTTTCGTAAATCAGCAGAGACGTGTGGGTGTCTTAAAACTTTGAGGCCGCAAAACTTTTGATGAGTTGGAGTTTGCAAGGGAGTTGTTCTTCGAGCAATCGAATGGCTGGTAGCGTTCGTCCCCACTCCCACAGTGCTATGCCAACCACACTTCCCACAATGTCTGCCATCAGATCAAGGACTTCAGTGCTGCGCAGTGGGATAAACCATTGATGAAACTCATCGGTGCACCCGAAGAGTGCGACAACGAAGACGGTGAGACACGCCGCCAACGGCCCAAGTTGCGTTCCCCAGGAGAATCGAATGGCTCGATAGGTCAGTAAGCCGAGTATTGTATATTCAATGAGATGAACGAGTTTATCGTTCATTTTCGTAAAGAAGCCAACTGAAATTGAGAGATAGTCCTGGGCAAATGTTTCGAAATGCATTTTGGGCATCGATAATGAGGAGATGAAGGCAACCGTACCGGCATAGACGAATAGCGGAAGCCAATAACAGATGAACGCGACTGACCTTTGATTATGAGGCATAGAAGATTGTGTTGTCATGAATGTACGTTGGGAGAACTTGATGTTATCTGATGGTCTTTCCACCTACGGCTTTTTTCTGTTTCGTTCATGAGCAGGTGTGTATTTCGTTTCGATCAGACTTTAAATCTTTTTCACCGCGTATGATACCGATACCACTCTGACTGGTCATTTGCAAGAGGACGATTTCTCACTGTGTTTGCTGCCTTATTTATTAAGCCTATTCACGTTATGTGAACTCAACAGGTTCAGCATAGATGGGTAAAAGAAAGCGGCTCTGATAGTTCACGTCCTGTTGTTCGGCTGTGACTTCCAGTTCCCAATAGGTCGCCGGCCGTTCGCTGGGTGTCGAGGAGAGGGTGGGGTCTTCCGGAAGCATCCAGAGCAGGTCAAGGTCAGCTCCGGCATGCACATCTCCCTGTTCGATCATTTGGCTGTCTTGGTAAATCTGATAGCAGACGACGACCGACTGTGTATTTTGACTTGTGTTATCTGATAAATAGGCTTCTTCAATACATCGCAGCGTGAGGTGAAGCGTTGAAATAGTCGAGGGGACATTTTTGAGCGTCAGGGACAGTGGGTTTCCCAGGAAAAATGGGAAATCGTGAAATTCGAGTTGGCTATTGCCATATCTGAGGTATTGTTTGAGTTTCATCACGAATCGGTCGCCTACACTCAAGATGATCACGAGGTCGAGCAGACCTACGATACCCTGCCAAAAGAATGAACGTTCTTCCCAGGCAAAGGCAATCCAATGAAACGGTGAAAGAAACAGGCTGAACAAGATCAGTGCGACGAGACTTCGAAGGGCACTCTTCAAGAAATTGTCAGTGACACCCCACGCTTGCCAAGGATAGTCCCAGAGCCAAGGACTTGAGGGGAATTGCTGTTGCCCATGATTTCTATTCCAAATACGTTGTACGTCCCGTAATCCAGATACGATAAGCCAGACACCTCCGCCTACACCCGTTCCGCACAGAACTCCAATCACCCAGAGCGGGATATGGACTGGAAATAGTGAGTCCTCCATCCATCTCATGCCAATGAAAAGAACGGAGAGACTCAAGATGACGAAGACCAGTCCTATCCCAATGAACAGTTTCCCATAGAAAACCGCTCTATGAAGGGGATGGTGTTCTTTTAGCAGGATGCGTGTGGTCAAGGCTTGTTCGAGCTGCATCTGTTGACCTGTTGTGAAACAAACGGATGAGTATGATGTTGTATCGTTTTCTCACATCTGTGAAGTCCGCGACGTTTTTCGTTATCTGAGATGATCTTTGCGATACGAACACGATTCTTTCGAATGCCTGTTAGAACGATACCCGTCTCAATGTAGACGCACGGTTAGGGCTGGTGCGTTACCCGTCTGGCCATCGGTATGGACGAGGTATCAGCGAGAAATTGATCAAGAATATTTGTGAGTGCATGATTATAGGCTTCAATCGTGGCAGTAATGTTATACCCATGTGCGGGTTCTTCGACATGATACGTGCGCAGCAGAACTACTTCACGTTCTCGTATGTGCGACAATCCCAGCTCCATTTCCATGATGACGCGTGGTGGGTCATCGACAATGCGTTCGAGTTTTGTCATGTGGCATGAAAGTCGGTAGTCTGCGTTGACGCGTAAGTCGGGCGTGACAACCTGTGTTGCCATACCTGAATGACGTAGGTACTGGGCGATTTGTTGTTGGACGATCAATGTTGGTGAGTCGATCCAATGATGATAGGTATGACGCTGGACTTGGGCTGTTCTCGTCGTCGTACGGTAGAGCAGTTGCCGTTCCCTGGTGAGGGCATCCGCCCAGGGTCGAGTGATTTGGAGTGTGCCTTGTAACAGAGGAGAGGTGAATGATGATTGCGGTGTTGGGAGTTCTAAACGATAAAAGTGATCTTGTGGAGCTGGTCCACCGAGACATCCTTCTAACAGCAATGCTGTACTGAATATGAGTGGCGAAATGTATTGTGTGACCATGCGTATCATCATGATTCCCTACTCATCGACGATGAAGTGACGTTGTATCGCTATCGGTGAAACAGACTCAATTTTGCTACGGAGCCTATCATGTGTGCCATTTTCTTTGACTTACAAATTAATCGTGCACAAGGGCGTGATCGTCTCGAAATTTCTTGCCCCGAATAATGACCCCTGGATTTCGTCTCAGCTCGGAAGTGAATTCGTTCAGGTTTCGTGTTGTGGTTTCCAGGTTATAGCTGACTTCTTGCACATGACTCGCCATGACCTCCAATGTGTGATGGAGGTCGCTGATAGACTGGTCGATATTTTGCTGATTTTTTGCCAAAAGCGCATTCATCGAATAGACAAGCCGGTCCACACGTTTTGAGGTTTTGCGAAAATCGGCGGTGAGATCTGAGACATCACCGGATGCGGACTCGACATCGCTGAGAATTGTGTCGACATGACCTCCACTTTGCTTGATGAGTGTATTCAGTTGACTGGTGGTGTCATTCAACTGGGCTGTGAAAATTTTGAGATTGCCCAGAATAATTGGAGCATCGTGGGCCAGCGCTTCCAGTGAGTCGGTTCCGTCTGTGAGATTGTCGAGTAAGGGCTTGAGGCTGGTGTTGGCCAGCTCTCCAAGTTGATGCGCAACCGTGGTCATCGTGGTGAGGATATTCGTGGCCCCTTGACTGGGAATTTGATCTCCGGGTTTCAGTATTTCGGTCGAATGGCCATTCTGTATATCAATGACCATGGCAGAAAGAAAACCAGCTTGGGTGATGACGGCGAGACTATCCTTTGGAATATTCCAGTCCTCGCGAACGGTAATGCCTAAGCGATATGCCGAAAGATCCGGTCGCCGAGTGAATTGAATCGTTTCAATCCTCCCAATTGGATAGCCTTCATAGAGGATCTGCGCGCCTTCGGTCAGACCCATCACATTCTCAAATTCTAGATAGTAGTGGTTGGTTGGTTGAGCTATTCCAGACAGCATGCCCAGCCACACCACTAATGTCCCGAGCAACGTTAACAGCACGGTGCCGACGATGAGGTAGTTTGTTCGAGAATCACGCATAGGTTGTCCCGAGGTTTTTAGATGGATTCCCCTGTGAGCCGAGCCAGATATTCATCGGGATCGAGTATTGTTTCTTCAAAACGCCGATTGAGTAGATCTTGAATTCGTGTATGTGTGGATGCCCGCACTTGATCAACTGATCCGATGGTGAGGACTTCGCCTTTATCGAGGACGGTAATCCGGTCGGCAATTCGAAATGCACTGTCGAGCTCATGCGTGACGACGACAATCGTCATGTTGAGCGCGTCACGGAGTTGCAGGATGAGTTCATCTAATGATGAAGAGACGACAGGGTCGAGACCAGCTGAGGGTTCATCGCAAAACAGTAATGCCGGGTCCATGATGACGGCTCTCGCGAAGGCAGCACGTTTGAGCATGCCGCCAGATAACTCAGATGGCATGAGATGTTCGAATCCTGCAAGATTGACGACTTCTAATTTCATGCGTACCATGATGGCCATGGTCTTTTCGTCCAGATTGGTGTGTTCACGAAGCGGAAGCATGATATTTTCTCCGACTGTCATTGAACTGAAGAGGGCTCCTCCTTGAAAGGCCACACCCAATTTTCGGTAAAACCGTGTGAGTTCATGATGACTCATGTGTCCGATGTCTTGATCAAGAAGCCGAATGCTTCCTGCGCTCACGCGTTCTAATCCAATAAGATGCCGTAATAACGTGCTTTTCCCTGAACCGCTCCCTCCCATCACGACCATGATTTCCCCAGGCTGAATATCGACATTCACGTGATTGAGAATTTTGCGAGACCCATAATGCGTCACGACGTCTTTCACTTCGATCACCGGTATCATATTTCTCACCTCAGTCGTCATCGTTCTCACTATCTTGTCAGTATGAAGACAATGAGTAAGTCCGCCAGGATAATCGCCAGGATTGAATGCACAACGGAATGTGTTGTTACGCGTCCGACACCTTCTGCGCCTCCGGTCACCGATGTTCCATTCATGACTCCGACGAGGGTAATAAGGGCGCCGAACACAACGCTTTTGCTTACCCCATGGAGCACATCATCTATGCGTAATATGTACATCGTTTGTTGAAGGTATCGGCTGAATGAAATTTCAAGGTCTGTCGTGATATACAGCCCCGCTCCGGTGAGGGCGATGAGATCCGATAACCAAGTCAAAGCCGGAAGCATGATCAGCATGGCGATCAAATTTGGAACCACTAAGAAACGAACTGGATTGATTCCCATGACTCGTAAGGCGTCCACTTCGCTGTGAATGGTCATCGTACTCAGGCGCGCAGCTAATGCCGCCCCCGAACGCCCGGCCACTAAAATTCCCGTCATGAGTGGGGAAAATTCTCTAACAACTGAGAGTGCGACGCCATACGTCACTTGCTGTTCTGCTCCAAACGTTTTGAGGGCATGCACGCCTTGAATGGCCAACATCAACCCGATGGTTAGGGAGACAAGGACAATAATTGGAATAGCTCGAATCCCGATTTCCATCATCTGCTCGACAATTGGTGCCAGGCGAACGACTTGATGATATCGACGGCCAAGCAGGAGCCAGTAGCCGGTTTGATACAAAAGCGATGCGCCAAAACCAATTGCATCAATCACCTGAATCGTCCGCTGTCCTAAGGCTTCGACTTTTCGAATGACTGGATGTGATGGAAGGTTAGTGCTTGGCATGTTGTGCATGTTCCAAAGTTTCATGAATCGTAAAGACCTTGTCGAGGCGTGCCATTTGCAACACACGTAAGACGGCAGGGCTTGTTGAAATGAGTACGAATGCGACATTGGTTTTCTTCGCCCGTTGATAGGCTTCCACGAGACTGGCAATACCTGAGCTGTCCATGTAGGTCACGGCGGTCAGGTCGACAAAAACTGTTGTCGCGTACTCGACGACCTCTAAAAGTCGTGTGCGTGCTGCGGGTGAATTCTCAAGGTCAATTTCACCACTGAAAGACACAATGTGACCATTCGGTTGTACGTGTACAGAATGTTCCATAGCATTCCTCTTTTTCCAGATGCGTGTAAATTATGCAAATCGCTTATGCATCTGAAGAATATTGCCGTTTCCCTCAGGTGCACATTCCACCGAAATCTCATCCATAATGTGATGCATAAAATGTCCTCCGAGCCCTCCTGGACGAATGTCTCGTAGATCACGGAGTTTTATGCAATCTGCGTCAACCGGCGGGGCATAGTCTCGCAAAGTAATATGTAAGTCATGTTGCTGGTATTGTATACGCAAGACGATTGCTTCTTCGGTTTCCTGTCCGTACGCATGTCGAATAATGTTTTGACAGGCTTCATCAATGGCGATCACGACCTGCTCAATCGTGTCGGGACAGTATCCCAATTGCGTCAGTGTTGCTCTCACCTTGGTCCGTGTGTCTTTGAGGTTCTTTGCCCGAGCCGGAAATCGATGGACGAGTGCGTCATGATCAGACGTGGGCGTATCGAAATGGTTCATGTGTCGTGTGATCCTGAAGGATGTTCCACCGCAAGGATCGAAAGGTCATCGTGCATGTGACCCTGCTGAGTCCAGTTGGATGAAGCCGTGGCGATAGACTCGACGCTTGCTTGGAGATTGATGTGTCGTGTGTGTTGAAGCGCGTCAGCTAATCGGGCTTGGCCAAATATTTCTCGTTGAGTATTCATTGCTTCAATGACGCCGTCAGAGTACAGATAGAGGCGAGAGTCGGATTCAAGTTGAATCGTGCAATCTTCATAGTGTTCGTCTTCGAAGAGTCCAATTGGCAGGCTAGGAGCTTCACAGATGATCGGAACTTGGTCTTTCGGGTATACAATTGGTGGTGGATGACCAGCACAGACATATCGAAATGTCCCGTCCCGTGTGTCGAGAATGCCATAGACAAGGGTGAAGTATTGATGTCCACCTTTATTCATGGGAAACATCTCATTGAGGCGCGTCGCGACTTCTGCGGGTGCGGTGAGTACGGGCATTCCATTCCTAGTGTTTGACTCGACAAATAAACAAGACGGATCACTGCGCGGGATGAGGACACGGCTAAGTGTGACGGAGAGCAAGGATGCTGGTACACCATGTCCCGTTACATCTAACACATACATGCCGACTTGATGATCAGTGAGAGAGAACACGTTTAATGAATCGCCTCCGAGCTCTGCACAGGGACGATAGGTCCAGGCAAATGTTGCTCCTGGGATGTTTGGAGCGACATCCGGCAGTAAGGCTTGTTGCACACGTGCGGCGGCAGCCAAGTCTTGCCGCATTCGTTCATTGGCGTGTTGAGTCTGTTGCATCGCGAGTCTAGCTGCTTCTTCTGCACGTTGACGTTCACGGATTTCTTGTTGCAGTGTGACAATCGTCTCTTCGAGCTGTATTTGTAGGTGGCGTACTTTTAAATGCGAGGTCATTCTGGCGAATGTTTCTTCTAATTGGAGAGGCTTATTGACGTAATCCACGGCTCCGACAGAAAAGCCTTTGACGAGGCTAACATGGTCATTGGGAGACTTCATGAAAATGACGGGAATGTCATGAATCATGTCTTGCGCCTTGAGCCGCCGGCAGACTTCGAATCCATTCATGCCAGGTGTATTGACATCCAAGAGAATTAAATCAGGCTGTAGTAATTTGCATTGTTGTAAGGCAGTTTCGCCATCATGCGCCACGAACAGTTCAAATCCAAAAGCCGAAAAACATTGAAGGAGAGTGTCCAGGTTGTCTGGCATGTGTTCGACTAAGAGAATTTTTCCGAAGTTTGGAGCAGGCATTTGGGACATTGATGTTCGATACGTTTCGTTGTTGTTTGTTAGTCCACGCTGATGGTGTTTATAATCGTATGAGATACAACCTGGCAGGCTGCTGTATAGAGTTTTCGGATAAAGTTCTTCTTTTTATGATAGGCCGGAGTCAGATTGTTCGTTTTTTAGTTCTGGATATGTGCATGTCGACCATTACGTGAATGTGAAACAACCACATGTGGTTTCAGGGTTTCGCTGACCTTGTCCTCGTCGTGCACCTAGGGTTCATTCTCTTTGTGCTTCTGGGTGGTTTGTTGTGTTTGCGTTGGCGTTGGATGCCGTGGTTTCATCTCCCTGCTGTGCTGTGGGCTGTGGCCCTTGGATTTGGCGGTTGGATCTGCCCGCTTACACCACTTGAGAACAGCCTGAGGCGGGCCAGTAGTGAGTCTGGGTATTCAGGTGGGTTTATTGAGCACTATCTGGTGCCGATCATCTATCCAGCCGGACTGACTTCATCGATACAATGGTACCTTGGGTTTTTCGTGATTCTTCTGAATCTTAGCCTCTATAGTTTTGTGTATTCACGAAGGGGAAAAGTCATGTAAAGTATGTGTCCTGTGAACAGCCGACATATCATGAAAATGTTTTAATATCCTGTTGTATTTTAAATGAGGAGTGATGCATTGCATACGTTGAAGATGATAGGCAAAATTGTATGTGTGGCCTTGTTGGCAATGCCCATAGTCGGACATGGCGTTGTGTCGGCCTATGAAGAAATTACGGTAAAAAACGGTGCAACGATTCGTGGGGCCGTGACACTATCCGGACCAGTGCCGCCTCCCTTTCGTTTTCAAGTAACGATGGGAGCCTATCCGGAGCACTGTCAAGCGATCGCGGATCAAGAGGGAACGGTCCTCTTGCCGCGCGCACGTGTTTCACCGGCTCATGAAGTGGCCGATGTTGTGGTCTTTATCCAAGGAGTGGAACAGGGAAAGCCACGTGCGGTGGAGATTCCAACGCTCACCGTGAATCGATGTCAATTCGATCAACTTGTGATGGCCGGTATGGACGGTTCCCCATTGCGCATCCTGATGAATGATTCGGTTCTTCATCCGCTGAGAGGATGGGAAATGTTGAACAACGGGCGAATTCCACTGTTTACCTACCCCAATTTAGAGACCGGCGAAGAGAAATTATCGAAGCTGACAACCAGACGTAGCGGTATGGTAAAGGTGGAATGTGATCAACATCGATTCATGCAAGCCTGGATCCTGGTCCCACTCAATCCGTACTTTGCGACGACAGATGAGGCGGGACACTTTACCATTACCGATATTCCGGCTGGGACGTATACCATAAGCGCATGGCACCCATCGCTGGGATATCTTGAACAAATGCTGACTCTTAAGAGCGGTCAACAGCACGACTTTAGTTTTTTGTATGAAATTTCTGAGGCTAATCCCTCATAATGCTCTTGTTGTGTCGGTTAGGCGACGCCCGGAATACCGGTTGTAGGATGATGCCCGTTATCCACGCGATAGAAAGAAAGGCACAGACTTGGACCATGATACGAAATTTTATGCAGAGACAGATCACCATATTACGGAATATTCGAATGTTTCTGTTTGGCCTCATTCTGTTTTGCGTGTTTTGTGGAACGTCGATTGTATGGTCGGCGCAATTGCCTCAAAATAAAATTACGTTTGAAAACCATTCTGGACAAAATGCTGTGGTGAAGTTGATCGGCCCAACGAAGGTGGTCGTCAGTCTTGTCCGAGGCCAAAAGCGCATCGTTCGTGTTGCTGAAGGGGACTATCATGTCTTAGTGCGCTACGGCAGCGGGCCCAAAGAGTACAGTTACTCCAAAAGCGCACCGTTTACTGTTGATCAACCTGATAATCAAGTATCGATTATCACATTCACGCTTCATCGTCGGAGCGGAGGGAGTTTTCAGTCGAAATCTGTTTCAGGAGATGAGTTTGAAGGGAATGCCATAACGCCGTTGTCGTCTTCGGACTCTCATGTATCTACTCCTTGAGGAATTATTGTGTCAAAATTTATTGAACAACCCTCTGTAATTCCACCACCCGGGAAGACCCCAAAACTCATTGAAGAGTATGCTGGACGAGTTGCAACGCACACAGATGTGTTGAGCCTGGCAAGAATTGTGTGCCCAGCGGGATGGTCTGAAGTTGGTCAGCAACCGGAGTTCACGGAAACCAAAGTTGTGCTCAAGGGGATGCTACGAGTTGAGCACACGCATGGTGTATTCGATGTGCGTGCTGGGCAAGCCGTGATCTGTGAAGCTGGAGAGTGGGTGCGCTATAGTACCCCTGAGTCTGAGGGAGCAGAATATGTCACAGTCTGCGTCCCTGCATTTTCTCCCGACACGGTTCATCGTGATGCAGAGAGCATGGGACAGAAGGAACGCTCTAAACAGGTATGAGTATGAACATACGTGCGCATGTTGAGGCGCTATATGATGGGCTGAAAGCGTTCTTGGGGAATCATGAAGCTGATCAGGTCAAAGCCAAGATAGAACGTGACCTTCGCCACATCATTCCTACGTGGACTGATCGACTTCCCGATTGTCCAGGATGGTATTGGTTTAAAGCGCCGGGTGTCGGCGACCCGCAGCTTCTACATGTGGGGCACGGACGGATTGATACAAAACTGATGGCCGATTTAGGGCCTCCGAACAATCTGGTCGATGTGCAGCGTGTCAAAGGTCAGTGGGCCGGCCCATTGATTCCTCCAACTTGATAAGTCGAGTTTCCCCAAGCTTTCATCGTCAACCGGCTATAGCCGGTTCAAATAACTTCCGCTCGTTGAAACATGGTACCGCGCGGAGTTCGTGATATTCTCCTGGTTGGAACTTATTTGGATTCGCTATAGTCTATTTATAGCTTGTAGGCCGAAATTGGCGATATCCCCAAAGGCCAAGCAGTCCACTGCCCAGCAAGAGGAGTGTTCCTGGTTCGGGAACGGCAGACACTTGTCCTCGAATTGCTCCTGATGGATCATTTTCAGTATGAAGATTGAGGTACAGTGGGACATCTTGACCGGCTTGTGCAGTCAAGAGCGCTGGAAGAAAGTCTGTCAGCGTCGCACCTCCATTCCCTTCGGTTTGGTCCCATTCTCCTGTGACTGTGGTGGTGCCATTGGCATTGACATTGGCCATGGTGTCGCCATCCACATCTGAACTTGGTCCAAAAATTCCAAAGGCAACCGGTCCATTGAATCCCCGGTCTTGATTATGAAAGTGAAGCGCCGAAACCGTCTCTCCTCCCAGTGGATTTGGCGCGCCAAAGTTCTTGAAATCAAATCCACTATCCAACATGATCATGAAGGATAAGGAAAAGGCGCTATTGCTCTGGGTGAGAGTGAGCTGAGCTGAACCAGTAAGTGGAGAATTCGTTGAGCCAGCAGGTGCGACTTCTTGTGAACTATCAAGAACGGCCGTCAAGGATACCGCATTGGCAGGTGTGAGTGTTCCCATGAACAGCATGAGGGCAAAACAGTTTAACGCCGACACTATGATGACTGGTGAGTTGTTTCTCTTCCTCATGGTGGGCCTCCTTGCCTAAGGTCGTGAAACATATAAAGATGGATGGGTAGAAAAAGTGTTGATTTTTAACGTGTTTGCCAGGTTTTAGGCAACGGCGGCTTTAGCGATTGAAAAATTCTCTCTTGTCGAATTATGAAAACATACCCTTAATATTCTAACGTAGCCATATCGATGACAAATCGAAAACGCACGTCTCCGCGTACGATACGTGCATAGGCGTGATTAATGTCCTGGATGGAAATGATTTCGACATCCGACGTAATCCCATGGTTTCCACAGAAGTCCAACATCTCTTGAGTCTCACGGATGCCGCCAATGAGTGACCCGACGACGCGTCGACGACGAAGAATCAGTGAAAACGGATCGATTGATAGTGGGTGTTCCGGTACGCCGACGACGATTAAGGTCCCATCGGTTTTGAGGAGCTCGAGATTCGCATTGAGGTCATGGGGCGCAGAAATCGTATCAATCATAAAGTCAAAGTTTCGTGCATAGCGTACGAAGGCACCGTCTTGAGAGGTCTTCACATAGTCTGTAGCCCCAAGACGTTTGGCGTCTTCCTGCTTGCTGTCAGTACGACTGAAGACCGTCACGTCAGCTCCGAGCGCGCGTCCAAGTTTTACCGCCATATGTCCAAGGCCTCCAAGTCCCATGACGGCCAATCGATGCCCCTTTCCAACACCCCATTGGCGAAGTGGGGAATATGTCGTGATTCCTGCACAGAGCAGTGGCGCGGTTTCTTCAATTGCGAGTTCGGAAGGAATGCGCAAGACGTATCCTGCATCGACAACGATATGATTGGAATAACCTCCATATGTCATCTCGCCTTGTTTGTCCCGCCCATTGTAGGTGAACGTCATTCCGGGCTCGCAGTATTGTTCCTGTCCCTGCGTGCAAAACGTACAGGTGCGGCAGGAATCCACAAAACACCCAACGCCAACGATATCGCCTTCTTGAAATGTTGTGACTGCCGATCCAACGTCTTGAATGGTTCCGACAATTTCATGTCCAGGGACCATTGGGAATAGTGAGTCGCCCCATTCATCTCTGGCTTGATGGATATCCGAATGACACACGCCACAATATCGAATGTTGATTAAGACATCATGTGTGCCGAGTGTCCGGCGTTCGAAGTTGAAAGGCTCAAGATCGCGTCCGGCTTGTAACGCGGCAAATCCTTTGGTCGCGAGCATCGTAGTCGTCCTCCTGACTGGCAGTGTAATCTGGCGATGTGTGAACAGATGAAAAATGTTACTCATGATGACATAATCACGTATGATTCGTCGAGGTAATATGGTCGATGACATGTGCGGGTTCATGAATTTTTTATCTTGGATTTGATCAGGAGAACGTATGATGAAGTATGTGCATCTGGGACGATCTGGTCTGAAGGTGAGTCGCCTTTGCCTCGGAACCATGAACTTTGGTCCGGAGACGACGGAGCCTGATAGCTTTACAATCATGGATCGAGCGCTGGAATTAGGAGTGAATTTCTTTGATACGGCAAATGTCTATGGGTGGAAAACCGGGGAAGGGATTACGGAGCAGATTGTGGGACGATGGCTGGCGCAAGGGAACGGCCGTCGAGACAACATTGTACTCGCAACAAAGGTGTTTGGCCGAATGGGTGAACGACCGAATCAGTCCCGGCTCTCAGCACGGCATATTAAGCAGGCTTGTGAAGAGAGTTTGCGGCGTTTACAGACCGACTATATCGATTTGTATCAAATGCATCATATTGATCGTGAGTCGCCATGGGAAGAAGTGTGGCAAGCCATGGAACAGTTATGTCGTGAAGGGAAAGTCTTGTATGTTGGCAGTAGTAATTTTGCAGGTTGGCATCTGGCGCAAGCGCAGGAAATGGCCAAGAGCCGTCACTTTTTAGGTCTGGTTTCCGAGCAGAGTTTATATAATTTGAATGATCGAATGATTGAGCTGGAAGTCATTCCCGCATGTGAAGCCTATGGCATTGGGCTCATTCCCTGGAGTCCGGTGGCTCGTGGTTTACTGGCAGGGGTGCTCAATCCTGTCACCAGGGGCCGTCGGGCAGATGAAGATCTACAGAAGACTATAGAGACGCATCGTCCTCAACTGGAAGCCTATGAAGATCTGTGTCGAACGCTTGGAGAAGAACCGGCAATCGTGGCATTGGCGTGGTTGCTTCATCAGAAGGCTGTCACCTCACCGATTATTGGACCTCGCACGTTGGAACAATTGAATAGCACGATGCGAGCGAAGGAACTCACGTTGTCGGAGGATACGCTCAAGAAACTGGATGTAATGTTTCCTGGCCCAGGAGGGCCTGCTCCAGAAGCCTATGCATGGTGAGAGAGCGTGCGTGCCGAAGAGCTCTAGTCCCGACAGAGAGTCGGGGCTATTAAGAGGCGCTGTAAGGTTTAGTAATGTACTGCTTTCCTATACAGGAAGACATTATCGGGAATTTCATGGGTGATAAGAGTATTCCAACGAATTATATCGGCCAATGTGGTGTTCTCTAATTTTGCCACTTGTCTTCGGCAAAATGAATGTTGGTACCAAAGTCGATTACTGTCTCTGAGACGCTCAAATTGATCTTTGAGGATCGTAAAAAACAATTTTCCGTCCATGGTTCGCCGTTGATGATCTTCTGCGAGTCCCCCAACCCAGACCTCAACATCTTCGACCAACAGATAGGCGTTCGTAAGGCGTTTCTGTAGAGCAACGTCAAATGTAATGTCGGCGAATGAGGTTACCGGATTCATGCCCATGGCAATTCGAATGCCATTATAGCTTTGGAGGCCGTGGTCTCGTCCTCGTTGGATATTCAGTGAAGCCAGATCAAAACCACCGTTTCCTGAAAGTCCGAAAAGAAAGTTTCTCACGTCGTCGATGACATACGTTGCCGAGGTTTGTTTGGGGTGTCAGCATACGTCGACCGAGTAAATGGCATAATTTTGGTGCCCGTACTGTGTGGGTCAAAATGCATATCTCCGGTTGGAATCGTAATGTTATAGGGTTCCGTGGGGTGCGCCCCTTTGTGAGATCAATGTCATGGATTGTTTACTCATAATGATCACATGCCTGCATGAACTTGCAGGTATATGATTGACCAATTTTACAGGTCTAGAACCTAATACCCGAAATTGTGAGTCTACGGGTGGGCGACGATAGATCGTGTATGCTGAAGGTTCAGTTAAGTTAACGCCCAGCAAACTAGTTGCTTCTGCTAGTCATAGTCACGGCCAACTCCACATTCCTATCCTATTTTGGCAGATCTACAACTTGACTTATTTATTCGTTTGACCAAAAATTTGTCTGGACTCAACGTTGGGATCCAAGGCGGGATAGAAGTTACATGAAGATGCATGACATATGTGATGTCAAAGGAAGGAAAGCGCGCAAGAAGACACGATGATTTTTACTACCGCAGGAGAACCGATGTTCGTGGTTTCTTTTGAAGATATCATTATAAGGGGACGGCGTATTTAAGCATTACAGTTACTTGAAAAACATTCCTTCTCATTGCCACTGCGGCAATTCTAATTTGGAGAAATTATTATGGCACCCACGTCACAGCATCCTTTCCATCCCATTATCTACGTTCGGGGTTTCGCAGCCACTCAGGGGGAAATAGAAGAAACCGTCGCTGACCCCTATATGGGCTTTAACATCGGCTCGACCAAGTCCCGTGTGGCCTGGACTGGTGACGTGAAGCGCTTTTTCTTCGAGTCTCCACTCGTGCGTTTGATGGGTGATCACCATTATGAGGACGTATTCGTGGATGGGGACGATTTGGTGGCGGCCGAACGTGAAGACAAACTGGTGCCGTATCGCTGCATTATCATCTACCGCTATTACGATGAAGCGTCGAAGGACTTTGGAGACGGCAAGACTCCTCCCATCGAGCACTTCGCTAAAGGTCTGGGCGACCTCATCCTGCGTTTACAAAAAAAAGTCTGCGCGAATAAGGACAACAAGGTCACCCCCAAAGACTTTCGAGTGCATCTTGTGGCTCACTCCATGGGCGGGCTAGTTTGCCGAGCCTTCCTCCAGAATTCGAAGCTCGGTTCGTCTGAAGCACGAAAGGCAGTCGACAAGCTCTTTACTTATGCGACCCCGCACAACGGCATCGATATGCGCATCGTGAGAAACGTGCCGGGCTGGCTTTCGTTTGGCGACATCAACAATTTCAATCGTGAGAAAATGTCTAAATACTTAGCGGTGCCCAAGGGTGATGACGTTTCAGTTGTTAAAAACTTTCCTCCCGAGCGAATTTTCAATCTGGTCGGTACCAATCCTGGCGATTACACCGTGGCTGGTGGTATTTCGGCTTGGGCGGCAGGCGACTCTAGTGACGGCCTCGTGCGTATCGAGAACGCGACTACGCATGGGCCGGGCCCGGATGGTAAAGATGTGAGTTCGCCCCGCGCTTTTGTGCACCGAAGCCATTCAGGCCATTATGGCATTGTGAATTCCGAGGAAGGTTATCAAAATCTCACACGCTTTCTTTTCGGCGAGCTACGTGTTGACGGTATAATGGACATCGACGACATCACGCTGCCGGTCGAAGTGCAGAAGGCCCACGAAGAAGGCAAAACAATACGCGCGTCCTACCAGTTCGAAATCGTGGCCAGCGTCCGAGGTTGTCAGTGGCAGATGACGCGACGTGAGGTTCGTGAACATTCCGCAATCTTCCGCAGCTACGACGAATTATTTCCCGGAAAGGCTGGCGCCAAGCGTCCGCCAGATCGTGCCAAAAGTCCGCAGCTTTTTTCTCTGTTCCTTGATCCAAACAAGAGCGTGAAGACATCCAAGTCGGTCAGCTTCGCTTTCGATATGAAGGTGCTGGTTCCCGACTATGTCGTGGATGGTGTGTTGTTCTTGAAACGGCATTACGAGGGGGGATTTATTTTTCGTGAATTGATTCTTGTTGAGGCATTTCCCGATGAGACGCAGCCATCAGGGTGGCGTATCAAGTATGGATTTCAGGATATTAATCCCGGCAAACCCGGTGTCTCCGTAGAGACACGCCCAATCATCAAGGGTAAATTGAGTGCAGGACTCACATTTGATATTCCCATCGAGCAAAAAGTTCGCCCAGGTCTGCTTGGCAAGTTACGCATCGAAGTTCGGCCATGGACCTGATTAAAGGTATACGTATTCGGGTTTCTGGCACCAGATAATTTTTTAAGTCGATGATCATATATTGCGTGTCATGGGAGTCAGATATTGAGTCTTATCACATTCAAAAATTTTGTATTTATCGGTGGAGATGGTGGGACAGGCCTTTTCATGCCTAACTGCTTACCAAGTTTTTCTTCTTTGAAGATGGCTTGTATGAGAGTTATGATTTTTTAGCTTCTAACGCAGCCCATCGTGCGTAGAGCTGTTCGACGACTTGTGTGGCCGCTTTAAGTTTGTCGTAAGCTTCCTGCAATTTCACGTGATTAGATGCGACGTCGGGATCTTCCGTTTGGGCAAGCCAGGAGTCACGTGAGGTTTCAGCCTTGAGGATTCGAGACTCCATGGCGTCGTATTCTTTCTGCTCTTTAAAGGATAGCTTTTTCGCTTTAACTTTTGGTGTGGATGTTTCGTCTCCTGTTATCGCCAGGGTTTTGTTTTTTTGTTTTTTCGCTTTTTTCTTTCGAAGCCATGATTCCCATTGTTCATATTCGGCAAAGAGCCCGTATGCGCCATGCCCGTCTAGTCCGATAAATTGCGTACAGACTTTCGTGAGCATAAAACGGTCATGCGTAACCAGGACCAAAGCTCCAGAAAATTCCAGCAAACTTTCCTCTAGCGTTTCTCGGGTAGGGATATCTAGGTCATTGGTCGGCTCATCGACAATCAACACATCGGCTGGTTGTAACATCAGGCGTGCGATAACGGCTCGGGCCTGTTCGCCACCAGAGAGGAGTCGTGTCGGGAGATCCAACTGCTCAGGTTGAAATCGAAAGCGTTTGGCCCAACCGGTGATATGAATGGTGTTTCCACGGTATTCCACGGACTGCCCCGTATCCGACAACGTTCGTCGTAAAGTTTTTTCCGGGTCAAGTTGCGCACGGTTTTGATCAAAGTAGACAATTTTGAGGTTTTCAGCATGTCGAACGGTGCCGTGATCGGGAGCAAGTTCTTTTGCGAGGAGTTTGAGCAAGGTGGACTTTCCAGAGCCGTTGTGCCCGACGACGCCCATGGCCATTCCCGGTGAAAGCAAAAGCTCAAGATTGTGGATGAGCCTACATGGTCCAAAGGATTTTGAAACGTCCGTAACCTCAATTAACTGCTTGGTGCGGCGTCCCGATGCGACGAAGTCGATTGTCGTCTCTTCCTGTCGGAGACGTGTGGCGGTTTCCGCGAATTCGGCTTGAAGTGCATGTGCGGAATCGATGCGATATTTGGCCTTAGTGTTTCGTGCTTTGGGGCCACGGCGAAGCCATTCTTCCTCACGACGGACTTTCCCGGCCAATGCTTGAGCTTGTTGATTTTGAGTGTGATGATGTTCTTCGCGTTGCCGCAGGAATTGATCATAGGTGCCCGTGACTAGCAAAAGGCCATCGACGTATCGTGTGTTGATTTCCGCAATTTTGTTGGTTGCATGTTGAAGGAACCACCGATCATGGCTGACCATGATCCATGGCCATGGTGCTTGTGACATCATGTGTTCTAACCACTGCAAGCCTTCCAGATCCAAGTGGTTCGTGGGTTCATCCAGCAACATGATGTCCGGATCTTGGACAAAGCCGCAGGCAATCGCCAGCCGTTTTCGCCAACCGCCGGATAATGGCGCAACGGGTTGATCCCCATCCTCAAATCCAGTCTTTCCTAAAATCTCTTGCACACGAACCACAGTTTCAGTGCTCTCCATGCCAGAGTCAATGGCCGAATGTTCCATTTCTTCTATGATTGTCGATCCTGGTGTAAATTCCGGTTGTTGTGGAACATAAGCCATTCGAAGATGCTGGCGTCGAGTGATGGTTCCATCATCCGGTTGTTCGAAATCGGCAAAAATCTTGAGAAGGGTGCTTTTGCCTGATCCATTGGGACCGATGATGCCGATGCGATCTTGTTCTGAGACGCCAAGCGTTAAATCATGAAATAACTGTTTCACGCCGAAGGCTTTTGAGAGTTTCTGTCCGTAAATAAGCGCTGCCATAGAAAACCCTATTCACACATCATGACGTAATGAGCTGTGTAGAATGAAGACCGAAAGTGATTCGCTATTGTTGCCGTAAAAATCTTGGGCGATCTCTGAGGGCAACCATTCGTATGAGGTCTCTGACGGAAAGTATTCCGACAATGTGGCCATTTTCTGTGACCGGTAAGTGGCGGATCCATTTTTCCGCCATTAAGTCGCTGGCGTCGTGAACCGTTCTGTTGATATCGATATCAATGAGTGGTTGGTTCATCGTTGCACTGACAAGAACGTGCTTGGGATCGTGATTGAACGCCATGACCTTCTGAATCAAATCCCGTTCCGTCACAATGCCGATCATGGCTGAGTTTTCTGTCACGAGTAACGCACCGATTTGTTTCTCCGCCATTCGTTGTGCGGCAGTGAAAATGGTTTCCTCTCCAGAAATCTGTTCAATGTGTCGCCGCATGAGCACACTCAACGGACGGTAGACATTATCAAGTTCGCGAATCGGGCCTGAATCTGCGTAGACAAAATGCCTCACGAGGTCGCGGATGGAAATTAACCCCACGATCTGATCTCCTTCAGCCACGCAAAGGTGGCGGACGCCGTGTTGTTCCATGAAATGACTGGCGTCAAGCATGGAACGATCGGAGGCAATCGTATGGAGAGGAGTCGTCATGATTTTTGAGACAGGAGTTACGGAATCGGTGTGATCGTGGGTCATGACTTTGCGAACCAAGTCGGTTTCAGAGAACATGCCCATAATCGGGGGATGCTCACCAACAGAGTTTTCTCGGTGAACCATCAAGCACCCTATGCGTTGTTCGGCCATCTTTGCCGCTGCCTCTTTTGCACTCGTGTGTTCACTCACGGTTTCAAGATCTTGTTGCATAAAGTCGGCAATCGGTGCGGGCGGCAGGGTACTCATAGGTCCTCCTGTAGGGTGATATCTCTCACGATAGCATGATGGTGTCAAAGCATGAGGGCACGGTTCGCCTCAGCATATATCAATAGTATGATGATGCCATGGGCAGGATTCGCATCATCATGATTTCGCGACTATACCATAGTCGATGAATTTGAGATATGTATCTACGCGAAGAAATTTTTGGCCATCACGTAAGGAGATTTGCGTCAACATGAATCATTCTAGAAACGACTGTTTCGCGGATCGTGTTGACCTTATGCATCAGACGGGTCTGATGCCAAAATAGCCAGAGGAGGAACGGTTGTTTGGCGACAGAGATATGTTTCGATCGGCCTTACCGTTTGACGAATTCTACGTTCTGGACCAAGTCCTGTTCTGGGGTAATGGTCACCCTGTGTTCTTGAGATCCAAGAACTGGATGCCACACAACCATAGTGTAAGTTCCTGGAGGTATTTGGTCGATGGTGAACTGCCCCTGCTCATCCGAAATTGCAAAATATGGAGAGTCGGCGACGTACAGCCAATTCTCCATGAAATCATGCCGATCGCAGGTAATAGCGACGACACCAGGTTTCTTTAACGTCTTGTGCGTAAATGTTTCCTGGAGAGTTCCTGAGGGAGGGATGCCTCGATTATGAACGGTTTTCAGAATTTTTGCCGTCTTCCCACGCAACACATAGGTGTGAAGTGTGTGTTTGATTGAATCGTGATTGGTAAATTGAATGGGTTCATTTCGAGCGAGCACGCCAGTAAATGGCCCAAAATTACAATTTTTGGTCCGTACTTCAAGATTGAGGGTTTTGCCTGCACGGTAGTAAAATTCTCCCTGTCCAGGGAGATTGGCTCGTAGATGGGTTTCTTCAAATGCTTTGCCGTGCGTGATGCCTTCGAGGGCAATGACGGCTCCTTGTAATTTTCCATCGTTCACAGACACTTTGGTTAACGACCGTGTTTCACCACAAATTTCCGGATTTTTTTGTACGGTAAATGTGCGTGGGGCTAGGATTTTCCCTTCAAAATTCACATGACCTCTGAGTGTGCCTGGATTGACTACTTCGGTTGTCTCATAGGCAAATGTCGGGTTCCATGCCCCAAGACTTACCAAGAGGATACTGCCCCAAATTATGTATCTCGCATTCATGATCATGCTCCTTATACAATCCTAGCCCACAGCCGCATGGGTATACCGGGTATTAATGAATGACCTGCCAGCCAACGGTCACGGCCCAGTCAGTTTCCAGTTGAGGCCCGTCTAAGTTTTGATAGATCGGTACGCCGCCTTCGACCCCGAGTCGATGTTCCAATCCAAGAACTTCGGGCAATAAGAAGTTCACTCCACCCATAATATCGAGTTGTTTTCCGCCACGAAGATCAGGGTCTGCGGTAAACACCAATTGTTGAGCCGCAGGTCTGGTGATTTTGGTATCTTGCCCGTCGTAATCAAACCAATGCCGCCATCTAAACCGGACGGAATTGCTGATCCAATTTGTCCAGGCATAGGCTCCATACGCGCCAACTTCATAGGCATCACCTTTCGAATATCCCGCTTTATTCCTAGCGATTCGATAGGTACCCAGCGTTTGAAATCCCCAAGAGGCATTTCCTTTGGCTCCTCCGTAGGTAAGGCCGGGAAGAAGATCGACTGTGCCAGACCCAAGTTGCATGGGGTAGGGGAGTCTAATGACTCCGAGTGGGGTTGTCCCTTTATGCGTAATGTCGCCGGTGGGTAAGCTCACGTTGAAGTTTAAATGGAACCGGTGTGCTCCAATACTTGGTGCTTCAAAGGCATAGAGTCGCCACAACGACCCGATCTTTAAGTCACCGGCTCCTTCCGTTCGTGTCTGAAATTTGGCTGCTCCGAGTGGCATGCCAGCGACATGGTCCATTTTGTTACGGAGATATGGCAACATGGCGGTAAGCGTGAGGGTATCGTTCACGCCATACATGGCGCCGAACATATGCATTTCCATTCTCATGAATGTGGGAACCACGGCAAAGCCTTGGGCACGCACGTCCATGGGAGATAATCCTGAGGTTCCGTCTCGAATCCCGTTCATTTCCATCTGCATGTAACGGTAGGAGAACATCAGTTCGCCTGTGTTGTGCGTATGCTCGCCCATCATGCCAATCGGGCCGTGAGAGTCTGCGCGTTCTGGAGTATAAAAATTTCCGATCGTCAGTTGTTCGCCATTCTTCGCAAGCCGTTGGGATAGGGATTCTTCGAATCCATCGAACATGCCATCGAGAAGCGCCGCAAAGCCATTGCTACTACTGATGGTAAAAAAGAGGACGCAGGCCAGTGTGAGAGTTCGCTGTATCTGACGCCATGTATGTGATCTTTTTAAATAGTGGTACATAACAAACAATATTCCTTCGAATTGCGTAAAAGATATTTATAAATAATGATGTTGCACGGTCACGTATGGCGAATGCATGCAGTCCAATACGCTGACCGACAGAGCTCAAGCATGTCTCTCTGTTTGCAATTAAGAGAAGGTTACAACTGGGGAAACATCAGAAGGAGGTGCACGAGGGTTGGAATATCGAGACAAGACGATTGTGACTGAAGTCAGGATGGGCAGATCAATGTCAATATTGGTCTGCACCGGCTCACGTAATTCAAAGTCGATGGTTTGCAGAACGTGGCCTGCAGCACACATCCATGAACAAATAGTATTCGAATGTGTGGTGGCCTTATGATGAGCGGTGTGGTGTGGGCTGTGAGTAGTGGCCTGTACGGTAAGTGTTCCGCTAACAAACAGGAAACATGCCAACAGTGTGAGATTGAGGACAGGATGGACTATACGTTTCATATTCATGCAGGCCTTGTGTGACATCCTACGTATAATTTGGAAGGCCTGTCAAGAACATCACAGGATCAAGGGGTTAGAGCCCTCGTCCAACCTTGCTGCCGGCGATATAACCAGTGGCCCAAGCCCACTGAAAGTTAAACCCTCCTATACGTCCGTCACAATCAAGCATTTCGCCAACGACATAGAGACCTGGGACTTTTCGTGATTCCATTGAATTGACATTGACCTCGTGTAAGGGTATACCGCCGGCTGTGACTTCAGCAAAATTCCATCCACGGGCTCGCTCAACGGGAAGACATAAGCCCGTTAACACGTGGGTGACTCGCCGTCGAGTGGTGCGTGACAGTTGACGGAGTGATACGGCAGAACACGCATTGTTAGCAGCATGGGGAGGAACCGGTAACGTACCGTTCATTGTGAGGTAGGCACATAATGTTTTCGCGACACGGTGAGGAAGGTGTTTCGAAAGGAGTGCCATAAGTGATGTTTGACGATCATGTGCGGCTTCATGTACCAGCCAGCGATCCACTTCTTCAAATGATTGTGTTGGAAAAAATGACATCGAAAGTGTTGTGTCCGCCCCTTGGGTATGTCCCTTCACCCAAAATCGGCTAGCATCCATCGTAACCGGGCCGCTAATGCCGAAGTGTGTCCAGAGTAAACTTCCGGTTCGACGGTCGGTAACTTTTCCGTCTATGGTCGTTGTGAGTGTGGCTTCATGTGATGTCCCAGAGAGATCTTGGTGGAAAAAACCTTCGGAAAGTACAAGCGGAACCAGTGCTGGATCACATTCGGTGATTGTATGACCAAGATGGTGCATGATGTTCCAGCCTGACCCATCCGATCCCGATTTGGGCAATGACCGTCCACCGGTTGCCATAATGATATGTTGCGCCGTGAATATTCCCTTGTCTGTTTGAAGAGCAAAGTGATTATGGGTTTTTCTCACACCTTGGATACGGTGATGTGTTCGTATTTCCACACCGAGCTTCTCACATCGATGGAGGAGGGCCTGGAGGACGGTTCTAGCTTTATTGGAAACGGGAAACATCTTCCCCGTGGATTCTTGTTTCAAAGAGACGCCCATGGATTCAAACCATTGTACGGTGTCACGTTCGGTAAATCGTTGTAAGATGCGTGAGACGATTCGAGATGGCGCATGGAAGTCCTTGGAGGCCACGTCTACATTCGTCACATTACACCGGCCTCCGCCCGATACTAAAATCTTTGCGCCAAGTGAACGAGCGCTGTCGAAGAGCACGACATGCAGGTCTGGCCTGGCTTCGGAGGCGAAGATAGCCGCAGCTAAGCCTGCAGCTCCGGCGCCAACGATGGCAATCTGAATATCAGCAGGCATTTTGACGTATCAATGATAGCGCGTGAAGGGGATAGTGCACCGAATTTCGTTATAGCCGTTTCAGTTATGACGAATCTACAGGTCAACTGATTGCCCCTTCGTGATTGAACCATCAATCGTCTGCAGGTCATCCAGGCGGGCATAACCTTCCTTAATGTTCACGGTGTATTACGCGGAGTTCGTTGATCGACCTCAGTTGGAACGTATTTGGATTCGCGATATCGTAACGGAGATGCTCGACGGAAGAAACACATAATTGAAGATTGGATATTGTAGAAAATATGTTGTGGAGAAGGTGGTTGGAGCTGGTTCAGAAGATCACCAGCTCCAACGAAATTGAAGGCGTTGTTCCTGAAGCGACGCTTGAGCGTGAAGCGTGTTACGAGGTTAGTTTGGCCATTGTTTCCATTCCTGGGTGTTCGAGTCAAACCACCAATCAGGACCATTGAGATGGAGTTTCTTGTGGCAATCCAATGTTTTTTGAATGGAATTATTGGGCCATTCGCGCCATTCCTGGGGTCGAGACGCGGAGTCAGACCACCATTCCGGACCACTTAGATACAGGTCTTTATACTCTTCTAAACTATGAGACGTATTTCTCGATGGCCATTCTTTCCATTCCCGAGTATTTGAGTCAAACCACCAGTCTGCCCCATCTAAATACATCTTCTTATGATTCTCTAACGTCAGTCTTCCATTTTTGCCAAAATCATCCTGATGGGTGTCACAATAGTCGCCATGGGTACTTTGGGCCATAGCGTGAGAGGCCAATAAACACGAGCAGAACACGAGCGGTGCAATACTGAGGTACGTGGATCTCATTGTATTTTCTCCAATTCAAATAAGAAGGTATTAATTATGAGTAAAATATGGCCCATGCCTGACGGTTACTATCGATGTTCGACATTCTGCTCGAAAAAACGGAAGTTTCCGCCTGTTGTTGTGAACCTTTTTACGTAGATGAGGGAGAATTTTAGAGGGGGCTTACATTTAACCATGAATCTCTTTATGAAAGCAAGAACATGGAGGGGATACATGCGTGGAATATCCAGGCGGTGGATACGATTCATGGAGCTGCACACATGCTCTCACGTTGTTCTTTCGTGGTAATCGTATTGAGCATAAGCGTGCTGTCTTGGTTGCATGTCATCGCTCAAAGTCATGTGTCCATAGATTTTTTAAACAACACGACATCTTGGCCGACAACTACTAGCTGCGCTTTCCATTTCTCCGCTAACCATTGAAAGGTCGGCTGTGAAAAAAAGCAGACGTGCGTCAAGTCGTTTTTATAATGCCAGGTTGTGAAGGCCTGTTGATTATACACGCGTTTTGTCATGATGCCGAAGAGGCCTCCAGGCTTGAGAATATTCCATAAGGCATCTAGCTCTTCTTGAGGATGGTGAAGATGTTCAACGACTTCGGATGCCGTGATGAAATCGTACGTTTCTTGAAAAACTGAACGATCATCTGCAAAAAAACAATCGTAGAGTGCAACGGAATGTCCGGCTTCTTCGAACATGACGGATAACGTCGGGCCTGGGCCTGAACCAAAGTCGAGACCCTGACTATGGGGAGGAATTTGCCGGTGCATGGGGATAAACAGGCGGCTCAGAAAAGACCGGTAGGCGAGATCTTCCGGTGAATTTTGGTGATGGTCATAGGCGGATTTTTCCGCTTCAGTTGAAAGAAATTGATGTGGCGGGACAAAGACGAGCTGGCATGTATGACATAAGTAAAAGTTTCGTCTGTGGTCACGGTGATAGGTGTCCTGAATAGTGGCATGATGGCAGAGAGGACACCGAGAGTTTGGAACCATAGGATGGACTGAGAACGAGTGGAGGTTATCGTTCGTCGTGATTCGCACAGTCAATACATAAGAGAACGGTAGGGTCGAATGCCAGCCGTTTAGGGTGAATGTCTTCTTCGCATCGTATGCACATTCCGAATGTCTGTGCTGCTATACGTTGTAGGGCGGATTCAATTCGCTGCTTTCGTAGTTGTCTTCGTTGTTGTGACTCTTTGGCCATCGCTTGATGTTGAAGGGCATCCATTCGTGAGACACGGCCAATTTTACTTTGGTCTAACTCGACGGTTTGCGCCGCTTCATCACCCGTGGCTTCGATTTGCAAAATGTCGTCACGAAGCGAGAGGAGCCGCTCACGAAAATGTTCGATGTCAAGCGTCGGGTGAGTCACGTGGTTCTCTTACTCAGTGTGATGAAGGGAAGGTTATATGCACAGATGCATGTGTGAGCAGACCGGCGTGAGCGGGATAGGGCCTTAACATCCAACGAGTTCATCTGTCCCACCGTTGCCTCCGATATTCAGGAGCAAGGTAAGATGCCCGTTTGAAAGTTTGGTGAGTTCCATATGTGTATCTTGTTGGGAATTTGTCTCTTGTGTATCAATAATGAGTGTTGTCCCGTTGGTGTGCACGGTGGGAACCTTCCAATCGCCCAATGGCAATTGCTTATCTGCCGCATACATGTGCATCCCATGCCCTTCAATGCGCATATAATATTTCGCGTGGGTGCATCCCCCGGCTCCCCACATTCCCTGGTAGTCACTGGGAATTGTCCCTTGAGCATTTCCTATTGCTTGGGTTGCAATGAAGACTCCACCTACGATGCACATGATCAAAGTGTTTTTCATATGGGCGTCTCGATATTGAAGGTTTTTTATAGACATTCGAAGTGATGGGAGTATGGTTGAATAGCCTGTCAGGATCCGGTACAACTGGCCCACTTGCGTGCCGTGTACGTAGTTGTCTCTCAAAAAACGGTACGACCTCTGGATCAGAAACGATCGTTGCTTCGGCGGATTTATTCAGATGTTGCTATGCGTTCACTGTAATTTACCGAAAATTGTGTTCTATGTAAAACAGATTTTGTGGTACTATTGGGGTATCCAAGGTTGTGACACAGAGCAAAGTCTAAGAATCATCTGACACGTGGCAATTTAAAGTTGCCGAATGTTAAAGTCCGTTTTCTTGATGTGTGCAGTATCCTGTATCTTTTACCTCTGCGGAAATGCGTACGGGTAGACTGTGTCAAGAGAGGCATTGACTATTGACTTGAAATTTCTACTCCTCAACATTGCCACTTAACGATAACGGAGCGTTCATGACCGACATCTCAAGCACAGATTCTTCCAATGACATGTTCATGCGCGACTGCGTTCCACGACTTCATGAGTTATCCAATAATCTTTGGTGGAGTTGGACTCCCAAGAGTCGACACCTGTTTGAAGCCTTAGACCAAACCCTCTGGCGTCTAACCCATCATAATCCCGTCAAACAACTTCAGGAGATCAAGCAGGCACGTTTACACCATCTGGCCGAAGATGTTGTGTTTCGCCGTCGGTATGTGGAGGCGTTTAAGGCCTTTGATGAATACCTGGCTACGAACGAGCATTGGTTCGGCACAAACTATCCAATGCATGCGAAAGCGCCGATTGCTTATTTTTCTGCTGAATTCGGGCTCCATAATTCCGTGCCGATTTATAGCGGAGGCCTCGGCATTTTGGCGGGAGACCATTTGAAGGAAGCCAGCGATCTCGGTGTTCCATTGGTAGGCGTCAGTTTTATGTATCGCCAATCCTACTTTCGACAAGTTATCGGGCTGGATGGATGGCAGGTGGCGAAATATGAAAATCTCAATCAACAAGATTTACCGGTTCAGCCGGCGCTCACAGCCTCAGGAACGCAATGCCGTATCGCCGTGGAATTGAGTCATCGCTCGGTCACATGTGTAGTCTGGAAAGTGTTCGTCGGGCGTACGTGCTTATACCTGCTTGATACGGATGTCCCGGAGAATACGCCTGACGATCGTCAATTGTCGGCTCGTCTGTATGGTGGAGATAAGCCTGTTCGATTGGCGCAAGAAATGATCTTGGGCATGGGGGGGGTGAAGGCGCTCAGGGCTCTAGGCATTCATCCTCAGGCCTGGCATGCGAATGAAGGCCATGCGGCATTTCTCCACGTCGAACGGCTTCAAGAGTATGTACAGCAAGGAATGGCGATTCCCAGGGCCATTGAAGCGATTCGGCAAAATTCAGTCTTTACGACCCATACCCCTGTGGAGGCTGGTCACGATTTCTTTTCACATCAGCTTATAGAGGAGTACTTTGCCGGATTTTGGAAACAATGTGGGTTTTCAAAGCAAGCGTTCTTGGAGTTTGGCAAGCATCCCAATGACTCTGTAGAGCATTTTCATATGACGGCCTTAGGGATCTATTTTTCTTCCCTCGTAAATGGCGTAAGTGCCGAACATGGGCGTGTGTCTCGTCGAATGTGGCAGTGTCTCTGGCCAGACCTTCAAGAACGGGATGTGCCCATCCAACATGTGACGAATGGGGTGCATGTGCCAACGTGGATCGCATCTGAAATGAATCATTTATACAGTAAATATCTTGGTCCAGATTGGATGTCGGAGTCGGATAATTCTGCGATGTGGCAGCGAATTCTTGAGGTTCCGGATCATGAAATTTGGGAAGTCCGCCAAGTCCTCAAGCGGAAGCTGTTAAATTTCATTCGACACCGTATTCGTTCGGGGTGGGTATCTGGGCGTCTTCATGCCGAGCAGGTTTTGCCTGGAGGAACCTTCCTTGATCCCTATGTCCTCACGATTGGATTTGGGCGACGGTTTGCGACGTATAAGCGGGCGAATCTCTTGTTTCGTGATCTCGATCGACTGCGAGCTATTCTGAAAGATCGATGGCGGCCGGTGCAATTTATTTTTGCCGGTAAAGCGCACCCTGCAGATGAACCTGGAAAGCAACTGATCCACGAAGTTTATCGCTATGCACAATCACGTGAGATGGGAGGTCGTATCGCCTTCTTGGAAGATTACGATATGCATGTGGCAAAATTTCTCGTCCAAGGCGTCGATGTGTGGTTGAACAATCCGCGTGCTCCGTTCGAGGCCAGTGGGACGAGCGGCCAAAAAGCCGCCTTAAATGGCGTGCCGAATCTCAGTGTCTTGGATGGTTGGTGGAAAGAAGGGTATGACGGTTCAAATGGGTGGGCATTCCCCACGACATCGAAACCATTAGATGAACAGGCTCAGGATGACCATGATGCGAATGTCCTGTATACTGTTCTGGAAGAAGAAGTCATACCCCTGTATTATCAATGTGACCAGGATCGAGTCCCTCATGGTTGGGTGACGATTGTCAAGAATGCCATTCGCACGAATGCTCCGCAGTTTAGCGCTCGTCGAATGTTAAAAGAATATGTCGATAAATTTTATATTCCGCTTGTACGCGCAGAGAGTCAATCGTCAGACTCTAGTGAGCCGATTGAGTCGGCAGGGTGATGCGCTCATGCGTATGATATCATGAAAACTTCGCGGACCCGGTTGGCGTTGTTGGGGTATTGTTGGCATCACGACATGGGACTTCCACATTTATAAGGGCACCTCTAACAACACGTTCTTTTCCCGATGCCGGTGTACAAAAGATTTTGATGAATATGGCAACGTGAACCGCCGTCTTTTACTATAACAAGAGCAGGTTTGTTCTTATGACGTGATCATGCCGAGGCGGGTGTGTTCAATTCGTCCGGCTAACTTCTAGGGGCGAAGAACGCTTAAAAGCCGAATCCAATACTGAATCCGCCTCCGGATCGACCTCCTGTCCCTCCGCCGCCAAATAGACTCCAGCGAGGTTTATTGTGTGTGGAACGCGTTGACGTGTCGTGTTCCCAAACATGCAGGTGTTGAATCGTCAATGTGGGGTATTGGTATTCCATCTCATCAAGTAAAGCACGTTCCGAGCCTGTCATTTCACCGACAAGAGTGACGCGCGTATTGGAAGGAATGGTGGCTGGATCTACGAATGCTGTATGAAGCGCAAGGAATCGTCCATGAGAGGCAGATCGTTGAGGTTGCGGTTGCTGCCATTCATTGAGTGGTAATTGAAGAATTTCAAGACGAGTTCTATCGTGCAGGCTATGAGTATGCAGGACCTCACCGCCAATGAGCAGCCATTTTCCAGTATACGCGTCTGGATTTTGGATGACTTTGGAAAACACTAGCTGTTTGTCGACTCGGGATTCGAGAGCTTCCGGGATGATAAGGGATGAAGAGGTGCATGCCTGAATACAGAACATGCAACACGTGCAGAGGTACAGAGCGAGTCGAGATGCACACATCCACGGATTCTACCAGAAACTCCGACAATCTGTGTGAAGAGTTTCTTCCCAAGACTGACGATCGTGTTAAAATAGGAAATTGTTGATTCGTACTTGCAGATTTTCCCGTGTCTTGACATTTCGTATTGTACGAATCGCCGTGGGACTGGATATCCTGTCATGACAATAGTCTCGTTCGGGGAGGAAGGACTCGTGGGCTGCCGTCTGAGCGTCGTATGAAGAAATTGTGGCTTTTCCTTTTCATTTTTCTCGTTGGTATAGGGCTTGGGCTTGGTGCGCCTTCTCTTGCGCCTCAATATCTTGGTCAGTATTTTCCAACGGGACTTTCAGCAACACGCGCTGGGGTAGAAGGTGTTGTTGTCAAAAAACAATCTGAAGAAGCCCGTCTCTTACTCACCATTTCCGCTCCAGACGGTGCGTTGTTGGCGACGTTTGAAAAAAAAATCACGGAAATTTCTTTGTTGGTGGATGAAGGGGATGTTGTCACGTTGGATACCAGAGTCTATGCGCCATTTGTGACTGATCCGCCAATACTGCGTGTGAAAAAATCAGGAGAATTTTCTTCCCCGGAACTCGGTCCTTCATTGGATGAAACTCCTATCGATCGTGAATTGCCGGTTTCTCCTCCTCCCATTCTACCTGAACCTGCTCCGCCCACTGATGAACAGTCTGAGCCGGATGGGCAACATGAACCGGACCAGGCGGATGAGATGACAGGTGAAACAGGGGAGTCAGTCATTTCAGATCCATTGCTGTAATTGGTCGGTTCCTGCTTACCCCACCTTCCTATTTTCGTTTGCAGACGAGTAGATATCGTGCGATACCTTTTCCTGACGACTTCCTCTCAGGTAATATGGCTTTCAGTGATGTTTTTGAACTGAAAGGAAATAGACAATGGAGTTTAACCCAGGGTTTCAAGTGTCGTTAAATGTGCAAGGTCGATCATGTCTTGTTCTTGGGGGGGAAGACGAAGCTGTTGAGAAAATTGAACGGTTGTTGGATGCCGGAGCCAAAGTCACGGTTATCCATCCGACGCTTCATGCCATTCTTCGAAAATATACCGCTTCCGGAAGAATCATTCATCGCGGAAGAATGTTTCGTATCACCGATGTCCAAAATGGAGTGACTGCGGTAATGAATACCGTAGCTGGAGATCATGATCTGGCAAAACAGCTCTATGAGCTCTCAAAAACTGAACATTTTCTCGTGTGGTCCATTGACCAACCCGATCTTTCCACATTTACGATGCCCGCCTTGGTTAAACGTGGGCATTTGCGCGTGGCCATTAGTACGAGTGGGGCCTCACCATCACTCGCGAAGGCGCTTCGGCAAGATTTAGACACTGTGCTCGATGAAGAACTGGTCGACATCCTCGACTGGCTTTCTACGGTTCGTGCGAATCTTCGTGATTCTGAACCAAGTGAACGCAAACGACGAGAGCAACTTCAACAGATTATCGAGGGCTTCCGTCTTTCTGGTACGCTTGAATATCCGAAGGCCTGGCAAGAACAACGGCTCGCTCATGCCGTAAAGGAGTCATAGACTATGGTGCTGTTAGAATTCAGTATGTCGCCACTTGGAAAAGGGGAAAGTGTCAGTAAATATGTGTCGCGGTCTCTCGATATTATCGACAAAAGCGGCGTGGATTACCGGCTGAATCCGATGGGTACGGTTCTCGAAGGGGAGTGGGATGAAGTCTTTGATGTCGTCAAACAATGTTATGAATGCATGAAAAAAGATTGCGGGCGTGTATCCTGTGTGATGAAGGTCGATTACCGTCGAGGCAAAAAAGGTCGATTAGGCGGAAAAGTGGCCAGTGTGGAAAAGCGACTCAAGCGAAAATTACACACCTGACAAGCGGCCCCTCACAATTGCCTACATGCGGAAGTGCCGTTCAATGAGGTCGATACACATGATGGGCTCGAGTGCCAATGTTGCATAAGACTTCATAGGGCAGCGTGCCTAGGCTGTCAGCGATCTCTTCCACCGAGATTTCCTCATGTTCTTGTTTCCCGACTAATACCACTTCTTCGCCGATGCCGACATGTGCGAGGTCGGTCACATCGACCAGCATCATATCCATACAGATTTTTCCGATAATGGGTACTCGTTGCCCTTGAATAAGCACCATACCTCGGTTGGAGAGACTGCGCGAGTACCCATGGGCATACCCCACTGGCAAGACCGCGATTTTTGATGTTCTGGTGGTCTTAAACCCGCGACTATAGCCAATGAATTCTTCCGGTTTGGCAGAGCGAACGTGGACGACATGCGTTGAAACGTTCATCACGGGTTGTAAGGCGATATCTGAGTTTCGCGGTTTTCTGGTCGTGTAGCCATACAGCATCAGTCCCGGGCGAACCATCGTAAAATGCGATGAAGGGTGATACATGATTCCGGCGCTATTGGCGGCATGAATCAAGGCGATAGAATGCCCCGCACGTTTCACGTGTGTCAGCACCGTTTGGAAGCAGGCTAATTGCTGTTCGGTAAATTCCTGGTTGGAGTCATCGGCATCTGCAAGATGTGTCATGACCCCTTCGATGGCTAGTTTCGACTCAAACGGTTTTGAGTCAAGCCATGATACGACCGATTCTGGATTGAACCCCAATCGCCGCATTCCGGTATCAACCTTCGTATGAACGGGGTACGGTGGGGCATGACGGGGAAGGCTTTCAGCCAAGGCATAAATCATGTCTTCATGAGAAAGCACCGGAGTCAATCGTTGGTGGATCAGTTCAGGAATGTGACTCGGGATAAGACCTCCCATGACGAGAATGGGTTGAGTTACTCCATGTGCACGTAACGCACTGCCTTCTTGAACGGTTGCAACTCCGAAACGCTGAATGCCCAGGTCAATGAGTGCCTGGGTAATGGTTGGGGCGCCGTGGCCATAGGCATCGGCTTTTACAACGGCAAGAATATCGCATGTTGGGTGCACAAGACGTCGGAGTTCCGAAAGATTATGGGCTAGCGCCGAAAGGGTAATCGTGGCGGTTATAGGAGAAAGGTCGAGGGTCGTTGACGGTCTGGCGACGGTGGATGGTGGTATCACAAAATGCACTCTAAATTTCGAGTATCTCCTCTTCTTTTTTCTTTAACAAATCATCGACCTTATGTATATATGTATCGGTCAATTTCTGGTTCTCGGCTTCAGCGCGATGAAGATCATCTTCGGAAATTTCCCCATCTTTCTGAAGATGTTTTAACTCGTCATTCCCATCTCGACGAAATCCTCGAATTTGAATTTTGGTCTCTTCTCCATATTTCTTGCACAATTTCACGAGTTCTTTCCGTCGCTCTTCACTCAGCGGCGGAATGGGCAAGCGAATGATTTTCCCATCGTTTGAAGGTGTGACGCCTAATTCCGATGCCGTTAACGCCCGCTCAATATCTTTAATGATTGACGGATCCCACGGCTGTATGTGAATGAGACGGCTTTCCGGAACAGAAAGATTGGCGACTTGCTTGAGTGGTGTGGGGGTTCCGTAGTATTCGACCGTAATATGGTCGAGGAGGGCGACTGATGCCCGGCCTGTGCGTAATGTCGTGAACTCCCGCTTGAGATGTTCAATCGCTCCCTCCATGAGTTGTGTGACTTTTTGAAGCGATGGATGTGCCATGACAAAACGTCCTTTTACTGAATTATAGCATTATGGGCAACACGAGTCCCAATGGTTTGTCCTTCCAGCAAGCGACGGATATTGCCGGACTTAGTCAAATCAAAAACAATAATGGGAAGATTATTGTCCATGCATAAGGTAATGGCGGTTGCATCCATAACCTTCAAATTTTTATTAAGAACAGAGAGGAACGGCAATTCCGTGAACCGTTTGGCTTCCGGATGGGTCACGGGGTCGGCATCA
Source organism: Nitrospirales bacterium (assembly GCA_021604005.1). GTDB lineage: Bacteria > Nitrospirota > Nitrospiria > Nitrospirales > UBA8639 > JAGQKC01. The sequence goes on along the minus strand of BQIV01000017.1, from coordinate 9,791 downwards.
TAAATGCCATCTACCTTTGTCCCCTTCAGGATGACATTTGCCCCAATTTCCATGGCTCTGAGGGCGGCAGCGGTGTCGGTAGTGAAATAGGGATTTCCCGTACCGGCGGCAAAAATAACGACGCGTTTTTTTTCTAAGTGTCTGATGGCTCGACGACGAATATACCCTTCCGCTAATTGCCGCATCTCAATGGCCGAAAGAACTCGCGTAGCAACGTCTTTGGCCTCCAGGGCATTTTGCAATGCCAGTGCATTGAGGAGTGTCGCGAGCATGCCCATATAGTCTGCGGAAGCTCGCTCCATTCCAGAGGCGCTTGCCGCCAACCCTCTGAAAATATTTCCTCCACCAATGACAAGTGCGATTTCCACGTCCATCGCCATGACATCCGAAATTTCAGAGGCCAAATTATCAAGGATTGAAGGCTGGATGCCGTAGCCTTGATCACCAGCTAACATTTCTCCACTAATTTTGAGGAGAATGCGCCGATATTGAGGAGGGTTCATTCCTGTCCCAACTGATAGCGGATAAACCGTGTCACAATAATATTTTCACCGAGTTTGGAGATCTTTTGCGTGAGCAATTCTTTGATGGATGTGTTGGGATCTTTGACAAAACCTTGCTCAAGCAAACATTGTTCTTGAAAGAATTTTTCAAGCTTCCCCTGAATGATTTTCTCCCAGGCTGCTTCGGGTTTTCCCATTTCTTTGGCTTGTCCCTCGTAGACGGATTTTTCGCGCGTAATGATGTCTTCAGGGACGTCTTCTCGTTTCACGTAGTTTGGATTGGCCGCTGCGATTTGAAGGGCCAAATCTTTTGAGAGAGCAGAGAATTCTTCGTTGCGGGCGACAAAATCCGTTTCGCAATTAATTTCCAGCATCACCCCAATTTTAGAGCCAGGATGGATATAGGCATAAATGAGTCCTTCTTTGGTCTCGCGTCCAACCTTTTTTTGCGCTGCCGCCAACCCTTTTTGCCGTAAATGGTCAATGGCTTTTTCGATATCATTATCATTTTCTTGAAGAGCTTTTTGACAATCAAGGATCCCTGCCCCGGTCTTGCCACGAAGCTCTTTCACCAAGGCAGCAGAACTAGCCATGAGTGAACCTCTCCTTTTTGTATGTGTAGGTGTGAGTCGTTACGCTATGTTATGATACACAGGACTATACGTTAGGGCGTTTGTACACTTTCCGTACTGTCAGTCGCAGTTCTGACCGAGAGCATTTCCGCCATGACGCCATCTTCGCCTTCAGTCGACTGTTCCTGCTTCTTGCGAAGTTCAATGCCTTCGAGACAGGCATCGGCAATGCTTGCTGAAAAGAGTTTAAGTGAACGGATCGCATCATCGTTCCCAGGAATGGGATAGTCAATTCCATGGGGGTCGCAATTTGTGTCAACAATCGCAATGACCGGAATTCCCAAACGATTCGCTTCTTTCACGGCGATATGCTGAATTCTGGTATCAAGGACAAAAATGCAGCCTGGAAGGCTTGACATTTCCTTGATTCCGTTAAGGTATTTCTGTAACTTGCCCCGCTCTTTTTCCATGCGGACGATTTCTTTTTTCTTGAGTCGTTCATAGGTGCCGTCAGTTTCGGCCGCTTCGAGTTTTTTGAGCTGTCCGATGCTTTTTCGAAGTGTTTGGAAGTTGGTGAGCATCCCACCCAACCATCGTTGGTTGACGTAGAACATGTCACATCGCGTGGCTTCTTCTTCGACGATATCCATGGCCTGGCGTTTTGTACCGACAAATAACACCGACTCACCGGAAGCGACCGTATCTCGCACAAAGTGATAGGCCTTTGTAAACAGATGCAGGGTGATTTGCAGATCGATAATATAAATGCCGTTTCGTTCGCCAAAAATATAGGGTTTCATTTTGGGGTCCCATCGATTCGTTTGATGCCCAAAATGTACGCCGGCTTCCAAGAGAGATTTAATCGTTACCATAAAAAGCTTTCCCACCCCCTTTCATGTAATTGGAAAAAACAATTATTATCACGAGTTCGTGACAGAATATTCTTGGCTATGCTGATCCGTGTTCGAGAAAGAAAAGTTGCCAGGTGGCTGAGAAGACTTTACGAAAAGACTTTTACATTCACAAACTTAGAAAGATTAGCATAGAGTCTTCATGAATTCAAGCACGTAAAGACTCTGGTAGGGAGCATAGGGGGAGGATCAGTTGAAACTGTTCTGTTGCATTTCTTTGACTCCCTTGTTTGTGCCTCTGTATAGTCCACACGTTTGTCCGGTGAACCGTTCCACTGTTATGGGAAGAAGGGGATGTGAACGATGGTTGAAATTCCGGCGAAATTATATATTCAAGGTCTAGCGAAGAAAGCAAAAGCGGCGGCGCGGCCTTTTGCCCGTCTTTCTAGCCAAGCCAAAGCCCAAGGGCTCGACGCCATGCTTTCAGCGTTTTCTGAAAAGAAACAGAGCATTCTTGAGGCGAACCGGCAGGACTTGGAGCAGATTTCCAAAGATATCGATAAGCAAGTATACCGTCAAATGGTAGAACGTGTTCGAGTGACCGAGGAGTCGTTGGAGCAGATGATGGAATGGTTCAGACGGGTTATCGACTATCCGGACCCCATTGGAGATATGTCCTCAATGTGGATGACGGTCGATGGGATGCACGTTGGTCGTGTCCGGGCGCCGCTGGGGGTCATTGCGGTTATTTCGGATATGGCCCCGCATGTCATGATCGAAGCCTTTGCCATGTGCCTAAAAACCGGAAACGTCTGTCTCTATCGAGGAGGCAGTGAATGGTTGTATACCAACACGGCCATTGCAGAGTGTTTCATCACGGCTGGCTCTGAGAGTGGCCTGCCGGACGGTGTGATGACATTTATCGACCGGCCACAGCCGGAGGCTGCCTTAGAATTGGTCCGGTTGGTGTCATATATAGATGCGGTCATTCCTCGAGGGAAAACGTCTCTGCGAAAAGGTATTTTAGAGCAAGCGAAAGTGCCCGTTTTGGGGTACGACGGTGGTCTGTCGCATGTGTATGTGGATGGCGATGTTGATATTCCGTTGGCTCAAACCATCGTGGTGAATGCGAAAGTCCAAAATCCCGAGGCATCCAATGCCGCCGATACGGTACTGATCAATCAAAAAGTTGTCCGGCATCTTCTTCCAGGATTAATGCGGCGTTTGCTAGACGAATTTAAGGTGACGCTTACGGGCTGTCCAAAGACGGTGTCGATTATGGGCATCATGGCAATGACCGGCCATTTGGGGATTAAAGAGGCGACCGAGAAAGACTGGAGCAAGAAATATCAATCGTTATCGATGAACATCAAAGTCGTCAATGATCTGGATGAAGCCCTTGCCCACATTGCGCAATTCAGCCCGGGGCACACGGATTCGATTGTGACGCGGAATTATGAGACGGCCATGCGGTTTGTGCAAGAAGTCGATTCCAGCGCTGTGCTGGTGAATGCGTCGACACGCCTTCATAGCGGTGAGCAGTTGGGGCTAGGACCTGAAGTTGGGATGAATACTACGCATTTTCATGCGCGTGGCCCCGTGACCTTTGAGACATTGACGACTGAAAAGTTTATTGTACTTGGAACGGGACAACTCCAACAACCGCATCCAGTGCCCCAGACCTATCAAGATGCCATGATGTTATCATCCAAATTTTAACTTGTTACTCCTAATCGCAGATGATGAATCCTGGAGCCGTGATTTGCGTGTCACATTTGTTGCGTGCCTTCTCTTGACCGAAGGCTTGGCATGACGTCTGCCGTATTTTGACCTATGGGTACTCCACTTTCGCGCGTTGAACTTTCGCATCGGATTGAGCAGCATTTGCAGTCGTGGGGACTCAAACTGTTCAAGGATGAAGCTGATTACTTTGCGTGGCAGCGGAACGTGCTGTCGCCAACAGATCTGTCGTCTCTTCATCAATTGATTCAGTATCGACAAGATCAAACTGACCCAACCGCAGATATTCAATTTTACGATTTAGCGGCGAATGCAGATATCCTTCCCGTGTTGTATAGCCAACGGTATAACTTCTTTGCTGAAGTTGGCGTCGCCATTGCTCAGCGACTCTTCACAGTGCGACGTGTGCTTGATTTTGGGTGTGGGGTTGGCATTTTGACCACGTTTTGGGCTTCCCTGTTTCCGGACATAGAATTTCTGGGTATTGATCGTTCATCGCATTCTATTGAAGCTGCCTCGAATCAAGTGTCTCACCGCGGGTTACGGAATATTCGTTTTGAATGCCGTCAGATTCCCTATGATGCGATGACGGGAACGCATGACTGCATTGTCTCGACGCATGCCTTGTTTCAAGCTGAAGACTCTCCAGGGCTCTCTAGTGCAGATTGGAATACGTTTGCACGAAGTCATGACTCAGCCCGTCAGCTTGCGGTTGAAGAAGCCACAGGTATTGGAGAACGTATCGATGCCCTATGCGGTCTCATGTCTCCGACTGGGAAGATGGTCCTTTGTGAAAAAACGCGGCATCTAGGACGCAGACTGTTGCTTCAACGGGCGTTTGCACGGCGAGAATTTTACCCTATGTCGACGCCGTCGTTATTAGGGTATGACATGGTTGGGGTGCAGGTAGAAGACGGACCGTTGTATGAGCTTGTTCGTCAAGGACAGGAGCGGACATTGGCGTGGCATGAGGAGCCCGAATGGAAAGAAGGGCAAAGCCTCTATGACTGTTCCGGCGACACGGCAGCTCACCTGAGCGCCGCCTTAAATGTTGTGCAAGGCGCGATGTCTCACGATGTTCAACTCAATCAGGTGATTGGATCTTGTACGTTACAAGTCGGGATATGGCGAAAGGCTCTTGCCTATGGATGGGTGACAACGACTGCTGGATTTCATGGAATGTTACTGGGAAGCGTACGTGATGCTTCGATCATTGTTCAGAGCTGGACACGCTTTGCACAGATGTCGGAGTCAGACGTTCTAGAATCGATTCAGCAGATATGGGGAAATGAGGATCCAACTCCTTCGCAAGACCCCATTCCTGCTTATGAAAATCATACCATTGCCGCTCAGGAGGTGTGGTCTGCCTTACCGGATCGTTCAATTCAGGAAGAACAAACGTTTCATGAGTCTGACGGCCGTGCGATGCACATTGAATTGGGACGGAGTGGGCCATTCACGTATATCTACTGGGCGAATACCTACGATCAACGACAATTGATGCTTGTGGATTCTGGTCATGATGATTGGTTAGCCGCGTACTACCACGAATCACTCGCGGAAATGCAGTCGTCCGCACACTTCTAATTTTTTCTCTGTCTTCTTACAATTGGTTGGCCTGATAGATGTTAGTGGTACTGCCTGGCGAGGTTGCGTGTGGTACGGGTCCTCCTAATGCGCGAATCCACGATGGAATGATCTGAAAGGCTACGCGCTTTCCATGGGCGAGGCATCCAAGAGCACGATAGAGATGTTCTTGCGAATGCGGACTTAATGAATTCCAGTCTTCTGAGACGGTAATGGAGAGAATAATCCCATTATTCCACATGTGCGTCACGATACCCTCTGTCATACTTTGAAAGATCTGTTGATTGATGGTTGGGGTATGGCATTGGCCAATGGTTTTCTGTTGAGCGTCAAGTTGCACCGGTACTATATGGAGTGAAAGGGTCCAGGCAAGGAGTCCTGCCATACCCCCGACTAATCCTTTTATCCATTTCCGCGGAACGGTGTTCATCGAATCAGTGTGGCGTCATTGATACCTGGAGGTAAATACCACAAAAGGAGGGAAGACGGTTCGTGGCACTATTTCTTGGAGAGTTGGTAATGCTGTGGGCTGAAAGAAGGAATGGTGGCGGTGGAGGGTCTCGAACCCCCGGCCCGCGGCTTATGAGTCCGCTGCTCTACCACCTGAGCTACACCGCCACGTACGAATGACACCCGTTTCGATAGTCTTTGGCAATACTCGATCACCTCTCTATACCATAGGTCTGGGCGTTCTCTCAATTCTGCTTACGGGAAAAACGTCATAGAGAGAAATTATTTGGAAGCCAAATACGTGCTAAAAGAGACTGTGTTACTTTTTCACCTATTTTTACCGGTTGACGCGCTCTTTTCCTCAAGCTAGGAATTTTAAATACCGATAAGGAGTCTCAAAATAGGGTTAAATAGCACATCCATATGATCTTATCGTATTCACTATATTTCCGTAGTATATATGACCGATATATAGAGTAACCGATCGTAACACATATGAATTGTGTCCATATTTACTAGGTTCCGTATTCTATGCCAATGACTAATACCTCCTCTGTGAATAATACGACTGCGCTGGTTGGGCGTCAGCCAATATATGGAAGTCGCGTAGACGTGTTTGCTTACGAATTGTTATATCGCGGTGGAGGCGCGAATCAGGCCAATTTTGTCGATGGGGATGCCGCGACAGCCAATGTCATGCTTAATGCGATGTTGGAAATTGGTCTGGAGCCGATCGTTGGCAATCGTCTCGCGTTTATTAACATCACGGCTAATCTGATTTTGGGCCAGCTGTGTCAGACATTGCCCAAAGAGCAAGTTGTGCTGGAGATTCTAGAAGATGTTGAGCCGACGGAGCCGATTATCGAAGCGCTCACAGAGTTAGCGAAGCAAGGATACACCATCGCGCTTGACGACTTTATTTATCATGATTCCTTGCAGCCGCTAGTCGATATTGCGCATATCGTCAAGGTCGATGTGATGGCGTTGTCGCGTGAAGAGATTGAAGAGCATGTGCTCTGGCTCCGCCAACATCCACTGAAACTCTTAGCTGAAAAAGTTGAAACCCATGAAGACTTCGAATTTTGCCAAGGTCTTGGGTTTGATTATTTTCAAGGGTATTTCTTTTGTAAACCGAATGTCATTGCCGGGGCGAAGGTGCCTGCGAATCGCATGGCAATTCTCATGTTGCTTGCAAAATTACAAGAACGTGATATTGAAATCACCCAGATTGAAAAAGAAATCAAGAGCGATGTCTCGTTGAGTTATAAACTGTTGCGATATGTGAACTCCGCATATTGCGGGTTGCCCCGAAAGGTTGATTCCATTGCGCAAGCGGCGTGTATGGTGGGGATCGATAAGCTTAGGATGTGGGTCACGTTAATGAGCTTAGCCAGCATGGAGGAAAAACCATTTGAATTACTAGTCACGGCCACGGTTCGTGCCTCTATGTGCGAACAACTTGGACGCGCGCTTCAGCAGGATGCCGTCGATCAGTTTTTTACGATTGGTTTATTTTCGGTCCTGGATGGATTTTTTGATTGTGAATTGTCCGAAGTCCTTGACTCGTTACCATTATCGCCGGAAGTGAAAGGGGCACTTTTGGAGCGAACAGGATTGTTAGGGCAGGTATTGGATTGCGTGATTGCCTTTGAGCAAGGAAAGTGGCAAGACGTGTCTTGTGTGCACATTGACCCTTCTGTTCTTCAGAATGCCTACATTGAAGCAATCGGCTGGTCAACGCAGATCCTGTCAAGTATGCGGGGGTAAGCCAGGTGCTTGTCTCGAGACCGTTGGTTCTGAGTGATGGGTACCTTTAAAAACCGTCCCTTTCCGCGATGGCGGCGTCAGCCGCGTGCTCAAATCCTCATGTATGCCTCTATACACTGCGGTTTTGCGCGCGCGGCTTCCTTGCCCTCACGAAAAAATCCTGGTTTTTAGAGGTGACCTGATGTAGAGTTTGGTGAAAATAGTCTGATCGGCCGAACGGCCTGGGGCTGGTGTCGATTGATTACGTTCGTCGCTTATCGTCAAGTTCTCCAACCAATTTCTGTAATATCCCAATTGTTTCTTCGTTGAGTTCACCCGTATCTTCTGTCTCTTCAGGTTCTGGGAGCTGTTCTGCAGAAGTTGGGGGTGCTGTCCTGTTTTGTAAGTCCTCTGCAATCGCCTCGTCTGATTGATCAACTTCATTTAGGATAGCCGAAAGACGTTGTAACGAGTAAATTGCACGCTCATGAGACGTCCACATGCCAGCATGTTCACTGTCATGGATTTTGCTTATTGAAGCCCAAAACTTTGTTTCCTCCTCTTCTGGAAATTTTCGCATGACAAATGCTTCAAGCTTCTCCATAAGCTGTTCCTCCGTCCGTTCCTGGCCTCCATAGGCGACGACGGATCGTTCAAGTGGCCGTGTGGATAGTGTTTGAAGTGTTTGCTGCCAAAAATCAGGCCTGACTTCCGATGCTTCAGGTGATCCTGATGCCTCGGAATGACCATTGGTGTTATGGAGGCATTTCTGTATTGAGGTTAAGTACAGGTGAAGTGCTTTGACTTTTCGAGCGGCCAAGCTGCCTAGAGGAATACCCCATATGTGGGCAATCTCATGGTCCTTGAGCGGGCTTTTTCCGGAGAGCTGGAAATCTTGTTTGGCAGCCATGAGTTGTCGTCGTTGTCGCTGCTGCCTTCTAAGGAGGAGTTGGTACTCAAGGAGGAGCCGTTTTTTTTGATAATCTTCGTCGGAAACCTCCCCTTCTTCAAAAGCGCGACTCAGTTTTCTCAGATTTTGTTTGACTAAAGCCGTCATAGCTTGGGTTTTATAGTCATCTTGTGTGTGCCGATCAATCGCAAATTCCTCCGTCATTAATTGTTCTAGCACTTTGAGTTCTTTGGCCGTGTATGCCATGAGTTGCTCAAGGCATTCCACTTGCAACCCAGGCCGCTCTCGCTTTTGACGAAGGTACGTTTGATACTGTGATGCACGATTTGAAACGTTCACGATTGCTTCTTTTGAGAACAGGTTTTCTTTGGGTTGTTCGCCAGACATAAAGCGGGAGTCTGGTTGGTCTGCTGCCATAAACTCAATTTCCTCTTGAGCCAGCGGGAAATACTGGAGCAGCAACAAGCGAAGCATTGTGCGATTTTGAATGGGAAGCTCATTCAAAGATGACTCAATATGATTATAGGCTAACGTTGGCATGTGGTATCCGTTATCTACACGTTGCAAGTTCCGTGAGAAGGAATCGTCTAAAAGTTAGGATTCTTGTGACTCATTCAATGTTTCCAGGTATGTCGCTGCATGCTCACGGAGTTGCTGGACGGTCCCCGATGCGAAGAGCTCCCGCGGTATAGGGACGGTAATGAGCTCAGACGGATCGACGCCCCGTTCTATAGCCCAATCTTCATCAGCATAGAGCGTGACGGCGCCATCTTTATCACGTCGAACTAAAAGTGTGTTTTCTTGGTCTTCTTCCATAACCGAACATCCTGTGAATATGTAATTTTAGATACCATACCCGTGTAAAGACTGTCAAAACGAGTGAACAGACTGGGGAATTATCTTTTCCATTTTTCGCAAATTCTTCATATTGCCAGACTATATAGTGATCGGGTCTTCGACTTGCAGGATCACACGGAGTTAAACCTCGAAACGGCTGTTGGATCACGAACGTCTGCACATCTGGCTACCTGAAATACAAAGAGTGGGCCGCAACGAGACGTTCAACTAAGGCTGTCCTCTTATCATGGCATGGAACACGAAACAATCGTGGCTAGGCTTTCCATGGCAGATCTTCCTGCGCCGAAAACATGTTCACATCTTCCCTCACCCATAAGGTGACCACGAAATGTGAACATGTTCTGTGCACACAAGCATCGCGAGTCCATATACGTTCCAAGCAGTAAAATACCACGAACTCCGTGCGGTACCGCCTCAATATTATAAGGAAGGTTTATACTGCTCCCCTTGAAAGTGAGACCACCTTTAAGACAGAACCCACTGCTTAAAGGAGGGAATCGATGGGACAGGACGAACCGATTGAACGATGGACCGCGAAACGACGAGCCGCCCTGGTCTTACGTGTGCTAAAGGG